>JAQVLA010000003.1 GCA_028704385.1 Bacteroidales bacterium | reverse complement strand
AGGCTTTGGCATTAGTATCAGCCTCATATCGTGTCATCTCCAGATCTTTTTGATCTATCTTGCCAAATTTCATTGGTGCCTTTTGAGCCACGATAACATTACTCATGCAAAACATAAATATTCCTAGCAGTATTGGCATACTACATGATTTGAATCTAATTATGGTCATGGTTATTGTGATGTTAATAATAATTAAATATGTATTTCAATAGTACAATAATTGATTAGTTGATGAGATCAAAAATAGAAAATCTGTTGGTATAAAGTGAAAAAAAACCTATAGAAACGCAATTTAAAACATTTCTTAATAAAAAAAGACGCATGTGATGTGCGTCTTTTAAACCATGAATTACTATTTGTAAACTATTCAAAGTCAGGCTTCATTCCTAGTTCAAACATGATAAATCCATACATATCGGCGCTTTCTTCGATCTGCTTGGAAGTGGGTTTTCCTGCTCCGTGGCCGGCTTGTGTTTCGATGCGCACAAGCACCGGATTATTACCCTGATGTTTGGCTTGCAGTTCGGCCATAAACTTGAAGGTGTGTGCAGGCACTACCCGATCATCGTGATCTGCTGTAATAGCTAGTGTAGCAGGATATTCGATGCCGTTTTTGATGTTGTGCAGTGGTGAATAGCCATACAGGTATTTAAACATTTCGGGGCTGTCGTCGCTGCGGCCATAATCGCCTGCCCATGCCCAGCCAATAGTAAAAAGATGATAGCGAAGCATGTCCATCACTCCAACAATGGGGATGGCAACACGGAACAGCTCAGGACGTTGTGTCATACAGGCTCCTACGAGTAATCCGCCATTGGAACCACCCATGATAGCAATTTTTTGCGGATTGGTATATTTTTCCGAAATCAAAAACTCAGCCGCACCAATAAAGTCATCAAAAACATTTTGTTTATTTAATTTGGTGCCTGCATTGTGCCAGTCTTCACCGTACTCTCCACCGCCCCTTAGGTTTACCATTACAAAGATTCCGCCTTGCTCCAAAAATGGTAACCTCGAAACACTGAACGTAGGGGTAAGGCTTACGTTGAAACCACCATAGCCGTATAGTAAAAGCGGATTGTCACCAGTTTTGTGCACCGATTTGTGATGCACGATAAACATTGGAATGCGAGAGCCATCTTTACTTGTAAAAAACAATTGTTCAGTAATATAATCTTCCGGATCGAAAGCTACCTCACTGCTGCTGTACAGCTTTGATTGGTGCACTTTAAGATCATATTCATAAACACTTGATGGAAAAGTAAAAGAGGTGAAACCATAAAAGACACGATCATCACCACGGTCGCCACTAAAACCTGCAATACTTCCGGGTGCAGGAAGCTCGAGCTCATGAATTTTTTTGCCCGTATAATCATAAAAATAAGCTTTGCTTTGAGCATCTTCGAGGTATTGTGCATAGATCAGATCACCCACAAGTTGTACCGACTGAAGCACATTTTTCGTTTCAGGAATCAGGGTTTCCCAGTTCGATTTTTCAGGATTTAACGGATCTACCAACATCACCTTGTTCAGGGGTGCTCCATCATTGGTCATCACCAGCAGCTTGCCTTCCAGGTGATCTGCCACCCCATACTCCTTTTCAAATCCATCAGCTATTTTGATGAATTCGCTTTCCATATTCTTGGTATTTTTTACATAGAGTGCATTGCCTGATGTAGCTTGCGACTCACTGATCATCAAAAACTGTTGGTCGTCGGTAAGGTAGGCATAAAAATTTCGCTGTGGATTTTGTTTGTCTTCAAAAATAAGCTGGTCAGCCTCCTGTGGTGTTCCCAACTTGTGGTAATAAACTTTGTGAAACTCGTTGCTGCCTTTAAGTGCCATGCCTTCTGCGGGAGCATCGTATGCACTGTAGAAAAAGCCATCACCAAACCAGGAGATACCCGAAAATTTGACCCATTTTATTGTATCGGCCAGCATCGATTTTTTGTTCAGTTCCATCACTACAATTTCGTTCCAGTCGCTGCCGCCACGGCTGATGCTGTAAGCCAGGTATTGGCCATCGTTAGACGGACTCAGATTTCCCAGCGCAACAGTGCCGTCATCCGAAAATTTATTGGGATCGAGCAGTAACTGAGGTTTTTCGGCTGGATCTTTCATGGTGTATAGCACACTCTGATTTTGCAAGCCATCGTTTTTAAAGATAAACCAACGGCCGCCTTTTTTAAAAGGCACGCCACTTTTAGGATAATTCCAGATGGTTTCGAGTCTTTTTTCCAGCGCATCCTTAAAGGGAATATTTTCCAGATAAGCCCGTGTGATACTGTTTTGAGCGGTTACCCAGGCCGCTGTTTCGGCAGAATTGTCGTCCTCGAGCCAACGATAGGGATCGCTTACAAGTGTGCCAAAATATTCATCCTGCACATCGTCCATGCGGGTTTCGGGATAAGAGATTTCCTGTGCGTGCAGTCTGGTCAACATCAGCATTACGATCATAGTTAAGTGTATTTTCTTTTTCATAGGTAGAGATTAATGATCTGATTTTTCGCGAGCAAAGTTAGGTGATTTAGGATTTTGATGAAACAATTGCGGATTTTGCGTAATATGTGTTTTGGGAAAAATGAAGCAAGCATGTTTGAAGTTTTTCGAAAGGTGCTAAGATGTTGATACAGAGTAGTCAGAAGCTTATTGCTGGAAGATTTGTGTGAACATAATTGTTTTCAGAGCGAAAGAAGAATTACAGGCTTATCTTTTCATCATGCTTAAAAGCAAAAATATCAACCCCTAGTCTGAGCGAATAAATAAAATATTGAAAAACAGGAAAATGTAATTTGGTTGAACGATGTTTCGAATTATTCTTCCTCAGCAATTGAGATAAAGATAGCTACTTCTGCATTATTCCAGTCGTGACTTCTTTCATCGTAAATCTCAAAATCAAATCCAAATTTTCGATTCAAATCTGATGCCCAGATATTCTTCCAAGCTTCCGTAATACAAGCTGTCATTGGGCCTTTTGCCAGAAACCTCTCATACTTTTGTGCTGGTATTATCAATTCCGAAAGACCTTCGGGAGGATTGTAGCCGGCGCTCGTTTTGCATCCGATAAAATACGAAAAAGGGCTGTTTTCGTCTTTTTCATATTCGTAGTAAACGGCATAAATTTCGTTGGAAAGCTTACCTTTGATGCGGTCGAAAATTTTATTTGTCTCAAATTTTTGCCATAAACTACCACAATCCTTTGCCGATTGCATGTTTTGATTGGTGGTTTTGCCATCAAGCTTCAGGCCTGTCAGTTTGAAACTTTCTTTTACTTCTTTTATCATCTTTTCTTTAGGTGGTTTTTATGAAGAAAAATCAGTCGCCGTAAAAGTATAAAATTAGTTTTATGCTTTCAGGCGACTGATCAGGATTCAGTACTAACCGACAATAGAACTAGTGAAGAGGATCGATTTTAGTCCTTTATTTTACCAGAATCATCCTCCTTGTCTCAACAGTTTTTCCAACGAATAATTTATAGAAATAGGTTCCTCCGGTATAAGACCTTGCATTCCAAATCACCTCATGTGTTCCGGCCTGAACTTGCTCATTCACAAGTGTTTCAATTTCCTGTCCCCGCATATCATATATTGTCAACTTAACAAAATCTGCTTTATCAGTTTTGAACCTGATTGTAGTTGTCGAACTAAATGGATTTGGACTGTTCTGAAACAGCGACAGCTTGTCCGGCATATCATGTGAAGGGGTAGCGGTAATTATCTCAGAAAGTAAACGCTTCCAGGCACTTCCAGAGTCGGTTCCGGTAAAAATATATGGACCTGCAAAGGCGAAAGATGCAACACTGGTATTTGTCAGGCCTTCGTTAATCTCTGTCCAGCTTTCGCCATTATTGGTAGAATGAAACACCCCACCGCCATATGATCCGGCAAAGATATTATCATCGGCGACAGCCATTGCACGAAATGAAGTATTGGTAATTCCGTTATTAACTTCCGTCCAACTGGCACCATTATCGGTTGACCGAAATACACCATGGCTGCCTGTTCCGGCGAAAATATCAGAGCCCGAAAAAGCAAAAGCATTCACAGAAGCCCCACCAGGTAATCCTTCATTAGCAGCGGTCCAACTTGCCCCATTATCAGTGGAAAGAAACACCCCGCCATAGGTTCCGGCAAAGATATTTGAGCCAGAAATCCCAAGTGTACTTACTAAGGTATTCGTCAGGCCCGAATTGACTTCCGTCCAGCTGGCACCATTATCGGTTGACAAAAATACACCACCGCCAAAGGTTCCGGCAAAAAGATTAGAGCCCGAAACTTCTAGGGCGTAAATATTGATATTCGTCAAGCCGTTATTGACTGCTGTCCAACTCTCACCATTGTCAGAAGATCGGAACACACCTCCGTTAAAGCTCCCTGCAAAAAGGTCACTGTCTAGCACTGCCATGGCATAAATATCAACATGTGAGAGGCCTGAATTGACTTTCTCCCAGCTTTCACCTTCGTCTGATGAACGGAAAACTCCTGCGAAAGTCCCGGCAAAGAGGTATGTATTAGTAACCGCAAAGGCAGGAATAGTCGTGATTGCCAGACCTTGATTCGACTCGTACCAGGTACCACCATTGTCTCTGGTCTTAAAGATGCCGACACCAAAAGTACCGGCGAGGATATTTGATCCACTTACCGCAAGTGTTGTGATTTCACCACTGCTCAGGCCTGTATTAACTGCTGTCCAGTTGGTACCATTATTGGTTGTAAGGAAAACGCCGCCACCATTGGTTCCGGCAAAGAGATTAGAACCTGAAATGGCAAAGGCCTGAATAGTCATATTTGTAAGTCCTGTATTCACTTCTGACCAGTTTGTGCCGTTATCGGTTGACAGAAAAACACCGCCACCGCTGGTTCCGGCAAAGACATTAGAACCCGATACCGTCAAAGCACTCATACTTGTGTTCGTAAGTCCTGTATTTATTGCTGTCCAATTGTCACCATTGTCATTTGAAATGAAAACTCCTCCCAGTGTCCCGGCAAAAATATTATTTTCCGAAACGGCAAGAGCTCTGATGGCAGTATTCGTGAGGCCTGTATTTACAGCTGTCCAATTGGAACCATTATCGGTTGACAGAAATAAACCATCCCAGGTTCCGGCAAAGATATTGTCGCCTGAAGCTGCGAAGCATGTCACACTTGCGAATTCGGGCATACCTGTATTGGTTAAAGTCCAGCTTTCACCATTGTTGGTCGAAAGAAAGATGCCTCCTCCGGTACCGGCAAAAATATTGCTTCCAGACATTACAAGTGCATAAATAGCTTTGTTGGTAAGACCGTTATTGACTGCTGTCCAGCTTTCACCGTTGTCTGTGGAACGAAATACGCCACCATAAGTTCCGACAAAAGCATCAGTGTCATTGGATACGATACAGTTTGTTGAACCACCATAAGGTCCGTTGGTTGGAATCCATTGTGCGTTAAGTGAACCCATATGCAGAACCAAAAGCATACTGGCAAGAAAAAAGGAGCGTAAAATTTGCATAGTGTTTAATGTTTAAAGTAAATTAATCTTGAATTAATCGCAAACTTACCTTAAGTGGGAGGGAAATCAAAAAAAGTACCTACCTCAATTCTCCTTAATTGTATCAGAAAGTACATTCCCGAAAACTTCTTGTCAGTGATAATAAGATTCAATTACTCAGTATCAGCAGTTTAGAATAAGCTAAACCAATTATAGATATCTACTCCTTTGGGAATGTCGAGTTTTTTTCGGATCACATATTTCTTGTTCTGCACTGACTTTATCGTGATAAATTTATATTTGGCAATGTCGTTGGTAGGTATTTTTAACTTCAAAAGGGCACAGAAATCAATGTCAGACTGATTTAATTTGGGATTTTTCTTATTCAGTTTTGGTGTAAAGTCAGGGTAAACTTCCATAAAATAGGGCATAAAGGCCGGATCATTATTTTTTAGCATTTCCAGAAGTTTTGAATAATCTTCACTGCTTTTGTTCTCTGGATTTTCTTTCAAATATTCCCGGCTGATTTTTTCCTGACGAAGCAATATCCTGTTTTTTCTGATAAAGAAAAACATGAATACCCCCATCAACACTACGAAAAAAACCAACAGATACAAATACTGCTTTGTAGTATCAGTTTGTTTTTCTTGAAGTATAGTTAGCAGCGATTTATTTTTATTTTCAGAAATATCCAGCTTCAGCGAATCCCGTTTGACTTCGTATGCCCTGATTATTTCGTGTTCATCAAGCGCCGTGTATGCTTTAATTAGATTTTCGTAAAGAATCAGCAGGTTCAGGTGGTTTTTATATCCCTTTACTTTTTCAGCTTCTTTAAAATAACTCACAGCATTGTTGAAATCAGCTTTCGCAGTTGACACTCTTCCCAAAACCAAAAAGTTTGAAAACTGAATGTCGTTTCGTTCGTATCCACTTTCTTTTGAAAGCGATAACCTGGCGTAATATTCAGCTGAATCAATGCTTTTCAGATCGATAAAAGCCCTGCTGCGATTGGAATAGTCGATATACCTGAATCGCTCCTTATATTTTTCCTCTGGAAGCTTTTCATATTCATGAGCATTCAGTTTGAGGTATTTTAGCTGGCTTTTGTAATCTTTCTGGAGAAAATAATAATTCGAAAAGGCAACGAACAGATTCACCCGGGTAAGAATGGTCATCAATTCTTCATTTTCAGCCTTTCGGATGATTTTTTCGGCATGTTTCAATTGCTCAAAAGCTTTATCATACAGACCGCTAAAGGCATAGGCATTGAAAAGGTCGATTTTGGCAGATGTTTGATATACAGGGTTTTGGTAGGATTCAGCTTTCTGATATAATAATTTGGCCGTAACCATTAATTCTTCAAAATTATTTTTTGAATCATAGTAGACGCATTGCGTTGAAATTGCACATAATTCGGCTTCCTGGTTTTTTTCCTCTTGTGCCTGTTGCCTGATGAGAGCAGCTTTCTGAAAGGCTTCTTCCGGCTGTGTGAAAACCTGACGGTAGTTCTCATTTGCCACATCGAGTAAATCATTATGTGCAATGGTATCCTGTGCGAAAAGCAGGGCAGTTCTCAAAAGGATGAACAACAATAATGTAAAATTCTTTATCATATAAACAAGATTGATAGTCAGAATATTAGCCGTTTTCAACGGGTTTTTCCCAAACTATTCAACACACCAAAAAGCCAAATCAAAATTAGTGCTATGACTATTACTAACGAATAAAATTACAACAAATAAACGACCGGGTTCATGTGAAGCAAAATTAACAAAAAGCTGTAAGGCATATAAGCCTTGAGCTCAAATCAATCAGAAACTAATAGGAAATCAGCATTATAAGGGTTCTTTGTGAATACATTAAAAATCTCCCCTTTTTCTTAAACTGTGTGATCCTGAAGTTAATTACGTAATTACCTTTTTCACTGGTTGAAAACCGGATATTGATTCAGATGAGAAAGACTGCCGCTAATTAGAAAACTTTCTAAATAAGGCAACAGCGCAACCCCAATCAAGTGTAAGTTGTCTCTCTATTACTTAAAAAAATTTAATTCAGGGAGGCTCAAAGCGGCATTTTGTAATTTTGCACCTTATAATTCAACTTCATGAAGTCAAATACATTAATTCGAGTTTTTCTTTTAATACCTTTACTGATTTCGCTTGTCGCACAGGCACAGATTCTGGAACCGGTAAAATGGGATTTCTCAACCGAGAAAATGTCCGACAGGAAATATAATTTGGTTTTTACTGCAAAAATAGAGCCTAAATGGCATTTATATTCGCAGGATATTCCCATGTCGCCCCCTGCTACTACCTTCACTTTTAAACCAAACGATCAGGCTAAGTTAATTGGAAAAGTTAATGAATCACCCTCTGTAGAGCAGTATGATCCGAATTTCGATATGGTATTGAAATTCTTTTCTGATGAGGCAGTTTTTAAACAGCAGGTCGAATTGCTTACAGATGAGTCTGTTACCATTGAAGGAGTGCTCGAATTTATGTGCTGCGACGATATGCGTTGTCTGCCGCCTTCGGAGGTTGATTTTTCCTTTACTTTAGCAGGAGAAACTGCAGTTCCAGACTTTGGAAATCAGTCAGCTACTCCACAAAATCAAGTGCTCGATCCAGTAAAATGGACTTACGACCTTAAAAAAGGCAATAACGACGAGTTGGAGCTGGTTTTTACTGCAAAGATTGATGAAGGTTTTCACCTTTATTCCCTGAACATTCCCGAAAACGGCCCACTGCCAACAGAATTCACATTCTCTGAATCAATAGCTTACGAGCTGAGTGCAGCAATTTTTGAAACTACTGAAGGTGAGATAAAATACGACGAAATCTTTGAGATGGATATCAAATCCTTCGAAAAGGAAGCGGTTTTTGTGCAGCCATTAAAGTCAAATCAAGAACCGCCTTTCAACATCACTGGAGAAATCGCGTATATGGTTTGCAATGATGTGGGCTGTGTTGCGCTTTATCACGATTTTGAATTGGTTTATGATGGAAAAAAAATTCAGCCTGCAGGTGCTCAACAAGTTACAACACAAGTAGAATCTGCCGGACAAACTAAAGCTGACATTACCGGAGGTAATGCCTCGCTGTGGGGTTTCTTTTTTCTGGCGTTTTTAGGTGGTCTGGCAGCCATATTAACTCCTTGTGTCTTCCCAATGATACCGATGACCGTCTCATTCTTTATGAAAGACAATGGTGAAGACAAGTTGAAAGGAAAGTTGAATGCTATCATTTATGGCCTGGCTATCATTGCAATTTATACCCTGATTGGTTCGATCCTGGCTGTGGTGGCTGGCCCTGATATCGCCAATTGGTTAAGTACACACTGGCTGCCCAACATCCTCTTCTTCCTAATTTTTGTCATTTTCGCTGCTTCCTTTTTCGGGATGTTTGAAATTACTTTACCACACTGGCTGGTAAATAAATCCGACGCCAAAGCGGATAAGGGCGGTTTTGTAGGATCCATTTTTATGGCTTTAACGCTTGTATTGGTTTCATTTAGCTGCACTGGGCCAATTGTTGGAACAATCCTGGTTGAATCAGCTGGCGGACAAGTGCTTAAGCCTATTGTTGGGATGTTTGGTTTTTCTCTTGCATTTGCTTTGCCTTTCACCCTTTTTGCCTTCTTCCCTTCCTGGCTCAGCAATTTACCAAAATCAGGTGGCTGGCTCAACTCAGTGAAAGTGGTGTTAGGTTTCCTTGAATTAGCGCTTGGGCTTAAATTCCTCAGTATCGCAGATCAAACTTACCACTGGGGCTTGCTCGACCGGGAAATTTATCTGGCCTTATGGATTGTGATTTTCTTCCTGATGGGCTTATACCTGATGGGCAAAATAAAATTTGCACACGATTCTGAGGTAAAATACCTTAGTGTGCCGCGCCTGGTTTTCTCGATCATTACTTTTTCTTTTGTAGTTTACCTTATTCCCGGTATGTTTGGTGCACCACTTAAGGCTTTGTCGGGCTATGTTCCACCTATGCATACGCATGATTTTGATTTGAACGACATCATCCGGAAAAACAGCGGAGGCACTGGAGCCACCGCCATGATGCAGTTAACGGATAACGAGCTTTGCGAAACACCTAAATTTCACGAAAAATTACATTTGCCGCATGGTTTGCAAGGGTATTTTGATTACAAGCAGGCGCTTGCTTGTGCGAAATCACTCAATAAACCTCTCTTTATCGACTTTACCGGTCACGGTTGTGTAAATTGCCGCGAAATGGAAGCTAATGTTTGGGCCGATCCCAGGGTGCTGGCGTTACTACGTGATGAGTATGTAATTGCTGCCTTGTATGTAGATGACAAAACCATGCTACCCGAAGAGGAATGGGTATTATCTGATTATGATGGCAAATGGAAAAAAACGATCGGACGAAAATATGCTGATTTTCAAGTATCCAAATTCGGGGTGAATGCGCAGCCTTATTATGTATTGATGGGGCATGAAAATAATGTCGTATCCCAACCCCGGGCTTATGATTTGGATGTGGATGAATTTATAGAATTTTTGAAACAGGGTGTTGAGAACTTTAAAAAAGGACAAACGGTTTTTACTATTCCGGAATAGAGCTGAAAGGAATCTAAACATGAAAAGCCAGTTGTTTTTAGCAGCTGGCTTTTTGCTTGATTTAAAAAGCCGGACTTTTTATATCCGGCTTTTGTATTGATTTTCAGTTTACATCTTAGCAAAATGCCCGTAGAAAGCTGCAATTGTTTCGATGCCTTTGTAGAAATTATCCAAGGGATAGTTTTCATTTGGCGAATGAATTGCATCTGATTCAAGGCCAAAGCCCATCAAAACGGATTTCAAACCCAGGATTTCTTCAAAAGTTGAAATAATTGGGATACTTCCACCGCTACGCATTGGGATTGGCTGCTTGCCATAAACATCCATATAAGCTTTTTCGGCGGCTTTGTAGGCCGGAAGATCGATCGGGCACACATAAGCCTGTCCGCCATGCAAATATTCAACCTTAACTTTTACCGACTTTGGTGCAATTTTTTCAAAATATTCTTTGAAAAGCACTTCTATTTTTTTGTGATGTTGATTGGGAACCAATCGACATGATATTTTAGCATACGCTTTTGAAGGAAGTACGGTTTTGGCACCTTCGCCCGTGTAGCCGCCCCAGATGCCGCAAACATCAAATGTAGGCCTGATGCCTGTATGCTCAATGGTTGTATAACCCTTTTCTCCATTCAGTTCCTCTACATCAATAGCCTTTTTATAAGCTTCCTTACTGAATGGAGCTTTATTCAGAAGTTCTCTTTCTGCGGGAGTGGCTTCAAGCACATCATCATAAAAACCAGGAATGGTGATATGATTGTTTTCGTCTGTCATAGAAGCAATTAGCTTAGACAGAATATTGATTGGGTTGCCAACAGCTCCGCCAAACAAACCAGAATGCAAATCGCGGTTGGGACCTGTAACTTCAACCTGCCAATAAGCCAAACCACGCAATCCTGTTGTGATTGAAGGCACATCAGGGCCGATCATACTGGTATCAGAAACCAAAATCACGTCAGCTTTAAGCATGTCTTTATGTTGCTCACACCATTTGCCAAGATTAGGAGAACCAATTTCTTCTTCGCCTTCAATCATGAATTTTACATTACAGGGCAAACTATCTGTAGCTACCAAAGTTTCAAAAGCCTTGGCATGCATAAAAGCCTGACCTTTATCGTCATCTGCACCACGCGCCCAGATTTTCCCATCCCTGATTTCAGGTTCAAATGGCGGACTATTCCACAATTCGATAGGGTCAACAGGCATCACATCATAATGGCCATATACCAGCACGGTCGGAAGACTTGGATCAATAATTTTTTCACCAAAAACCACAGGATTACCATCAGACGGGATTACCTCGGCTTTATCAGCTCCGGCTTTTATCATACTATCACGCCAGTATTCTGCAGCTTTTTGCATATCGGGTTTATGGTCGCTTAACGAACTGATCGAAGGGATGCGGATCAGCCCAAACAGTTCTTCCAAAAATCTGTCTTTGTTGGATTCGATGTACGTTTTGATTTTTTCCATTAGTAGAATTTTATGGGTAAATAATTTTTTGTAAAAATACGGAATTTCTGGTTTTTAGGCGTCCTTTAAACGAAGGTTTTGCCTGATAAATTATGTGAATCCACTTGTTTTAATGTTATTTAAGAAACGAACGGCGAAATTGATTCGACAAAAACCTCATTCGAAATCGCTCTTAATTTTTTCATTGGCTGGCAGGTTTCAAAAGGCTAACTTTGCCGGCCAAAGCTTAGAAATATGAAACCTATTCGGATTGCAATAAACGGATTTGGCCGCATTGGACGAATCACTTTCAGACGATTGATGCTCAGAAATGATATGGAAGTTATTGCTATTAACGACCTTGCTGAAACGAAAAACCTGGCTCATCTGTTGAAGTATGATTCCGTTCAGGGGGCATTCAAGGGTGAGGTCAGTGTAGATGGAGATTTTTTGTTGGTGGATGGCAAAAAAATCAAAGTTTTGAATCAGGCTGATCCGTCGCTGCTTCCCTGGAAGGAATTAGCCATTGATGTGGTGATTGAATCAACCGGTTTTTTTACCGAGCCCGAAAAGGCCCGCCAACATATTGATGCTTCAGGAGCACGCAAAGTGATCATTTCGGCCCCGGCCAAAGACATCCGCGAAGATGTTCCTTATATTGTTTTGGGTGTTAACGATCATTTAATCAACCGAAATGACGACCTGATCTCGAATGCATCCTGCACAACCAATAATGTGGCACCTTTAATAAAAATACTGCACGAAAACTGGGGAGTTCAAAAAGGTTTTATCACAACCGTGCATTCCTATACAAAAGATCAAAACCTTGTTGACGGACCCCATAAGGATTGGCGCCGCGGACGTGCTGCAGCTCACTCTATTGTGCCAACGACAACAGGTGCAGCCAAAGCCGCTACCAGAATTTTCCCTCACCTGAAAGGAAATCTTGGAGGTGCGGGAATTCGCGTTCCAGTGCCGGATGGATCGCTAACCGACCTCACCTGTACGCTGGATAAATCGACCAGTGTGGAAGAAATAAACGCAGCTTTCAAGGCCGCAGCCGAGAACGAGCTCAAAGGAATTTTACAATACACCGAAGACCCCATTGTTTCAACTGATGTGATTGGCAACACCCATTCAGCTGTTTTTGATGCCGGACTCACGGCTGTGCTGGGCGACAAAAACAAACTCGTAAAAGTCGTAGCCTGGTACGATAACGAGATGGGCTATGCCAGCCGCCTGGTCGAACTGATTGCCAAATTTGTCTGAGTTTTGGATCATTTTGATCAAATCGTTATAGGCGGCGGACTGGCCGGAAGCGTGCTGGTTTATCAACTGACACAACAAGGACAACAGGTTTGCTGGATACATAAAGGGCAAAAAAACAGCTCAACAGCAGTTGCTGCCGGATTGATTAATCCATTAGTATTCAGATACCTGACTTCGGTTTGGAAGGTGAACGAACTGCTGCCAGAGGCTGTAAAATTTTACCAATCGATTGAAGAAATTTCACAAAGAAAATTTTTGTATCCGATTACAATCGCTAAAGTTTTTGGAGATCAGGATGAGGCCATATGGCAGCAGAAAATGAAAAAACCAGAAATTGCTCAATGGATTGATGGTATTGGAAATGTTCCTGATAATGATTTTCTTTTTCAGCCATTCGGTGCTGGTTTTGTACAGGGGTATTGGTTGGACACTGTCGTTTTCCTTGAGGTAATAAATAAAATAGTAGCTGGCCAGGCGGTGGTTTTATCAGAAAGATTTGATTTGGATGAGCTGCACCTTTCGAGTGATGGCGTTACTTATAAAAATCGCTTTCATGCCAACACACTAATCTTCTGCGAAGGCTGGCAGGCTGTAAAAAACCCGTTTTTTGATTTTGTTCCTTTCAGGCCGGTAAAAGGGGAATTACTTACGCTTAAAATTGAAAACTTAAACAGCAATTATTTGCTCAATAAAGATGTGTTTTTATTGCCATTAGGTAAAAATATTTTTCGATTAGGATCAACTTATGGTTGGGACGATCTATCTGATGAACCCACTGAATCAGCCAGGGCATTTTTATTAAGCAAGCTGGCTTCTGTTTTAAATACTAAAGTTGAAGTAATTGATCATCAAGCCGGTATAAGGCCTGCTACAGCTGATCGCCGTCCTGTTGCAGGTCTTCACCCAGATTATCCACAACTGGCAATTTTTAATGGATTGGGCGCGCGCGGTGTGATGATAGCTCCTTGGCTAGGAAAACAATTTTTGGAGCTTTTGATATACCTAAAGCCATTGGATGAGGAGATTGATTTGAATAGGTTTGTGAAAAAATAATGTTGATATTATTATTCACAAGCGGCAATAATCCACCACTCTAAGTAATAAAATTCCTTTTTCAATCGATTTTTTTGTTGAAAATATTGCATTAGGATGATTTCATTTTGTAAATTTGAAAAAACATTTCGTCATGAAAGCAATTAGCATCACGTTTATCTTTTTTCTTTTGATGAATTTTGGATTTGCACAGGTTGATGCGGAGAAAAAAGCTATCAACACACAAACCGTTAACCCCTGTGGAAATGAAAGTTTTACTGTAGTAAGACTGCAACCTGAATTCAAAGGAGGATTAGATAAGCTCTCAACCAGCCTAACTAAAAGAGTAAAACCTGACTCAAAAATTCAAGGATCAGTTTATTTAAAATTTGTGGTGAATTGCAAAGGCATGGCCCTTGATTTTAAAATAGATCGGGGGTTAAATGATAATTTAAACAAAAAGCTGATCACGGCATTAGAAGATCTGCAAAAATGGGAACCCGGATACACGAATGTTGCAGTTAACACATTGATGAGTATGCAATTCGACATTGAAAATGGACAAATCAAGGCAATTAATCTAAATCCCTGAACATTATTTAGGATTCAAATCGTTTCAATTCCAATTTTTCTCCATCAAAAACGGCATAGGTATAGTTCGTAACCCAATCGCCCAGGATAATCATTCTCGCCTTTTCATTCAAAGAATAATCAAGCGGAACGTGCCGATGCCCAAAAATAAAAAAGTCGTGCTGCTCACCTGATTGAAGAATACTTTGACAATAGTGATATAGCATTTCCTCTTCAGGAACGATTTTGAAATTGCTTTTTTCTTCGCGGGCTACGTTGGCAATCCTGCTTTTATGCGAGAAATACAAGCCCATTCTTGTTCCAAGGTCAGGATGCAACCACCGAAAAAGCCACTGATTAAAGCGAATTTCAAAAACCTTCTTCAAAAATTTATATCCATTATCTCCCGGACCCAGGCCATCGCCATGTGCCAGGTAAAAGCTTTTACCGTTGAACTCCCTGATTTGAGGTTTGCGGTATAAACAAACGCCTGCTTCTTTTTGCAGATAGTCAAATGCCCAGATGTCGTGATTTCCTCTAAAGATATGAACCGGAATACCGCTATCCGTTATTTCTGCCAGCTTGCCCAAAAGTCTCACATATCCTTTGGGTACCACCGTTTTGTATTCGAACCAAAAATCAAACACATCTCCCATCAAAAAGATTTCGGCTGCCTGATAACGAATGCGTTCGAGCCAGGAAACCAGTTTTTTCTCGCGTTTCAAACTGCTGTCGTGATCAGGCACTCCCAAATGAAAATCGGAGGCAAAATAGATGTGTTTGCCTTTTTGCGACATATTTTCGTTAGATGATTTCTTTTTGTAGTAAGACTTTGATTATCTGTGTCATTAGAGGTTGGGCTTTTCCGGCAGCATCAACCACTTCTTCGTGCGAAATTTCATGTATTTTCCCTTTAACACCAAGATCAGAGATCACAGAAACGGCAAAAACAGGCAGTTTCATATGGCGTGCCACGATCACCTCCGGAACTGTTGACATCCCAACAGCATCAGCACCAATCACACGGATGTAATTGTATTCGGCTGGTGTTTCGAATGTTGGTCCTGAAACAGCAGCATAAACACCTTCAAACACTTTGATGTTGAGTGATTTGGCAACTTCATGGGCGGTTTTCAGGATTTTTTTGTCGTAGGCTTCGCTCATATCCGGAAAACGGGTGCCCAAACGATCATCATTTTTTCCAATCAAAGGGTTGGGCATCAGGTTGATATGATCTCTGATAAACATCAGGTCACCTACTGAAAAATCAGGATTGAGGCCACCGCTGGCATTCGAAACAATTAATAACTTGATGCCAAGCAGTTTCATTACCCTGACCGGAAACGTAAGTTCGGCCGGCGAGTATCCTTCATAAAAATGAAAACGCCCTTGCATGGCAATAATTCTGCGACCATTAAGATTTCCAAAAATCAGTCGTCCCTGGTGGCCATGTACGGTTGAAACCGGAAAATGTGGGATGTTCTCGTAAGAAATGGCTGTAATTATCTCCAGTTCATCAACCAGACCACCAAGTCCGGTTCCTAAAATAACACCAATTTCTGGTCGAAAATCGTTGATTGACCGAATATAGTTAACGGTCTGCTGTAGTTGTTCTAACATATTCATTTAGCTGTTGATCAAAACTTTGCTGTTCTTCTTCGTGGAATTTCACTTCTACCGGAACATAAAACAGCGGTATATTTTTGAACAGGCTAAAGTACGGAGAATCGATCAAACGCATGGCATCTTTTTCGGTTGTGACGATGATCTTGTTTTTGCCAATTATTTTCTCGTATTCATTTATAATATGATACATGTCTTTTTGATTGAAACGATGGTGATCAGGAAAATCTATGGTGATTAATTCAGTGCATTTTTTTTGTAAAAATTCCTGTAATGGATAAGGATTGGCAATGCCACAAAACATCAGAATGGTCGAAAACACTCTGGGTAATGCATTCTTTGATGTTTCTCCGACGGGAATCATCCGTCCGTATGTAAGGTATGAGAAATAAAGGTTTTGATAGGGTTTTGGCTGAATAATGTCAATAAGTCTTCTTCGGGTAAAAGGTGAAAAAACCTTTGGGGTTTTCGTAATTATAATGATATCAGCCCTTTTGGCTGCTGAGGTAATATCTCTTAGATGGCCGGCAGGAAAAAGAAAATCCTTGGGATAAAGATTGTGGAAATCTGTTAATAAAATATTTAATCCAGCCCTTATTGCGCGATGTTGAAAAGCATCATCAAGTAAAATTAGCTTCGGGGGATTGGGCAAAGATAAAAGTGTATTTACACCTCTGACTCTTTTTTCATCGACCGCCACCGTAATATTATTGAATTTTTTAAAATATTGCATGGGTTCGTCTCCAATATCCCGGTAGGTTACGGCGTTTTTTGCAAGCACAAAGCCTTTAGAATTTCTTCCGTATCCACGACTAAGAACCGCAGTTTTGTATTTATTTCCGAACAGCCTGATCAAATATTCGATATGAGGAGTTTTTCCCGTTCCGCCCATCGAAAGATTTCCAACACAGATGATTGGAATATTAAAACCTTTTGATCGAAACACCCCCCAATCGTACAATGCATGACGCAGAATCAATACCAACTGATAAATCCAAAGAAACGGAAGTAAAATAATTCGCATTTTTACACTGACCGTTTTGTATGGGTTAAGAAAAAATTAGTTTGAAGGCAGTCCATTTCACTAGTACACAAGTTCAAAAATATGTATTTTTACGCTAATTTCCTGCAAAATGTTACATTTATTAAAGCTTTAGCGAAGTATTAAGTTTAAATTATCTTTTCTGACTGACTATCGTTGAGGGGCTTGACCATGAAAAAGATTGATTTACCCGAATTAAAAGGCTTGTACAAATATGAAAATTAAAGATTTATTATTGGTATTTACAGAAGTTGCTGATCTTTCACTTCAGGCGTCGTATGATAATTCAGGACTTTTAATCGGAAGTGCTGATACAGAAGTGAATCAGGTGTTATTGGCCATAGATGTTACGGAAGCGGTGATTGAAGAAGCTATTCAAAAAAAATGTGAACTCATCATTGCGCATCATCCGCTAATATTCAAAGGTTTGAAACGAATTGGTGATGGTAACCTGGTTGAACGAACCGTGACAGCTGCCATTAAAAATAGCATTGCAGTTGCAGCCATGCACACGAATTTGGATAATATAATGTCCGGCGTTAACGGTAAACTTGCTTCAAAATTGGGAATTACGAAATGCAAGATTCTTAGTGCCTCAAATGATACCCTTAAGAAACTAAGTGTTTTTTGTCCGGTAGCACAAGCAGATCAGGTGAGGAGTGCTATGTTCGAAAGTGGTGCAGGACATATCGGCGCTTACGATAGTTGTAGTTTCAACATAAGCGGAAAAGGAACTTTCAGAGGTGCTGAACAAACGAATCCCTTTGTAGGCCAAATTGGTCAGCTGCATCAGGAAGATGAAATCCGGATCGAAACCATTGTGCCTGAGTATCTTATCAATAAGGTTGTAAATAATATGATAGCTGTTCATCCCTACGAAGAAGTGGCTTATGATATTTATCCACTGGACAACAGGCACAACGCAATTGGTTCGGGATTAGTGGGTGAATTGGAATCGGCAATGGATGAATTGGATTTTCTGAATATGATACAGGAAAAATTAGGCACAGCTGTTTTAAAACATACCTCACTCACCGGGAAAAAAGTGCAACGTATTGCCATTTGTGGTGGTTCTGGGGCATTTTTATTGAACAAGGCAAAGTCAGTCGGAGCTGATGTTTTTGTTACAGCGGATCTGAAATATCACGATTTTTTTGAAGCAGACGGCAAATTATTGGTGGTGGATGCAGGGCATTTTGAAACTGAACAATTTACGAAAGAATTAATGGCTGAGATGATTCAGAAAAAAATTCCTAATTTTGCAGCCCTGATTTCAGAAGTAGATACAAATGCAGTCAGGTATTTCCGAAATTAAAAAAGATCAAAAATATGGCAGTTGAAAAGCAGGCTGATAAAGTAAAAGCCACCAAAAAGGCTCAGGTAGAAGAAGTTGCAGAAGTTAGTGTGGAACAAAAACTTGTCGCACTTTATACCTTACAACAGATAGATTCGCAGATTGACAGAATCCGTATTATCCGTGGTGAGCTTCCGCTTGAGGTTCAGGATCTGGAAGATGAGATTATTGGCCTCGAAACCCGCGTGGACAATATTGACACTGAAATGAAATCCTTGTCAAAGGCTATTGCCGAGAAAAAGCAGGCGATCAAGGACAGCGAAACATTGATAAAACGCTACGAGGAGCAGCAGCAGAATGTACGAAATAATCGCGAATATGATTCGCTGTCAAAGGAAATTGAGTTTCAAACCCTTGAAATTCAACTTTCTGAAAAGCGTATCCGTGAGTTTACTGATAAACTTTCCGAACTGGAAGTTTTGCTAAAAACTGCTAATGAAAAATTAAGTGATCGCAATTCTGATCTGGATGTAAAAAAATCTGAGCTTAATTCGATCATTGAAGAAACAGAAAAGGATGAGGTAGCCTTGATTGAGAAGTCAAAAGAAAACGAAAAGCTTATCGAAGATCGCCTTTTGGTTGCATACAAACGTATTCGCACCAATGCACGAAACGGACTTGCGGTGGTACAGATTGAGCGTGATGCCTGCGGTGGCTGTTTTAACAAGATTCCTCCTCAGCATCAATTGGATATCAGGATGCACAAAAAAATAATTGTATGTGAGTATTGCGGCCGAATTTTGGTTGATCACGAAATCGCAGAGCAATATTCTGCCTGAGAACAAGAAATCATTATCATAGAAGGGAATAGCTGTTTGGTTATTCCCTTTTTTGTTAGTTTTACCTATCTAATTAATTTGTGCCTTGAAAAAACATCTGTTATTATTAATTCTATTTAACATACAGATTATAAGTGTATTAGCATCTGAATGGAATTTTGATTCTAAATGTCAGATGGCGTATCAGGCTACATTAAATCTGCAATTTGAAAAAGCCAATGAATTATTGAATAAAACAAGACTTGAATCGAGCAATAATGCATGTGTAGCACTGATTGAAAACTATCAGGATTTTCTGCAGATTTTTATTCTGGAAGAGGAATCAGTTTTCAAAGCCAAAGAACCCAATCGTAAAACACGGCTGAAGCAGTTAGAGGCCTTGCCAGATGATGAGCCTTTTAAAAACTGGTCGCTGGCAGTCGTGCATTTGCAGTGGGCTTTTAGCCGTTTGAAATTTAATGAATATTATACGGCTGCATTCGAAATCAGAAAAGCTTATTTTTTATTGAAAGAGAATCAGAAGCAATTCCCAGAATTTGCACCAAATTTGCTTGGTACAGGATTGTTGAATGCTATTTTGGGCACAGTACCGCCCGAATACAACTGGATATTAAATTTAGCATCGATGGAAGGCAGCATACAGCAGGGCAGAAGGCAGTTGTGGCAGTTAGCAGCCCTTGCCGGAGAGGACGAAAATCTTGCGATTTGGTTGCCCGAAATTTTGTTTTATCTTAGTTTCATCGAGATAAATCTAAATGCAGACCCGCTTGCCTCTCAACTTGTGCTGGAAGAATTGGATAAAATTGAAAATAAAACTCCTTTGATACTTTATGCCGAAGCAAATTTGTTGATGCGAAGTGCAAAAAATGAGGATGCACGATTATTGCTGGAGCTCCGCGATAAACTTGAAACGGATATCCCCTTTTATTACCTTGATTATCTATATGCCGAAACCTTATCCCGAGAGCTGAATCAAAATGCGATATTGTATTATCGAAAGTATGAATCAAGATTCAAAGGGCTCAATTATAAAGCAGATGCGCTTCGCAAAATCGCCTGGATGGATTTGATAAGGGGAGATACGAGTGATTATTTGCAGGATTTAATGGCAGTTACAAAATATTCAAAAGTTCAGGTGGATGCCGATAAACAGGCAGTTTATGATGCCGAAAATCAAATTATTTATCATCCTGCACTTTTAAGGTCGCGCTTACTTTTTGACGGAGGGTTTCTCATAGAATCCGGGGCTGTTCTGGATTCAATTTTGCCTTCCGGATTACAGGAGAACGATTTAATAGAGTACCATTACCGGCAGGGCAGGGTGGCTGATCGGCTGCATCAGACTGATAAGGCTATCCAACAATATAATCAAACAATTTTACTGGGCGAAAGGATGCCATTTTACTATGCTGCCAATGCCGCACTCAAGCTGGGCGAGTTGTATGAGCTGCAAAATAATTTCGACCTGGCTGTCGAAGCCTATAAAAAATGCCTCAGGATGAAACCCGACAATTATCGGGTAAGTATTCATCAAAAGGCTAAAGCTGGATTAAACCGCCTGCAAAAAAAATAAGACAACAATAAGTTATCTCATTTTTTTGTGCTGATCGAAGTACACTAATCAGAATTTAAATCGTGCAGTGAGTGCAAAATGATTTGAAGTAAACTCCTGTCTGGTAGGATTTGTTTCCCAGTTTTCTGTGCTATACAAATAATAATCATTTGATCTTTGCCCGTTTACATAAGCCAGATCCAGACTAAAATCACGTTCGGAATAACCAATTCCAAATGATAGGTTAGTTTGTTCAAAATCATTGCCTTTAGCATATGGACTGCCGTAAAGTGCATAACCAGCCCTGAAACTGAAATTGCTGTAGCGCCACTCTGTACCCAGTCTCAGATTAGCTGTTGATCCATAAATATTTCTGATGTTGTCATTCTCATTTGAAAAAGCATTTCCAACTGCCCTAAGTTTCATTCTGCTGTAGTCTACAAATTCGTAATCTGCACTCAACGAGCCATACTTGCCAATAATAAAAGCAACACTTCCAATGGCTTTTAGGGGAGTTGTTAATTCGTATTCATATTCTCCGGTAGGTGAATCTTTTCGATTATAAATCATTTCAGTGCTGTAAAAAGGTACTAATGTAGCATCTGTACTGGTGTACCATACGTCTTTTAATCCATAGTAATATGTTGGCGTATGAAAGGCTGCCCCAATGCGCAACCAGTCAACCGGCCACAATATGGCTCCTAATTTCAGATTTATTCCCCAGCCTTTTGATTCGCGGATTTCGGAATAGTTCCATTCATCGAAGTAGGGATCGGCACCTGCTGCATCATATTCGGTATAAACTGATTCTTCGAAGAAGCGTATATAAGGCAAACCAACCGTTGCGCCAAGGAATAGCTTATCGTCCAGATTGGCACTGGCGGCAAACAACCACTCACTGTTTGATCCCCAGGTTTTGGTTTGCTTTTGCTGACGAATCCCACCAGGAGGCACCGGACTGGAATAAATAAGATCACCATCTTCATTTCTAACTGTGTCTATCACATAAACACTCCATGCCGGAAAAATATCGAAAGGAAATTTATCATAAATCGCATCATCATCCATAGGAGTATTCCAAACTTCATCCAGGTAAACATCCACCAGCGAATGTTCATCGTTATCGCCCCGGATAAAGCTTCTGTTGTTGAAGCTGTTGGTTCGGTTCATCCCAAAGGCAAACTGGTAATATTTCCATGGGGTAGAGGTTGTTCCTTCGGGAATGGGATTGGTGATGATAAAACCTAAATTGCTTATACCAAGGTTTGTTCGGGAGTCTTCGCCAAACATTCCATTATAGGTTGAAGCGGTTTTACCGGTTGAAATCTCAGGTGTAAAAGTAAATTCTGAGCTTCTGTAAAGTCCCATTCCGGCAGGGTTGGTGCTGAGTGTTGAAAAGTCGGCACCGAGTGCTCCGAATGCACCTCCCATTGCCATGCTTCGAGCCGTTCCCTGATAAAAACTTTGCGAAAAAACTAAGGCATCTACCTCATTTTGTGCTTGCGCAAAGCTTGTTATTAGCAGTATTATTCCAATTAGCTTAATCCTTTTCATAGTATCTTATTTTTCTTTAATAAAAAACCCACAATTAACTTCAGTGAGCAGTTTTGTGGGTTTTACCAAAAATTAATTAAAGTTGAACACCGATGATCGCTTATCGTCTTCCTCCGCGCGAGGAGCTCCCTGAAGAGCTGCTGCTTCCGCGACTTGAACTTCCGCTTGAGCTACTGCCTGACGAGCTTCTCGAAATCGTTCCGGATGAGCTGCCTGATGGAGAGCTGGTACTTCTGGAAGGAGTGCTGTAGCTCCTTGTGTTTGTGTTTCGTGACGGACTCGAATAAGCGGGAGATTGCCTTGTGGTGGATGGACGTGATTGTACATTACTATTACCAGTTGAAGGCGTTGAGTTACTTCTGGTGTCGCGTTGTGGCCTCACATATTCGGAGCTTGAACGTGGCTGACGGTCGCTGGGTGAAGTGTAGGTTTTCGGCCTTTCGTATCTGGTATTATTAGGTGTTGTGGCATTATCAGCCGGCCTCTGATACCTGTTTCTGTATTCCGTAACCTTTTCATTTGCCGTAGGTCGTGTTTCGCGCTGCATGGTCGTAGCTCTGTCGGTTTGGGGCCTTTCGATCCTGTTTGTTGAGCTTTCTGGCCTGGCCTGGCGATCCACAGTTTGCCTTTGTTCGGTGGTGCCTCTGCTTTCGCCCGTGTTGCTTCCTCTTGCGGAGGTGGTTCTTTCTGTAATAGTGGTTCCACCGGTTGTGGATCCGGTTCGTGTGCCACGACTGCCAACTATGGTTTCTTTGTTATTATCACCAGAGCCTCTCACACCTCTGGCACTTCCGGTAGTGTGTGGTGTTCCCCCGGCCAAACTGCTTCTTTGTCCATAATATCTATACGAGTTGCTATGATAAGGATAATCCCAGTGGCCATCGTAATAACCATTCCAATAGCCGTTCCAGTAGCCGTGGTTGTAGCCTCTCCAGTAAGAACCGCCCCAGCCCCAGCTTGGTCCCCAGGCGTACCATGGATCATAAAAGAACGGATCGTAGTAGCCTCCCCATCCATAACCGTAGTAAGGTCTGTAGAAAGGACTGTAATAGCGGCTTCCATAGTAAGGATAACCATAGCTAAATCCAAACGACCAACCATAAGGATAACCTACTCCAAGATATATATTACTGCCACCACAACTATAGCATCCGGTGTTGTAACTGTCGTAGTAACCAAAATTGGAAGACGAACCTGAGCCAAACCTTCTTATCCGGCTGGCATAATCACTGTCGTAATAAGTTTCGGTAGTGGTGTAGGTAGTACCGTCTGTTTCGGTTACAGTTTCGGAGGTCTGATAAACAGGTTCGGCCGGAACAGTGTTCACAGTTTGAGCAGCGTCATCCTGATAATAGGTTTCATAATCGTAATTACTGCTGCTTTTAACTGTTGCCGAAGTGTAGGTTTTGGTAGGACTGGCTTCAGCCAGTTTTTCCTGTTTTCCGGAAGCAGTTGTGGCGTTGTCGTTTCGCGAATAATATACATCATCGTAAACAGCACCGCTCGAAGCACATCCTGCAGCCAGCAGAACCAGTGCGAGGTAGGTTAAATTTAAAGTTTTCATTTTATCGTCCTCCTGACTTTTATGTATTATCCCTGAGGGATTTTACTAATTTTGCATTTTCATCGTAAAAAATACAAATACTATACCAAAAATTCATGGCTAAAGAATTAACCTCTCGCGAAGATAATTATTCTCAATGGTACAACGACCTTGTTACCAAAGCTGATCTGGCAGAAAACTCAGCAGTAAGAGGCTGCATGGTGATTAAACCTTATGGTTATGGCATCTGGGAGCGTATGCAACAAGCTCTGGATAAGATGTTTAAGGATACAGGACACGAAAATGCCTATTTCCCGCTTTTTATCCCAAAATCTTTTTTTAGTAAGGAAGCCAGTCATGTGGAAGGTTTTGCCAAGGAATGTGCGGTAGTTACACATTACAGACTCAAAAATGACCCCAATGGTAAAGGAATTGTTGTTGATGAAGATGCTAAGTTGGAAGAAGAACTTATCGTTCGACCAACCTCTGAGACAATAATCTGGGATACTTATCGCAACTGGATTCAGAGCTATCGCGACTTGCCGTTGTTAATAAACCAGTGGGCCAATGTGGTTCGTTGGGAGATGCGTACAAGATTGTTTTTGCGTACTGCCGAATTTTTATGGCAGGAAGGCCATACGGCTCATGCTACTAAAGATGAAGCCATTGCTGAAGCAGAGCAGATGCTGCGGGTTTATGCTGAGTTTGCCGAAGAATGGATGGCCGTGCCAGTATTAAGGGGAGTTAAATCGCCCAATGAACGTTTTGCAGGTGCCATAGAAACATATTGTATCGAAGCTTTGATGCAGGATGGGAAAGCACTTCAGGCTGGTACTTCTCATTTTCTTGGGCAGAATTTTGCGAAAGCCTTTGATGTGAAATTCCTCAACAAGGAAAACAAGCTTGATTTTGTTTGGGCTACTTCGTGGGGTGTTTCAACCCGTCTGATGGGTGCTTTGATTATGTCGCATTCAGATGATAATGGATTGGTAGTTCCTCCTAAACTGGCTCCTGTTCAGGTTGTTATCGTTCCCATTTACAAAAATGATGAACAATATGAAAGGATTTCTGAGAGGGCCAATGAAATTAAAAAGGCTCTTGAAAACAAAGGAATCAGGGTAAAATACGATGGTCGTACTACCCAAAAACCCGGTTATAAATTTGCCGAATGGGAACTAAAAGGAGTACCGCTTCGTTTGGCTATCGGGCCACGCGACCTCGAAAACAATACTGTTGAAGTAGCCCGCAGGGATACACTTGAGAAGGAATCCCTTTTACAGCAAAACCTGGAACAAAAAGTGGCTAATTTGTTGGAACAGATTCAGAAAAATCTTTATCAGAAAGCTTTGGATTTCAGGAATGAGAATACTTTTAAGGTTGACAACTGGAGCGACTTTAAAGACAGGATCGAAAAGGGTGGTTTTGTGATGGCACATTGGGACGGCACTTCAGAAACAGAACAAAAAATCAAGGAGGAAACCAAGGCCACCATTCGTTTGATCCCAATTGAAGGCTACCGCGAAGAAGGCAATTGTATTTATAGCGGAAAACCGTCGGTTCAGCGGGTTTATTTTGCCAGGGCTTATTAAGCCGTTTTAATTTAAGAGATAAAAAAAGCCTGCCAGAATTTTCTGGCAGGTTTTTTAATTAATTCTATCATCTATTTTATTCAATTTGAATTGTTTTCAGATTTATCTGCTATTCATTGAGTTTGTCCAGATTCTCCATGCCTTTCATATTCATTGTTTTTGCCAGCTTGCCTATAGATTGTAAATCAATAGAACCCGTAAAACTCATCACCACCACTTCGCCTCCATCTTCAGCAATCATTAGCATTTCGCTGATCTTGCTTCCATTTTCTTTTTTGGTTAAAAAACGTACCGTTCCATCTTTTTCTTCTACCCGCATCAGCTCGGCAAAGTCCTTGAAATTAACTGATTTATTCAGCTCCGATATAAAATCTATTTTACTTTTTTTCAGTGAGTCTTCAAAAATCAGGATTTTCATGCCATCGATCTGATTCACCAAATCGTTGAGTTCTTTGGCATCTTCACTTTCCATATTCTGGCTTAGGCCAGCAGCGAGTTTGAACATTTCGGAAGAGATGTTGATAGAAGTAAAATAGTCCTTACCGGCATATTTTTCATAGAGTTTGTCGATCGAAGAGGTTTGTGAAAAACCCAGCAACGGGAGCAAAAATGCTACACTCAGGATAATAACATACTTTTTCATGATTATAATTATTTAAGGTTTATGTGTAAGATTTAATAGATTTCGTGTTTGATCAATCTCGCCCAGCCGCCTGGTGTTTTCAATACCGGCATTAATCCAGGTGAGTTTTTCCATTTTGCTTAAGCCTTTATCAAGTTTCGTTTCTGCCATAATTGTGGCATTCATTCCGTCCGAAAGTTTGAGACCTACAAATTGCAGAGCTTTTGAAGCATGTGCATAGGCTTCGGTTGGATCGTTAAAGGTATCTTCAAATCCACTGCTGCGATTAAAATCGAACAGGCTGAAAAAGAGCAAGACAATTGCTGCTGCTGTTGCAACCAATGGCCAGCGAAAGGTCTTTCCCAATTCTGATCGGTGATCGGTTAACTGTGTTTCGATGCCGGCATCAAATTGTTTGTTCTTCAGCACTGGCTTTTCTTTGTTAAGGTTAAACAATGGTTTGAGTGCAAGCTGATCTTTTGGAAGATCTTCCTGCTCAAAATATTTCCGGAGCATCTTTTCCTCTTCCAAGGTGGTAAGGCCCTCGAAATATTTTTCGATAAGTTGATTAATAGCTTCGTAATTCATAATTGTGTTGTTGGATCAATTGCTGACGGATTTGCTTTCGTGCCCGTGAAAGATTTACCCGAACAGCATTCAAATTCATGCCGGTAATATTTGAGATTTCTTCAAACTCATACTGCTCCACATCCCTTAGCTGAATGACAATTTTTTGTTGCTCAGGCAAGGCATTAATTAAAAAGTTGATTTTTGATGCATCGTCTTTTAGTTCAGCAAGCTGGTGCGGATCAGGCAAATTATTGCTGCTGTGCTCCTCATTGGATAATGGCAAATTAGATCGGCGCTTGGCTTTGAGTTGATCCAGACAATAATTACGTGTCATGGTCATGGCCAGGGCTTCTTTGCTGTGATATTGATGGAGCTTCTTACGCATTTTCCAGAGTTTGAGATAAGTTTCCTGAACAGCATCCTCGGCTTCCTGTTCGTCAGATAAAAGACGCAGACTTAAGCGGTAGAGCTTATTTTTAAATCCAAATACCTGCTGCTTAAAGTCTTCAGAATTCATAGATGCTTTTCTAATGTCCAGACGAATATACTTTCAAAATATTACACGGCTCCATTTTGGCTTCTTAATAAATATGCCATAATTCAAACAGCTTGATAAAGAATTGTGCGCCGTGCAATTTAAAAACTTTCTTTATACCGGCCAGACCTCCGATTTTTGTTGTCCGGCATGTTTTTTTCTCTATTTTTGTTCTCTTAAGTTTCGGAAATCAATTATTGTAATGTATAATTAAAACTTAACTAACTATGTTTAAAGGACATCCAAAAGGATTGATCATTGCGTTTTTCGCAAATATGGGAGAGCGGTTCGGCTTTTATACCATGATGGGTATATTGGTTTTTTACCTTACAGCCAAGTTTGGATTAACCGAATCCAATGCCGGAGTAGTATATAGTGTGTTTTATGCACTCATTTACGGATTAGCGCTGGTTGGTGGTATTGTTGCCGACCGTACCATGAATTACAAAGGGACAATTTTCGTTGGTCTGGTTACCATGCTTGCCGGTTATGTGCTGATGACTATTCCCGGGTTTGGCTTGGTTTTCACCTTAATAGCCCTCTTTGTAATCGCCTTTGGTAACGGACTTTTCAAAGGAAACCTGCAAGCTGTTGTTGGACAGATGTACGACGATCCCAAGTATGCCCATTTGCGCGATTCTGCTTTTAGTGTTTTTTATATGGGAATCAACATCGGTGCTTTGTTTGCACCAAGTGTGGCAGCCGGTATCATCAACTGGTTTATCAAATCAGAAGGATATTTACGTGATAACGAACTGCCAGCACTGATTCATAAATTTCAGGATAATCCTCTGGGAGACACTGCTCCTTTGCAGGTTCTAGCGTCAAAGGTTTCCGGCGAAACTGTTAGCCTGGAGCAATTACCAGCATTTGCCGAAAAATACCTCGCTGCTTATAGTGCGGGATTTAACTATGCTTTTGGTGCAGCAGCGGTAACAATGATCATTTCTTTCCTGGTGTTTACGATGTTTAAGAATAAACTTCCTGATGTGAAGAAAAAGATTGCCAAGGAAGGCGAAAAAATCATCGAAATGAGCAAGGAAGAAACCAAACAACGGCTTACTGCTTTGTTCCTCGTATTTGGTGTGGTAATTTTCTTCTGGATGGCATTCCATCAAAATGGCCTGACCATGAACTTCTTTGCACGTGACTACACAGAAACCTCCGTTGGCCCCGGCACCTATCTCATCTTTAATATCTGGTCGTTGCTGTCTATTATTGTTGGTATTTTTGGGTTGAGTGCTCTTATCAATAAAAAATCGAGCGCAAAATCTAAATTTATTGGCGCAGCAGTAGCAATCCTGGCGGCTATTGGTGTATACTATTTCTATAATAATAATGCTGAAGTAAACTCTATCTCACCAGAGATTTTCCAGCATTTTAATCCTGCCATGATTGTATTGCTTACACCTATTATTGTTGGTTTGTTTGCCTGGCTCAACAGCAGAAAAATGGAGCCATCAGCACCACGAAAAATTGGTATTGGGATGATCATTACAGCTTTTGGATTTGTTATTCTTCTGGTTGGATCGATCGGCCTGGATCCTTTTAAAGAATTGATGCCCGATTCGCCACGTGTGAGTTCGTATTATCTCATCACAACATATTTCACGCTTACCATTGCCGAGCTTTTCCTGAGCCCGATGGGTATCTCTTTTGTATCCAAAGTTTCTCCGCCCAAATATCAGGGGTTGATGCAAGGTGGGTGGCTTGGTGCCACCGCGTTGGGTAATCAGATGTTGTGGGTTGGCAGCTATTTGTACGAACGCGTTGCTATCTGGCAGGTTTGGTCAATCTTTATTGTGTTGTCGCTTATTGCAGCAGCATTTATTTTCTCCATCATGAAAAAACTCGAAAAGGTTTCTTAATCTTCAGAAAAATTTTCTCAAAAGCCGCCGGAGTTCAAACTTCTGCGGCTTTTGCTTTCGTATGAATGCTTATTTTTGTGCTATGAATTATCCCTGGGGCGATCAAAGGCGGTTCAACAGCTACACAGCTTATTTCAAAAAGATTTTTGGCGGACGAATACAAAAAATCAGTCTGGATGCTGGTTTTACCTGTCCCAATCGCGATGGAAGTAAGGGCTATGGCGGATGCACTTATTGTGTAAATGATGCCTTTAATCCTTCATATTGTCAGCCCTCAAAATCAATCACCCAGCAATTGGAAGAGGGTAAGGAGTTTCACCAAAAAAGGTATCGGAGAGCAAGTAAATACCTGGCTTATTTTCAGGCTTATTCCAATACTTATGCTGATTTGGATACCTTGCGAAAGCGTTATCGGGAAGCACTTTCGGTTGAAGGAGTTGTTGGTTTGGTGATTGGCACACGGCCTGATGTGGTGGACGATGAAGTACTCAAGCTGCTGGCCGAAATCAAAAAAGAAAAATATGTGATGGTTGAATATGGTGTGGAAAGTATTTATGATCAAACACTTAAACGAATCAACCGGGGCCATGATTTTGCAGCAACAAAAAGTGCTATTCACAAAACAGCTGCATTTGGAATTCCTGTTGGAGCGCATCTTATTTTTGGCCTCCCGGGCGAATCGCATCAGATGATGTTGGATGCTGCTGAGGTTTTATCAAATTTACCGCTTACAACAATCAAATTTCATCAATTGCAGCTTTTTAAAAACACAGCCATGGCCGAAGAATACAAACAAAATCCGGAAGAATTCATGCTTTTCGACCTTGAAAGCTACATTGATTTTATTGTTTCTTTTACCGAACGGCTGAATCCGGCAATTGTCATTGAGCGATTTGCAGGGGAAGTGCCACCGCGTTATCTTATTTCAGCACCATTTGGGACACTTCGCTATGATGCTGTATTACAACGCATAGAAAAAGAATTAGAAAACCGTGACACTTTTCAGGGTAAAAAATTCATTAATCCAAAAAAAAGTTTTGTAATTTGGCAGACGCAAATATAAGTTTGTAAATCTTTAATTTTTGAATTATTTTTGTATCAATCAACATTTTACTTAACCTAAATTTATCATTATGAGAAAATTTACTTTTTCAATGATCACATTACTGGCTTTTGTGCTTACTGCATTCAGTGTACAGGCGCAAAACCGCGATATCGTTTACGAAGACGATTTCGAAAGCTATACAGCCGGAGACTTTTTGGCTGAGTCAAATCCTGAATGGTGGACAACCTGGTCAGATGATCCGGGCAGTGCCGAAGATGCTGTTATCTCATCTGATGAAGCTGCTTCTGGTGTGAATTCTGTTTATGTTTCAGGCACCAATGATATGCTTCTCAAGCTTGGAAATAAAACCTCAGGAGTGTACTGGGTTAACTTCAACTTTTTTGTGCCTGTTGGAATGGCTGGTTATTATAATGTCCAACATTATGAATCTCCTGGTGTTGAATGGGCCTATGAAATTTATTTCAAAGCTGATGGTACTGGTTTTATGCATGCCGGTGGTGAAAATGCAGCCACTTTCACCTATACACAAGGTGCCTGGTTTACCATTGAAAATATGATAGACCTAACCAACGACTGGGCTCAGGTATATTTTGACGATGAAATGATTTATGAATGGCAATTCAGTCTGCAAGCTCAGGGTGAACCAGGGCAATTGCAACTGGGTGCTGTTAACTTTTTCGCAGGTGCTGAAACCGGTGAAACACCAGCGTATTATTTCGATGACATAAATTTTGAAGCTGATATCGAAGAGCTAATTTATTGGAATGATTTTGATGATTACAATGTTGGTGATTATATCGCCGTTGTTGATCCTGATAACTGGACAACCTGGGCAAATGCTCCTGGCACTACCGAAGATGCTTTGATCGTTGACGAACAATCCAACAGCCCAAGTAACTCCCTAAAAGTTGATGGTGTATCTGACCTCGTATTTAAAATGGGAAACAAGACTTCTGGTAAATTTGTAATTGATTTTAATTACTATGTACCCAGTGGATTTGGTGCATATTACAACTTCCAGCATTATCAGGAGCCTGGCATTGAGTGGGCTTTTGAAGTTTACTTTGCAACAGACGGATCTGGTACTATGAATGCAGGTGGCAATGATGCTGCTACTTTCACCTATAATCATGACGAATGGATTGAAATTACCAATGTTATTGATCTTGATGCTGACTGGGCTCAGGTATACTTTGATGAAGAATTGATTTACGAATGGCAATTCAGCCTGGGTGCCCAGGGAGATGTTAATATACTGCAAATGGGTGGCATCAATTTCTATGCCGGAGCTCCTGAAGGAGAGACATCAACTTATTTTGTTGATGATTTGGTATGGATTGCTTTGGTTCCCCCGGCACAAGATCCAACCATCGATATCGTAAGCTCACAGATTATCACTACTTTGCCCGAAGGTGATTCAGAAACCATTGTACGCTCACTGGGCAACACAGGCGAAAGCTTGTTGGTTTACGACATCGTAACCTCATTTGATGAGCCTGCCAAAAAAACTAGCTCACCCATCGTATCTACCGCACAGATCGGTCGTTCGAATGGTGTTCCGGTTGCAGCTCCTAATTATACTCCTGGAGAAGCTGCTCCGGCCAACCGTGATGTAACCCTTACTTACAGCGGCGAAAATGCTTCAGCTATTGGTTTGACCAATGCTAATCAATGGCGTGTTGCTGCACGTTTCCCTGCTGAAATGACAGTGCCTTATAACGGTATGTATCTTACTGCAGTTGACGTATTTATCAACGATCCGGCTGATGATCATAAAATCATGATCTGGGATATGGGTTCGATCAATCTTCCCGGCCCGGGCGAACTGGTTTATGAACAGGGATTCTTCCCCAATATTGGTGAGTGGACAACTGTTGTGTTGACTGAACCTGTTTATGTTAGCGGACGCGATCTTTGGGTAGGTTATTGGATGGATCAGCCTGCTGGTATTTTCCCTGCTGGTGTTGATGCCGGTCCTGCTGTACCCGATGGTGACTGGATTTCTTCCGGTCCGGGTTGGAGCCATCTTTCTTCAAATCCTGATTTAAATGCAAACTGGAATATCAAAGCTTTACTTACTGGCGATGCCGGTTCTGTTTGGTTGACTGTTTCACCTAATGCCGGTGAAGTGGAACCAGGCGAAGCTGATGACATCTCCATTGATTTGGATGCTGCAGGTCTTACACCTCAGACAATTTACAAAGCTAAGATGCATGTGAGAAGCAATGACCCCGCTAACCAGCAGATTAACATCAGTGTTTGGATTACTGTATTGGTTGGATTGAACGAAAATGGCGAACAGGCTTATGTTAAAGTTTATCCTAATCCGGCTTTAGATGTGTTAAAATTGGAAAGCAATACCGAAATTACTTCCATCATCCTCAGCAATATGCTCGGACAGGTGGTTTATGAAGGTAGTGTTGGCCAAAGCGAAACCCGCATTGCTACCGATGCTTTCGAAACAGGCATGTACATCCTTACCATTCAAACAGTGAATGGCACTGCAACCCAAAAAATTATGATTGAATAATCCTAATTGAAATAAATAAAAAAGGGACTGCCGTGTGGGAGTCCCTTTTTTTGTGTTGTAAATTTTTTAAACCTCAAAAGTTTTCCAAAATCCTTGGGTTTTCAAAATAAGAATATTACTTATCGATGCATTAACGCACTGATATATCTACATGCATGGAAAGGTGACTACAAACCAACCCCGGAGAGGTTTTCGAAAATAATCACAAGTTAGGAAACTACTAATGGCGTCTGTCTCTATTAAATAGCCCTTTAATACGAATATTTATGCGTTTCCTCCAGCTTCGTTAGCTTTAGCTTTTTGGTTTTTAATTACCGAATAGATGAGTAAATAACTAATCAGTAATATACCCAGCATCGCACCAAAAATGACAACTGAAGTAAATCCACCGTAATCCACAGACAGTGCAATTGAAATAGATAGTGATATTATGCCAATAGTCACAAGTATAGTGACCAATTTAAGGTTTGAAAAGAAAGTTGGAAGTGAGGTGTTAGTTGTTGATTCGGTTGGTAAAACTTTCCCTTGATTCATTATTTTCACTATCAATCGAAGTGTATTAAATATTGTTGTCATCAACGTTGCGCCAAACATCACTGAAAAAATGATTGTAGGAATGATTGCTGCAATATTTTTATATGTATTGGCTAAATGATCTCCTGTGAGCATATGGTCTCTTGTATACAAAGTCACTAAGAAAAATGGTATAATCAATAGTGATGAAAAAGAGCCGATAATAATTGCAAGTTCAGGATACTTTTTAAAGTGTTCCATTGTTGGATTGATTTTAGGAGAACCTCAAAAGTAGGCCTAAAGATTAAAAGAAGCAAACATGAAATTTAAGTTAGATTCATTCTAAACAAGCAACTTTTTGTGAACCTCCAAAACCTGTGGGATAAGCATGGTTTTGCCATCATTTTGAATCACAAAATCGGCCAGTTCCAGTTTTTTTGTTTCCGGCCATTGGTGATCCATACGTTGCCGGATTTCGGAAACAGTAAATTTGTCTCTTTCCTTTATACGTTCCACACGAATGGCTTCGGGAGCTGTAATCAGAATGGTAAAATCAAAATGTGATTGAAAGTCGTTTTCGAAAATCAGCGCGGCTTCGTATAGCACATAAGGGAATTGCTGTTTTTGCTGTTCTGTTGCCCATTCCTCAAACCGTTTGTATAGCCGGGGATACATCAGTTCCCGAATAAACTGCATGGCAAAGGGATTATTGAAGATGAGTTTTGCCAGTTTGATTTTGTTGAGTTTGCCGTTAGCATGATAAATGGATTTGCCATATTGCTTTTGGATTTTTAGCCGGATATCGTTTTCGCTATAAAGCAGCTTAGTTTGTTGGTCAGCATTAAAAACGGGAATTCCAAGTTTAGCAAATATACTGCACACCAACGATTTGCCGCTCCCCATATTGCCGGTGATCCCAATTTTTAGCATAATCTCAAGGATGGATAATCAGGTATTCTACTTTTTCGGGGCTCAGGCGTAAAACCTTTATTTTATCGGGTATCGTAGCCAGGCGCAAAGACAAATATTGCGGGCGTTCGTTTATTTGGCTGTCATCCACCTCTGCAAAAAAATGATCTGGTTTTATGTGTGCATAATCGCGCATAGCCACTGAAAAATAGATGTTTACCACATCGGGAAATAACTTTAGATGTAAATTGTCAGGGCTATGAACCGGAATCTCAAATTGAACTTCGGTGAAACGAGCGACATCCACTTTAACTTCAATTTGTGATGTGTTTGTTTTTAACGCTTTATGCGGCAAAATAGGATTAAGCTTTTTAGTGAATGAAGCATATACATCTTCGGCTTTTAACAGGGAAGTGCTGATGGTTTGAACCGAATCGAGCAGATCAGCAGGTCCGAATACCTCTATGCTTTTCGGACTGAAACGGATTGAGTCATAGAAATCGTATTCTTTTCTGAATTTTATGTCAGTAACGAGCTTCATGGGAATCACTTTCGAAGTTAAACGTTCCATTTCAAAATAAAGCTCATTATCGCTAAAAAGGATTTCTGCTTCGTTCAGCTTAAACTGTTGACTTAGTTTTTCGCGTAATTGCGAAGTGCTGATGGCGTATGTCTTATCGTTAATCTTACGATAAACAGTCTCGTTTAACGGGATTTCAAATTTGTGTTTGCTGTTGTTGAAAATGTTAATGCGCAGAATGTCGTATCCGGAAGATGAAACGGTAAAACGCAACACATTCGTTTCGGGCTTCTGGATGAACTGATCAGCAGGAGCATCGGTTAGCTTAACCGGATAGGCATAGGAAACGGTATAATGATCCGAAAGTTTGATCAGGAGCCAAAAGAAAGCGGACAGCAACAAAAAAAACAGAAACACCATAAGCTGTTTCCGTTTTTTTTCGTCGGATCTTAAGGTTTGGCCAAAAGAACTGATTGCCTTCATTGCTTTTAAAGAACCAGCCTGTTAGTCAGGCTATGTTCCAAAAATTATTTGCCCTGACCAATCTGTGAGCTGTCCATCACAACAGCACTTTTCTCAATTTCGAGTTTGTTTTGGCCTTCAACTTCAATCATAAAAGATGTTTCACGTACTTCAACAATTTTTCCGTGGATGCCGCCAATGGTGATGATCTTGTCGCCTTTTTTCAGGGCTTCACGATATTTGCGCTGGTCTTTTGCCTTTTTCATTTGCGGGCGAATGAAGAAGAAATAGAAAACAACCATGATCAGAATCAAGGGTAAAAAGGACATGAGTCCTCCAGATTCCTGTCCTTCAGGAGTTGGGCCTAATAATAAGATGTTTAAGATATTCATGTGATTTAATTTAATAAGAATCGGGTGTTGCAACCTGCGCTTTAAGTCGCAGCGTTGTAGATTGTGGTTGGGTATTGGTAAGCACTGTTATGGTTTTGTTTTGAATGCCGCGTTGACCACTGCTGTCGAAGGTTACTTCGAGTTTGGCTTCTTCGCCTGGCGCAACAGGTTCTTTGGGATATTTGCTCGCTGTGCAGCCGCAGCTTGCACTCACTTTGCTTATGAGCAGCGGTGCATTGCCGGTATTTTTGAATTTAAAGATGTAGCTAACTTTCTCGCCCTGAATCAGTTTGCCAAAGTCATGTTCGATCCTGTCAAAACTAATGGCAGGCATGGGCGTTGATTTGTCTTTAGCTGAAGCTGTTTTTGGATTTCTGACAAGCTCACCATCCACTTTTTGATCGGAATTGTTACATCCAAAACCAATCAATATCCACATCAGCAGGGCAATCAACCTAAATTTCATAACAATAAGGAATTTTACTCAATTTGTAGATGCAAAAGTAATATTAATCTGCGATTTAAACTAACATGGATTAGTTTGCACTCCCGATGATCGTAATCGAACCCTTGTAAACCTCATTGCTCTTAAAGCCTTCGCATTTCAACACATAAAAATAGGTGCCATCTTTCAGGCCACCACCATCCCAATCGTTTTGATAATTTACCGATTCATAAACTTTTCGTCCGTGTCGGTTGAAAATAACCAGTGTAGTGCTTCTATAATAATCATTAAGTGGTCTGAACTGTTCGTTCGCCAACGATTTCAAAGTGCTGTTTCCGTCTTCAGCTTCGTTGGCAGGTGCTTCGGTGATCACAAAAAAGTCGTTAATATTGTCCCCATTGGGTGTGATAACATTTGGAATTTTAAGTTTGATCGGCAACACCTTTACGGTTTTCAAAAAAATTGTGTCGCAACCTTGTGGATTCACTACTGTGAGGATTACATTGTAGTCACCTTCTTCGGTGTAGAGGTGCTGAGGAGTGAGCAGTTCGGAGCTGGGGCTTTCGTCACCAAACAGCCAAAAGTGATTCGTGATTTCAATGCTGTCGGCCGAAAGATTGGTAAAAGAAAAATCAATATAGGGATTCTGAATGTAGGCGGTATCGGGATCAGCTTCAATTTCGACAAGTGGATTAGTGTAGGCTTTGGTATAAATGGAATCTGTTTGTATGCAGCCAAATTCGTCTTCAATATTGATAAAATACCACTGATGTGCTTTCAGCCCGATGGCCATAGCCGGATTTCCGGGAGCGATCTGAATTGGTGGCACCTGCCAGCGATATTCATAAGTGCTTGATTCGCCTGAGGCAGCAGCATTGATCATGGCTGTGTTGCCGTTGTCGTTGTCGCCATTGGTACAGGTGAGTTGCATCTGTTCTATCGCAATATCAAATTTTGGTCGCACTTCGAGGGTAAAAGGAGCACTCTCACAAATTTCTCCTGTGATGGTATCTGTTACTGTGATTTGATAATCAGTAGTTTCTGTGACAAAAAATTCAATACTGGAGGTTGTATCACCGGTTGACCAGGCGTAAATTACATTTTCCTGTTCTGTTACTTCCAGCTTCACAAGCTGGCCGTAGCACAAAGGCATGGGCGCATCAGCACTGATCTGACAGTCAACCTGCGCACTGGCTGAAAAATAGAGCCCCGGTAAAAAGCTGATTAAAAAAACAAGCAGGGCAAAATCCGGCCTTCCTTTTCGGAATGATTTTATCATGGATTTAGTATTGAACATCATAGAAGCGCAAAATTAATAAAATTGATACAGCTTTATGCTTAAAATGTGTCGGTTTCTAACATCATAAGGGTGCAATCCAAAACGGTTTCTATTCCTGCGTCCTGAGCCAGCCCGATAAGTTCGGGATTTTCTGTTCCGGGATTAAAGATGATTCTTTTGGGTTTGATATCCAGTATTTTATTGTAAAAATCCGGTTGACGTTGCGGACCAATATATAAGGTTATGGTGTCAATGGACTCTTTTTCGGGCCAGATCGTTTGTATTTCTACATCCGCAATTTTTCCCTGCCTTAAGCCATATGCCAGCACCTCATGATGATATGATCTAAGCATTTTTACAGCCCGATGGGCAAAACGGGCAGGATTTTCAGAAGCACCAACAACAAGGGTTTTCGAAGTAGCGTTTGTCATTTATCAATGGAATTGATCACTACTTATTAATGCTTTTTTTTGAGATTTATTGTTGATAAACAAAAGCATTGATATTCATCCCTGCACCCACCGAAGCAAAAAGTAAAATGTCACCTTTTTCGATGTGATGATCTGGTATCTGGCCTTTTAGAACCATGTCGTAAAGCGTTGGAACTGTGGCTACTGAACTATTTCCCAGTTCGCGAATGCTCATCGGCATCACGGCTTCCACATCAATTTTAATGTTAAATTTCCGGTAAAAACGCTGTACGATTGCTGCATCCATTTTTTCGTTGGCCTGATGGATCAGGATTTTCTTCACTGATTCAATGGGAATGCCCGACTTGTCCAGTGCAATTTTCATTGCTTCAGGAACGTAGTTAAGTGAATACTCGTAAATTTTCCGTCCGAGCATTTTGATATACTTAATTTCAGAATCACTTTCAGGGGCATTAGTTCTACCGAAATACAGGTAATCCACTTCTTCTTCGGTGTGAGACATATTAGCCGTTGAAATGATTCCGGAACCGTCATTTTTTGTATCAGCCTCAACAATTGTGGCGCCGGCACCATCAGAAAAAATCATGGTATCGCGATCGTAAACATCTACAATTCTCGAAAGTGTTTCAGATCCAATCACCAGACAACGTTTTGCCAGCCCTGATTTAATAAAGGCATCTGCCTGAATCATCCCCTGTATCCAACCCGGGCAACCAAAAAGTATATCGTAGGGTATACATTGGGTGTTTTTGATTCCCAGTTTGTGTTTTACGCGAGAACCAATACTTGGAACGGTATCGGATTGAATACTCCCCTTCAGAACATCACCATAATTATGAGCTACGATAATTTGATCAATTGTTTCCCGATCGATTCCTGCATCCTGAATGGCACGTTCGGCTGCTATGGCAGCAATATCAGAATTGTTTTCGTTATCACTGGCCCACCTGCGCTCACTGATACCGGTAATATCTTTGAATTTTCTCACAACTTCTTCACCCGGACTCTCAATTTCTGTTTGATCCTTTTCGAAGAAAACCTGTTTTAAAAAATCACTGTTTTTTATGATGTTCTTCGGGATGTAGCTTCCGGTTCCGCTTATGATAGTTCTGATTGATGACATAAATTAAATAATTGAATATAAAGCAATTATAGTTAATGTTTTGTGACAAAAATATTCGTTTTCGGACGTAAAAGTAGTATAAATCTGACTTCTGACTAAATTAAAGTTGATCAGAAAGTCGAATCAAGGCTAGATCTGTTGCCAAATTGCCAGCAAAAAATTCCGGATACCGACATATTTTCCGAATTTGGGAATGATTTGATAATGGTAAAGATTTTGATATAACTTAAAGAAAATGAATGTCATGAACATAAATCAGTTTACCATAAAAGCACAGCAAGCTATTGCACGGGCTAAGCTAATTGCCGCTGCGCATCACCAGCAATCAGTCGAAAATGTGCATCTGCTTGCAGCAATTATTGAGGAGGACGAACACCTGATTCCAAATCTGCTCAAAAAATTGCAGGTTGATGCCAACAATTTTAAAAACGTGCTCAATCGTACCATTGATAGTTTACCTCAGGTGCAAAATGAAGACGAACAATTTTATGCACAGGAAACCACTAAAGCTCTTCAAAAAGCACAGGAAAATGCCAAGCTCTTTCAAGACGATTTTGTTTCGCTTGATCATTTATTGTTGGCAATTTTCGACACCAAAAGCACTGCCGCAACGCTGTTGAAAGACAGCCAAATAAAACGCAATGAGCTGATTGAGGCCATCAAACAAATGCGTCAGGGCAAAAAAGTTGACAGCCAGAATGCCGAGCAAAACTATGATGCGCTGAATCGTTATGCCCGCAATTTGAATCAATTGGCTGCCGAAGGAAAATTGGATCCCGTGATTGGCCGCGATGATGAAATCCGAAGGGTATTGCAGATACTCTCGCGCCGAACCAAAAACAACCCAATTTTGATAGGAGAGCCTGGGGTTGGAAAAACAGCTATTGCCGAAGGTTTGGCCCATCGCATTATCAATGGCGATGTGCCCGAAAACCTGAAAAGCAAACAGATTTACTCGCTTGATATGGGATCTTTGGTTGCCGGTGCCATGTACAAAGGCGAATTTGAGGAACGCCTGAAAAGTGTTGTACGGGAGGTGATTGGATCAGAAGGAGAAGTGGTTCTGTTTATTGATGAGATTCACACCCTGATCGGAGCCGGCAAGGGCGAAGGAGCCATGGATGCTGCCAATATCCTGAAGCCAGCGCTGGCAAGAGGTGAGCTGCGTGCGATTGGTGCCACAACACTCAAGGAATATCAAAAATATTTTGAGAAAGACAAAGCCCTTGAGCGTCGTTTTCAATTAGTAATGGTGAACGAGCCCGATACAGAAGATGCAGTTTCTATCCTTCGGGGCCTCAAAGAACGCTACGAAAGCCATCACAAGGTGCGCATTTTGGATGAAGCCGTACTTGCTTCAGTTGAGCTCTCACAACGCTATATTAGCGATCGTTTTTTACCGGATAAAGCAATCGACCTGATTGATGAGGCTGCATCTCGTTTGAGGCTGCAAATCAATTCATTACCTGAGGATTTGGAAACAATTGAGCGCAGGATCAGACAATTGGAAATTGAACGCGAAGCCATCCGTCGCGAAAAAGACCAACCCAAACTGGATATCATTTCAAAAACGATTGCCGAGCTCTCGGACGAACGCAACCAGATTCGTGCCCGTTGGGAAGCTGAAAAAACGATGGTCGAAAGGATACAACAGGAAAAGAAAAACATCGAACAGTTTAAGCTGGAGGCCGAACAAGCCGAGCGCGATGGTGATTTTGGTCGTGTGGCCGAACTGCGATACGGCAGGATTGGTGAGGCTGAAAAAACCATCGAAAAAGCCAAGGCCGAATTGATAAAGGTGCAGGGTGAAAATCCTTTGATCAATGAGGAGGTTACGGCCGAAGACATTGCTGAAATCGTTTCGCGCTGGACGGGCATTCCTGTGAGTAAAATGATGCAGAGTGAGCGCGAAAAGCTCCTGAAACTCGAAGATGAATTGCATCAGCGGGTGGTTGGTCAGGATGAAGCCATTGTTGCTGTGGCAGATGCGATTCGCCGTAGCAGAGCGGGTTTGCAGGATGCCAAACGTCCGATCGGTTCTTTTGTTTTTTTGGGAACAACCGGCGTTGGAAAAACAGAGTTGGCGCGCGCACTGGCTGAATTTTTATTTGACAATGAGCAGGCTATGGTGCGTATCGACATGTCAGAATATCAGGAACGACATGCTGTTTCGCGATTGATCGGTGCCCCTCCAGGTTATGTGGGTTATGACGAAAGCGGACAACTTACAGAAGCTGTCAGGCGCAAGCCTTATTCCGTTGTGCTGCTTGATGAGATAGAAAAAGCCCATCCCGATGTGTTTAATATTTTGCTACAGGTGCTTGATGATGGCAGATTAACAGATAACAAAGGCCGCACAGCAGATTTCAGAAATACGATCATCATCATGACTTCCAATATTGGGTCGCATATTATCCAGCAAAACCTTGGAAATGAAAATTCGCAGGAAGTTTCTGAAACAGATTTTGAACGCACGCGTTTGGAAGTTTTTCAGTTGCTCAAACAGCAGCTCCGGCCTGAGTTTTTGAATCGTATTGACGACATTATCATGTTCAAGCCACTAACCAAATCTGAAATCAAAGAAGTGGTGCAGTTGCAATTTGAACAAGTAAGGAAAATGTTACTGAAAAATGGTATTCGGATTGAGATTTCAAGTGCTGCCTTGGATCACCTGGCCGAAGCAGGTTTTGATCCTCAATATGGTGCCCGACCTGTAAAACGCGTTTTGCAACGTGAATTGCTGAATGAGCTTTCAAAATTGATCCTGTCGGATGTTGTGGATAAATCCATGATGATTCTGGTGGATTATACGGATGGCAAGTTGATGTTTAGCAATTCATAAAATCTCAGAATAGATTGTCATCAAAAGACGTAAATTGTGCTTTATTCCAATATCTATGATTAAAGCTGGTTTACGTTTTTTTATTGACGTGTTCATTTTTGGTGAAATACTTTGAATTTTTATGACGGAAATTGTGATCGTTTGCAAGTAAAAAACAAAAGAAATTACGCAAATCAAAAACTTTCATCCTGATTCGAAACAAATAAACCAATTCCTTTGTGAATCAGTGAACGTATCTTAAAACCAAAAAGTTAATGAGCTGCTAAAGTTATTTTTTATAATCCAATTATTAATGGTTGAGTTTACACATTAAATCGGATGTGCAAAATGTCGCCATCTTCCACGACATAATTTTTGCCTTCAACCTTAAATTTTCCGGCATCCTTTACGCCTTGTTCTGATTTGTATTGAATGAAGTCGTCATACTTCATCACTTCGGCACGGATAAAACCGCGCTCCAAATCAGAATGTATCACGCCCGAAGCCTGTGGAGCCGTCATGCCTTTGCGAATGGTCCAGGCTTTTACTTCTTTTGGTCCCGCAGTAAAAAATGCTTGCAGATTAAGTGTTTTATAGGCTGCACGAATCAATTTGTTTACGCCGGGTTCATTCAGGCCGGCATCGGATAGAAACACCGCACGATCGTCGGGATCTTCCAGCTCTGCAATTTCTGCTTCCAGTTCGCCTGCGATGATCAACACTTCCGTATTTTCATTTTTCAGTAACTCTTCTACGGCTTTGGTATAAGCATTACCAGTAACAGCAGATTTATCATCCACATTGCAAACGTAAATCACAGGTTTGGCGGTGAGCAGTTGCAATTCGTGTACATATTTTTTGTCTTCATCACTCAGATCGATATCGCGGGCATTACCAAAATTCTCGAAGTGTTCTTTGTATTTTAGCAAGACCTCCATAGCTCTTTTGGCATCTTTGTCGCCCGCTTTAATCAGCTTTTCGGTCCGTTGAATTTTTCTGGAAACCAATTCCAGATCACGCACCTGCAGCTCGAAATCTACAATATCTTTATCGCGCACAGGATCAATAGAGCCTTCCACATGAGCCAGGTTGTCGTCTTCGAAGCAGCGCAACACATGAATCAGCGCATCCATTTGCTGAATATCAGCCAAAAACTTATTACCCACACCCTCGCCCTGACTTGCACCTTTGGCAAGACCTGGAAGATCTACAATTTCTACTGTTGCCGGAACCACCTTAGCCGAATGGATCAGCGCATCAATGGCATCCAGGCGCGGATCGGGCACTTCAACCATCCCAATATTTGATTTTGTTGCACTAAAGGCATAATTGGAAGCTTCTGCCTTGGTGTTCGACATGCAGTTGAAAATGGTTGTTTTTCCGGTATTTGTAAGGCCAATGATGCCACAATTGAGAGACATGAGGGTTTGTTTTAAGTTTGAAAAATTAAGTACGCAAAGTTAAGATGTTTCAGCTTACAGTAATGAGCTAGCTTTGCGAATTGCCCGATGAGTTTAAAAAACTCATTTCCAGTAAAAAATTCATGCATAATTTTTTTATTTTCAGGATATTTTGTACTTTTGCCGGCTCATTTTAAGGTACATCCGGACAAACAGGATGTTTTCATCCTCAAGACCTTAAAGAAAATTTAAAAGTTTAACCCCCCTGATTTGCTTAACCGGAATGCAAAACAGGTACAAATTGTTTTTAAATGACTGAAAACGAAAAAATCGTCAACGAAGAAAACGCTCAGGAACAAGCCCAAACTCCTGCCGCCGCTGACGAAACCAAAAAGGAGGAAACTCCCGTAGCCGAAACTTCTGAAGCTGAGGCTCAACCAGCAACTGAAACTGAAGCAAAACCCGAGGTCGAAACTGAAGTCAAAGCTGAAGAAAAAACTGAAGTTAAGACAGAAGTTGAAGCTCCTGCTGAAGCGGAAACAGTTGCCGAAAAGGCTGAAGAAAAACCAGCCAAAAAAGAAAAAGTAAAACCAACTGTACCAGAAGATTTTGACTGGGACAATATTGGTAAAAAACGGGAAGTTTACTCCAAATCCGATCGCGAAAAGCTCGAACAAATGTACGACAAAACCCTCAGTTCCATTGGCGATCATGAGGTGATTGACGGCGTTGTGGTAAGCAAGAACAGCCGTGAGGTTGTGGTAAATATCGGATTCAAATCTGATGGCGTAATCGCCGTTAACGAATTTCGCTACAACCCCAACCTCAAAGTTGGAGATAAAGTAGAGGTTTATGTTGAAAATCAGGAAGGTGTTAATGGTCAGCTGATGCTGTCGCACAAAAAAGCACGTATCCTGCGTTCATGGGATCGGATCAACGAAGCTTTCGAGAAAGAAGAAATCATCAACGGTTATGTGAAGAGCCGCACCAAAGGTGGTCTGATCGTAGATGTATTTGGTATTGAGGCCTTCCTCCCGGGTTCACAAATTGATGTGAAACCGATCCGTGATTATGATATCTATGTGGACAAAACCATGGAATTCAAGGTGGTGAAAATCAACCAGGAATATAAAAACGTGGTAGTTTCGCATAAAGCACTTATCGAAGACGAACTTGAGCAGCAAAAAGCCGAGATCATCAGCAAGCTCGAAAAAGGTCAGGTACTCGAAGGTACTGTCAAAAACATCACTTCCTATGGTGTGTTTATTGACCTTGGCGGCGTTGATGGTCTGATCCATATCACTGACCTCAGCTGGGGACGTATCAATCATCCAGAAGAGATCGTTGAACTCGACCAAAAAATCAAAGTGGTTATTCTCGACTTTGATGATAACAAAAAACGTATCGCTCTCGGCCTGAAACAGCTTACACCTCATCCCTGGGATGCCCTGGACGAAAACCTCAAGATCGGCGACAAAGTTGCTGGCAAAGTGGTTGTGATTGCTGATTACGGTGCATTTATCGAAATTGCTCCTGGCGTTGAAGGTTTGATTCACGTTTCGGAAATGTCGTGGTCGCAGCACCTGCGTACCGCTCAGGACTTCCTGAAAGTTGGTGACGAAATTGAAGCTGTTATCCTGACACTTGACCGCGAAGAGCGTAAAATGTCGCTGGGTATGAAGCAGTTGATACCTGATCCATGGGAAAATATCAAAGATCGTTATCCGGCAAATTCAAAGCATACTGCTACCGTTCGCAACTTTACCAACTTTGGAATTTTTGTTGAACTGGAAGAAGGTGTTGACGGATTGATCCATATCAGCGACCTGAGTTGGAGCAAGAAAATCAAACACCCTGCCGAGTTTACCAAAGTAGGTGAAACCATTGAGGTGATCGTGCTTGATGTTGATGAAGAAAACCGTCGTTTGAGCCTTGGCCACAAACAGCTCGAAGAGAATCCATGGGATGTTTTTGAAAGCATTTTCACTGTGGGCAGCGTGCATCAGGGTACCATCATCAGTGCCAACGACAAAGGAATGATCGTTTCATTGCCTTATGGCGTTGAAGGTTTTGCTCCTAACCGTCACCTTAAAAAAGAAGACGGAAGCAATGCCAAGGTTGACGAAACGATCGACTTCAAGGTGATCGAATTCTCCAAAGAGAACAAGAAAATCATTCTTTCGCATAGCCGAATTCACGAAGATCAGGCTTTCGTTCAGCGTAATGCCGAAAATGAAAGCAAAGGCAACGAAGCCAAGTCAACCAAACGTGCTGTAAAGATTATCAACGAAAATCTTGAACGCACCACTTTAGGCGACCTCGACGTGCTTGCCGGCTTGAAAAAAGACCTCGAAGACGAGGAAAAAGCAAACAAGAAAAAATAAGCACTGCTTATTTGAAAAGGGGAAGACTGCTCGTTTCGGGCAGTCTTTTTTTTATGCTAAAAAAATGCAAGGTATTTCTCTTAGACAAAATTTCATCAATAATGAAACAGACTTGAGTGATGTCCTTATTGGAGCATCGCAGCTAATCCCTTTTCAGAAGTATTAAAGGTTTGATTTTCATCTATCAACAATAATATTTAATTTTGATGGGCATCGAAAGTTTGAAAAAAAAATTATATTTAATCATTTGAATATGAAAAATATAAAACGAATTTTATTCTTGGTTTTGGTTGTTTTTAGCATTCTTGAATTGGCAATATGTCAAGACAGTTTGAATGGAAATCAATTAGAAGGACTCCTTCGTGATAGCATTACTGGTAAACCAGTGCAATATGCCAATGTAGGCATCAGAAACAGTCTTATTGGTACTGTAAGTGATTTAGAAGGATATTTTAGTCTAAATATACCAGATAGCCTGAAAAACAATGCCTTAACTATTTCAAGCATGGGGTTTAAAAAGTTAAATATTCCTGTTTTAGATTTAAATTTGGGAACAAGAAACTTCATTGAAATGCACCCGGAGATTTATGAACTTTCGGAGACTAAAATTTGCGGAACTCATTTAAAGCAAAAGACTAGAGGATTAAAAAGCCGAACCAAAAAAATGGTAGTGGTCATCAATGGAAAGAACCTTGGATCAGAAGCTGGTAGCCCTATAAAAATTAGAAATAGAGAAACTATTTTAAGAAGTTTTCATTTTAATATAACCCAGAATGTACCCGATTCTGCAATCTTCAGGTTAAAAGTTTACGATTTATCTTCCGATTCAATCGGCTTGAATCTTTTATCAGAAAATATCATTTTTAAAATTGAGAATGATGATTTGGGTGAGTACGTGATCGATTTATTGCCTTATAATATTACAATTAATCAAGATATCTTTGTTGCTGTTGAGCTTTTGGGATTATATCCAATTGAAAGTATTGGAAAAACCTGGTATAGTGATCGAATAAATGTATCCATAGGTCCTGACTTGAGCAGAGGAGGTATATTTGTGAAGAAAGCAGGGTTTAGTAAATGGGAGAAAATTGCAAATAATTATTCATTTGGTTTTTGGTTTACTACTTTAGAATAGAGAACAATAATTTAGCTCGTTTACAACATTTTGCAGTGTCAGCTGTTTTCTCTGGGTGAATCCATTTGAATTAACAATCATAGGTTCGGGCTCTGCCTTGCCAATGCGCGAACGTCATGCCAGCAGCCAGTATCTGCATATTGCAAGCAGGCATATTCTGATCGATTGCGCCGAAGGAACACAACTTCGTCTTCAGGAGTTAAAAATCAGTCCGATGAAACTGGATACTATCCTGATCAGTCATCTGCATGGCGATCATTACTACGGCCTGATTGGTTTGATCAACTCTATGCATCTGAATGGCAGGACTAATCCCTTGAAAATTTATGGTCCACCCGAGTTGATCAATATTCTGAACCTGATGCTTAAGGCATCTGACACACATTTACGTTATCCACTTCATTTTCATGCATTGGAACCTATTGACGGACAAATACTTGATTTGGATAATCATTTAAGAATCACTTCATTTAGGGTGAAGCATCGAATTCCTGCCTGGGGTTTCAGGTTTGATGAAATTTTGGGAAGAAAAATCAATAAGGATTTTATAGCGGCCTTTCAGCCTATACACGAGGATTTGCAGCATATACAGGCAGGAGGAAACTTTACGACTGCTGCTGGAGAGGTATTATCGAACGAAACAATTACGCATTTGGCACATCCCTCAAGGTCTTATGCTTATTGCACTGATACAGCCTACTTTGAAGCTTTGATTGATCGGGTTTTTGGGGTAAACTTACTCTATCACGAAGCTACTTTCGGAAAAGATATGGTTGATTTTGCCGAACAAACCTTTCATTCCACCACAGTTCAGGCAGCTGAAATAGCACTTCGTGCGGAAGTTGGCAAACTGCTAATCGGGCATTTTTCATCACGATACAAAAATCCGGAAGTACTTTTAGATGAAGCCAAAACAGTATTTGAATCTACAGAATTGGCACTGGATGACAAGAAGTTTCTGATTTGATTCTTTTCTCTAGATTAGTCTGTCACAATAATTTTTTGATAAGTATTGCCGGTATCAATTTGTGTTTCAAGTATGTAAATACCTATTGGCCATGATGAAACGTCAATTGTAATTTGCTTTTTTGGCACATCAGAAGTGAAAAGTATTTCTCCTGTAAGGCAATAAACCTTTAGCTTCAATACCGCATTCATATTTTCGGGAAAACTGATGTGAAGGCTTTTGTTTGTCGGATTAGGATAAACCAACGGCTGTTCGGCATTTTCGGGAAAAAGTGCTGTCTGCGTGTCTTCCAGAGATATTTTTGCAATCCAGCTGAAAAATTCACTTGAATTCACAACCAATATGTCATCAAACGAGAGGTAATTATTGCTTTTTCCTGTTAGGAAGAGGGTATTACCAGAAACAGTAGAAAGGTGCTGAATGCCTGGCGTTTGTGTGTTTTCAGTAGTTTGAACAACCCATTCTACAACAGCATCTGAATCAAGTTTGGCAACAAAACCTGCAGGCCCAAATTCGTTGTATTGTCCACCGTTGTTCCATGATAACGGACCAAAAGCCAGACCGGATAAGTATAGATTGTTTTGCTCATCAATAGCCAGATAGGCATTGTTTTCGAGCCTGGTGATGGCGAGTTCGTTATCGTTCATTGTGACTGATCTTAACAACTCGAAATTTCCGGCTTGATTGATCCTTGAAACAACAAACTGCTGGTACTCATTTACCTGATGTGAAATCTCTCCAAAAGTGTAATTTCCTCCTAAAAGTGAAGCCGTAAGATAGACTTCCGAATTGCTGCTGAGGACGATATCCGGGAAGGTGCAATTATAAGTCTCAACAAGATTTACCCAATCGAGCAAACCCTCGGAGCTGTATTTAGCAACGAAAATATTATCGTTAAAAGTGTTGTTAACCGAGGTTCCGTTAAAATTCAAGGTGTTTCCGGCGCAGCTTCCTGTAAAATAAATATTGCCGTCACTGTCGTCTTTTATGCTGTAAACCAAAACATTTTGTTCCCACACAAAGCTTAGTTCACCACTTTGGTTATAGGCTCTGATTTGTGATTGCACAGGATTACTTTCATGATCAACCAAAACATTGACAAACAGCTGGCCTTGCTGCGAAAGTTGTGTTGCACATTTCCATCTGCCTGAATAACTGTCAGTTCCGATGAAATCGTACCAGCTTAATTCGAGATCGTGCGAAAATGCTGCAATCAGTGTTCCATTGGTAAATCCTCCGGTTTCAATTTGGCCAATTGAAGGTAGTATTACAGGGTAATTGATTACATCGAACAACTGTATATTGACATAAATAAAACTGTTATCTGCAGATAATGAAAGGTTTAATGGATAGCCACTTAGGTGTATTTCCGCTTCATCCTGAAAATTTTCATCCAATTTATTCAACACGAAAGTATCAGTAAGAATTGAATTATTCAGATTGACCAATTCTGCTCTGAATACAGTACCATCAGGACTAACAGTGGATGATACAGCATGGGGAAGTTTTGGATAAATATCATAATTGATGTTACTTACCTCTTGTCCCTGAGATTGTAAGAATAAAATGATAAATACAAATAGCAGCAAGGTATAAATCGTTTTCATAGGAAGATGGTTATTTGAATCTGGCAATATTTTATACATCGAAAACTTTTTGGTAAGTACAAATATATACTAACAAAACTGCTAAGATGTTAATAAAATGCTAAAAAATAGACAGTTAGATAAACAAAATCCATTTCCGTACTGATAAATAAAACTATCTAAGGGCTTGATAGAGGATTTCCACAGGATGCAAAGCGTCTTTTTGTGTACCATCGTGAATCTGATGCCGGCACGAAGTTCCGGAAGCAGCGACGATTGTTGTTGATGAAGCATTTAGCACAGCCGGGAAAAGCACCAACTCGCCCACCTTCATCGAAACATCGTAATGCTCTTTTTCATAGCCAAAAGATCCTGCCATACCACAGCAACCCGATTTGATTTCTGTAGCAGTATAATTCTCGGGAATATTTAAAATGTTTAGGGCTTCTTTAGTGCTGGCGATTGATTTTTGTTGGCAATGGCCATGATAGAGAATTTCTCGTTTTTCTTTCGTGAAGAAATCCTGGCTGAATTTTCCCTTTTGAAATTCATGCGATAAAAACTCCTCTATGGTAAAGCAATGTTTTGCCAGATGATCGGCGGCAGGACGCATTTCTGCATCAACAAGTTCGGGGTACTCATCCCTGAAAGTTAATAGGGCAGAAGGTTCAATGCCGATAAGCGGATTTTCGCTGCTGATTAGTGGTGACAATGATTTGATATTGTGTATGGCAATACGTTTGGCTTTTCTTAAAAAGCCCTTGCTGAGGTAGGTTCTGCCACTTTCAATATGTTTTGGAATCACAACTTCATAACCTAATTTTGTCAGAAGCAAAATTGCATGAATACCAATATTGGTGTCGTTAAAACGTGTGAACTCGTCATTGAAAAGATATACTTTTCTGCCATTTGTTTTGACAGGTTTGTTTTTCTTGAACCACTTGTCAAGCGTGGTTTTATAAAGTGTTGGCAGACTTCTTTCCTGAGCAAAACCCAGTAATGGCATCACTACTTTTGAAGTGACAGGATTGTTCATCATCAGGTTCGTAAAAGCAGGCCATATACTCCCTAATTTGTTGATCTGTATGATGTTGGCGATCATTTTTGCACGAATAGGGGCGCCATTGGCATCATAATAATGCTGCAAAAATTCCGCTTTAAGTTTGGCGACATCCACGCTGCTGGGGCATTCAGATTTGCAGGCTTTGCAAGAGAGACAAAGATCCATCACCTCATAGATTTCGGGATGGTCGAATGGATTTTGTTTGGTGGAGTTTGTCAGCATTTCGCGTAAGATATTAGCCCTGGCTCGTGTGCTGTGCTTTTCGTTTCGGGTTGCCATATAGGAAGGACACATGGTGCCACCCGTAACTTCTGTTTTACGACAGGCTGCTGTTCCATTACATTTTTCGGCGGCCCTCAAAATCCCTTGGTCTTTTGACCAGTCGAAAATGGTGTTGATCGTTTTGTCCTGCTGCCCGGGTGCATAGCGTAGCGAGGTGTTCATCTTAGGAGTATCAACAATCTTGTTGGGATTGAAGATATGCTGTGGATCCCAGCTTTCCTTGATTTTTTTGAGTAAAGCATAATTATGTTCACCTACCATCAGTGGGATAAATTCGCCGCGTAATCTGCCATCACCATGTTCTCCGCTCAACGAACCTTTGTATTTCTTGACCAGCAAGGCTGTTTCGCGGGCTATGGTATAAAAAAGTTCTACATCATCTGGATCTTTTAGGTTGAGGACTGGTCTCAGGTGGAGCTCGCCAGTGGCTACGTGAGCATAGTAAACGCATTTTTTGTTGTATCGCGAAAGCATGGCATCAAATTCTCGGATGTAATCAGGAAGCACAGCTGGGCTAACTGCTGTGTCTTCGATCACCGGAACAGGTTTGGCATCGCCGGGCATATTGTTCAAAACGCCTAATCCTGCTTTGCGAAGATCCCAAACGCGGGTCATATCTGCACCTTTCACAACAGGAAAATGATTTCCCAGGCCAGCCTCCCGCATAGCAGATTCCATCGCTGCAATTTTTTGATCGGTAGTTTCAAAATCTGCTTCAGCAAATTCAACAATCAGGATAGCTTCAGGGTCGCCTTTTACAAAAAATCTGTTTTTAGCCTGTTCAATATTTTCTTTGGTGAGATCCATCACGGTTTTGTCCATCAACTCCACCGAAACAGGCTGGAACTTTAAAGCTATTAAATTGGCTTTTAAAGCATTAATGATAGATTCAAAATGTACACAAACCAGTGCTTTGGCTTTTGGTGGAAGCGGCACAAGGTTTAGTTTTATTTCGGTTGTAAAAGCCAGCGTACCCTCTGAGCCGGCCATAAGCTTGCTCAGGTTGATTTTTGGTGCATTTGCGGTAAAAGGCAGCGTTTCGAGCAGCAGGTCGATGGCATAGCCGGTGTTTCTCCTTTTGATGGAGGTTTCGGGGTATTCAGTCCTTATTTGCTGCTGATTTATAGGGTCACTCAGAATCTCATTCAAAGTTTTATAAATCTGGCCTTCCAAGTCGTTCTGTACACATTTTTGTTGGAAGCTTTCGTTGTCCAGTTCTCCAAAAATCGCTTCACTGCCATCACTGAGTAAGGCTTTTATTTCGAGTGTGTGGTCCCGGGTGCTTCCGTAAACCAATGAATGAGCACCACATGCGTTGTTGCCCAGCATTCCGCCCATCATGCAACGGTTGGCAGTGGAAGTTTCCGGACCAAAAAATAGTCCGTGAGGCTCGAGGTATTTATTCAGTTCGCTTAAAATCACACCAGGCTGCACACGAACCCAGCGTTCATTGGTATTGAGCTCAATGATTTGCGTCATATAGCGCGAAATATCCACAATCACACCATTACCAACAACCTGTCCGGCAAGTGAAGTACCAGCTGCTCGAGGAATAAGGGAGAAACCATTCGCTTTGGCAGATTGAATCAGCAATTTGATATCAGCGGCATCGCGCGGTAAAGCAACAGCCAGCGGTTTTTCGCGATAGGCGGAAGCATCAGTGGCGTATATCAGGCGCGTGGCATCATCAATGTGAATGTCACCTTTGAAATTTATTTCGAGTTGTGCAAGTGCTTTGTAGAGTTTTGATTCGCGCATGAATTGTGTTTTGCCAAATTACAAAAATAGTTTGATAATGCTTATTAAATGGACTATGTGACGGATTTTTTAATTGTTTTTTGTTCTGGGGTTTTACCTGTTCCTGTTGAATCAGTTTTTATAGTGCATACGCTAAGAAAATTCTATTTTGCGTATAAGTTTAGTGTATATCCTAAGGTTTCATTGGAGATGTTGAAAAAAATCCTTGAAAGCTTTGGGATATATACTTTCAAGGATTTGCTGGAAATTGAGTTCAGATTAAGAAACCTTATCAGTGCTTTCGAAGATTTTATCCGCTGATTTAGCAATAAAACCTGAATAAAGTTTTCCGTTTTGATCGGGATAGCGACGGGCAAATTCGTAATAACAGCCCGGGATTTCTTTTATGCCTTCAGTAAAATTCACCTCAATCATTTCGGCGCGTATGCTGGATTGTTCCAGAAGTTCAGCTGGGTTGCCCTTGATTTCTCCGCCTGAGTCATTGATGCGAAAACCGTTATCTTTGAGTAGTTGGTTCACTTTTTCCATGCTGTCATATTTTTTCAAGCCATTCACACTCACAGTGAAGTGGTTGGCACAGAAGCCGTTCACATAAAGCCAGGCAGCGTATTCTGATTCTTCACGAAGCTTTTCGTAAATTTCGTAGGAAGGTGTCACCCAGCTTGTTCCGCTGTATATTAATTCGTCAGATTTGAGTAGTGATGCAGGAATTTGGTCAACAAGTTTTTTAACTGTTTCCTGCAAAAAAGGACTGAAGTCGGCAGTTATTAGTTGAGAAATGAAAACCCTTGGCTGGCCTTCCATTTCAAAATGCTTGGCATACAGATGTTTGGACTCAAAATGATAGTCACCCATAAATTTGTAACCTGCTTCCAGAAATACCCGCGATAGCACATCAATATTTATTCTTGGATCATCAAAAGTGCGAAAGGCAATATGGTCATTTTCAATCGTTTCGCCTTCGCTGACGAATAGATCATAAACTTTTTGCACAGAAGGATTCTGATGTGTGTAAACAGCCCAAAGGCGATCGAAAATCTGATTTACTTTGTTCATTTTTTTTGATTAAAAGAGTTGATATAAAATTGATTTGCTTTGTATTAATTCCAAAGTTGATTCATCGAAAATTTCTTTTATTAATTTCTGAACCGCTTCAGGATTATGAGGTTTGCCAACAAGTTTTTCCTTAAGCTCTTGCATAAAACTGTTGTTGTTTAAATTTTCGATAGTAACAGTTGAGATCAAGCCTTTGTTTACTGAAACCGAAATTTTGATTTCATTTCCGTATAAATTCAACTTGCGGTTCAATTGATAGGAAGGAGAATAGCCAAAATTCCAATCAACAGTTTTGTATTTGTTTATCACCAGTTTTTGTATTTCATTTCTTTGTATTTTGTTAAGTTTTATCTCTTCTTTTATTTTGAAATCGTTGCAAATAAATTCCTTAAGCTCTTCTTTGAAAGTATCATAAGTTATGAAATCCCGAAAGTAAGGTTTCAGGGTTGTAACATTTGCTCTAATGCTTTGCACAGCTTTGGTCTGAATGTCTGGATCAACTTTTCTCAGACAACGATTCACAGCTTCCAGATCGGCATCAAAAAGCAGTGTACCATGATGAATACTGCGGTTTTTGAAAACATGGGCTGCATTTCCCGAAATCTTAAGTCCGTTTACAGTCAGGTTACTTTTTCCGGTCATTTCGGCCGGAATACCTTTGATTTTCAGGTAATCCAGGATGGGTTTCGTAAAACGTTGAAAATTGATTTTATCTTCTTGATCTGAGCTGGTGGTTATGAACGAAAAATTCAGGTTCCCCGGCCCGTGAAAAACCGTTCCTCCTCCTGAAATCCTTCTGACGAATGGAATTGTATTTTCAATCAAACAGGAAGCATTGATCTCCATCACAGGGTTTTGATGTTTTCCAATAACAAGACAGGGTGCATTTTCCCAGAGCATAAAAACATTCATGTCTGTTTGCCGAAGCAGATATTCTTCAGCAGCCAAATTGAACCAGGGATCTTGGGAAGTATTGTCCAGGAAAAACATCAGCTAAAACGGTTGCAATGTGATCGTGCGCAAAAATAATTCTTTTTGCTGGTGCTATTAGGAATTATTGATCTAATTTTGCACCACTTTTCTAAAACCTAATTTTACCAGCTTACATGCAGAATATCAGAAACATCGCCATCATAGCTCACGTCGATCATGGCAAAACCACCCTTGTTGACCGCATGTTACATCAGGTTAAACTGTTCAGGGACAATCAGGAAACGGGTGACCTAATCCTGGATAACAATGATCTGGAGCGTGAGCGTGGGATTACTATCTTATCCAAAAATGTCTCCGTTCGTTACAAAGATGTAAAAATCAATATTATAGATACACCCGGCCACGCCGATTTTGGTGGCGAGGTGGAACGTGTACTGAATATGGCCGATGGTGTTTTGCTTTTGGTTGATGCTTTTGAAGGACCGATGCCGCAAACACGTTTTGTACTGCAGAAAGCTATCGAGCTTGGTTTAAAACCTATTGTTGTAGTTAACAAAGTGGACAAACCCAATTGCCGGCCAGATGAGGTGCAGGAGGCCGTTTTCGATTTGATGTTTAACCTCGGTGCTACGGAGGATCAGTTGAATTTTCCTACTGTTTTTGGCTCCTCAAAAAATGGCTGGATGTCGGATCACTGGAACAATGAAACCACTGATGTTTCTTATTTACTGGATGTGATTATCGAAACCATTCCCAAAGCACAATATGTGGAGGGTACACCACAAATGCTAATCACTTCGCTGGATTACAGTTCGTATGTTGGCCGTATTGCAGTTGGCAGATTATCGCGCGGACAACTGCAGGCAGGCATGACGGTAAGTCTTGTGAAACGTGACGGAGGCATTAATAAATCGGTAATTAAAGAGCTTTATACTTTTGAAGGTTTAGGTAAGGAACGTACTAAATTGCCTGTACATGCCGGTGATCTTATAGCCCTGATGGGGATTGAAGATTTTGAGATTGGGGACACCGTAGCAGATTTTGAAAATCCTGAGCCTCTTCCTCCCATCCGGATTGACGAGCCTACCATGAGTATGCTTTTTACGATTAACAACTCACCTTTCTACGGAAAAGAAGGAAAATACGTAACCTCCAGACATTTGCGCGATCGTTTAACGAAGGAGACTGAGAAAAATCTGGCATTAAGGGTGGAAGATACTGACTCGCCAGATGCTTTGTTGGTTTATGGCCGTGGCATTTTGCATCTGAGTATTTTAATCGAAACCATGCGTCGCGAGGGGTATGAGTTTCAGTTGGGACAACCACGTGTGATCATTAAAACCATTGAGGGTGTAAAACATGAACCAATAGAAAGCCTGACAGTTCAGGTTCCAGAGGATTTTTCGGGTAGGGTGATTGAGCAGGTGACAATGCGCAAAGGTGAGCTTACGGAGATGAATCCCAAAGGCGATCGCATGCATCTGGAGTTTTTAATCCCATCACGCGGCATTATTGGCTTGCGCAATAATCTGCTCACAGCCACAGAAGGAGAAGCCATCATTGCTCATCGCTTTAAAAGTTTTGAACCCTGGAAAGGAGAACTTAACGCAAAAGTTAACGGGGCATTGATTTCAATGGACACGGGTACTGCAATACCTTATGCTATCTGGAAACTACAGGACAGAGGCAGGTTTTTTGTGAATCCCGGTGAGGATGTTTATATGGGTCAGGTAATTGGCGAAAATAACCGGACGGGAGATATGGTGATCAATATAAATAAAACCAAAAAGCTGAGTAACGTAAGGGCATCCGGTTCTGATGAAAAAGTGATGATAATTCCTGCCATAAGATTTTCATTAGAAGAATATATGGAGTATATTCGCGATGATGAATATTTGGAGGTAACACCACGAAGTTTGCGATTGCGCAAGATTTTATTGGATGAAAACGAACGTAAACGGGCAGGAAAATCAAACTAAAACATAAATTATGAGAACATTAAAATCATTTTCAGCAATTGTATTTTTATTGCTGGCAGTCACTTCATGCGAAGTGCTGGATCAGATGAGTCAGATGCAGCAGTTGGCTTTATGCAAGTTTAAAGTAACCGGAGTGGATAAAGTTCAGATTGCCGGTATAGAAGTAGATGAACACTCCAGCAAGAGTGATTTGGGTGTGGCTCAGATCATGCAGTTATCGGCAGCCATATTTAAACGCGAATTGCCTGTGCATTTTGATTTGGCGCTTAACATTGATAATCCAAATAAAAAGCCGGCAGCCATGAACCGGATGGATTATGAGTTGTATGTGGATAACCGTCAGCTTTTAACCGGACAGATGAACCAGTCCGTGAATGTTGCTCCAATGTCGAATTCAAATGTATCCATGCCCATTGCCATTGATTTGTTTAAAGTATTGAATAACGAAACACAGGATGCTTTGGTGAATCTGGCATTTAAACTGACCGGCGATCCGAGTAACCCTTCCGACATCTTACTCAAAATCAAGCCTTATATTCAGGTTGGCGGAAAAACACTGGCCTATCCCGGATTTCTTGATCTCAGATACACTTTGAAATAGTCAGGTCGGATTAGTCACAACAAATGATGTGTTTTAATCCAACTGGTTTGCAGTTGCACTAACAATTGATTTCTTTTTCCAGTTTCCGGTGCTGTAATAAAAAAAGGAGAAGATGGCTCCGATACCCCAGGCCACCGGGATGCCCCACCAAATGCCTTTTGGCCCAAAATGTTGTGCCAAAAACCAGGAAGCAGGGATGCGAATTACCCAGAGCGCAAAAAGCGTAATAAACATCGGGATTAGTGTGTCGCCTGCACCACGCAACACCCCATTCATCACAAACATGGCTGAAAATAAAAGATAAAACGCACTCACAATATAAAGATAGTCTTTGCCTGCTTCCACAACTTCCATATCGGTTGTGAACAACTGCATGATCTGTCCGGCAAATAACCACGCAATCACAGTCACACCAATTGAGATATAAGTTGTCATCCGTAAGGTAGCCATCATGCCGCTCTTTACCCGCTCCAGTTTTCCTGCTCCGATATTCTGACCAACAAATGAAGACAAAGCCGCAGCAAAATTCATAGCCGGCAGTGATGCAAACGAATCTATCCGCATGGCCACTGCATAGGCTGCTATAACAGTGGTGCCGAACATATTAACTACTTTGTAAAGTGCTAACATACCCACCGCAACAAAGGTTTGCTGAAATCCTGTGGGCAATCCGATTTTAAGACTTTTAATAAAAATTTCTTTATTGAAGCTTAGCTGTAAAAGATTGAATCGTATGGTTTTATAAGATTTATTCAGATATATAATCAGCGAAAAGAATGCACCTGCCTGCGAAATAACCGTTGCAAAAGCAACACCCGAAATCCCCCATTCAAAAACAACAACAAACAACAGATCAAGCAGGATATTCATCACAGTTGCGATGACTAAAAAATACAGGGGTGTTTTTGAATCGCCCAGGCCTCTTAATATGGCACTTGTTCCCTGAAAACCAAAAAAGAAGATAAAACCATAGGCATACACGTTGAAATATTCCGCTGCATTAGGAATTACCGCTTCAGGCAGATCAATCAAACGAAAAATGTGAACGCTGCCTAAATTTCCAATGATACTTAATAAAACAGAAGCAGTAAAAACAAAGAGATACATCGTTTCGATCGCCTGCTGTACTTTTTTGATATTTCGTGCACCATAAAATTGTGCTATGATGATTGTTGAACCTGTTGCAATGCCGATGATCAGGGATATTAAAGCAAAGATCAGCGGAAAGCTTGCTCCTACAGCTGCCAGTGCTTCATTCCCCAAATAACGTCCGATGATAATACTGTCAATGATATTGTACATCTGCTGAAATACATTGCCGATAAGCATAGGGACCGTAAACCTAAGTATCAGTTTGCCTTCTTTGCCTGATGTAAGATCGCGCATATTAAACAGTTTTCAGAAAAAGTGGATGCAAAAGTAAGCATTAAAAAATAGTTTGATGTTAAGCGTATTGCTTAAAGCTAATAACAGCATAAGTTTCAAAATGATGTATTTTTGCCATTGTAAATCCGGGTAGTCGCTGCATGGTAATGCGGAGGAAAGTCGGGACAGCACAGGGTACCATACTTCCTAACGGGAAGGGTTTGCAGCAGTGATGCTGCTGACACAGCCAGTGCCACAGAAAAAATACCGCCCCGGTCTCGATCGGGGTAAGGGTGAAAACGTGAGGTAAGAGCTCACGCCATATCCGGGCGACCGGATATGAGGGTAAACCTTATGGGCTGCAAGGCCAAATATACCGGCAATTCGGTTCGCCGATCAAGGGCTGCCCGTCCGGTGCCGGTGGGTAGGCCGCTGGAGGCTGGCAGTGATGCCAGTCCAAGATAAATGACTGCCGGATCTGAAAACCAGGCATTTTCAGATTGCACAGAATCCCGCTTACAGGATTTACAACGCTCAAGGCTGTAATGTTCGCATTGCAGCCTTTTTGCAATATTTCACTTCTTTGGGCGTTTGCCTCATTAAAGCTCTGATAGAAGAGAAAAAAAATTCCCGAATCAGATATGGAATCCAACTGCTCCTTTTTCACCGAAATTGTACCTTCGCAATCGGAAAAAAATCGAAATATGCTGTATCGTTATATTTTGTTCTTGTTTGTAATGTGTGTTTTTTTGCCCGCCAGATTGCAAGCACAGAAAAAACTGGCTCATTGGAATCCGCAGTTGACCTTTCAGGAAGGCAGGGAGTTTTACGATAACCAGCAATATGGTACTGCGCAGAAGCTATTTGCCCAATTGATCCATGTGCTTGACGATCCCAATAGCCAGATGTATATTGATTCGCGATTTTTTGAAGCGGCCAGCGCTTATCATCTTGACGAAGAAGAGGCTGGCGTTTTGATTGCCCGTTTTGCAGAAGATTATCCGGGAAGCAGTTGGATGCCAGTGGTAAGTTTTTATCACGGCGGATTGCTTTTTGATAACAGGAAATACAAAGACGCTCTTTTGGCTTATGAAGGGGTAGATCGACAAAGGCTGACTGCTGAACAACAACATGAAATGGACTACAAAATAGCCTATTCCCGTCTTCAGAATGACGAAATTGATGAGGCATTGATTCTGTTTGATAGGGTTTTTGATCAAAAGGGGCAATATTCCAATGATGCAGCCTACTACAAGGCACATATTCACTACCTTCGCAATGAAGACGAGCAGGCGCTGAAATTATTTAACAGCATCGCTAATGATCGAACCTATCGCAAGCAAATCCCGCTTTACGTGCTGCAAATACGCTATCGCAACGGCGACTTGGATGAAGTACTCAAATTGGGTGAAGAAGCCTACAAAGAAGCTGATTACCGCCGAAAACCCGAGATTGCAAAGATGCTGGCCGATGCCTGGTATGCCAATGGAAATCACGAAAAAGCCTTGCAGTATTATGAGGTTTATGAGCGGCAAAACAGGCGAAAGCTTGGCCGCGAAGATCATTATCAGATTGGGATTAGCAAGATGAATGCAGGCCAGATGCAGGCTGCTATCCGTAATTTTGAGCAGGTTGGGCCACCGGATGATAGCCTTCAGCAATATGCTTCTTACAACCTGGCATCTTGTTATGTTAAAACCGGACAAACAAAGTTTGCCAAAAATGCCTTCCTGGCTGCCTATAAGGCGGGTTATGATGATCAGATCAGTGAGGATGCCTTGTTTAATTATGCCAGATTAAGTTTGGCAGCCGGAGCCGATCCTTTTAGTGAAGCAGCGAAATTGCTTCAGGAATTTGTCGAGTCAAATCCTCATTCAGAACGTATTGCAGAAGCCGAACGTTTAATAATACACCTGTATCTTGCAGCAAAAGAGTACGACAAAGCACTCAGCAAACTCGAAAAACTGGGTTCACGTGATCCTGAGATGCAGGAGATTTATGATCAGTTAAGTTATTCGCTTGCTGTTCAGCTATTTAATCAGGGTGAGATACAGAAATCAGCTGATTATTTTAACCGGATTGCCCAACAAAGTAATCAGGCCGAACGGAGAGCAGAAGCAACATTTTGGCTCGCCGAAACTTTTTATTATCAGAAAAATTATTGGGGTGCCGAGAAATATTTTAAAGCCTTTTTGGGTATGCCTGGTGCCCGAAATCTTGATATTTATCCTTTGGCTACTTACAACCTTGGATATACTTTTTTTAGTAAAAAGGATTACAAATCGGCCTTGCCGTCTTTCAGACAATTTGTTGCAGCACCCTACATTCCCGCTCCTGACTTGCAATATGATGCCATGCTCAGGATTGGCGACTGTCATTTTATGCTGAAACAATATCAGGCTGCTATCGACACTTACGAAAAAGTGGATCAGGCTTCCAAATCAGGTGGTGATTATGCACTTTATCAGATGGGCCTGGCTTATGGAGCCATGGGGCAGTCGAATCAAAAGATTTCTCGTCTCGAAAATCTGCTGCGCCGATATCCTCAATCGTCTTACTATGATCTGGCCTTGTATGAGATTGGCTCTACACATCTTGTTTCGGGAGATAGCAGATCAGCTATCGCCAGTTTTGACAAGCTTGTTCGTGAGAAACCCCGATCTGCCTATGCCCGCCAGGCTTTGATGAAAACCGGAATGATTTATTACAACAATAATCAAAATGATCGGGCCATAACAAGCTTGCAGCAAGTTGTAAGTCGGTATCCGGGGACTAATGAATCGCGTGAAGCACTTAACCTGCTACGAAGTATTTACATGGAAAAGAATGATTTACAGACTTATTTTGCCTTTACCGAGAAGATGGGAGTAGGGCAGGTGAGTAGTACGCAGCAGGATTCGCTGGCCTTTGTAACAGCTGAACAGTTTTATCAGGAGCAGCGTTGCGATCAGGCAACCGAGGCGCTTCAGAATTATTTTAAACTTTTTCGGGAAGGTTCATATTTGTTGCAGGCCCATCATTATGCAGCGCAATGTGCCATCAGAAGTGGAAAGCATGAAAAAGCACTTGAGCATTTGACCTTTATTATAGATTTTCCTGATAATCCATATACGGATGAATCTTTGCTGGCAGCAGCACGAATTGAGTACGACAAAGCCGGATATGAAAATGCAGCTGATTATTACAGTCGTTTGATCAGTTTAACAGAAAGTAATACGGTGCAAAGAGAAGCACTCGAAGGCAGCATGAAAAGCAATTTCTTCAGGAATAATTTTGAGGCGGCCATCAATCATGCGCAAAAGTTACAGCAAAATCCCGATGCTGATGCACAACAGCGCTTGCAGGCTGATTATATCCTTGGCAAGTCGTTTTTGGCAATGAATAATCCCGATAAGGCCATTGCTCCCTTGCAACTTTGCGTGGAAGCCGATCAGGGAAATTACGGTGCAGAGGCAGCCTATTTGCTTGCTGAGGCTCACTTTAAGATGGGGCAGTTTGGACCAGCCGAAGAGCGGGTATTTGCCAATGCCGATCGTTATCCTTCCTACGAATATTGGTTGGCCAAAGGATATATACTGCTGGCAGATATTTATGCCGCTAACGATAATGTATTCCAAGCGCGCGAAACCCTCAAAAGTATTATTGACAATTACAGCGGTGAGGATTTGAAATTAATTGCCGGCAAAAAACTTAAAGCCCTTGAAAGTGTGGAGGAATAAGCTATGAATGGTGAAAAAATAAAGCAAATACGATGGGTAGCACTTTTTGTTGTGTTTTTTGGAAGTGCATTTTCATCACTTAATGCGCAAACACATCAGGAAAGGGTTACCATCGAAGGTGCCTTTCAGCCTGTGATACGCGATTTCGAAAAACAATTTGTAAAACCTCAGGCTCCTGAAACTGCTTTTCCTCCACCAGACACCTCAATCAGCCGGTTGGAAAGAAAAATTGGTCATCGGGCCGAACTCGAATTACTTAGTCCCTTAGCCTTTAGATCGGGAAAACGAAATGAGGCTTATGCCAACTTTTTGATGGCAGGCATGGGAAGCCGTCTTTCCCCCTTATTTCTGTATGGCCACAACTCCGTGCTCAACAGGGACACACGCTTCGGCCTTATGCTATCACACCGTTCTACCTGGACGGACATAACAGATTATGCTCCTTCTGATTACATGAATAATGGATTTGGTTTATCGCTCGACCATAGTTTTTCTGAGCACACACTGAAGTCCAGGCTTTATTATCAAATGGATGCCTATCACTATTATGGTTTTCGTCCGGCAGAATTTCCTGGTTTACTTTTTGAAAAGCAGGATTTAAAGCAAACTTACCAAAACATTGGTTTTGAGGCCGATTTGATTAATACTGAGCAAAAGATTGGCTATTTAAATCATAATATTGGTTTGGAGTACAACTATTTTTTTAATGCAGACCAAACCAAAGAACATCTTACCAAACTGAAAGCTGACCTTACCATGTATTTCGACTGGTTCGATTTTGAAGGCGAGCAGGCCATCGGGATGGAAGTAGCTGCTGATTTTTACCACAACAGCGATACTTTGCAGTCAGAGTCGGTTTATCTGGTTTCAGCCTTGCCTTATCTAAGGCTCAAAGGAAGTTTTTATCAGCTTAAACTGGGATTGCATTTAAACTATCAGCCCGATCTGAAAAGTGAATTCTGGTGGTATCCGGTCATTCGCGGAAATCTTTATCTGCTCGAAAAAAAGCTTGAGTTTTATGCCGGTACTGATGGAGGCATTCATCGGATCACCTATCGTGATCTGACGGAGGAAAACCCCTGGATAAATGCCATTGTTCCACTGGCATGGGAAAATAAGCACTTTAGTTTTGATGCCGGAATGCGTGCTGCAATCACTTCAAGCCTGGATTTGCATTTAGGTATCCGATTTGAAGAAACGAGTCAAAGCCCGTTTTTTCTGATTGATACACTTCAACCTTACAGAAATAGTTTTACGGTGGTATATGACGGGATGCGTCACTTCAGCTTTTTGGCGGAAGCTGCATGGAAACCTGCCGAAAAATGGCAGATAGGAGCTTCCTTACGCTGGAATCAATATGTGATGGATTCGTTGGCCACAGCCTGGCACAAACCAGACCTGCTATTTAAACTGGAGGCGAAGTGGGCTGCCTTGAATCAACTGGAAGTGTGTGGCGGCATGAAATACAGAGGCAAACAAAAAGTACCTGCTTATTCTGGCGGAGCAGAATCTGTAGCCACACTTGATGGCTTTGCCGATATTTATCTGGGAGCCGATTACCGGTTTTCGTCGGCACTAACCGCTTATGCAAGGTTTGATAACCTGCTCAATAAAAAATATATGCTTTTCGAAAATTATCCGGCATATGGATTCGAGTTAAGCGCTGGCATCAAAGTGCGATTATAGATTGGTCAAATATTAGAATGGGAGCTTTTTTAGATTGTCTCTTTGAGCGCTAAAAAAAATCCTCAGAATTGTTAATAACTTAGCTGGATTTGAGCGAATTGCTTATTTTTTGATAAGCCTAAAAATTGTACCTTTGCATGTTTTATAAAACCTAGTATTAACAGATTGAAAATGACAGCAGAAGAAAAAAGAGAATTAGCCAATAGCCAATATACTGCCTCAAATATACAGGTGCTCGAAGGCCTTGAAGCCGTTCGAAAAAGACCTGCTATGTATATTGGTGATGTGAATGTCCGTGGATTGCACCACCTTGTTTATGAAGTAGTGGACAATTCGATTGACGAAGCCATGGGCGGCTATTGCGACCGCATTGAAATTACAATTCATAAAGATAATTCAATCAGTGTATTGGATAATGGCCGTGGTATTCCAACGGGGATGCACGAAAAAGAAAACCGGTCGGCATTGGAAGTAGTAATGACGGTGTTACATGCAGGAGGTAAATTTGATAAGGGTTCTTACAAAGTTTCTGGTGGCTTGCACGGTGTGGGGGTAAGCTGTGTAAATGCGCTCTCAACGCACCTCAAAGCAACCGTTTATCGCGAAGGTAAAGAATTTGTACAGGAATATTCCTGCGGAAAACCCTTAGCTGATGTGCATGTTGTTGGAGAATCGCAAATCAACGGCACTAAAATTGCTTTTAAGCCGGACGATAGCATATTCATAACCACAACCTACGATTATGACATCCTGGCATCACGTATGCGTGAGCTGGCTTTTCTTAATCGTGGGATTACCATTACCTTAAAAGATGAGCGCGATGAGCTTTATGATGGAGAGATTAAAACTGAAGTATTCTTCTCCGAAAATGGTTTGCCTGATTTTATTGCCTATCTCGACGAAAACAGGGATAAGCTGATCCCTAGTCCTATTGCCATTGAAGGCGAAAGGAATGATGTACCGGTAGAAATTGCTATGCAATACAATACTTCTTTTGCCGAAAATCTCCATTCATACGTAAACAACATCAGCACACATGAAGGCGGGACCCATCTGGCCGGTTTTCGAAGAGGCCTTACGCGAACTTTGAAATCCTATGCTGAGAAATCGGGGATGCTTGCCAAGCTAAAGTTCGATATCAGCGGCGATGACTTCCGCGAAGGACTCACTGCAATTATTTCGGTAAAGGTGCCCGAGCCACAATTTGAGGGACAAACTAAAACCAAACTCGGAAACAATGAGGTAATGGGTGTGGTTGATCAAATTGTGAGCGAACACCTGGCTTATTATCTGGAGGAAAATCCGAAAGAAGCCAAAACCATAGTCAATAAAGTGATCCTGGCAGCTACTGCACGTCATGCAGCACGTAAGGCACGCGAACTCGTACAACGCAAGAGCGTGTTATCAGGATCCGGGCTGCCGGGCAAACTAAGCGATTGCAGTGAACGCGACCCTGCTAAAGCTGAGATTTATCTCGTTGAGGGAGATTCGGCAGGTGGCACGGCCAAACAAGGTCGCGACAGGCGATTTCAGGCAATTTTGCCACTCAGAGGTAAAATTCTTAATGTTGAAAAAGCCATGCCACACAAGATATTCGAAAGTGATGAAATTAAGAATATCTTCACCGCATTGGGTGTAACGATTGGAACAGAGGAGGATAGCAAAGCTCTAAATATCGAAAAGCTACGCTATCACAAAATCATCATCATGACGGATGCTGATATTGACGGGAGCCATATCGCCACTTTAATTTTGACATTCTTCTTCAGATATATGCACGATCTGATCGAAAGTGGATATATATATATTGCAACACCCCCGCTCTATCTTTTGCGAAAAGGCTCGAAGGAATTGTATGCCTGGTCGGAAGATGAACGCAAACGCATCACAAACGAATGGTCTGCTGATGGAAGTGAGCGTGGAATACATATTCAGCGTTATAAAGGTTTGGGCGAGATGAATGCCGAACAACTCTGGAGTACGACAATGGCACCTGAAACAAGAACACTCAGACAGGTGACTATCGAAAACGGACTCGAAGCAGATCATGTTTTTTCGATGCTGATGGGTGATGAAGTTGCCCCCAGAAGAGAGTTTATTGAAGCAAATGCCAAATACGCCAGAATAGATGTTTAAAACTTAGTTGTAAATAATTGTAAGATCCTCAGTGGTATCCGCTGAGGATTTTTTTATACCCACAACAAATTTTGTAAATTTGATAGTTAAATATTGAAATCTGGTTCATTGTAGTGCTTTTAAAAGGCAAAAATTGTTTTGGGTAATAAAATAATTTTTTTGTCTGATTTTATATCTTCATAAACTTTTTCATCTGATTGTTTTCGTAATTGGCTTTTTGCCCTAATTATTGGATAAACTCAACGTTGACTGTCACGCAGAACTGCTTGAAGCTAATTGGACATGATGCGAGATTTTGGTAACTGATTAAACTATATGATAAAGTCAGAAATATTTAATAATTATATAAATAATTGGATATTAAACGATTAAAATATTTTATTAACTGTCAGAATGAAAAACATACAATATAGTTGATATTATCGTTATCTAAAAACAAAACAAAGCTATGGAAGAACTTACACATCTTGATGAGCAGGGAAATGCACGTATGGTTGATGTTGGCGACAAAGTCAGCTCAGTGCGTATTGCCACTGCCGAAGGCTTTATCCGACTGGAACCCAAAACGAGAAAGCTCATTGAGGAAAAACTGATGAAAAAAGGTGATGTGCTCACCATTGCTGAAATTGCCGGAGTGCAGGCCTCCAAACAAACAGCTCAACTTATCCCGCTTTGTCATCCCTTGTTGTTGGACAAAATAAAAGTTGTAGTACAACTTGATCAACAAGGCGTCTATGTTGCATCGGAGGTGAGATGTTTGGGACGTACAGGTGTTGAAATGGAAGCACTTACGGCGGTTAATGTTGCCTTGCTGACCATTTATGATATGTGTAAAGCAGTAGATAAAAAGATGGAAATGCATGGCATTCGATTGCTTCAAAAAACAAAACAACCGCTTTAACCTTTTATGCATAAGTGAGAATAATATTTAATTTTATTATTGGATTTGCGTTGTTGTGTAGTTTGAGTAGTAAAGCTCAGGTCAACTACCGGCATTTTGTTTTAGCAGGCCGGATCGATCTTTCGGAAGAACGTTTTTTGGAAGCAATTCAAAATTTTAATACCGCTTTACGTTATAAATCAGATCATTTTGAAGCATATTTTTTGCGGGGTGTAGCAAAATTTAGTCTGAGTGACTATCAGGGTGCCTTTGAAGACTTTTCTAAAACCCTCGAAATTCATCCTTTGTATGTGCGTGCCTGGCATTATCGGGGAATAACCAACGACCGGCTAAGTAACTATTTTGATGCAAAGGCCGATTTTGCGCGGGCACTTGAGATCGATCCTTACGATGCCGATTTGCACCTGGCCATTGGTGCTACCAATATGCATATGAATGACTTCGGAGAGGCGATAAAGTCCTACGATATGGCCTTGCTCATTAACCCAAACATGTCGAATGCATACCTGAACAGAGGTGTTGCAAACCGACTTCTGGAAAGGCTTGGGGAGGCACTGGAAGATTTGGACAAGGCCGTTTATCATGATTATTTCAATACGGAAGCCTGGATGAGGCGTGGCATGATACAGCTTGAGCTGGAAGCTCCTGATAAGGCTTTGAAAGACTTCAACGAGGCTCTTCGTCTGGACGAACAAAACCCATTGCTTTATTTTCAGCGTGCCATGGCCTATTTAAATATGGGTGATACCACAGCTGCAATGCAAGATTATGAAACAGTTAACCGGTTGGATTCCCGAAATGCCCTGACCTATTACAACAGAGCACTAATACATAGTTTACAGAAGGATTACGAAAAAGCATTACCGCTTTATGAAGTGGTTACAAAGATAAATCCGAAAAATGTGTATGCCTGGTTTAATAAAGGGGTCACGCATTTTCAGCTTGATGAATTTGAAGATGCTGCTGTTGATTTTTCACGTGCAATAGATTTGTTTCCCGACTTTGCCGGTGCCTGGATAAATCGTTCGGTGGCACGTGAAAAGTCGGGCGATCGAAAGGGAAGCAGAGCAGACTATGAACAAGCTATGTCAATTATAAAAGCGCTTAACAATGAAGGTGGCAATCCCGATTCATTGTATGCACGTTATGCCGATTCTACTTATTTTGATCAGATTTTTGCCCTTGAATCTGATTTTGTAAGTGGCGAAGCTCAGCAAAGCAGGGTGCAGTTCAGGCAGATTGATATTGTCCCCTTTGGTTTGCTTAGTATTGTTCCGGTGGAAGAGTTTCCTCCCGGGAAGAAAAAAACCTATGGAACTTATATTGATCTTGGACTTAGCCAGCTTAATACCGCTATTCATGCAGGGTTTCGACTTGCTTTTGCTGAAGATGAGCATGTGTTTCTAAAAGTGATTGGCGATTCACTTATCGAAGGAAAGTATAACCTGCCAAATGATTTTTTGTTGGGTATCCGCTATCAGCATCAGGGGAATTACAACAAGGCAATAAACGCATACACACATCTCAGCGGACAGAAAGACTGGGAATTGTATGCCCTCACTAACCTGGTGAATGTGATGATTGAAAAAGCCGAACTGGTACTGGCAGAAGAGCAATTTGACCAAGCCCTTATGATTACCCGGCAAAAGCATCTTCCGACCAGCGAAACTAAAGTTGAAGTGCCCGATTATTCTGAATCGCGTATGCTGATGCAGCAAATCCTTCTCAATTATCCTGATTTTGCTTTTGGCTGGTACAATATGGGTAATATTCACATGCAAAACCGTGACTTCCATCCGGCTATTGATGCCTACAGCGAAGCAATCCGCTACGAACCCAACCTGGCCGAAGCATACTATAACCGTGCGCTTACATTACTCTATCTAGGCGAACAGGAGCTTGCCTGCAACGATTTGAGCAAAGCTGGCGAGCTGGGGTTGGAGGAGGCTTATGCGGTTATTAAGCGATATTGTAAGTAGCTGAGGTTTGTAAGGTTTATAAGTCAGGTTAAATTTGATTTTCAAACATTGACAAGGATTATATTTTAGCTTTGCTGGAAATATTGTTCGTTATGTTTAAGAAGGCAGCATGTAACACCAAGTATAGTTCCCTGGTTTTTTGGGCGATTTTAGCTGTTTATTTGGTTGTGATAGAGCAATTTCTGACAAGTTTACTGCATCCTCAGGGGATTCATTTTATTCGACAAACCGACAGCCTTTCGTTTGCATCCAATTATTTTAGGTTTGGGAATGGGTTTTTTAATCCGCAGGTTTATAACCTCAGTAGTGTTAACGGAAATGCAGCGAATGAATTTCCGCTCTTATATTTTCTTGTTTCTTTTATTTACAAACTGATTGGTGAGCAGGACTTTGTGTTAAGAATTCTGAATCTTTCGATTAGTGTTGCCGGTTTTTATGCGTTATTCAAAATCATCGGGAGTATCGTTGGGGATTGCTTTTATACCTTATTTTTTACCTTCACTTTGATAAGTTCGACCGTGCTAATGTACTATTCTAATAACTACTTACCCGATCCGACAGCATTGAGTTTTGCCATAATCGGCTGGTGGTTTTTCCTTGAAGGTATCCGTTCAAAGCGAAATTCAGTCAAATTGCCACTGGCATTTTTGTTTTTTACCTTGTCGTCTTTGATCAAAATAACTTATTTGATCAATCCCGTTGCTGCTGTATTATCCTGTTTTATATTCGTATTGTATAACAGAAATAAGCCTAACAGCACATTAAACTATGTTTCTGTGGGGCTGTTTTTTGCAGTCAGTTTATTACTGGTAGCTTTTTGGTGGTTTGTGTTCGTGAAAATGTATAACAGCACAAATAATGATTTTTATTTTCTAACCACTATCCGGCCAGTATGGAATTTAAGTTCGACTGAATTGAGTGCAGTGTTTGATGCCGTTAGTAGATGGCACACAGAGTATTTTTATTTTAATTCGTATTATTTATTTGGCCTTTTACTGACAGGCTTATTATTTTTGAAGCGTAAGGATTTTGTATTAATGATCGTTGCAAGTCTTTTATTATTGGGTTCAGTTTTTTATATTTTATTATTTTTTGCTCAGTTTCACGATCACGACTATTATTTTCTTGTTTTATTTATCCCTGTGGTTTTCACAGCTCTGTTGTTGTTTATAAGCCTTTACCGAAAGTTCAGAAGATTTTTCGACTCCCTATATTTCAAAGTGTTTTTAAGTATTTTTTGTTTGTTGGCCTTATTTGATACTACTGAACAGGTAAAAAACAGATATGATAACTCGAAGGACAAATTTTCGGAAGTAGGCTTTATTCTAAAGGGTTATGATTTAGTAATGGATAGTTTGGGGATTTCACAAGATGCAAAAGTTGTAGTGTATCCTGATATGACCCGAAATGGAAGTCTTTACTTCATTAAGCGCAAAGGCTGGACTGTTGGTGGGCAGGCAGATGATGTAAACAAAAAGATCACTCAGCTTATTGAAAAAGGTGCTGATTATTTAATCACCTTAAGTACAGTAAATGGTTTAGGCCTGGATACCTTATACGTTGATAAAAAAATCACAATTTATAAAACAAAAAAACCGCCCCATACTGAGGCGGTTCAACTTCAACCTACAGATTAATTACTTTTTTCATGATCGATTACTGCCTCTGCTTTTTCAGCAATGTTGGGTAGCTCGAGTCCGTAACCTTTGCGTTTGTCTTCGGCTTTAAGCAAGAGTGCCACAAAAATTGCCAATAAACCCGTTGCTGCAAAAACAATCATTGGGATTGTATAGTCATACACTGGTTTTCCGGCAGCGTTAGTGCCAATAATACTGTATTTATCCAATATCCAGCCGATGAGCAATGGCATACCCATCAAGCCCCAGTTTTGCACCCAGAAAATGAGTGCATAAGCGGTTCCTAATTGTTTTTCGGGGATTATTTTTGGCACAGAAGGCCACATGGCAGAAGGAACCAAAGAGAAAGTCACACCTAAGAAAAGGATAAGTGCAATGGCTACAAAGTAATGATTGAAACCTGGAACGGCAAAAAATGTGTGCACAACCAACAGAAAGATTGATCCCAAAAGCATGATAGAAGCACCACGACCTTTACGATCATACAGGTTACCAAAAATCGGAGTTAATAGAATTGTTCCAAAAGGAAGCAAACTGGGAATGGCTCCTGCAAAAGCCGGATCAACACCGTATTTGTTTATCATCAGGTCAGTCGCATAATAAAGGAATGGAAAAACACCCGAATAAAACAAAACACAAAGCAGAGCGATCAACCAGAATCCTTTGTTCTTGATAATAAAAAGGATATCTTTTACTTTAAATTCTTCTTCAGGATCAGTTGCGTCTTTAATGTCTTCTGATTTTTCGAGTTTGCGATCCATAAAGGTGTACCATATAAAAGCAATAAAACCAGCGACTAATAGCCCTAAACCCAGCATCACAGGTGCGGAGATAGCAGGCATTTCATCTGTCCCAAACCAGGCAGTAGCCATTGGGATTGGTAAGGAAAGTGCCAAAGCTGTACCCATACGCGCAGTGGCCATCTCGAGGCCCATTGCCAGTGCCAGCTCTTTTCCTTTAAACCATTTAACTATTACTTTTGAAACGGTAATCCCTGCCACTTCGACACCAACACCAAAAATACCGAAACCAAGAGCGCCTATCGCTATCTGGGCTTTCAGGCCAAAAATATAGGCATCGGAAGGGATCAGATTTTCGATGGCAGCATATTGAAGTGCTGTTCCTATTATCATGGTAAGGCTGGCACCCAGGCCCGTAAAACGGACCCCCATTTTGTCGAGTATGAGTCCGCCAAAAATTAGCATCAGGAAGAAAACATTAAACCAGCCATAAGCTGAGTTCCAGATGCCAAAATCGCGGCTTGTCCATTCGAGGTGTAGCTCAAGCAAGGGCTTAAGTGGTGAGATAACATAGTTGATGTAATAGCCGGTTAACATGGTAAACGACACCACGGCCAGTGCTCCCCAGCGTGCGGCTTTGTTTTCTCTTAACGATTGGGTTAATGTTTCTGTCATAATATGTGATTTTAATTAAGATTGGCTAAATTAAAGAAAAATCAATTCTATACAAATCACCTGATCGGAACCAGATGCAGCATTTTTTTTGTTTCAAAAAATTCACCTTTAAAATCTGGTGCTAAAGGAAAAACACGGTGTTTATAGTATTTACTGATTGCTTCAAGTTCTTCTTCCAGTTCACCACCTTTCAGGTAAAGGATGCCGTTGCGAAGGCTGTTGATCTGCTTTTTATGGATTTTGTTGCGTGTCCATTGCACAAAAGTTTCCAACCTTGTAACAGCACGACTGACGATAAAATCAAAGCTTTGACTGAGCTGTTCGGCCCTGATCTGTTTTACTTCAACATTTTTTAAGTCAAGATCTTGTATTATTGCTTCAACTACTTTCGTTTTTTTACCGATGCTGTCAATCAGCAAAAACTGAACCTGTGGAAAACGAATAGCCAATGGGATTCCAGGGAAGCCTCCCCCTGTACCTACATCCAAAACCTGTGTTCCGGGCTTGAAAGAAATAAAGTGTGCAATGGTCAGGCTGTGCAGTACATGACGTTCATAAAAATGATCCATATCTTTGCGTGAGATCACATTGATTTGGACATTCCAGGCTGTATATAGAGGCAAAAGTGCCTCATACTGTTCGCGTTGTCGTGAAGAAAGTTTTGGGAAATATTCAAATAATGTTTCAGCTGTAGCCATAAATATTATTTCGGTAAGGTGCAAATGTAAGTTTTAGACCGATGTTAGTAACAATCTTTTGTGAAAAACTACGTTTTGTAGCCGTTGGTCAAATTTCCGGGAAGTTTATTTTTGCATAAAACGAAGGCATTGAAGTATTTTTCATTTTTTTATGGATTTGGATTGTTTTTGCTGATGATATTTGCGGGCCATTCGCTTTTGGCGCAGCAGAAGATCAGCACCGAAGAATACATCAAAACCTACAAAACTATTGCCATCGAAAAAATGCGTGAGTACAAGATTCCTGCATCCATCACCCTGGCTCAGGGGATTTTGGAATCCGGAAGCGGCAACAGTAATCTGGCGCGAAAAGCCAACAATCATTTCGGGATAAAATGCCATACAGGCTGGACCGGTAAAAAGTACTATATGGACGATGATGAAAAAAATGAGTGTTTTCGTTCCTATCGAAAAGCAGAAGAATCCTATCACGATCATTCGCTTTTTTTAACGCAGAGAAGCCGGTATGCTGATTTGTTTAAGCTCAGGATTACCGACTACAAAGGCTGGGCCAAGGGATTGAGTAAGGCTGGTTATGCCACTAATCCGCGCTATCCCGAATTGCTGATCCGCATCATCGAGCGTTATGATCTAGCGGCATACGACAAGGAGGCATTGACAGGAAAAGCATCAAAAAAACAGAAAGCTGAAGAGCCAAAGATAAAAGTAACTGACATCCCGCCTAAAACTGCCGAATTTGCTGTGGTAAATCAATCAGAGCAGGGGCGTTTTATTCATGAAAATAATGGTGTGCGGTTGATTTTTGCTAAAGAAGGTGATCAAATAGTTGCGCTGGCGAATGAACTTCATATGTACAGTTGGCAGTTTTATAAGTATAACGATCTGCCAAAAGGAGCGGTTCTAAAAGCTGGTCAGATTGTTTATGTTCAAAAGAAAAAGCGTAAGTCGAAAACACATCATTACCATGAACTTCAAAGTGGTGAAACATTATGGGATGTCTCGCAGCTCTATGGGATCAGACTGCATCGAATTTATATAATGAATCATTGGGAAGAGACTTACCATCCGGCAACAGGAACCGCTGTTAAACTGCGATAATCAAGCATTACAGGCGGGCAGGCTGATTGAAAATGTACTGCCCTTGTCTTTTTCACTTTTTGCTGAAATACTTCCTTTATTGGCCTGCATAAATTCTTTACACAACACCAAACCCAGTCCGGTACCTTTTTCGTTTAAAGTGCCGTCTTGCTTGAATTGTGCATCTATCCTGAAAAGTTTATCAAGGTCTTCGGGCTGCATGCCTATCCCATTGTCAGTTACATTTAAAATGATATGATTGCCAGCTTTTTGGCTGCTTATCTGAACAAGCCCTCCAATGTGTGTGAATTTAATTGCATTAGAAATCAGGTTTCGCACTACTGTTGAAATGGTTTGATAATCAACAAACACACAGGTATTCTCAGGAATATCAGTAAGTAATTGAATTTTTTTTGATTTGGCCTGTTCGGTCAAAAAGCCAATATTTTCACTAACGATCTCATACAAATCCTGTTCGTGGATATCTAACTTAAGTTGTTTTTGCTGCGACCGCGCCCAACTGAAAAGTGTTTCGAGTAATTTGTAATTATCATTAGCACTGTTGAACATCATCGTGGCGATATCTTTTTTCTCCTTTTCACTCAGAAGGTCAAACTCATTTCTCATAATTTCTGTCAAACCCAAAAGAGCCGCCAGGGGATTTTTAAGATCGTGCGCTATGATTGAGAAAAACCGGTCTTTTGTGTTATTGGCGATTTTGAGTTCTTCTTCTGTTTGCAGTCTGATTTCGATCTCCGATTTTAGATTTGAGTTAGCTTCCAGCAATTCGCGGGTTCGGGTACTAACCTGTTTTTCCAAAGCTAATTTTTTATGCTCCAAATTGCTCAGCCTCAACCTGTAAAGTAAAATCAAAAACAAAATTAAAGCTATTAAGGTGCTGATCTTGAACCATGTAGTTAGCCAAAATGGAGGAGCTATGTAAATCGTTAGCTGTGCTGGATTAAAATTCCAGTGATTATCGTTATTCGAAGCAATTACCTCAATAGTAAAGGTGCCATGCCCGAGCCGGACAATTTCGATGCTGTTTGTGTTACCCAGCATTTGCCATTCATTCTGCAATTCCCTGATGCGGTAGGCATATTGATTTTTTTTGGCCTTGTAGAAGTTTAGCGCTGCAAATTCCAGTCTAAACGACTGATTATCATATTCCAGATTTACTTGTTTGGCCTGTGTTATGGGCGGGTCGATGATAAGTCTATTGTTTCCTACTGTCAGATTGGTAAAAATCACTTCAGGAGGTGTGGTATTGTCTTGTAGTGATAAGGGATCAAAAATTGATACGCCATTTACCCCGCCAAAATACATCGTTCCATACTGGTCAACAAAGGAAGCTCCATTGTTGAATTCATTGGCTTGCAGCCCGTCTTCACGCGTGTAATTGCGGAAAGATTTGTTTTCTGGATCAAAACAGCTTAAGCCTTCGTTGGTGCTTATCCATAAGCGGCCTTTAGCATCACTTTCGATGCGATACACCACATCATTTACAAGTCCATCGGAAGTGGTATAAGTAGTGAAAGTCTGGGTGGTCTTGTCAAATCGGTTCAGGCCGCTTTCGGTTCCAATATAAATTTCACCAGACCTGCTTTCGGCAACATAAAAAACATTGTTAGAGCTGATGCTCAATGGATCTCTTTGGTTGTTTTTAAATGATCGGAACGTCATATCATCATCTTTCATATAAGCCACTCCTCCACCAATACTTGCCAGCCAGGTGCGGCCTTTCGAATCCCGAAATATGCAACTTATTCTACCTTCGGGGATCGAAGTTTTGTTATTCGGATCGTGCCGGAAATGAACGGTTGTGTTGGTTTTTGTGTTAAGAAGGTTCAAGCCGGATTCGGTTCCGATCCAGAGTTCATCCTCACTTTTGAAAAGCAGGCTCATAACAAAATTTCCCAATAATCTGTTTTTCTCATTCGGTTGAACATTGCTAAGGTACTGTACGATCTCTCCATTTTTTTTGTTAACCAAATTTAGTCCGCCATTTTCGCGGCCCACCCAAAGCAGGTTTTTGTTTTTAGTATCAGGAAGTGTGATATAGGCAACATTGAGTGCGGGATTTTTCCAGATCGCATTGCCTGCTTTGTCAAAGGCATTCATTCCGCCATATCCACCCACAAATAAATTTTGATTCTTATCAACAAAAATTGTACGAATACTTCTAAAATCAAGTCCTTTGGGTTGTCCGGGCTGATACATTAAATGCTTAAAACCTTTGCTTACGGGGAAATAATAATTCAAGCCATAACCATTACCACCAATCCAAACACCACCGTTCGAATCTGCAAAGACTGTTTTTAATCCAGAGGAACTTACTCCAAAAGGGTTATCAGGACTATAACGGGTATTATAAACTATTTGGCGTTGAAGGTCGAAAACCTGAAATCCATATTCGTTAGTAGCCCAAATAGCTGTGTCGCCAACCAGAGCGATCTGCCGGGTGAATGCCAGTTCGTGAAAAACGGGTCCATGTTGTTCGAAATCAATTTTTGATAAAAGATTTTTCTCACGATCCAGTCTAAGTACATAATCACCAAAAGTTGCAACCCAGATGTTTGACGAGTTATCTTTTAAAATGTAAAGAATAGTTCCTTTGTTTGTTGTAGCTGTAAGATTTGACCTCATGTGATCGTAACCAATAGGTGTGAAGGTATTTGTTTTGGTGTTGAAATGTATTAATCCGCCATAGTCTGTTCCAATCCAAAAGTCTTCTCCTTCCGAAAGCAAACTGTAGATATTTCCAACATGAATTGAATCAACCATGAAATTCTGCATATCCAAAAAGCGCATTTCTTTGCTTTTTAGGTCAACAATTAGAATGCCTTTGTCGCTGCCGGCCAGTAACTTATTATTTTGATGATTTATTTCGATGCAAAATATTTTATCTCCAATATTAATATCATCCTCTTCCGATACAAAATTTTTCCAATTATAAAACATTTCGGTGATGGGGTCGAAGTAGGACAAGTTGTTTCCGAATGTACCAATCCATAAACGACCGGTTTTATCCTGATTTATTGAGAGGATATGGTTGTTAGGTAAACTCAGGCTATCATTAAAATTACGTCTGAAAACCTTGATCTCATGGCCATCGTAACGATTTAGCCCGTCTTTTGTGCCGAACCACATCAAGCCATCCATGTCTTCGAAGATGGCATTAATAGTCCCCTGACTTAGTCCTTCATTTTTTGAGAGGTGTTCAAAGCGATAATTTGGTTGGGCACTAACAATAACCACACTGAAAAAGCTTATCAGTATAAGCAGAAAATAGCAGAAATTCAAATTGTTTCGAAATGTGGTTAACATTGTGTTTGTTTGCAAATACTTAAAACAAGGTGTTTAAAGCTTCTGCACGAAGTTAGGAAAACATTTCCATATCTTCTGCCAAAAAAGTTTTTTATTTTGGGTAATGACCTAAGTAATTATTGTAATTCCAGCTTGAGATATTGTGCAGTATGACTTTCCTTGTTTTGGATGATCTCTTCGGGGGTACCTTCGCAGATAATTCTTCCGCCTGGCACACCGCCTTCAGGGCCCATATCAATGATATGGTCTGCTACTTTGATCACTTCCATATTGTGCTCTATTATCAGCACGGTATTGCCTTTATCAACCAGTTTATTCAAAACTTCAAGTAGCACTTTTACATCTTCAAAATGCAGGCCTGTGGTGGGTTCGTCCAGGATATACAATGTTTTGCCGGTATCTTTTTTAGAAAGTTCTGAAGCAAGTTTCACGCGTTGGGCTTCACCTCCGGAAATCGTGGTGGAAGCCTGCCCCAGATTCAGATAACCCAATCCCACCTCTTTAAGTGTTTTGATTTTGTGCACCAGCGAAGGCAGGTTTTCAAAAAACTCAACTGCCTGATCAATGGTCATGTTCAGCACATCATTGATCGATTTTCCACGGTAGCGTACCTCAAGGGTTTCGCGGTTGTAGCGTTTGCCCTGACAGGTATCGCAGGGAACGGAAACATCTGGCAGAAAGTTCATTTCGATGATACGAAGACCGGCACCTTTGCAGTCTTCACATCGTCCGCCTTTTACATTAAACGAGAACCGGCCTGGCTTGTATCCGCGAATTTTTGATTCAGGAAGCTCACCATATAGCTTACGGATGTCGTCAAAAACCTTGGTGTAGGTGGCCGGATTGCTTCGTGGCGTGCGGCCAATGGGCGACTGGTCAATCTCGATCACCTTATCAATATGTTCCAAACCCGAAATAGAAGTATAAGGCAGTGGTGTTTTTACAGCTCTGTAGAAATGCTTACTTAATATGGGATAGAGTGTCTCATTGATCAGGCTTGATTTCCCGCTTCCGGATACCCCTGTAACGCAAATCATTTTTCCGAGCGGGAGTTTTAAATCAACATTTTTAAGGTTGAGGCCTGTTGCTCCTTTAAGTAGAAGGAACTTGTTTTTATGCCCTTCTCTTCTTTTTTGGGGTATTTCAATACGTTTTTTTCCACTCAGATACTGGCAGGTGATGCTGCTGCAATCCATCAATTCTCCGGGTTTGCCCTGTCCAACAATTTTTCCGCCATGTACTCCGGCCCCCGGCCCAATATCCACCACATGATCAGCAGCTAAGATGGTATCTTTGTCGTGCTCCACCACAAGCACCGAATTGCCAATATCGCGTAATTGTTTGAGCGATTCGATCAGTCGGTGGTTGTCGCGTTGATGGAGTCCGATGCTGGGTTCGTCCAAAATATAGAGTACGCCTGTAAGTTGTGAGCCTATTTGGGTTGCCAGCCTGATACGCTGCGATTCGCCACCCGAAAGGGTGTTGGCAGGGCGGTTAAGATTCAGGTAGTCGATGCCCACATCCAAAAGAAAATGGATGCGTTTTTCAATTTCCCTGAGCACTTCTTTGCCGATCAAAAGTTGCTTTTCGCTCAATTTTTCTGGCAGGTTTTTTACCCAATTGGCCAGTTCTCGTATGTCCATCACGGCTACCTCTGCGATGTTCTTTTCATCTATTTTAAAGTAGCGTGCCTCTTTTTTCAAGCGCGTACCTTCGCATTGCGGACAGGCCACATGATTCATAAAGCTACCTGCCCATCTGCGTATGGCGGGTGAGGCATTTTCGTTGTTTTGTGCATCGATGAAATTTATAATACCTTCAAAATTAAGGGTGTAGGTAGTCATCACACCCAGGTATTCTTTTTTTACATCAAAGCTTTGGTTGGCACCATAAAGGATCACATCAATGGCTTCTTCCGGTATTTTGGCAAGTGGGGTGTTCAGGTCGAAGCCATACTTAATTCCAATGGCTTCGAGCTGGTTGAAGATCCAGTTGTTTTTATATTCGCCAATAGGAGCCAGCCCTCCTTTGCGAATGCTTTTGGAAGTGTCGGGGATGATTTTTTTTAGATCTACTTCGGCAATTTCACCAAGTCCGTTACATTTCGGACAGGCTCCATAAGGCGAGTTGAATGAAAAGGTGTTGGGCTCTGGTTCGTCATAGGAAAGTCCGGTAGTCGGGCACATCAACAAACGACTGAAATACCGCAATTCATTACTTTCCTGATCCATCACCTGTAGCAAACCTTTGCCTTGTTTGAGGGCAGTTTGAATGCTTTGCGAAAGTCGCGTAGCACTTTTTTCGCTAACTTCAATTCTATCGATAACGACTTCAATGTCATGCGTTTTATAGCGGTCGAGCTGCATTCCAAAGCTGATTTCACGGATCATTCCGTCAATTCTTACGCGCAGATAACCTGATTGTCTTATTTGTTCGAGCAGTTCGCGATAATGTCCTTTACGTGCTCTGACGACAGGAGCCAGGAGATTGATTTTTTTTCCGCAGTATTGCTCCTGAATCAGTTTGCTGATCTGCTCTTCGGAATAACGAACCATCTTTTCGCCGGTATTATAGGAGTAGGCATCAGAGGCACGGGCAAACAAAAGCCTGAAGAAATCATATATTTCAGTGATGGTTCCAACAGTGGAACGCGGGTTGCGGTTTACTGATTTTTGTTCGATAGAAATCACCGGGCTAAGGCCTTTTATTTTGTCCACGTCAGGACGTTCCATATGGCCGATAAACTGACGTGCATAAGCCGAAAAACTTTCCATATACCGACGCTGCCCTTCAGCATAAATGGTGTCGAAAGCCAAAGAAGATTTCCCGCTACCACTCAAACCGGTGATCACAACTAACTCATTACGGGGAATCTTTAAGTCAATATTTTTGAGGTTATGAACCCTTGCACCGTAAATCTCCAGGTATTTATCCTCCGAAAAGCTGTCCTTCATGTGTTTGTTTCAAAAAGCAGTGCAAAGTAAAGAATTATTGTCTAAGGTAGCGTTGTTCAAGTTCTTGATGTGTGATGTTAAATGGATGCTTTGGCATTTTTATGGTGTAAATCTGGCCTTTTTTCACCCGAAGCTGATTACTCCTGAGCCAGGGATTGAAATATTTCAACAGCTTGTAACTGATGTTGTGTTCGCCTGAATAATCCACCCAACTATCAATGGACTTATCGATGGTAACCAACTCATAATTAAGTGGTGGATAGAGTTTTTCGATTTCAGGAAAGAAGCCATATTTCTCTGGTTCTTCAACAATCATTTTCATTGCAATCATCCTAAAAAGGTAACGTTCGGTTTCTTCGGCCATGAGCAGATCAAAATACGATTCGGCTTTCTGATCACTTAAAAAACCATCAATCCTTCGATTTCCGGCGTTATAAGAAGCAGCAACCAACGACCAGCTGTTATATTTTTCGTAAGCTTTGAGCAGATAACGACAGGCCGCAGCTGTTGAAAACTCAACATGAAATCGCATGTCAACATCATTGGATATTTCCAGGTTATAATCTTTGGCCGTGCCTTTCAAAAACTGCCAAAAGCCAACAGCACCTGCAGGTGACTGCGCATTTGTGAGACCACTTTCGATTACACTTAAATACTTAAAATCATCCGGAATGCCATATTGTGCCAAAATAGGTTCGATCACCGGAAACCAGCGATTGGCGCGTTTTAAGAGCAAAAGTGTTGAGCTGTGCCAATAGGTGTTTACGATCAATTCGCGTTCGAGACTCTCGCGGGTCATAAAAAGCTCTACAGGAATACGTTCACCAGCAAAATAAACCTCATCAGGCAGGTCGAAGCTGACGATACGATAGTTTTGATCGCTTTCGCGGCTGCTATGGCTGGATTGACTTATTGGAGGTGCAGCCAGGTAAAAGAAAAGCCATCCTGATGTGCCGGCAAGTAAAACAAAAAGGAGAGCTAAAATGAGATTGCGTAACATAATGCAGGGTTTTGTCTGAATATAAACACCCACCTGGAACTACAGTTCATTTCCTGTTGGATCTTTTAATTGAAAGGACTGTCAAAATCATTGAATAATGGGCTTTGCATGTCTTTTTCTGACAAAATTGGATTGTTGATTCCCCAATCTATATTCAGGAAAGGATCGTTCCATCGGATGCTACCTTCGGAATCTTTGTTGTAAACATTGGTGCACTTATAAAAGAAAACAGTATGATCTTCAAGCGTAACAAATCCATGTGCAAAACCCGGCGGAACCCAGTACATCCATTTGTTTGATTCGGTGAGCTCAATGGAAGCCCACTGACCATAAGTAGGGGAGCTTTTTCGGATGTCAACAGCCACATCCAACACAGCACCTTTCATCACCCTTACCAGTTTTCCCTGCGCAAAAGGCGGAGCCTGAAAATGCAATCCCCGCAAAACACCTTTCATCGATTTTGATTCGTTGTCCTGAACAAAATTCTGGTCGATGCCCTGTTTAAGAAACTTTTCTTTGTTATAAGACTCAAAAAAATAGCCCCGTTGATCTTCGAAAACAACGGGTTTCACGATGAGAAGGTCGGGGATTTTGGTGGTAATTATTTCCATAGTTTGGCTTTTATGGGTTTACGGGTTTAATGGAGTGTTTTAAATTATTTTATCAATGTTATGAGTTAATTCTTATCACAGACCAGGATTCTTCTGTTTGATTTGTTTTCGAATAATTTAATCGTTTGGCAATTATGATGAGTTTCAAGTGTTGAAAGTGAGCCAAAGGCACTGTTGAGATACTGTTGATCACTGTTTCTTGCAGATCCTTCCGCATTATGCGAAGGAATTGAACAAGCTGAACAGCACAATTGACTTATCAGGCCATATTTTCCTTCATCAGAAAAAATTGTTGTGATGTTGTAGGTGTCAACCACAAAATCCAAAGGCAACTGCCATATTTCATGCTCTTTATGCTTAGCCATAGTGTATAGGCATTAAATGTTTAAACCTTATTAAGTGAAGACAAACGATTGTCCGGAAAACTTTTAGTTCAACACCTGATACATGCCTTGATGGCTTTTGAAAAAATTTCAAAAAAATTAAACATACAAAATACAGATTTACAAACCCTTCAACCCATCCATTCGTAAACCTAAAAACCCATTATAAATGGATCACTTCTCCATAAGCATCAGCAGCAGCCTCCATGATGGCTTCCGACATGGTTGGATGCGGATGAACAGTTTTAATAATTTCGTGGCCTGTTGTTTCCAGTTTGCGGGCTGCAACGGCTTCTGCAATCATTTCGGTTACATTATCGCCAATCATGTGACATCCAAGCCATTCGCCATATTTGGCATCGAAAATTACTTTCACAAAACCATCTTTGTTTCCAGCTGCACTGGCTTTGCCTGAAGCCGAAAATGGAAATTTACCCACTTTGATCTCATACCCGGCTTCTTTGGCTTGTTTTTCAGTCATGCCAACAGAAGCAACTTCGGGATTAGTGTAGGTGCAGGAGGGGATATTACTGTAGTCAACAGGTTCGGGATCGAGTCCTGCGATGGCTTCCACACAGGTGATGCCTTCGTGAGAGGCGGTATGAGCCAAGGCCGGGCCGTGAACAATATCACCAATGGCATAAACACCTTCTACATTGGTTCGATAGTATTCATCAACCAACACTTTGCCTTTTTCGGTTTTTATGCCAACATCTTCAAGTCCAATACCTTCAAGGTTTGTTGCGATACCAACTGCAGAAAGTACAATCTCAGCATCTACTGTTTCTACACCCTTTTTGGTTTTAATGGTAACCTTACAAATCTTGCCTGAAGTGTCAACTTTTTCGACCGACGAATTCGTCATCACCTTCATCTTTGCTTTTTTGAATGAGCGTTCCAGTTGTTTCGAAACTTCCTCATCTTCAATAGGTAAGATATTAGGCATAAATTCAACAAGGGTAACCTCAACCCCCATGCTGTTGTAGAAGAAGGCAAACTCTGATCCAATTGCTCCGGAGCCAACTACAACCATTGATTTTGGTAGTTTTGGCAGAACCATAGCCTGCCGATAACCGATGATTTTTTGGCCATCGATGGGTAAATTTGGTAATTCGCGCGAACGGGCACCGGTGGCTATGATGATATGATCGGCTTCATAAACGGTTTCCTTGTTATCGTTGTCAGTTACGCTAACTTTTTTGCCCTTGACCAATTTGCCAAATCCTTTGAGTTGTTCAATTTTGTTCTTTTTGAACAGAAACTGCACGCCTTTGCTCATGCCTTCAGCTACACCACGGCTTCGTTTTACAATGCTATCGAAGTCGGGTTTTGGTTCGCTTTCAAGCGAAATACCATAATCCGCAGCATGTTTCATATAATTGAAAACCTGAGCACTTTTGAGCAGGGCTTTGGTAGGGATACAACCCCAGTTGAGACAGATACCGCCGATTTCATCTTTTTCGACTACGGCTACTTTTTTCCCTAACTGAGAAGCTCTTATGGCAGCAACATATCCTCCGGGGCCACTGCCTATAACGATCACATCATATTTCATTTGATACGAATTTTTGTTATTTAGAATGTTTCTGTCTGCAAAATTACAAAAATACTAAAGCATTCCTTGGTTTATTAATGGCTTTGAAAGTACGTTCTTATAGATTTTTATACGGCAGCAGATGTAAGAATAATTTATTTTTGCAGAGAAAATGTTCATATTCTCAACATTTTTACGACCTTTGTGAATTCCAAAACAATTACAACCTATGAAAAGGACACTTATTATTATCGCCATTATCCTTGTTGTGGTATTGGTATTTTACAGCTTTTTTAAAAGCACTTACAATACCATGGTGATGAATAGCGAACAAGTTGATGCACAATGGGCACAGGTAGAAAATGTATATCAGCGCCGTGCCGATCTGATTCCTAATCTGGTGAATACTGTAAAAGGATTTGCAGCCCAGGAACAGGAAGTTTTAACAGGTGTTGTGGAGGCACGTGCCAAGGCGACTTCAGTTAATTTTAATGCAGATAACCTCACCGAAGCCAATTTGCAGGCTTTTCAAAAAGCACAGGAAGGATTATCGGGAGCACTCTCACGTTTGATGGTAGTGGTAGAAAGGTATCCTGAACTTAAATCGAATCAAAATTTTCTGGAGTTGCAGTCGCAGCTCGAAGGAACAGAAAACCGTATTACCGTTGAGCGGATGAAGTTTAATGAAACCACAAGAACCTACAACACCTACATAAAATCTTTTCCTCAAACTATGTTGGCAGGAATGTTTGGTTTTGAAGAAAAACCCTATTTCGAAGCTGCACAAGGTGCCGATACAGTTCCAAAAGTGGAGTTTTAATTTTTTTTATCATGCCAAATGCACAGAATTTTTTCACGCAGGAAGACAAAGATCGGATTCGATCTGCCATCTTAAAGGCGGAGTTGGACACTTCGGGAGAGATAAGGGTGCACATCGAAAATCACTGCAAAGGCGAAGTGCTCGACAGGGCTGCTTATTTATTTGACTATCTCAAGATAAACCGGACCGAACAGCATAATGGGGTTTTGTTTTATCTGGCAGTTAAAGATCACAAATTTGCCATTATCGGGGATAATGGTATTAATAAGGAGGTGGAGGAGAGCTTTTGGGAAGAAATAAAGGATCTGATGGCTGAGCATTTTAAGCTGGGCGACTTTGTTGCCGGGCTGGAAAATGGCATTGCACGGACCGGACTAAAACTCAAGAAACATTTTCCCTACCACCGTGATGATATCAATGAATTAAGTGATGAAATTTCATTTGGATAGATGAAGAAAAACCTGCTAATAGCCTTTGTTGTACTGTTTTCACAGTTTCTTTTGTTAAATTCACAAGGCCTTGCTCAAATACCAGCCAAACCTGAGCCTCCAAGATTAGTGAATGATTTCACAGGCACATTGTCCGAACAGGAATTATATGCCCTGGAGAACAAACTTGTTAACTACAACGATACAACTTCCACACAAATACTTGTGGTATTAGTGAATGATTTGGGTGGATATGATCCTGCTGATTTTGCTTTCAGGCTTGGAGAGCAGTGGGGCGTTGGTCAGCAACAGCATAATAATGGAGCAGTAATATTGATCAAGCCAAAAACGCAAAACAGTCGTGGGCAGGCTTTTATTGCCACAGGATATGGCCTGGAGTCAGTAATCCCTGATGCGCTGACCAGTAGGATTGTGAATAATGAGATGATACCTGAGTTTAAGGATGACCGGTATTTTGATGGTATCTGGCGTGCTACGGATGTGATGTTTGGCTTGGCTTCTGGCGAATTTACTGCTGATGATTATGATCAATCGCCTGATGCTGCATGGTTTGTACCAATATTAGTATTTTTGATCATATTTTTTATTCTAAAAGCCGGGCGCTCGTCCAACCATATCGGAAGCAAAAGTAATTTACCATTTTGGGCTGCCTTGTTACTGGCCAGTCAGGCAGGACGATCTCATGGCGGCAGCTGGCAGAGTTTCTCGGGTGGTAGCAGAGGTTCGTCAGGCAGTAGTTTTGGCGGCTTTGGCGGAGGAAGTTTTGGTGGAGGAGGAGCTGGCGGTAGCTGGTAAATGATTGTTTACCTGCTTTTCTGGCTTTTTGCATGCAAATAGTTGCGGTATTCTGAGGGGAGTTTTCCGGAGAATTTCTTAAATGATGCAACAAATGTTGATCTGCTGTTGAAGCCGCAAGTGGAAGCAATGCCCTCAATGCTATAATCTTCGTAATCAGGATCGTGGAATAGTTTGATCACTTTGGCACAGCGGTAGTCGTTTAAAAAAGCATGGAAGTTTTTACCGAATTTTTCATTAATCAGTTGCGACAAATATTTTGTGTTGGTATTGAGCATTTCTGCCACCTCATCAATTTTGAGTTTGGCGTCAGTAAAAGGTTCCTTTTCCTTCATCAGCATCAGCAGGGCGGCCAGTAATTCTTCTTTCAGGGTTTCGCACAGGCATGAAGCTTTATATTTTTCGTTTTGGAGCCCTTCCTCCTGGTGCATTATTTGTTCTTCTGGTTTTTGATTCTCAATTACTTTTTCAGTTCGTTTTGGCTGATTTTCAGTATTTTGAAACTGCTGGAAATTGTGCAGGAAATTATCTTCGAACCTGACACCAAAATAGGCCAGACCAATATTCAGTATGAGCAAAGCAGAAACAAATAAGGTACTACTTAGATTTTGACCTGATTCGTGTATAAAATTATGACTCAATAACAAAACCATTAAGATTAAAAAACTTAATGCAAATATCTGGATGCCATTCAGATATATTTTGGTGTCGGCACATACATTCTGTGGAATCTGTTTGTAAAAGCTCTTGTATTGTTTCAATGTATAAATCAGATAGACAAACAGTTGCATTCCTACCAACGATTTGATGAGAATCTCGATCAGCCAGGTTTGCCTTCCCGGGAAGTTTTTCAATAAAAATAAACCATAAACGGAATCCAGATATTCCACATGATTTGTTGTGATCAAAACCCAAAACGGTGTGAGCAGAATAAACATCACGATTGCAGGCACAAAATGCTTAAAATCAATACTTTGAAGCTTAAAATCCTGAATAAGAAGCGATTTGTGATGCAGGTAAAAAAATGGGATGAGCGTTAAGCCAATCACAAAAGCCAGCGGAAATAAAATGAATAAGGTAGGAGTATGTTCATAAAGGTGTATATGGACCAGAAATCCTGTCAATCCGAGTGCAAGCATAAACAGCCCGAAAAGCAACTTTGTTACATTTTTCTCCTGAAAATAAAGGAAAAGCATGTAAAAGAAGAAGCCAACAGATTGATAGCTCAACATTAGCCAAAGCGAATGATTTACTACTTCCATACTTCAGTCAGGCTATAAAAATTACTCTCAGAAGTGGAACAAAGAAGTTTCCCAACGACTTTTGAATTTTGGTTTGTTTCACTTTGCTGAATCGCTAACAAATATAAGCATATATTCTTGTTTTGAAACAAACGGGGGCTGAAATAAAATTTTAACACACACTAAATCAATTGAATATAAGTAGAAAAAAAGTATTGAAATTCCTGTTTTCCTGAATTTTGATCACTACAATTTTGTTCGAAAACAGGGAAACATGTTTTAATTCCGGTTATAAAACACCTAATATTTTTAATCCAGATAGTGGCAGGTTACTTTTGTTCAGGAAATAACAATTCACCTGAGTTGATTGCTTGGAAAAGATTCCTAAAAAATGAGTAATAAATCACTTCGTTTAACCAAAAACCAAAATCATGAAGCATTTTTTTAAAGCTTTAACAGTTGCGCTGGTTAGCCTGCTATTAATGTTTGTAGTGATGTCTGATGCCATGGCACAGCAAACACTCGCAAGCGTTAAAAAAACACGTGGGCTTAATGATGAAGATGTGTTGGCTGCTGCCAAAACATTTATGCCCCGTGGAGGAAGGGATGAGTATTTCGCCTTTGTTGGTTCGGGAAATTCCGGAACCATGATCGTTTATGGCCTGCCATCGATGCGCATTTATAAGTATGTAGGTGTATTTTCTCCGGAGCCGTGGCAGGGATACGGTTTTGATGATGAAAGTACATTGGTTATCAAAAAAGGATCGCTCGATAACACCTTATTAAAATATGGTGATATACGATTTCCTGCTTTGAGCGAAACAGATGGGAAGTACGATGGCAAATATCTGTTTTATTCCGATGGTGCAAATTCACGCATTGCCTTGTTGGGTCTTGATGATTTTGAAACTAAACAGGTTTTGATGCATCCATTGTTTATCAATGCCTATCCGGGGGTTGCCGTATCGCAAAACAATGAATTTGTATTCCAAAGTAGCGAGTACCCCACACCCTGGGATCATCGAGAGGCTGATGTAGCCACTGAATATGAAACAAAATTTAAGTCTGGTATCACAGCCTGGAAGTTTGAAGATACGGACGATGCAGCCGGAACTGGTCACCATGTGGGGCGTATGATCAAGGAAGAGTCTTTTACAATCGAACTTCCTCCCTTTACACTTGGATATTTTGATGCCGGACGCTTGGCCGGTCATGGTTTACTGGTTGGTTTGGCCAGCTATCAAAATCAGCATTTTGTATATGTTTATGATTATTTAAAAGTTCAAACGCTTAAAAAACAAAGTGTTAATGAATTTGAGGTTATTCCTTTCACCGATGCCAGACAGGCTGGCGTTTTTGCACTTATTCCAATAGAACAGTCGGCGATGAGTGTGAAGGTAGATCCCACAAGTAAATATTTTATTACAGCATCTAATACGGCTTATGTGTTTGACTTTGAAAAAGTTAAAGCTGCTTTAGATCAACAGGCTTTTTCAGGGGATGTGCTTGGTGTTCCAAAGTTAATTACAACTGATTTGTTGTACGGACAAGTTGAATTAGGCAATAAAGTCGTTGATCTGGCTTTCGATTTTCGCGAAAACATGGTTTACTCTTCAGTATATAACGACAAAAAGCTGGTTCGCTGGAACTATGAAACTTTGGCTCTGGATGAAACATTCGACTTGAGTTTCAAACCCGGTCATTTAATGACGCCACAGGGAAATTCAGTTGAGCCTCATTCAAATTATTTGACGGTGGTGGACAAGGAAGGTTTGTACGACAATATGCTCAACACAGGGCCAACTCGTCCGAGTTATAATCATTTGATCGATATTTCTTCGGATAAAATGCGTGATATCTATACGATGACAATACCACAGGCAAATATGTATGGATCGGTCAGCGTGTTGCGCACAACCATCAAGCCGATCATCCGTTATCCATTGGGAACCAATACCCGTACTGGTGAAATTTCGAGGTTCAAAACCGTTGCCGGTCAGGAGAAAATCGAACGTGAGGGTAATCGTGTTCACATTTTTGGAACCCTGATACGTTCGCATATCACGCCCGAAATCGTTGAAGTAGAAGAAGGCGATATCGTTACTTTCCATTTGACAAACCTGGAACGTGCCGAAGATGAAACACATGGATTCACGGTTTCAACTTATGGTGTGCATGGCAGTTTCGAGCCCGGAAAAACTGCTTCACTCACCTTTACTGCTGACAGATCTGGTGTTTTTCCTTACTACTGTACGGAATTCTGTTCAGCGCTTCACCTCGAGATGGAAGGTATTCTTTTGGTAAGACCTAAAGGTTATGTAGCTTCAGGTGAAGATATCGGCGAAATTGAACTAACTCAGGAACAATTGGCTGAGTATAAGAAAAATTATGAAGATAAGATTGTTGTAATCAACGAAACCCAGGATGTTATCAACAGTGTGGTAACTTATCTGAAAGAAAATGATTACCAAAAATATCCTTATGTTGAAGCACTTGTGGTGGATGCATTGGATCAATTGGAACTGGCCAAAACTTCAAAAGCCAATTACGAAAGGTATGCAGCCGAAGGCAAATGGAAAGATGCTTTCCTGTGGGCCGAACAGTATTGGCAATATCAAGTGAAAACTGCCGACGTGGGTTTGAGAGCCAAGAAGTTGTTGTCTGAACAGATCAGCATGTAATCATAATTAATCACCAAGAAATTTTGTGTTATGAAAAAATATAATCTATTCAACACTCCTGGTCTTCTGATGACAGTTATGGTCATAGCTGCTATGGCTCTGATGACAGCCTGTGGCACTGGCGGAGACAAATCAAAATCCGGCGATACAGGAGCGCCAAATGGCAATGAGTCATTAAACGACATTGTAAAGCGCCGCGGCTTAAATGCAGATGATGTTCTGGCTGCTGCTAAAACCTATACCCCTGATAACCTGAAGGATGAGTATATTGCACTAAACTCAGGAGGACAAGCTGGTAACATGATTATGTACGCAGTGCCTTCTATGCGAATAGTAAAATATGTGCCTACTTCTTCAAGACAGCCTGTAAATGGATTTGGCTATAGCAAAGAAAGCTCTGAAGTGTTAAGGTCGGGCTATATCGACGGACAGGTAATCGATTGGGGGGATACCCACCATCCGGGTTTTTCGGAAACTGATGGAAACTACGATGGAAAATGGGCTGCCATTAACGACAAAGCCAACCCACGTGTTTTTGTTATCTCACTCAAAGACTGGGAACTCAAACAAACTGTTGTTAATCCTATCTTTAGGAGTAATCACGGTGGTTGCTTTTTTACACCAAATTCAGAGTATATTGGTGAGGCTAGCCAATATCCGGCTCCTTTGGATCGCAACTATTATCCGCTTACCGAAAAGAACTTCAGAAAATATTGGCGTGGCGGATTGACCTATTGGAAATTTGATAAAGAAGTTGGTCGTATTGAGGAAGATAAATCCTTCACTATCGAGTTTCCTCCTTATACACAGGACTTAACTGATATGGGCAAGAATGCCAGTGATGGCTGGTCGTTTACTAACTCTTTCTGTACAGAGATGTATTATGGTGGTATCGAAAGTGGCCGTCCGCCTTTCGAGGCTGGTTGCTCATCGCGCGATGTTGACTACCTGCATGTCGTAAACTGGAAAATGGCTGAACAGTTAGTGAAACAGGGTAAATATACAGTCATCAATGGCCACAGGGTTATCCCGATAGATGTAGCAGTTGAAAACAATATTTTCTTCCTGATCCCTGAACCTAAATCACCTCATGGTGTGGATGTTAGTCCCGATGGAAAATATATTGTTGTAGCTGGTAAACTCGATTCACACGCCTGGGTTTATTCCTGGGAGAAGATCACCAAGGCTATCAATGAGAAAAACTTTGAAGGCACCGACGAATTTGGTGTGCCTATAATTTCACTCGAAACAGCACTTCATGGAAGCGTTGAAGTTGGGTTGGGACCTTTGCACAATCAATATGATGATGAACCCGGCGTGATTTACACCTCCATTTATGTGGATTCGCGTATTACAAAATGGGATTACATCAACCTGAAAGTGCTTGATTATGTATCCTCACACTATAATGTGGGCCACCTTGTTTCGGCTCATGGCGATGCTATAAATCCACATGGCAAGTACCTGATTTCACTTAACAAACTTTCCATCGACCGTTTTAATCCTGTTGGACCCTTACACCCGCAAAACCATCAGTTGATTGATATTGATGCAGATAAGATGACAATCCTTTATGATCTGCCAATCCCGATGGGCGAGCCTCACTATACTGCACTTATCAGCGACGATCATTTCGAATCAGTTGATACTTATCCCACCGGAACCAATATTTACACCATGGAAAAATCTCCCTATTTCACGGAGTTGGGTGCTGAACGTACCGAAACCAAAGGAGGCAAAGTTCATGTATATGCAACCATTAGTGATGGTAAAGTGAAGCCGGCTAATATTTCAATCGATCAGGGAAAGGATGTTGAGATACACATCACCAATCACGGACAAAGCAAGCTTGACCATTATGTGTATGAGATTGCTGCTTACGACCAGATGTATCGTTGGCGGCCCGGAGAAACAGCTACACTTGAGTTTAAAGCCGAAAGAGCAGGGATGTATCCGCTTTTGCTTGATCATTACCATAGTGCAGATGGCAGGATTTTGCAAGGTTATCTGACAGTAAAACATAATGAAGCAGCTGAAAGCGAACGCTTACTCGCCTATTCAAAACGTGTTCAGGCAGATATGCAGATGCAGGCCTTCCAGCCATCTGCCATAGAAATGAAAAACCTGCTCGAAGGCGAAATGGAATTCCTGAATTATGGATGTAATGCTTGTCATAAATTTGGAGAAGACTTTAATGGTCCAGACCTTTTAATGGTTGACAAACGTCGTACTGAAGACTGGCTAAAATCCTGGATCATGAATCCTGAAGAACATTTTGATGAAGCTGATATTGAAGCCATGCGTCAGCGTTATAAACTGGCCATGCCTAATCAGAATGTATCTGAAAAGGATGTTGCAAAAATTATTACTTACCTTAAACTCCGTACTAATCAATACTTAACTGAGCAACAATAGGTCATTTTTACCGGGAGGTTTTACTACTACCTCCCGGTAAATACCTAACTTTGGCGGCGTTAATTTAACTAACATTAACTTTTAACTATTTAAAAAATGAAAAGAAAATTCATTGCTCTTTTTGGAGGACTGCTTCTTGTTGCAGCCCTTAGCAGCTGTGGCGGAGGTGGTGGAAAAACTGCTGATCTGGCCAATGGCGAAGCTATTTATAATAAGGCTTGCATTGCCTGCCATTTAAAAGGTGTTGCCGGTGCTGCTGCACTTGATAATACTCCCCGATGGGAAGAACTTGCTGCCAAAGGTTTAACTACATTAGTACAACATGCCAATTCCGGATATACCGGAAAATATGGCGTAATGCCCGAAAAAGGAACCTGTATGGACTGCTCCGAACAGGATCTGTACGATGCCATCAGTTTTATGTTTAGTAAAGCTGGTGTAGAACCAAAGCAATAAAAAACGAAAGCAAGTATCATGAAGTCAAAGACATATATCATTTTTGCAATCATTGGTCTCATTTTTGTCAGCTTAACCTATTTCGCACCAATTTGGGGTGTAGCATTACAGAGTATTCAATATCCCAAAACAATGTATCCCAAAGGAATCCGTATCAATTTTAAGTTTAATGGGGTTTATAATGGCTGCGAAGGAGTAAAGGAAAGAGAAGAACTGGCAACAAACGAAGGTGCTGATTGCCTGATGGAGATGAATGCAATAAACCATTATATTGGTATGTATCCCATTGTGCAGGGTAGGAATGATCCGCCATCAATGGAACATCCAAGTTTTTATGTATTTGACACCCAGCGCGACGCAGAAGGTCATGATGTTTATGATCCGGCAACAGGACAAAAAATCAAAGTGGACGTAACACCACAATCCTTGAAAACCTTGAATTTCATAATGGTGAATTCACCTTATATCTTTGTGGTATTTGTTTTATTGGGTTTGTATTTCGTGGCAACACCCAAAAAGCTTAATCTGGTGTCCGGATTGATCCCTGCTTTAGTGCCTTTCTATTTCCTGTTTGTGTATATCTATTACCTTTATTGGTATGGTCATAATCTGGGATTACATGGGGGAGGGGCTTTTGCCGGTATCAAACCTTTTATGCCAACCGTATTTGGTGAAGGAAAAGTTGCCCAGTTTACTACCGAATCTTATCCTTATTACGGTTTTTATATCGCATTGGCTGCATTTGTCTTCATGATACTTGCCATTCTTTTAAAACGTAAATCGTTACGAACAGAATAATAATTAAAGGTTCGGGGGTGAAATATCTCCCGAAACTTTTTTAAAATGAAAAAGCTAGCATTATTAACAGGATTATTTTTTGTTTCACTTTTGATGCCGTTGCTGGCTCAGGAGGGAATGCAGTTTGGGCCAGCCCTTAAAATTGGAGGCTACCCGGATAGAAGCAATCCTATTCCGCTTCAGGAAATCATTGATCGCACACCTCCCGGAAAATATGTCGTTCTTGAGCCTGGATTTTATACCGGCCCTGTAAAAATTACACGAAACGCTATTACACTTGATGGCGAAGGGAAAGTAACGATTTCGGGTCTGGGTAAGTCATCGGTAATTTTTTTGGAGACTGACAATGTAGTGCTCAAAAACCTACACATTATCGAATCAGGGGGCTCGCATGATAAAATCGACTGTGGTGTTAAAATAATTGGAAATCATAATGTTGTAAGCAATTGTCTGATTGAGGAATGTCTGTTTGGAGTGGATATTTTTCAGTCGGAGCATAATCTGATCGAGTACAACGAAATCACTTCTCTTTCAAAACGCAGCATGGCACTCAAAGGCGATGCCATCAGGCTGTGGTATTCAAAAAACAACCTCATCAAAGGAAATTTTTGGCACAATGTGCGCGATATGGTGGTTTGGTATTCTTCCGAAAACACTTTTGAAGCCAACAAAGGTGTCGGAAACCGTTACAGCATCCACTTTATGTATGCGCACAATAACAGGATCAACGACAATTATTTTTACGAAAACTCTGTTGGAGTTTTCCTGATGTATAGCGAAATGACTGTGATGACGGGCAATACCATCATGCATTCGAATGGCGTGAGTGGGATGTGCCTCGGCATGAAAGAAACTTCTTCCAACCAAATTTTGCATAACCGTTTTATCTATTCTTCCGAAGGTATTCATGTGGATGTTTCTCCATTTGTTCCTGAAAAGACGAACACAGTGATGTACAACGAAATAGCTTTTTGTGGAGTGGGGATTAAGTTCCATACCAACCAGGAAGGTAACCTCTACAAGCATAATTATTTTCATAACAACCTGGTTCAGGTTGAAGCAGAAGGAAAAACGGCTAATTTGAACCGTTGGCAAGAGAATTATTTTGATGATTATCAGGGTTTTGACAAGGATGGTGACAATATTGGGGATGCTCCTTATACCTTATTTGCCTATGTGGAACACCTCTGGTCATTCGATCGGGATTTGAAGTTTTTTTATGGGTCTCCGCTCTTGCTGGTGCTGGATTTTCTTGAACGCCTGGCACCTTTTTCGCAACCGAAGTTGGTGTTGCGTGATAAAACTCCCATCTTTAAGTGGGATGAAGAATTAGACAAAAAAATGAAGGATCAATTATGAAGTACCGTGTGATTGCTTCTTTGCTGCTTGCACTTCATCTGGCATTTATCGTATTGCCGGAAGTGCAAATATGGCGGTATCTGTATCTGATAGCAGGTTTGGAGCAATCAACACAGGTTTTGAATTTTTCAAATGATGATAAAAGGCCACAAACCGGCGATATCACCTATTTATCTGCTTTGATAAAAAGGGCTGGTGACGATCAAAATAAGGAAGAAAAAACCAACGCAGAAATACCTGAAACAACCATAAGTCATACCGGTATGGTTTATTTACCGGTTGAAACGAATTGTAATGCAATAATTTCAACAGTTTTAGAAGCTAAGTATTTCCATTATGCGACCAATTTGATTTTTTATCCCAAAAAAGTAAACACACCCCCTCCAAAAGTAACTTTTTCCTAAAACAGCAATTTGTCTGTTTCCGACAGTTTTACCTTGATTTAGGTTCCAATTGTTTCACAAAAAAGTTACGACCATGTATCAAACTATAACAAAAATAATTCTGTCAGCTGCGATATTAGCACTGGCAACCGTATCTTATGCTCAATCAGATACGCTGGTCCTCGAAGAAATTCTGGTCACCGGAAGGAGCACACTCAATTTAACAAAATCAAATATTGCCGGCCGCATTATTCAGGTCGAAAATCCGCATGACGGCGGAGCTATGTTTATCAACCAGGCTGGTTTTGGCGTTGAAAAACGTGGCAATTACGGCATGGAACCTGTTTTGCGCGGTTTCAAATACAGTCAGTTGAATGTACTGATTGATGGAGGTGTTCACAGCACCAATGCTTGTCCGAACCGCATGGATCCAACGATTGCGCAGGTTGCCCCTGAGGAGATCGAAAAAATAGAAGTAATCAAAGGGCCTTTTAGCGTCAGGTATGGTGCATCGCTGGGTGGTATAATCAATATCGTAAACCGCAAGCCGGATCGCTCGATAGATCAAAAAGTTGCCGGAAGCCTGGAAGCCGGATATCAGTCGAATGGAGGCAATCTTTACAGTAATTTGTTTGTGCAAAGCGTCTTGAAGAAATTCGACTTTTCGCTCAATGCCGGTTATAAGGATTATGGCAATTACGAAAGCGGATCTGGTCAGGAGATTGCTTCTTCCTTTTCGCGTTTTGGCTACGCCATGAAAATGGGGTATCAGTTTACGCAAAGCCAACGTCTTCAGCTAACCTGGCGTCAAAGTATGGCCAAAGATGTGCTTTATGCCGGTCTCCCAATGGATGCCGATAAAGACAATAGCAGTATGCTTTCGATGGATTATGCTTACACCAATATCAGCCCTTTGCTCAAATCATTTAAGATCAAAGCGTATGGAAGTTATGTAGATCATGAAATGAGTAATACGCTAAGGCCTGCATACAAAGCTGTGCACGCTGTTTCGCCTGTTACTGCCCAGGTATTTGGAGGAAGAACAGAGTTTGGCTTGCAAACGGCTTCCAATAATTTGCTTTATGCAGGAATTGATTATAAACATATTGGTAAAGACGGAGGAAGAGACCGGCTGGTTTTTAAGAATACCTGCACTGGTATGGAGTTTGATCCTCCAAAATATTTCTATGATAAAACCTGGCAGGACTCCAATCATGACGATTTGGGATTGTTCCTCGAGAATAAGCGTGATATCAACGAGCATCTCGTTTGGACACTGGGTATAAGGTCCGATTACATAAGTTATGGCATCAAGGATCCGGATGCGGGATTTTTGGAACAATACAATAACGACATTCAACCTGAAGATCGTTTCGATATTTCAGCTACCACATCAATTACTTGGTTTTTACCAAAAGGATATAATCTTTATGTTGCTGCAGCAAGAGCTACACGTTCTCCGGAGCTTACTGAATTGTTTATCAATCACCTGAGTGTAGGAATGGATGCGTATGAGTATCTCGGAAATCCTGAGCTGAAATCGGAAGTAAATTATCAGATTGATGCACGTATCGAGAAGAATATCAAAGGATTAACAATTTTTACGGATGTCTTCTATTCTTATGTGCAGGATTATATCACTGCAGCGGTTGATACCACAATTCCAAGGATATATAACGCCTGTCAGGATCCCAAATTTACCAAGCAGTTCAGAAATGTGGATGAGGTTTTCCTCACAGGATTTGAAGCTGGATTTGATTGGAAATTTGCCGACAACTGGCATTATAATCTTTCTGCATCCTACACTTATGGGCAGAATGTAAGCTGGGATGAGCCTCTGGCAGAAATCACACCACTTACTTTTCAAACCGCTCTGGCCTATCATGCCGAGTTGTTTAATGCAGAGATTCACGGACGCATTGTTGATGAACAGGATCGTGTGGCTGCTTCCTTTAATGAATCCCGCACGCCTGGTTTTGCAGTGTTTGATTTTTATGCTGATTACAAGGCTTTTGGCGCACTGGATATCATGTTCAGCGTACGAAATATCTTTAACAAAAACTATGTTGAACATCTGAGCAGGGCTTATAAAGGAATGGATATCCAGAGCTTGTACTATGAACCTGGACGGAGTTTTAATATTGGATTAAAATATTCATTCTGAGATTAATATAAAAAGTTAGAAGTCGCATTTCTGCCTGAATTTTGTGAAATGTAAAAACTAAAAACCATGGACAAAGAAAAAAAGAACCTGAATCGTCGGGAGTTTTTCAAAGGTGGTATTGCCGCTGCAGGTACTCTGGCAGTGGTAGGAACTGCCACTTTTATTCTCGATAAAAGTGCAGCAAAGTCAATGCCGCGCGAAGATTTTCTGAGGCCGCCCGGAGCCATTTCCGAAGAGGACTTTTTGTATGGCTGCATTAAATGCGGACTGTGTGTTCAGATATGTCCGGTTCATGCCATCGAACTGGCGGGTGCAGGGGAGGGGCTTGGTTTTGGTACACCTTACATTGCCCCCCGGATTCAGGCTTGCGACTTTTCGTGTGATGCCCTGCAGTGTGTAGAAACCTGTCCTACTGCAGTACTTGATTTCAGGCCTTTTAAGGAAGAAGGTGTGCGTGCGGTTGAAAAGGCAGCCACCGAACCCGGGGCTGATCTTTCCACTGTAAATCCTTTTGAGGTACAAAAGGTAGCTATGAAAGAGGCTGTTCGAATGGGCAAAGCACACGTGAACAGAAATACTTGTCTGGCACACAAAGGAGAAGGCTTCAAAGGCAATCCGCGGGGTACTGATTTTAAAGGAGTACATCGTTCTCCTGGGAAAAATGAGGTTTCTGCCAGCCCGCTGAAAGACAGGATTTTCGATCGGGAGGTTTGTGATTTGTGTATCACCGAATGTCCGATCGGGGAAAAAGCTATCATCCAGCGTAGAAGCCGAAGCGGAAGAAAACTCATTCCGCATGTGCTTGATGGCTGCACCGGTTGTGGTGTTTGCCAGATGGTTTGCCCTACAGCCCAACCCAGTATCGTTGTTGAACCATTTTAAACTCAGAGGCCATGTTATCAGATTATTTTTCCAACGCTAAGAAAAAAAGTCCGCTTGCTCCAAAAACGGTCGAACAAATGCCGCATACGCTGGCCGGACTGAGTTTTAAAGATTGGCGCGACTCCAGAAAAAAGAATCACAAAATGCGCAACATACGTTGGGCAGTGCTGCTGTTTATGAACCTGCTTTTTGTGTTCTCATACTGGCTCGATCTGGCCATACTGGAAGGTTCGCTGAGCGGTTCCAGATTGATTGGTTTTTACCTGATGGATCCGTATAACTCGCTACAATTGTTGGCAATATCATCCACAACGGGATACCTGGCCATGCTTACCATGAACTTCTGGATTGGCTTGTTCACCATTTTAATCTTCTGGTTGATTTTTGGTGGCCGCTCGTATTGTTCCTGGATGTGTCCGTATCATTTTTTGGCCGAATGGGCTGAGAAAGTGCATAATTATTTGGTAAAGAAGAAAAAAATCAAAGAGAGAAGTTATCATATTGGATTGCGTTTTGTATTCCTTGTTGGATTTCTGCTGCTGGCCGTGCTTACCCGGAATCTTGTCTTCGAGAATCTTAATGTCGTTGGAATAGTTTCAAAAGCAATGATTTATGGTCCAAGCCTGCTACTGTTGTGGGTGCTTGCCATCATTCTTTTCGAAGTGTTCGTAAGCCGTCGGTTTTGGTGTCGGTATGTTTGTCCGATTGGAGCAACATGGAGTCTGGTAGGTAAAGCTTCACCTCTGGCAATTAAATTTGAACACGACAAATGTGGCTATTGCCTTGAATGCCAGAAAGTGTGCCTGGTGCCACACGAATTGTGGTTTGTTAAACGAGGTGCTGCAACACAGGATGTTCATTATGTGGGATCTGACTGCACACGCTGTGGCTTGTGTGTGGATGTTTGCCCCGGCAATGCTTTAACGTATGCTGTGAGAGGAGCTTCTTCTCTCTTGTAAAAAGAAAGCAAAATATGACTCAACAACTAAATAAAACTTTTGTAAAAATCGAAAAGCTTTCCAAGAGCTTCAAGCAACAACTGGTGATTGATGCCTTGTCGGTGGATTTAATGTCTGATCAGCGTATTGCACTTATTGGACAGAATGGTGCTGGCAAAACAACTTTAATCCGCTGTATATTAGGGCAATATAACTTTGAAGGAAAGCTGGATGTCTTTGGGCTCAACCCCAGAAAGGATCGCAGAGAAATTTTGCAGCAGATCGGTTTTGTACCACAAACACCGCCTCCAATTAAGCTGACGGTGAATGAGTTAATTCATTTTTTTGAACGCATTACCAAAACAGATGCCGCTGCTTTCAAAAATATCAGCAGTAAGCTTGGACTTGAAATCGATCAAAATTTACATAAGCCATTCTATAAGCTGTCGGGTGGTATGAAACAAAAACTGCTGATAAGTTTTGCGCTTGGCAGGCAGGTTAAAATCCTGTTGCTCGACGAGCCTTCGGCTAACCTGGATCCACAAGCCCGTGAGATTCTTTTTGCACTGCTTAAAAATTACAGCAAAGATACCCTGATGATTTTGAGCAGTCACCGGATGGACGAGATCAAAGATCTTGTAAATCGCGTGATTGAAATGGATCTGGGTAAAATTGTTTTAGATAAATCATTGACTAATACCTGATGTTATGAAACGAATGATAATATTATTTCTGGCTTTGCTTACCATGACGTTTTGCGTCAGAAAAGTGGACCAAAGCCCGCGCGAAATTAATTTTGACCGTGATATTTGCGTCACCTGTCTGATGGGATTGGCTGACGCTAAATTTTCGGCACAGTCCATCAATATGCGAAATGAGGTGGTTTGGTATGACGATTTGGGCTGTTTGATAGAATATATGGCCAGCCCTGACTGGGAAAAATTTGGCGGCGATGAGGCGGTATCCTATATCGCTGATGCATCTTCAGGAGATTGGATCAGAGTGGAAGAAGCCTGGTATGTTTATGGTATCGACACTCCGATGGGCTATGGTTATGCAGCCTATAAAGAATATTCGGAAGGAGCTTTTGATTTTACAACTACGGCCCAGCGTATTCGCGACGGCCTTAGCATGCGCGAAGACTTCCTGAAGAAGAAAAAAATGCTCCATCACGAATGAATCGGTTTGGTAACTTACAAGAACTGGAAACTATGCAACGTACACTTTTTACCCATTCCAGCCTCATCCAGATTATGAATGCAGATATAAGGCAAAACCTGCGATCTAAATGGTTTTGGACCTACAGCATTTTATTTGGTGGCTTTGTGGCTGTGATGTTTTCTACAGGGATAACAGAATCTCAGATTATCGGATTTGTTGGCCTCAGCCGGCTGATGGTAACCTTTATGCAGGTGAGCATGGTAATTTTGCCCATCTACGTGTTGATTACCACGGTGAGATCCGTTGTGGGCGATCGCGAATCGAATGTGATGGAATACATGCTTTCGCTTCCGGTTTCATTTTCAGGCTACTTCTGGGGCAAGTTCAGTGCTAAATTTTTGGTGACTTATATTCCGGTTTTTATCGCTTTGCTCGGGGCTGCGGTTTATGGTAATTTTACGAAGCTTGATGTGCCCTGGGATTTGTTTGCACTCTATAGTGCTTTGCTTGCCTCTATGATTTTTTGTTTTTTGGGAATCAGCATGTTCATATCGGCTGTATCACATTCGCAAGACCTGGCTATCAGCACAGCTTTTATATTGTGGTTGTTGCTGGTTGCTTTTCTGGATTTGATCCTGATGGGATTGTTGCTGAAATTGCGGCTGGATGCCGGAACGGTAATTGGCCTTGGAATGATCAATCCACTCCAGGTTTTTCGAACAGCTGTGCTGGTGCTCTTCGATCCTGAGCTCACAGTGATGGGGGCTGCTTCTTATTTTATCCTTGATACCGTGAGCAGAGGCTGGTTTATTATATTTGCCATTGCCTATCCGATTATTTTGGGGGCATTGTTTGGCTGGTTTGGCAATTACTTTTTCAAAACAAGGGACATCATCTGATGAAATACATTGCTGTTTTTATGCTTTTCCTTTCACTTGCATTTGCGGGATGCAGTAGTCATTCTGCTGAAAGTGTGCATAAAGAATTATTCCCAAAACTTTCGGATACATCAAAGTTGTTGCCCTTACCCACATCCACCGATCAGGCATATCGGATTAAGTTAATCAATGAAGAAGTCATTCTTGCGGATGGAAAAATACGCAGCAAAGGAATCGAAGCTGTTCCACAGGATTATGACGATTTCAGGTTTATGAATCTCGATGGGGTGCAGTGGCAGGACAGATCAGTACAATTTGGTGATTTCAGAGGGGTAAGTTTTCGCACAGCGAATGCTAACCGGACTGATTTTTCGAAGGGTGATTTTCGATTGGCAGATCTCAGATGGTCGTCTTTTAACAATGCTGCCATGAAACGGTGCAATTTTGCTCAGGCCATCTTGTTTCGCACTTCCATGAATGAGTCGGTTCTGGACTCTTCCGATTTCAGAGGTTCTAATATGTTTGGCGTCAAAGGCCATCGTTCTTCGTTCAGATATGCTGATTTTTCGAATGCTTTGATGAAGGAATCAGAACTTACAGATGCTGATTTTTCGAACAGCAAAGCCATAAAAGTTAAGTTTATCATCACAGTTTTTGCCGGTTCAAGATTCGATTCGGCCGATTACAGCTATTCTGATTTTACGGGTGCCGGACTGGAAGAATGCAGCTTTGTTCATGGCCGGCTTCATGGTGTAAGTTTTAAGGGAGCTCATCTTCAGGAAGCCAGTTTCAGGGGAGCCGACCTGAAAGGAGCAAGCTTTTTTGCTGCCGAACTGGTAGATACCGATTTCACAGGAGCCATTAATATTCCGGATGAATTGATTCCTTTTATGGATGAAAATGGTAAAGCAACCGGAGTTGTTTTTAGCGTAAATGATTATTAATGAGGAAATTGAAACTTAAAATATCTTTTCTTCTGACGCTCATAGGTTTTAACCTTTCAATGGATAGTTTTGCCCAATCAAAGGCTGACACCATTATTTATAAGCTGGATGTTGGCAAAAGTATCCTGAATTGGAGGGCCGATAATCACCGGGGAACAACAAAATTTAAGTCTGGTACTTTGGGATTTTCTGAGGAAGAAATGGTAGAGGCGAGTTTTGCGATAGAGATGGATAGCATAAAAAATACGGATATCGACTATGATTTGATGCGGGCAGTATTGGAGAATACCATCAAATCGCGTGAGCTTTTACATGCAGCTAAATTTCCATTAAGCTATTTTAATTTGTGTTGCTCCGAAAAAATCGCTCAAGACAGTTTGCTATTGAGAGGCGACCTCACCTTGCGAAACATTCCGGCATGTATTCAGTTTCAGACATTTCTAAGAGTTGACGAAAACATGCTGGAAGCTAAAACTGACAGCATTACCCTCGACAGGACCGATTGGGGGATTTTTGCCATGTCGAAGAATCACAGCACAGGCGACCAATCTTATATCGTAAGCGATACCATTTATATACAGATTAACTTGATCGCAAATCAGATTGATGAAAAGGAGGAAAGATTTGATTAAGTTGACAGCATTGAATAAGAAGTGATTAATACAAAAATGAAACAAATGACATAAAAACTTAACTATTTTGGTAAGGAAATACTAAAATTCCTTGCCCAATACAATTTTTTAATATTTTTGTCCGGCAATACGGCGCAAGCATTTTGCGCGGCCAAAATTACAACATAAGTAACCGTTTTGATTCTTCAACCATCAGGAAATCTATTATGACGCACTCAATCATTACCTTGCAGGGTAACCTACAAAAAATGATGGTTCTGGGCTTGTTGGGATTGCTTTTACTGCCTTTCAACTTTGCGAAAGCGCAGACACCCGAAGCTTTAAAGAACTTTCAACAATGTAAGGCCTGTCACAACCTCGACGGAGCTGAATTACTTGGACCAAATCTGGCTGGTATCACGCAACGAAGGGATACCGCCTGGCTGATTAGCTTTATTCGCAACAGTCAGGAAGTTATTGCTTCCGGTGACGAATATGCGGTGGCCTTATTCGAGAAGTACAAAAAAATTCCCATGCCCCCACATAACTTGTCGGATGAGCAAATCATTGATATTCTGGCCTTGATCGAAAACGGAGGACAGGTAGCTGATGAATACCTGGCCCAGATGGAAGCCGAAGCCGACAAAGGTGCTGAAGCCGATGTGGCAAGAGCCGCCGAGCTAAGAGAAAAAGAACTTAAACTGGCTGAACTTGAGCGGGATGCCAATCGTAATTTTGGTACTACCTTTATCATCACACTGATAATTTTCCTGATCACCATCATCGACCTCTTTGTAACGAAAGTAATCAAAGCCACTTTTGTTCATAAAACTGTTGTGTTGATCGCTTTGGTAATCATCGGTGAGGTGGTTTACAAGGAGGCTACTGCCCTGGGTCGTCAGCAGTATTATCAACCTGAGCAGCCTATCTGGTTTTCGCATGAGATACATGCCACACAAAACAAGATCGATTGTTTGTATTGTCACTCATCAGCCGAAGACAGTAAAAGTGCCGGAATTCCCTCCACCAATGTTTGTATGAACTGCCACAACCAGGTGCGCGAAGGAAAAGTTACCGGAACAACCGAAATCGCTAAGATTCATGATGCCTGGAACTCGGGTCGTCCGGTTGAGTGGGTACGCGTTCACAACCTGCCCGATCATGTGTATTTTAATCATTCCCAGCACGTTAATTCAGGCAAATTGGATTGTGCCGAATGTCATGGTGAGGTTGAAAAAATGGATGTCGTGATGCAGGTTCAGGATCTTAGTATGGGTTGGTGTTTGGATTGTCATCGTACTACTGAAGTGCAATTTGCAAATAATGAATTCTTCAAGTCCTATGAATTAATGCATGAACAGTTCAAAAATGGTGAAGTTAAAAAAGTTACTGCCGATATGCTCGGTGGCAGCGACTGTATGAAATGCCATTATTAATTCATTAATCTGAAAAGAAATCCCACATGGAACAAAAATATTTTAGAAGCCTCGAAGAACTCAAATTGGATGTACGTCCCGAAACTGACAACAAGCCACTTGGTGACAGGCAGTTTATCTTCGAGATGCAACAGGAACTCAAGAAATCAACCACCGCTTCGCGCCGTGATTTTTTGAAGGTTTTCGGTTTTACGGTGGCCTCGGCAGCCATTGCCAGCAGTTGCGAACAACCTGTTCGTAAGGCAATTCCGTTATTGATACAACCTGATGAAATTGTGCCCGGCAAAGCCAGTTATTATGCCTCCACCTTTTTTGATGGCATCGACTACTGTCCGGTGGTTGTTAAAGTACGCGATGGCCGGCCAATAAAAATTGAAGGTAACAAAGCCTCATCCTTAACGCAGGGCGGTACCAATGCCCGCACACAAGCTGCTGTTTTGGGGCTTTACGATAATTCCCGCTATCGTCAGCCACAAGCTGGTGGTACTGCTTCAAGCTGGGAGGAAGTTGACCAAACAATTATAAGCCAGCTGAATGCCATTAAAGCAAAAGGTGGAAAAGTAGTTGTGCTTTCCGGTACCATTATCAGCCCTTCAACTAATGCTGTAATCAACGATTTTCTGACACAATATCCCGGCGAGCATATCACTTATGATGTGTTGTCGGCTTCGGCAATGCGTCACGCTAACAAGCTCAGCTTTGGCAAGGCCTTTTTGCCGGCTTATCATTTTGATAAAGCAGATGTGATCGTAAGCTTCGATGCTGATTTCCTGGGAAGCTGGCTCACACCTGTTGAGTTTACCAGACAATACAGTAAGAATCGTAAACTGACCAGTGGCGAAAAGGAAATGTCGCGCCATATCCACCTCGAAGGTGCTATGTCAGTCACCGGATCGAATGCCGATAAGCGTATTCAGCTGCATCCGGCCCAGGAAAAGCAAACTGTGGCCGCCCTTTATTATGAGTTGCAAAAGCTGGCCGGAGAGTCTGGCACTAAACAGATCGAGAGTCCTGTTGATGTTAAAGCCATCGCCAAGGAACTATACAACAAAAAGGGTAAAGCTTTGGTGGTAGCGGGCACCAACGATGCCGAAACACAACTGATGATCAATGGAATCAATCAGGTGCTGCAAAGTTATGGCAATACGATCGACACCAGTGTACAGCTGAATATCCGTCAGGCGGATGATGAAAAGGTACAGCAACTGGTGGCTGATATGAATGCTGGTAAAATTGATGCCGTATTCCTGTATGATGTAAATCCGGCTTATGATTATCCCGAAAAGGATAAGTTTGTGAGTGGACTGGCAAAGGTTGGTCTTAAAGTAGCTATGCCGGTTGTGGAAGAAGAAACAGCTCCGTTGGCTGACTTTATCTGTCCTGATCATCATTTTCTGGAAAGCTGGAACGATGCAGAAATCAAAACAGGATATTATTCGCTTGCTCAGCCTGCTATTCGTCCCATTTTCAATACACGTCAGGCGCAGCAAAGCTTCCTGGTGTGGATGGGCATCAATTTAGATTTCAGAAGTTATATCAAACAATATTGGGAAAGCAATCTGTTCGCCCAAGGTGATAATCTTACTTTCACTGGTTTCTGGAACAGTAAATTGCATGATGGCATTTTTGAATCCGGACAGAAAGAAACTGAGGTTCTAAGCTTTGATAGCAATGCAGCCTTACAGGCACAGCAAAATGCCAAATCCGGTAATGCGGATCAATTGGCACTGGTAGTATATGCCAATGTAGCCGTTGGTACCGGTAAACATGCCAATAATCCCTGGCTGCAAGAGCTACCCGATCCAGTGAGCAAGGCTTGCTGGGATAATTATGTATCCGTTTCGCCAAAGCTTGCCAGCGAATTAGGCTTAAAAGAATTTGATACAGTGAATGTTGGTAATATTGGTGAATTACCGATTTTGATACAGCCCGGACAAGAATACAAAACTCTTTCAGTTGCATTGGGTTATGGCCGCGAAAAAGCTGGTGTCCCGGCAACTGGTGTTGGAAAAAATGCTTTTTCGCAGATCAGTTTTGCCAATGGTCATATGCAATATGTGCGTCCTGATGTTAACCTCGAAAAATTAGGTGGAACTTACGAAGTGGCACGCACACAAACCCATCATTCGATGGAAGGACGTGCTATTGTCAGGGAAACCACACTGGAAGAATACAAGCAAAACCCAATCTCAGGAAACGAGATAAGGGAAGAAATCAAGAAACACCTTAAAACCCTCTATCCAAAACACCAGTACGACGGATTCCATTGGGGAATGGCTGTTGATTTGAATAGCTGCACAGGATGTAATGCCTGTGTAGTAGCCTGTTCGGCTGAAAACAATGTACCGGTAGTAGGCAAAGAGCAGGTTTTGATGGCCAGGGAGATGCACTGGATCAGAATCGATCGCTATTACAAAGGTGATGAGCACGACCCCACAGTAGTACGTCAGCCTGTCACCTGCCAGCATTGCGATAATGCTCCCTGCGAAAATGTTTGTCCGGTTGCCGCTACCACGCATAGTAACGAAGGCCTGAACCAAATGGCCTACAACCGCTGTATCGGAACCCGTTATTGCAATAATAACTGTCCTTATAAAGTACGTCGTTTCAATTTTTATGATTACAACGGATCTGATGCATTGAAAGGCAATGAAATGGATCCGGCTGAGATGACGACAGATTTAAGGCGGTTGGTATTAAACCCGGATGTAACAATCAGAGCAAAAGGAGTAATTGAAAAATGCTCTTTCTGCGTACAGCGCATACAGGAGAAAAAGCTGGAAGCCAAAACAGAGAACAGACAACTACGCGATGGCGATGTTGTTCCTGCCTGTGCACAGGCTTGTCCTTCCGAAGCAATCGTATTTGGCAATTTGAACGACAAAGACAGTAAGATCGCCAAATATTATAAAGATGAGCGTAATTATCACCTGCTCGAAGAGCTGCATACGTTGCCTTCGGTAGGTTATTTGACCAAAGTAAAGAACACAACCGTATAACTAAAATCTTACAGGAATGTACGTATCTCCGATCAGAGAACCACTCATCAGAGGTGAGAAGAACTACGGCCAGGTAACCAAAGAAATCCTGGCTCCAATGGCAGGGAAGCCTTCCAAATATTGGTATATGGGTATCACTTTGGCTGGCATTGCAGCGCTATTTGGTGCCTGGGCCACCTATCAAACCATTTACTATGGCATCGGTACCTGGGGCTTAAACAAAACCGTTGGATGGGGTTGGGGTATTACCAACTTTGTCTGGTGGGTTGGTATTGGCCATGCCGGTACTTTTATCTCAGCTATCTTGTTGCTCTTCCGTCAGAAATGGCGTACCAGCATCAACCGATCAGCCGAAGCCATGACGCTTATTGCCATTGCCTGTGCAGGCTTTTTCCCGTTGATTCATATGGGACGCCTCCTGCTGGGATTCTTTATTTTCCCGTATCCGAATACCAGGGCTTTGTGGGTAAACTTTAACTCGCCATTGCTGTGGGACGTGTTTGCTATCTCGACTTATTTTGCTGTTTCACTTATATTTTGGTATGTAGGTCTGATCCCTGACCTGGGAACCGTTCGCGACAAGGCAAAGACGAAAATCCGCAAAGCAATCTATGGTTTTTTAAGCTTTGGCTGGACAGGATCAGCAAGACACTGGTCGCGCCACGAAACAGTGAGTTTAATCTTGGCTGGCCTGGCAGCACCACTGGTACTTTCAGTGCATACCATCGTTAGTTTCGACTTTGCAACTTCTGTTATTCCAGGATGGCATACGACGATTTTCCCGCCTTATTTTGTTTCAGGGGCGGTTTTCTCAGGCTTTGCAATGGTACTCACTTTGTTAATTGTAGCCCGAAAGGCACTTAATCTGGAGGAGTATATTACCGTAACGCATATCGAATCAATGAATAAGGTAATAATTCTCACGGGTTCTATTGTGGGGATTGCATATATCACAGAGTTTTTTATGGCCTGGTATTCCGGTGTTGAGTATGAGCAGTATGCCTTTATGAACAGAGCTTTTGGGCCTTATGACTGGGCTTACTGGATTATGATGACCTGTAATGTAATAACACCCCAATTATTTTGGTTCAAAAAAATCAGAACCAGTTTGGTGGCCACTTTCATCATTTCTATTTTTGTGAATATCGGCATGTGGTTCGAGCGTTTTGTAATTGTTGTAACTTCTTTGCACCGCGACTTCCTGCCTTCAAGTTGGGTTATGTATAGCCCTTCGCTGGTTGAGGTTGGCTTGTATGTGGGTACGATCGGATTATTCTTTACCTTGTTTTTGCTCTTCATCAGGGTGTTCCCTGTTATTGCAATTGCTGAGATAAAGAGTGTTTTAAAGTCATCAGGAGATCATAAAAAAGCAGCCCATCATGAATAAAGATTATATCACCGCGTATTATTATGACGAAGACGTGCTGTTGAAAGCCGTACGTCAGTTAAAGGAAAAAGGACTGGAAGTATTGGATGTACTCACACCTTTTCCGGTGCATGGATTAGATAAAGCATTAGGAATGAGGAGATCCCGATTAACTCGGGTTGCATTCTGGGGAGGAGCAATTGGTGCTGCTGTAGGTTTTTTGTTTCAAGCCTGGGTTTTCACTAAAGGATATCCCCTTAATTTTGGTGGTAAGCCTTTCTTTGCTGTACCTTCCTTTATGCCTGTAACCTTTGAATTGGCTGTACTTTTTGCTGCTTTTTCGATGGTGTTTGCCTTTTTGATTTACTTCAAACTTGGGCCAGGAGCAAAAACGGTAATTCATGATGAACGTATCACAGACGACCGTTTTCTGGTAGTGATTGGTGTTCGCAAAGAAGGTAATCAGCAGGAAATAGAACAGGCACTCAAAGAAACCGGTGCAGAAGGAATAACACATAACGTATAGAATTTAAGCCATGGAAAATACAAGCTTTAAGTTAACAAAAAACCTAAAAATGGCAGGTATTGCGATGGTGGCCATCGGCTTACTTGCTCTGGTGTATGGATGGATCGCCGGATTGGAGTCTAACAGAATTTACGCCAACCTGCACCTGAATAGCTTTTATTTTGTGAGCCTCGGCCTGATAGGACTGTTCTTTGTTGCGGTTCATGCCATCGCCGAATCGGGCTGGCAAGTTAGCATGCAACGAGTTGGAGAAGCCATGAGTATGTTTATTCCTGTAGGGGGCTTGATCATGTTGATAGTTTTCCTCTCGGGCGGCATGCATCATCTTTTTGAATGGACACACGAAGACCATCTCGATCATATCCTGATTAAAAAGGTGTCGTATTTGAATCAACCCTTTTTCTTTGTCAGGTTTTTTGTGTTTTTTGCCGGTTGGGTGCTCCTGGCCTGGCTGATCCGCAAAACTTCGCGCCAGCTTGATATGAATGGTGATTTGCAGTATTTCAATCGCCTGCGCAAATACAGCGCCTTGTATGTTGTGTTCTTGGCTGTTACCAGCGTAGTGTCGTCCTGGGACTGGCTGATGTCTATTGATGCTCATTGGTTTAGTACTTTGTATGGCTGGTATGTGTTTAGCAGTATGCTTGTTACTGGTTTTTCAGTGCTTGTGATTTTTGTGTTTGTGCTGCAACGGATGGGTTATATGAAACATGTGAACGACGAACATATCCACGATATGGGGAAATATATGTTTGGCCTGAGCATTTTTTGGGCTTATCTCTGGTTTTCGCAATACATGCTTATCTGGTACGCCAATATTCCGGAAGAGACAATTTATTTTTATGAAAGACTCAAGTATTTTGATACAATATTCTATCTCAACCTGATAGTTAATTTTGCGCTTCCATTTCTGTTGATGATGCCACGTAATGCGAAAAGAGTATATTGGGTGGTTATCCCGGTAGCTGTGCTTATCTTCATCGGGCACTGGTTGGATTTATATCAGCTGATTATGCCAGGTGCAGTTGGACATGAAGCTGCCGGCATTGGATTCCTTGAGATCGGACTAACGATTGGTTTCATTGGACTCTTTATGTTAGTAACTTTCTGGGGCTTAAGCAAAGCACCCTTGGTACCCAAAAACCATCCTTTTTACGAAGAGAGTCTTCACTATCACACAAATTATTGATCACCATGAAAAATTCAATAGCTATTTTCATCCTGATAATTCTGGTTGCCGGATTGTCCTCCTGCAATAAGGATCAAAATAATCCGGGATATACGTATTACCCTGATATGCAGTATTCCCGGGCATTTGAAACTTACACCCCCAATCCGGTTTTTGCGGATGGATACACCAATCTGGCTCCTGTCGAAGGAACTATTCCACGGGGGTACATGCCCTATCCATATCAGGCTAAATCAACGGATGAACAAATCAAAGCCGGACTGGAACTCACCAATCCGTTGGAAGCCACTGATGCTGTAATAGCCGAAGGCAAAAGGCAATACGACATCTTTTGTATCAGTTGTCATGGTGATGCCGGACTTGGTGACGGACATCTATACACCAGCGGTCTTTTCCCGGCAAAACCTACTTCACTGGTCGAAGGTCGTGTTAAAGATTTGCCTGATGGCGAGATTTATCATGTGATAACCCTGGGTTCGGTTTCCGGTTTAATGGGTGCGCATGGCAGCCAGGTGCGTCCGGAAAACAGATGGAAAATTATCCAGTATGTGCGCAGTATCACCAAATAAACTTTGTTAACCGAAAAATTATGTGAAAAGCCTTCTGCCGAAAATGCAGGAGGCTTTCCTTATCTAAAAACTATGAGAATCGAAAAAAATATGGTGGCCAGTATTTATTACACCGTAAAAGAAGGCAAAACGGATAAAGTAATTCAAATGATTCCGGAAGATCAGCCACAGGAATTTCTTTTTGGACACGATCTGTTAATTGATGTTTTCGAAACTTCGCTTATAGGGTTACAAGCTGGCGATGCTTTCCGTTTCGATGCCAAAGCTGATCAGGCGTATGGCCCCATTGATCCGGGTGCAATTTTTGATTTGCCGCTCAGTACTTTTGCCGAAGAAGATGGTCACATTGATGAGGAAGTAGTGCAGGTAGGACATGTTTTTCCGATGGCGGATAAAGACGGTAACAGACACTACGGAAAGATTATCCGGAAAATGAAAGAAAGGGTTACCATGGACTTTAATCATCCCATGGCCGGAAAAAATCTTACTTTTGAAGGGAAAGTGATAGCAGTGAGAGCAGCACATCCGGAAGAAATTCCGTCACCGGAAAACTAAGCTCTTCATCCTTTATAATTTTTTACTATGAAAGCTCTGATTTATACTTTAAGGATTCTGATTGTTTTTACATTGTTTGCATGGGTTACCGGATGTTCTGCTACAGACCATTCAAATACAAATGCAGAAAACAAATCCAAAGGTTTAGCCTTAAAACCTGTTTCTGATACCAGCCTGGATGGATTTCGTGCACAAGGCAAACTGATTGTGAAAGAAACTTTTATAGCATTGAGTTCGGAGCTCAAAAATGCGATTCAGGAAGGTGGAGTTCCCCATGCACTTAGTTTCTGTAATGCAGCAGCATTGCCTGTTACTGACTCATTAGCAAAGATTTATGATGTTGATATTAAGCGAGTTTCTTTGAAGAACAGAAATCCTCTAAACCAAGCAGATGCTTTTGAAGCCAGCCTGATTGAGACCTTTACGAAACTGAGTGTAGCAGATCTCTCGCAGGTGAATATGGTCGTGCAGGACGCGGATGGATTTCCGGTGTATGCACAACCCATTATTTTGGGCGAAAACTGCCTGCAATGCCACGGAAGTATTGAAAAAGATATTCGTCCGGAAAATCTGAAACTGATCAGAAAATTGTATCCTGACGACAAAGCTGTGGATTATAACGTCGGCGATTTAAGAGGCATCTGGCGAATCAGATTCAACATAAAAGTTACGCTTTAATGGCCGGACAAGCTTGTGTGCACTGTGGTGCCGATTGTGGCAAATACCCGGTAATATGGGATGAACAGCCTTTTTGTTGTCATGGATGCAAAACAGTTTATCAAATTTTGCACGAGAAAAATATGGGCGATTATTACAAGATTCAGCCCATGTCGGGAATTCGTGTCGAAACGGAGAGTCACAGCAATAAGTTTGCGTTTTTGGATAATGAAGAACTGAAAGCTCAGTTACTTGATTTTACCGATGGAAATATTTCCAAGGTAAAATTTTTTGTACCCTCCATTCATTGTGCTTCCTGCATTTGGTTGCTGGAGCATTTAGACACCCTGAATCCGGCGATAAGCTATTCCACTGTAAATTTTCCCAAAAAGGAAGTGTATATCACCTTTCGGAACGATCAGATCAGTTTGCGCCAGTTGGCCGAGCTGCTTGCTTCAATCCATTATATTCCTGAGATTACCCTCGATCAGCTTGAAAAAAAATCACGCCATAGCAGTAGCCGAAGCCTTCTGGTGAAAATTGGTATTGCGGCTTTCAGTTTTCTGAACATAATGATGTACAGCTTTCCTGAATATTTACCCGGCGGTGATTTGCTGGAGCAGGATTTTAAGGATGTTTTTGGCTGGCTGAGTTTTGTTTTAATATTGCCAGTAGTATTTTATAGCGCAAGTGATTATTATTTAACAGCATACAAAGGCCTGAAGCATAAAATAATCAGTATTGACCTGCCGATTACTTTAGGGATCGTGGCATTGTTTTTTGAGAGTAGCTATGCCGTATTTAGCGGAAACGGAATTGGTTATATGGACTCGCTGGCCGGATTGGTTTTCTTTTTGTTGGTGGGTAAATGGTATCAGGGAAAAACCTACGAAGCACTCTCTTTTGAGCGGGATTACAAGTCCTATTTTCCGGTGGCAATCACACGACTGATAGAGGGCAGCGAAGAAATCATCCCTATAAAAAACCTCCGAAAAGGGGATCATATTTTGGTACGAAATCAGGAGCTTGTACCTGCAGATGCCCGTTTGATCAGGGGAAAAGGAAATATTGATTATGCTTTTGTTACGGGGGAGTCGATTCCGGTACCAAAACAAAAGGATGATTTTATTTATGCAGGTGGCCGGCAGGTGGGCAGTTCAATAGTGTTGGAGGTAGTAAACGAGGTGGAACAAAGTTATTTAACGCAATTATGGAATCAGAAGGATACCCGCCAGGCCACCAATTCGCTGGATAATCATATCAATCAGATAAGTCAGTATTTTACCCTGGCGGTTTTGCTTATCGCTTTTACGGCTTTTGCATTTTGGGCCTTTCGAGATTTTAATACCGCAATTTATGTGTTCACTTCGGTCTTGATCATTGCCTGCCCTTGTGCTTTGGCACTAACTATTCCATTTACTTTTGGAAATACGATGCGGGTTTTTGGCCGGAAGGGTTTTTATCTCAAGAAAGCAGATGTGATTGAGCAACTTCACAAAACCACGACTATCGTTTTCGACAAAACCGGAACACTCACCCTTAGTCGCAAAATGTCAGTAGGCTTTGAAGGCGTTGAGTTGTCGCCTGATCAGTTGGATAAAATTAAATCCATGGTGCGGCATTCAAGCCATCCGCTTAGTGCGGCTTTGTATGAGCATCTGAAAGCGGAACCCCGCTACGAAGCCGAACATTATGAGGAAATCCCGGGCATGGGTCTCACAGGAACAATTGAAAAGGAACGTATCAACCTGGGATCGCGTCAGTTTGTGATGGGTGAGGAGGAACGAACAGACAGCAAGGAAAGCAGGGTTTATCTGAGTATTTCAGGAGTACAAAAAGGTTTTTTCAGCATAAAAAATGTTTATCGGGATGGCCTTCAAACGGTAATTGATGATTTGAAATCACATTACGACCTGCACCTGCTTTCGGGCGATAATGAAGCTGAAGAAGTGCGGCTGCAGCAGATTTTTGGGTCAACGGCTGTTTTGAAGTTCAACCAAAGCCCGACAGATAAAAAGGCTTATGTGGAGGCTTTACAGAAAGCAGGGAAGAATGTACTCATGATCGGTGACGGTTTGAACGATGCCGGAGCCTTGGCTGCCAGTAATACCGGAATCAGCATCGCCGATGATGTATTTAGTTTTTCGCCTGCCTGCGATGCCATCCTTGAATCTTCAAAATTTGCACAGCTTAATCAGTTCATTCGTTTTACAAAAACCAGTTTTAGGGTTGTCAGGCTGAGTTTTGTCATTTCTTTCCTTTATAATTTCATTGGTTTAAGCTTTGCTGTTTCAGCTGTCCTTTCGCCACTGGTTGCAGCAATATTGATGCCTGTAAGCTCTGTTTCGGTGGTGGTTTTTGCTACTTTGAGCGTTCGGTGGCTGGCTTCACGTAAACTACAGTAAGCACATTTCATTTTACATTTTCTGAAACCTTATCTACATTAATTTATTTTCTGCTTAACTTAGCCCAATAAATTTGAATACAGCCCAATAATTTAGAATCCTTTTAAATAGGGCGGGTTGTATTCAACTTTAAGTTCACTTGTTTAAATTTGCCGTCAAACCGTAAACAGGAACCTTATTACCGAAATGAGTGCAATCATAGTTTTGATCTTATTAGGCATTTTAGTAGCAGGCGGTTTTTTAATTGCTTTTGTTTGGGCAGTGCGCAATGGCCAGTTCGATGATGATTATTCACCTTCGGTACGTATGCTTTTTGAGAGCAAAAATCCCAAGGAAGAAGATAAAGTTATAGCTGAAAATCCAGATCCTAAACAATAACCAAAAACAAATTTTATGGAGTTACAGAAGTTTACATACGACAACCGTCTTTCCAGTTTGTTCCTAAAGGCGACAATACTTTGGGGGCTTGTTGGAATGTTGGTAGGTCTCACCATTGCCATTGAGCTGATTTGGCCCACCATGACAAATGGTATTTCGTGGCTTTCGTTTGGCCGCTTAAGACCCTTGCACACCAATGCCGTGATTTTTGCCTTTGTAGGGAATGGGATGTTTACGGCTATTTATTATTCCACACCGCGTTTGCTCAAAACGCCGATGTATAGCGAGTTGCTCGGGAGGATTCACTTCTGGGGATGGCAGCTGATCATAGTTGCAGCAGCCATCACATTGCCGCTCGGAATTTCAGTAAGCAAGGAATACGCCGAGTTGGAATGGCCAATTGATATTGCCATTGCCCTTGTGTGGGTTGTCTTCGGCATTAACCTTATCATGACAACGGTTAAGAGACGTGTAAAGCACATTTATGTAGCAATCTGGTTTTATATTGCCACTTTTGTTACCGTAGCAGTTTTGCACATCGTTAACTCTATCAATCTTCCGGTGAGCTTTTTCAAGAGTTATCCGGTTTATGCCGGCGTTCAGGATGCCTTGGTACAATGGTGGTATGGCCATAACGCAGTAGCTTTTTTCCTTACAACGCCTTACCTTGGCTTGATGTACTATTTCATCCCGAAAGCTGCCAACAGACCGATTTATTCCTATAAACTATCTATCATACATTTTTGGGCACTCATTTTTATTTACATCTGGGCAGGTCCACACCATTTGCTTTATTCTGCCCTTCCCGATTGGGCTCAGGCCTTGGGAGTTGTGTTTTCGATTATGCTGATTGCACCTTCGTGGGGTGGTATGATCAATGGTTTACTTACTTTGAGAGGTGCCTGGGATAAAGTTCGTGAAGATCCTGTACTTAAAATGTTTGTGGTTGGCGTTACCGCTTATGGTATGGCAACTTTTGAAGGGCCAATGCTTTCGCTTAAAAGCGTTAATGCGATCAGCCACTTTACTGACTGGACTATTGCTCACGTGCATATTGGAGCTCTTGGCTGGAATGGTATGTTGACTTTTGGTATGATCTATTGGCTGCTGCCACGTTTGTACAAAACCAAACTGTTTAGCATTAAACTTGCCAATGCTCACTTCTGGCTTGCCACCACCGGGATGTTATTCTTTGCTATTCCACTTTATTTTGCTGGTTTCACGCAAAGCCTTATGTGGAAAGAATTTACCGAGGAAGGCTTCCTTAAATACCCCAATTTTATTGAAACGGTAACGCAAATCCTTCCCATGTACTGGATTCGCGTACTGGGCGGAACTCTTTATATCACCGGTGTCATTCTGATGATTTACAATGCCGTGAAAACCATCAAACAAGGTTCCTTTATTCCTGAAGAACAGGACGAAGCACCTGCACTTGATATAAGAAAACCCAATCCCGACAAAGGCCACCGCCGGCTCGAAGGAAAACCGGTATTGTTTACCGTACTTTCGTTGGTAGCCATTTTGATTGGCGGGCTGGTTGAGTTCATCCCCATGTTTATGATCAAATCCAATGTGCCTACCATTGCCAGCGTGCAACCTTATACACCGCTCGAACTGGAAGGCAGGGATATCTATATCCGCGAAGGTTGCTACACTTGTCACAGCCAGATGATCAGACCATTTAGAAGCGAGGTGGAGCGTTATGGCGACTACACCAAAGCTGGCGAAACGGTTTACGACAGGCCATTTCAATTTGGATCAAAACGTACCGGACCTGATTTGGCTCGCGAAGGCGTGAAAACAAGCCGGAACTACAAACCTGATGCCTGGCATTACAACCATTTTATGAGCCCTCAGAAAATGGTGGCCGAATCTATTATGCCGCCTTATCCGTGGATAATTGAGAATGATTTGAACACTTCTACTACCGCCGGCAAAATAAGAGCCATGATGAAATTGGGTGTACCTTATCCTGATGGATTCGACACCAAAGCCCTGGATCATCTGCAAAAACAGGCAAATCAAATTGCTCAGGGATTGCGCGATGGAGGTATTGATGTGGAAGATCAGAAAGAAGTGATTGCTTTGATTGCCTACATACAGCGTCTTGGTACGGATATTCACAGAGAATCAAACGAATCTATATTTTCTGAAAACTAATTCGACTTATGAAAATCGTAACCAATGCGCTCGAAAACATAGCTAACATCCAGATTTTTCCAATTCTTGGATTGCTGATCTTCCTGGTGTTTTTTATCATTATGATCTATAGGGTGGTAAAGATGGATAGAAATGAAGTGGATGAGATCAGCCGCCTGCCCCTCGAAAAGGATCAAACTGAGCCCAAAAGCTATGCAGAAAGCAGTCATTAAGAATTAACAAAAGAAAACCTTCGATTATGACAACAGAAAATAAAAATCAACCGGTGCAGGATGATCACTATGAAATTGACACCCTGACAAACGATAAGCTCATCAAGAATCATTCATACGATGGTATTCAAGAGCTGGACAATGATTTGCCACCCTGGTGGAAATGGTTGTTTATCCTGTGTATTGTCTTTGCTGCAGTGTATTTGGTCCGGCTTTGGGTTTTTAGAGCCGATGATCTGATGCAGGCTAAAGAGTTTCAGAAGGAAATGGCTGCTGCTGGTGCGGTAGCCGCAGAGCGGGATGCTGGTAATGCACCATTTGAATTGGTTTTGCTTCAGGACGCAGGATCGCTTGCCAGTGGCAAAGAAACCTGGGATAAGATTTGTGCCGTATGCCATTTGGTTGACGGTGGTGGCTTGGTAGGACCTAATATGACAGATAATTATTGGATACATGGCAACAAGCTGGAAGACTTATGGACTGTTGTTGAAAATGGTGTGCTCGAAAAAGGGATGATTTCCTATAAAGGGCAACTTTCAGAAAAACAGCGCCTTGAGGTGATTAGTTATATTTTGGTTGATCTTCATGGTAGTACTCCGGCCAGCCCGAAAGAACCACAAGGTGAGCTGTATGAATAAATAATGCAAACCAAAATTACATAGTAATAAAGCCGGACGATCTTTGAATTCCTTTCAGAGTGATTCCGGCTTTGTTTTGCTTCAAACCTGAATCAAATGAACCAGAATAAAACAAATAGTAATTTCGATGAAGATGTTTACCAACCCAAAAGTGGAAGTTTTAGGGATAAAATAAGTACGATTGACAGCGCTGGTAAAAGAGCCTGGATCTATCCCAAAAAGCCCAAAGGAAAACTTTACAACTATCGCTGGAAAGTAGCGATTGTGCTGCTCGCACTTTTGTTTGTCGGCCCTTTTATCAAATATAAAGGCGAGCCTTTTATGCTGTTCAATATTTTTGAACGGAAATTTATCCTCTTTGGACAACTATTCTGGCCACAGGATTTTCATCTGGTTGTGCTGTCATTGATCACTTTCATCGTTTTTATCATCTTGTTTACTGTGATTTTTGGCAGGATTTTTTGTGGCTGGGTGTGTCCGCAAACAATTTTTATGGAGTTTGTCTTCAGGCAAATTGAGTACTGGATCGAAGGCGACTTTAGCAAGCAAAAAAAACTGGCACGTCAGTCCTGGAATTTTGAAAAAATCTGGAAGAAAACACTTAAGCATTTTATATTTTATGCGATTGCTTTTGCAATTTCAAATACCTTTCTGGCTTATATCGTTGGAATTGACAGGTTAAAAGAACTGGTTGAAACCGGACCGATGGCAAATCTGGCAAGTTTTGTGGCCATCATTTTATTTTCGGGGGTGTTTTATTTCATCTTTGCCTTTTTCCGCGAACAGGTGTGTTTGATTGCCTGCCCTTATGGTCGCTTGCAAGGGGTGCTTCTGGACAGCAAATCCATTGTTGTGGCGTACGATTATAAACGAGGTGAGCCCAAAGGAAAATATAATCCACTCGAAAACAGAGCATCAACAACTAAAGGTGATTGCATCGATTGTAAAAGCTGTATCACCGTTTGTCCTACCGGCATCGATATTCGAAATGGAACCCAACTCGAATGTATCAACTGTACGGCTTGTATTGATGCCTGCGACAGCATCATGAACAGGGTAGGACTGCCAAAGGGTTTGATAAGATATGATTCTGAAAAAGGCATTTCCGAAGGCGTGCGAAAAATATTCAACGGACGCACGATTGCTTATTCGGTAGTTCTGACAATTTTATTGTTGGTTGTGGGTACGCTGTTTTCACTGCGTTCGGATGTGGAAGCAACTATTTTACGTGTTCCGGCAACACTGTTTCAGGAATATGGCCCCAATCAGTTGTCAAATGTTTACAAAATTCAACTGGTAAATAAAACCAGGAATAATCTTCCTGTTGAGCTGGCGCTTGTTTCTCACCAGGGTGAGATCAAAATTATGGGCGATCCTATTGTGGTTGAAGGTGGTGATATCAGAGAGGCTAATTTTTTGGTAATCATCGATAAAGCAAGCTTGAATGCAAGTAATACACGAATAGTAATTGAGGTAAGAAGTGACGATAAATTGCTTTCGAGTTATAAAACAACTTTTATCGGGCCTAACAGGCTGGATCAGAAGAATTAATACAATGACTATGAAATGGAACTGGGGAACTAAATTATTTATCTGGACGGCTGCCTTTATGATTATGTTGATCGTTTTTGCTGCTTTAATGATGCGCGAAGAGATCAGTTTGGTTGAGCCGGATTATTATCCCAAAGGGCAATCGCATCAGGATTTGATCGAGAAGCGACAGAATGCCCTTTCACTTTCTGAGCAAATCAATGTTAAGGTGGAAGGTGGAATTTTGATTTTACAGTTTCCTGAAATGATTGAACCAGAATATATTACCGGTGAAATTCAACTTTATCATATTGCTGATGACACAAAGGACAAAATTTTTCTCATCGAAACTGATACCAATGGAAAACTGTATTTTGATGTTACTTCGCTAAAAGGCCGGTATATGCTTAAAATGGATTGGCAATACAAGCAATCAAACTATTACACTGAAAAGCAAATCAATATCTACTAAAAGATGACTGATCTTTATACTGCTTTAACGATTGGGTTAATCGGGAGTTTTCATTGCATTGGCATGTGTGGTCCTATCGCTGTGGCCTTACCTGTTGGAGACCGAAGCTGGGCAGGCAAAACAGTAGGCGTATTGCTGTATAATTTTGGCAGAGCAACTACTTATGGTTTGTTAGGAGCTGCTTTTGGATTACTTGGGAAAGGCATTCAAATGGCAGGGTTTCAGCAATGGGCTTCCATTTTGATTGGCGTGGTAATGATACTTTCGGTGCTTTTTCCAATGTTGTTTCGCGGAAAAATAAGCCTTGACCAACTGCTCACCGGATATGCCGCCCGCCTGATTGCAAAGTTCAGGAAGCTTTTTGGAAAGGCATCCTATAAGAACCTGCTGGTTATTGGCCTTTTGAATGGGCTGCTGCCTTGTGGTTTGGTTTATGTTGCTGTGGCAGGAGCTCTAAATACTAACGATGTTGTTAGTGGAACAGCATTTATGTTTGTCTTCGGACTGGGAACTTTACCTGTAATGATGAGCGTTGCACTAATAGGAAATGTGATCGGGCAAAAGCTCAGAAAGCAAATGAACCAGATCATTCCGGTTTTTATTGTCATGTTGGGGATCATCTTCATCTTGAGGGGCTTATCTTTGGGGATACCTTACATCAGCCCTAAAAGTCAAATGCTTACACCTGAAAAAGAAATGAAAGTAAAGGGCAGTTGTTGCAGCCCTGATAAGACAATGGAAGTTAGAGAATTTTAAATTTATTCGCAGCTCACTTTTCTGATCTTTTTTCATAGAGCGCCTTGAAAGCAAATCCTTTTATTTAGAACAGGTCTAAATAAAAGGATTTTTATTTTACTTTTGCGACAAATTATCACAACACAATTATGCAAAATCGAATTTTGATAAACGGATTAATCCTGTTTGGGCTGATTTTTTTTGCGGGATGTAATTTCAACAACCAGCAAAACCACGAAGGTCACAACCACGCTCACATGGCTTCATCAGCAGACCAAGCTGTTCAGGCAACCGGAAACTTTGGTCAGGAAATAACAAAAGAAAATGCCCTTGCGGTAAATGACGCGCTGGCACAGATTACTGTTGATACAACTTTCGAATTAAAACTTACCGGAACGATCAGTGAGGTGTGTCAGCACAGTGGATGCTGGCTTACAATCGGACTTGAGAATGGGGAAGAGTTGATGGTGAATATGCTCGATCATGCTTATGAGGTTCCAAAAGATGCTGCCGGAAAAGCGGTATGGGCGCAAGGCACTGCCATCCGCGAACTCATCCCGGTTGAAATGCTCAAACATTATGCTGCAGATGCCGGTAAAAGCCAGGAAGAAATTGATGCCATTACACAACCCGAATGGAAATATACCCTCGATGCAAAAGGCGTAATTATAGAGTAATTAGCAAATTTTTGCAGCAATCATCAATAATTCTGTTTAATGCTCCCGCAAGTTGTTGAAACGCATTTCTGCTTCTGAGGGTTTATTACCCTTGACTCCTTAAAGATTTGTGACGACTTTTTGTGCTTAATCGAAAACGATTGCAAATTATTAGATTAAAGTTTGTTTTTATTTAGAATAAATCTAAATTAGCGGCTCGAAATAAGTCGTTGCAAAAACTGCTTAAATAATTATAAATGAGATTATTAATTAAAACAAAAACGCGAAGTTTTTGGGTGTTGGTGTTATTTTTCATCGTATTTAACCCGATTTTGGCTCAAGAGGAGTTAGGGGTATACGAAAAACTGGATCAATTTATTGAGGAAGATATCGTCTTTACGGACGAGAATTTTCGTGAGGTAAATATCAAAGAAGCCATTGACAAACCAACGATTGTTGCCATGGTGTACTATGAATGTCCTGGCATTTGCACGCCTTTGCTGAACGGACTGGCCGATGTGATGAAAAGGTCTGATTTGGAGCTGGGAAAGGATTATCAGGTTTTCACAATTAGTTTCTCTCACATTGAAAGTCCTGTATTAGCTCAAAACAAGAAACGTACTTACTCAAAACTTGTTGGCAAAGGTGATCTGGAACATGGCTGGCACTTTTTTACCGGCGACAGCCTTAATATCGATCGTTTTCTGGATAACATAGGGTACAAAGTAAAGCAGGAGGGAGATGAATATATTCATCCTGCCACATTGGTTGTGATTAGTCCGCATGGAAAAATAACCCGTTATCTGCATGGCACGAATTATCTTCCATTTGATATGAAAATGGCTGTTGTGGAAGCGGGCTTGGAGCGTTCCGGCCCAACGATCAATAAAATTTTGGATTATTGTTTCAGTTACGATCCGGAAGGAAAGACTTATGTATTTAATGTTACCAGGGTGTCGGGCACAATTATTTTGTTGCTTGCACTTGCTCTTTTGGGATCGCTCATCCTGTCAAATCGCAGAAAGAAAAACAAAAATGCACTTTAAACTATGACAAGTACTGCATTGAATCTGAACTATCTTCAGGTTAAAAAAGGAATTTTTTCCTGGATTTTTAGTGTTGATCATAAACGAATAGGACTTTTATACCTCTATTCGTTGATCACATTTTTTCTTGTTGGTGCCACACTGGGTGTGTTGATGCGTTTGGAGCTCTTAAATCCGGGCAAGGATTTATTCGAAGCTCAAACCTACAACCAGATATTTACCATGCATGGCGTGATTATGATATTTCTTTTTATCATTCCAAGTATCCCGGCTGTCTTTGGAAATTTTTTCCTGCCAATCATGCTTGGTACGGATGATGTATCATTTCCGCGGCTCAACTTACTTTCGTGGTGGATTTATATCATTGGTGCCATAATGGCCTTGTCAACTTTAATTTTTGGCGACGGCCCGGCAGATACTGGATGGACATTTTATGCTCCCTATAGTGTAAAAACCGGAACGAATGTCACCATGTCGGTGTTGGCTGCCTTTGTATTGGGTTTTTCTTCCATTTTGACCGGATTAAATTTTATCGTCACCATCCATCGGTTACGAACACCGGGAATGACCTTTCTGAAGATGCCGCTTTTCGCCTGGGCTTTGTATGCTACTTCCTGGATACAGCTGCTGGCAACTCCTATTGTAGGAATCACCCTGTTGATGATTGTTGCCGAACGTGTTTTTGGAGTCGGGCTCTTTGATCCTTCCATTGGCGGTGATCCTATCTTATATCAGCATTTGTTCTGGATTTACTCCCATCCGGCGGTTTACATCATGGCTTTGCCGGCTTTTGGAATCATTTCGGAACTGTTGCCAACATTTTCAAATCGTACCATCTTTGGTTACAAGGCCATTGCTTTCTCATCCCTGGCTATCGCTTTTGTGGGTTATTTTGTTTGGGGACACCATATGTTTACTTCAGGCATGAGTGGTACGGCCCGGATCATTTATTCCATTCTGACTTTTTTGGTTGCTATCCCCACTGCTATCAAAGTATTCAACTGGGTTGCAACTTTATACAAAGGCTCAATTGATGTGCAGCCACCACTTTTGTATGCACTGGGATTTATTTTTCAGTTTATGATCGGTGGATTAAGTGGGGTGGTGCTTGGAGCACTGGCAGCCGACATCCATCTGCATGATACTTATTTTGTGGTAGGGCACTTCCACTATGTGATGTTTGGCGGAACAGGTTTTGCCTTTTTCGGGGCTTTGCATTACTGGTATCCAAAAATTTGGGGAAGAATGTATAATAAGTTGGTAGCCAATATTGCCTTTTTCATCTTGTTTATTGGTTTTAACCTGCTTTATTTCCCGATGATGGTCGTGGGGCTCATGGGGATGCCAAGGCGTTATTATGACTATTTGCCTGAATTTCATTTGCCAAACATGATCAGCACTTTTGGATCATGGATTGTAGCAGTTGGACTTCTGCTCATGCTGGGCAATTTAATTGCCGGTTTCAGACGGAAACGCGAAGCGATTGTTCGCAACCCTTGGGGAACCGGAATTACATTGGAATGGCAGACGCTATCACCACCTCCTTTAGCCAATTTCGATCGTATGCCGGTTTTGCCGCAAGATGGCCCTTATGATTTCGACCATAAACCAGAGATAAAAGAATAGTTATGGAACATACTTCAGGTTTTAGCTTGCCCAATTCGGGGCACAACAGAGATGCAGAGGCCTCAAAGATGGGGATGTGGCTTTTTCTGTTCACTGAACTGCTGCTTTTCGGCGGATTGTTTATCGTATATATGGTGTACAGAAGCCTCAATCCCGAGTCGTTCTTATTGGCCTCGTTTGAGCTTGATGTGACTATGGGTACTTTTAATACCATAGTACTGCTTGTAAGTAGCATGACAATTGCAATGTCCATCACGGCCATTCAAACAGGCAATGCCAAAAAGTCAATATTATTGCTATACACAACCCTTGGACTTGCCATTGTTTTTTTGATTGTGAAATATTTTGAATGGTCAGCTAAAATACATCATGGATTGTTTCCGGGATTTGAAGTGTATGATAATCTGCCTCCGGGGGAGAGCCTGTTCTTTTTTCTTTATTTTTTTATGACAGGCCTGCACGCACTGCACATCATCATAGGTGGAATTATCATCTCTGTGGTGATACATCGTACCAATAAAGGACTTGTCAATAAGGAAAAATATACACTTACCGAGAACGCCGGACTCTACTGGCATCTTGTTGACCTGATCTGGATTTACCTGTTTCCCTTATTTTATCTTATTCATTAATTGCTAACTGTTATGAGTCATACAAAGGATAATCTTCATAAAGAGGAGCAAGTTCATATCACAAGTTATAAAGATCATTTTAGTACACTTATCGCTTTGCTTTTACTCACTGTGATAACTGTTGTTATTTCTGTTTTTGGAGCTAATTTGCGTAGTCTGTCAGTTTTCACCGCATTGCTTATTGCAACTGTGAAAGTGATTGTGGTGGCCTATTATTTTATGCATCTGAAATACGACAAGAAAATTTATACCTGGCTTGTGCTAATTGTCGCCATTTTGTTTGTGTCGTTTGCTGTACTAACCAGTATTGAATACCTTAACCGCTAGCAATATATGAGAACAGGAGCTTCAACTTTTGCCGAAGGTGTTGATTTGTCATTGTACATCATTGCCGGAATTTCAGTTTTCTTTTTGGTAGGCATCACTGCTGTGATGATCTACTTTGTGTTTCGCTATAATAAAAAGCGCAACCCGAAAGCTACCAATATTGAAGGGAATAACACCCTCGAAGTGGTTTGGACGGTGATTCCTACCATCCTCGTTATGATCATGTTTTATTATGGCTGGATGGGTTACAAACCAATGCGCGAGGTGCCGGATGATGCCATCGTAATTGAGGCTCATGCACAGATGTGGAAATTTTCTTTTCAATATCCCGATGGTAAAATTACAGATACCTTGGTAGTGCCTGTAAACAGACATGTCAAACTAAATCTTCATTCACGCGATGTGTTACACAGTTTATTTATTCCGGCCTTCCGCCTAAAAGAAGATATGGTTCCAGGTGGCAACAACTATTTATGGTTTAATCCAAATCTTGAAGGCCGTTACGACATCCTTTGTGCTGAATATTGTGGCCAGCTGCATTCCTTTATGTTGTCGTCAGTAACAGTGGTTTCTGATGCAGACTATCAAAACTGGCTTACCAGTGCACCCAGTACATCAGATGAACATCCCGGGCTTGCAGTATTGAAACAAAATGCTTGTCTCACTTGTCATTCGCAGGATGGCAGCAAGATCATCGGGCCTTCATTCAAAGGAATTTATGGTAAAACAGAAATGGTTGAAACAGATGGCGTTGAGCGCGAAATTGTTATTGATTCGGCTTATATTGCCCGTTCGATCAAAGATCCCAATGCCGACATAGTGAAAGGTTATATGAAAGGTCTGATGGTTTCGTACGAAGGTGTGGTAACTGACGAGCAGATTGCTGATATTGTTGACTATATCAAAAACCTGAAATAGCATGTTGCAACAAAAACTGATGTTATTGGCCGAACTTAGCAAAGTAAGGATAACCTTTGCTGTTGCACTCACAACTATTGCAGGCTATTTACTGGCTAGTGAAAGTTTTAATGCAGGTTTGATCCTTCCGACAATTGGAATTTTTATCCTGGCTTGTGGCTCATCGGCCTTGAATCACTACCAGGACAGCGACCGCGACGGATTGATGAAAAGAACCCGCAATCGTCCGATCCCTTCCGGAAGGGTAACTAAAAATCAGGTTTTGTTTCTTGCCCTTGTTTTATCTGTTTTAGGTTCGGCACTCATCTATATTGGCTCTGATTTTTTGGGGATGCAGCTGGGTCTGCTTGCCTTGATCTGGTATAACGGAATTTATACTCCGATGAAACGAAAAACAGCTTTTGCCGTTATCCCGGGTTCTGTAATCGGAACTATCCCACCTGTTGTTGGATGGGTTGCTGGTGGAGGAGATATTTTTGATTCCAGGGTTTTGATACTTGCCTTTTTCTTCTTCATCTGGCAGGTGCCGCATTTTTGGTTGTTGATTCTCAAATATGGCAAGGAATACGAAGATGCCGGTTATCCCTCCCTCACACAGCTTTATGATGAGAAACATATCCGCTATATCACCTTTCTCTGGACTTTTGCAACAGCTGTTACAGCCCTGATGCTTCCTCTGTTTGGTTTGATTCATCATGTGGCAGTCACTTTAGCTATTCTGGCTTCGGTTGCTTGGCTGATAATAGTTTTTTCAGGTATTTTACGCAAACAACATAAGCCATTCAATCCTTTTTATTATTTCATGCGAATCAATTATTTTGTGCTTGCCATCATCATTGCACTCTCTGTTGATCCGCTGATTTAGTAAAATCTGAATTACTGCAAGTCATTTGCACAAAGTACCGAACAAAGGTATGCTTTGATTTGTTTAGCTTCAAAAGTATCAGTATGACAGCAAATTATTCAGAGCAGATCTTATTTACAACAAAAGCTGACAGCAGTCTCTTTTTTATTGGCAATGAAGAGTCCCCCGATGCTTATTTGTCTTTTAGGCATAAGGATGAAAATACAATAATAGCCGAGCATACAATTGTTTCCGAATCACTACAGGGCCGGGGCATCGCTCGAAAACTTAGCTTGAAGCTCATTGAATATGCCCGCGAAAACGAACTGAAGATTATTCCGGAGTGTAGCTATGTGGTAAAATTTTTTGAAAGAAATATTGAATTTGAAGATGTTCTGGCTTAAAATCACTAATTTTAGTGATGGGCAGAGTTGGGTGTTTTTGTAATTTAGCACCGCTATAAAATTATCTTAAGCTTATGCGCTGGATGAAATTTTCGTTGGGACTTTTTTTTACCGGAATAGGAGTTTTAGGGGCTTTTCTTCCGGTTCTTCCTTCCACTGTATTTTTCATTACTGCAGCGTATTTTTTTAGCCAGAGCTCCGAAAAGGCAGAGCAATGGTTGCTGAACCATCCCCGTTTTGGACCTCCTGTTGTACGATGGCGCGAAGAAAGAGCCATTTCGAAACCTGCCAAGATGCTGGCTACTGGCGGGATTTCTGCCAGTGGAATAATAATTTATCTGGCAGAGCTGCCCTTGCTGGCTTCAGGGCTGGCGTTTTCTATATTAGCCGGCAGTCTGGTGTATATTTTGACGCGACCTTCCTGAGCAAGTTATCCTATCCTAACTTGGATGTATAGCTTTGTAAGACCGACATCTAAAGCTGCTTTTTATAATTCCGTTTATTTCATTTCAATTTACTACTTTTGACTCTTTAATCAATTGTCCATGGCTGATCCTATTGTTTCTCTCTCTGAGCTCTCAATTTTTCAAAAGCAGAATCTGGTGCTCACCAATGTGCATTTGCAGATACAACAGGGGGAGTTTGTTTATCTGATAGGCAAAACCGGAAGCGGAAAATCGTCTTTGCTTAAAACCCTCTATGCCGAATTGCCTGCTTTGGACGGCCAGGCAGTGGTGGCCGGTTTCGATCTAAGGATGTTGAAGACTGCGCAGATACCTTTTTTGCGTCGGCGACTGGGGATAGTGTTTCAGGATTTTCAATTGTTGTTTGACCGGACGATCTACGATAACCTGGCTTTTGTGTTAAAGGCAACCGGCTGGAAGGATAAAAACAAGATTAGCGAGCGAATCATGGAGGTGTTGGATGAGGTAGGGCTGCGATCAAAACGCAACAAGATGCCGCACCAGCTTTCAGGTGGTGAGCAGCAAAGGGTTGCCATTGCACGCGCACTGCTCAACAATCCTTTGTTGATTCTGGCCGATGAGCCAACAGGTAATCTTGATCCTGAAACATCGAATGAGATTATGCGTTTGTTGTTTCGCATCAGCGAGGCAGGCCAGGCAGTGTTGATGGCGACACACAACTATAATCTGATCCACAAATTTCCGTCCAGGATAATTAAGTGCGAAGAAGGTGCAGTGATCAGTTCAGGTAACCAGCTTGATTAACTTATCTATATTGTATCCATTGTGATACAGCAGAAGAAGTTTTTCTTCTCTTTCCCGGATAGTTTTTTGACTGAACGCCTTCTTTTTCAAAATTTTGATTTGTTTCTTTAGCGATACTGCATCATTGGCAATGATACACAGGCTATCGAGGGCACTTCCGCTAAGCATTTTGTCGTTTACTAAACAAAAACGCCCGTTGTATAAGGTATTCAGAAGTTTGAGTTTAAGACCTGTAGCCTGAAAAGTAATGGATACATTGATATGGGCTTCACTTATCAAATCATAGAGTTCGTTATCGGTCGGATTTGGGATGAGGCTAACATTTGAATGCTCGGCGATGAGGTTTCTCAGATGTTCAGGCGGATTTAAGCCGGCTACCTTAAAGGGGATGTCTAGGTCATTGAAAACGCTGGTTATCAAATAACGAACGGCATTGAAGTTTTCTGCCACGGATAAATTGCCGTGGTAGAGTACATAATCGCCTTTGCCAGGTTTTATCTGCACTGTTTTGTGTGGATGAAAAGCAGGAATGAAACTTACTTTTTTGAAATGTTTCGAAAAATAATCCATGTCCTTTTGGCTGATGGCAATAAGCTGATCTGCTTTGCTGAGAACCTTTTCATATTTTTTAAGCTTTGCAGCCTCGTTGTAGAAATAGTATTTTTTATAGACAGCTGTCTCGGCTTTGGCCAGATTCAGGTAATATTCATGTTCGATATTATGCGTTCTGACACTTATTTTTCTGTTTTTTAGCCTGATGTCTTCAAGAAGCCCCGCAGTATGAAGCCCTTCCAATAGTATGGGATAATCGTCTTTTAGCAGACGTTGAACCAGCTCATCAGAGTTGCGCGAACTTACTATATAAGGGATGGTCTTGAACAGGTGTTTTTTTGAGATATCTCTTTTATAATAATTGACTTCATAACAAAGTGAATCGAGAATATCAACTGGTTTTCGGCCATACTCATAACAGTGCAGATGCACTTTGACCCCTTTTTGCGCTAAGGCCTGTAATTTGAAAAATACATCAATCACACCGCCATAATTGGCCGGCCAGGGTACGTCAAACGAAACCAGATGTAAATGTTGATCAATGGTATTGTTCATAAACTTTCAGCAATACTTTCTCCTCATTTTCCCAGCAAAGGGTTTGGGCAGCAAAGGTAAGATTATTTTCCCATTCCTTCATAAGGTCTTTGTCTTCAATACATTCACGAATTAGCTCTGCAATGTTTTTTGGAGTGTGGCTTTCTATTATCCTGCCTATATGAAAAGTCTCCACGATTTTTCTTACCTCTGGCAAATTACTGGCAATCACTGGTGTATTGGCCTGGATATAATCAAACAATTTGTTGGGAAGGCTATATCGATAGTTCAGGTTTGTATCTTTATCCAACGTAAAACCGAAATCAGCAAGCTGTGTGAATTGCATCATTTGCTGGTAAGGCATTTTCCCGAGAAATTTAATTTTATCATCCAACTGCAGCTTTTTGCTTGTTTCTTTCAGGATTTCCAAAACATCCCCACCTCCAATGATAAGCAGCAAGCAGTTTTCGAGATATAACATGCTCTCGACCAACTCTTCTGCACCTCGCTGAATATTAATACCCGAACCTTGCATTAACAGGATTGTACGATCTTCCGGCAATCCGAGGTGTTTCCTGTCAACTGTAGGTTTGTTCTTTAAGCGCAAAGGGACATTCCTGACCACATGAACCCTGATATTGTATTTTTTCCGAAAGAGATTTGCAATGGATTCATTTACCGTGATCATTTCGGGAAGCCGGCTTACGAGTTGTGCTTCAAGTGTTTTCCAGATTTTTTGGATCAGAGGTCGTCCTACAAGTTCAGGTGTTTCGGTAAAGTACTCGTGACTGTCGTAGATCAATGGAATATTGCGAAGTTTTGAAATCAGGAAGTTGGGCAAAAGTGTATCTAAATCGTTGGAAACCAGCAAATCCTGTTTCGAAGCCAAAAGCTTAAAGAACAAACGGATATTATAGGTGATATAGAAAAGCGGACCCTTTTCGAATGGAAGCTGCATTCTGATGGTTTTGTAGGGTCGATGATTCACTGGAAGGCTGTTGTGCATGATTCGTCCGATAAGCACAACATCAAATCCGGCTTTTTGCAAGCTGAGGCATGATTTGTGAACACGTTGATCTGTAACCAGATCGTTAATAACAGAAACGTAAGCCTTCTTCAAATGGGGTTTTAATTAAATGACGATAAATTGTGATAACTTCATTTTGCTTCCTATTATTATAATTTCCTTTAATTTTACAGAAATTTTAGGATCGCATTTTGGAACGTTTTATTGATTTAAAATCATTTAACACATTCGGGCTTCCGGTTGTGGCAAATTATTTTGTCAGGATCGCACATTCCGCAGAAATAAAAGAGTTGATTGAGAATCCTGTTTTCAAGGAAAATCGCAGACTCATCCTGGGCGGAGGGAGCAATGTTTTATTTTTAGACGACTTCTTCGAGGGATTGATAATCCAGATGGATAATACGGGATGGGAGATAATAAATGAAAAAGATGAGATCGTATATGTGTGTGCCCGGGCCGGAACCGATTGGAGTTTTTTTGTCGATGAAATGGTTGAAGCCGGATTGCACGGGCTGGAAAATCTTTCGTTGATACCGGGAAAAGTCGGAGCTGCACCCATGCAAAATATTGGTGCTTATGGGGTTGAACTTAAGGACTGTTTTCACTCTTTGGAGGCTTTTGATTTACAATCTGGTAATATCAGGGTTTTTGATAAGCCAAGTTGTAATTTTGGCTATCGGTCCAGTGTTTTTAAACATGCTGCCAGAGGAAGGTATATCATTAGTGCAGTTACCTTTGCTTTAAAGAAGAATGCAGAATTGAATACATCCTATGGCAATTTAGAAGAGTATTTAAAGCAGAGTGGAATAAAAAATCCCGGCATCAAAGAGCTTAGTGAAGCTGTAAAAACCATCAGACAATCCAAGTTACCCGATCCTAGATACGTAGGTAATGCGGGTAGTTTTTTCAAGAATCCGGTGGTTCATAAATTATTATTGGATGATTTGATGAAAGAATATGCACAGATTCCAAAATATGAGCTTGGGAATAATACTTACAAGATTCCGGCTGCATGGCTCATCGAGCAGGCTGGCTGGAAGGGTTACAGACTGGGAGATGCGGGTGTGCACGATAAGCAGGCCTTAGTTCTTGTAAATCATGGCAGTGCGAGCGGTCGTGAGATTTTTGCTCTGGCGATGAAGATACAGCTGGATGTAAAAACAAAATTTGGAATCCACCTCGATCCGGAAGTTAACATCATCTGAAATCATTTTGGCCTGATGAAATGGCTATAAGGGTAAGTTTATTGCGATTTATTTAGAAGTTGGTCTAAATAGCGTAAATTAGCTTCATCAAAACTATATACTGAGTAGCGATGTTGCGAGATTGGTCACAATTTTTTAGGCAAAACCTGGAGGCATTTTTCTGGCTTCTTGCGTTAATATTACTGGCCATCATGCCTGTCGATCACACTGGTACCAGTTTATGCATGTTTCACCAACTTGGTATTGAATCCTGCCCGGGATGTGGATTGGGGCATAGCATCTCTGCCGTTTTACATGGCAATTTAGTACTGTCGTTTGAAAATCATCCGCTGGGTATTGTTGCTGTTTTGCTGCTCATTTTCAGGATAATAGTGGTATTTAAAGCCTACTTTGATTACAATAAATTAAAAAAGGATTGGTATGAACAAGATTTATGAAATGATGCCCGACATTCAGGGCGAAGAAATGTTTTTTTTGCAAACCCTCACGAAGGGTTATTCGGATGATCAAATCCGTGATTTTGCTAATTTGTACCGCGCCCGCCGAAAAGATCCGCAAATGATTTTACTTTTTGCCTTTGCCGGATTGATCGGTTTTGCCGGCATACACCGGATATTACTCAATCAAATAGGAATGGGGATTTTATACTTTTTTACTGCCGGACTTTGTTTGATAGGAACCATAGTTGATATGGTCAATTACAAAACCCTGACCTTCACTTTCAATCGGCAGGTAGCAGGTGAAATTCATCACTTAATGAACATCAAAAAGTAGTTTATTTACAACTTGTTTTGAAGTAAGGCCCTGTTAATTTTTTTTGCGATCATTGGTCCTTCGTAGATAAAACCGGTATAAACCTGTACCAGGTCAGCACCAGCTTTGATCTTTTCAATAGCATCTTCCGGAGTGAAAATTCCCCCAACTCCGATAATTGGGAAGGATTTGCTTGATTTTGTTGCCAGATAACGAATCACTTCTGTGCTTCTCTCCCTGATCGGAAGTCCGCTTAGGCCGCCATTGCCTATTGTTTTAGCTTTTTTGGAATCTTGATGTAGGGTATGGCGGCTAATGCTGGTGTTTGTTGCTACCACTCCCTGAATACGTGTTTCTTTAACAATAGCGATCACCTCATCCAACTGCTTCTCATTCAGATCAGGCGACACCTTGAGGAGGATGGGTTTGGGTTTTGGTTTGGCCAGGTTGATTTGCTGGATGGCATTCAGGATCTTCATCAGCGCATCCTGATCTTGCAGTTCGTGTAAATCGCTGATATTGGGGCAGCTAACGTTAACAACAAAATAATCAACAACCGGAAAAAGTCCTATGAAGTTGGTCACATAATCATTAACTGCTTTTCTATTGGGAGTGGCTGTATTTTTTCCAATATTGCCTCCAATTATCAGGTTCGTGTTTCGATTCCGTAGTTTTTTAACCGCTTCTTCCAAACCCAGGTTATTAAATCCCATCCGGTTGATCAGTCCTTTGTCTTTTGCTAGGCGAAACAGGCGGGGTTTTGGATTTCCTGGCTGCCCTTTCGGTGTCACCGTTCCAATTTCAACATGACTAAAACCAAGGCTGCCCAGTTCGTTATAAACAGATGCGTTTTTGTCGAATCCTGCTGCAATACCGACAGGGTTTTTAAAATGAAGCCCAAACAACTCACGATAGAGTGCCGGATTATCTATCGTTGTTGCTTTGCTGATCAGCCAACGACTTCCTGGAATGCGCAGCCCAAACTTCAGAAGTTTAACTACAGCATGATGCACCTTCTCGGGATCGAACTGGAAAAGAAGCGGTCGGATGATTTGTTTGTACATATTCAAATGTATTAAAAAAAAGTCCCGCAAGGGGACTTCAATTATTCTTCCGGCTTTTCATTTTTGGCTTCACTGGCTTCCGTATCTGCAGCTTCCGTTTCTTCTTCCGAAAAATCGAGCATATTTTTCTCCATCAGCAGATGATACCAGTTGAACACCTTCTTAATGTCGGAAGGATACACAGCCTCTTCGTCAAAATCAGGAAGGGCAATTGCAAATTTTTCTTTGAGTGCTTCGTTTGAGAGCTTTTTTACTTCAAAATCAAGCTGTTCGCCAATAGTTTCCCTGATACTTTTGAAAACATCCTTCAAAGGTTTATCTTCGGATGTGGTAAAAATACTGATTTCCTCAAGCGAGCTCATTCTGTCCTGAGCAAAGGCAGGAAAGCGTTTGCCATCAATCAGCGACTCAACTACTACACTGTTTTTTCCTTGTCCGGTAATTAGGTATAATCCGGGCTTTCCTGAGATTGATACAATCTTTGTTAAATCCATCGTGTTTGTGTATTAATTTTTTGGCAAAAATAAATGAATTCATGTTTAATCACGAAAAAGTCTGCAGATCATACAAACGTTTATAAATACCATTTGAAGCAAGCAGTTGATCGTGTGAACCCCGCTCGGCTATCTGGCCTTTTACAATGACTATAATTTCGTCAGCATGTTGAATCGTTGATAACCGATGTGCAATGACAACGGAGGTTCGACTGCTCATCACTTTTGCGAGTGCTTCCTGTACCAGTCGCTCCGACTCGGTATCCAATGAGGAAGTGGCTTCATCGAGGATGAGAATGGGTGGATTTTTTAGTACGGCACGCGCTATACTTAACCGTTGGCGCTGACCTCCACTTAGGTTCATACCACGATCGCCGATATAGGTGTCGTATCCGTTTTCGAGGCGTGTGATAAACTCGTGGGCATTAGCCACTTTAGCTGCTTCAATAACCGATTCGAGGGTGGCACTAGTGTCGCCAAAGGCGATATTGCTAAAAACAGTATCGTTGAATAAAATGCTCTCCTGGGTTACGATTCCCATCAAGCTGCGTAAGTCGTCAATTTTATAATCGCGAAGATCATTAGAATCAATAAATATCTGGCCACCAACAACATCGTAAAAGCGGGGAAGCAGGTCAACCAGGGTTGATTTTCCCCCTCCCGACTCACCAACCAGGGCAATGAGTTTTCCTTTTCCGATTTCAAGGTTAATATTTTTCAGAACAGGTTCTTTGTCGTAGGCAAACCATACATCCTGATATTTAATGCTGTGGTTAAAGGACTTAATGGCTTTGGCGTCCATTTTTTCGGTGATCACCTCTTCAGCATCAAGTATTTCAAAAATACGTTCGGCTGAGGCAATACCTTTTTGGATGCTGTAAAATCCTTGTGCAAATGTTTTTGCTGGAGGAATGATTTGCGAAAAGACGATGATGTAAACGATAAAATCAGCTGCCTGAATAACAGGAGAATCTCCAAGTACCAACCGGCCTCCAAACCATAAAACGATCACAATAACCACTGACGATAAAAATTCACTTAAGGGTGAGCTAAGGTCGCGACGGCGATAAATACTTATCATCAACTTCGAAAACAGGCTGTTCTGATCTTTAAATCTTGTGTTGGAATAATTTATTGCTCCAAAAGCTTTGATAATTCTAAGTCCGCTGATTGTTTCTTCGATTATTGATAACATCCCGGCCATCCGTGCCTGACCAATTTTTGAACTTTTGCGCAGGCTTTTTCCTATCCGGCCGATTAAAAAACCCGTTAAGGGCAGAAGTATCAGCACAAAAAGTGTAAGTTGAGGGCTTACACTGAACATGAAGGCAATATAAACCAGAATTGTAATCGGATCGCGCACAATCATTTCCAGGTAATTCATGATCGAATATTCCACTTCCTGGACATCTGTCGTCACCCTGGATATGATATCTCCTTTGCGTTGTTTATTGTAAAACGAAAGTGGCAGGATAAGGATTTTTTGGTAAATGCTGTTTCTGAGATCTTTTACTGCACCTATTCGAACATTAGCCATATAAAACATTGCAAAAAAGCGGGTGAGGTTGCGCAGGAAAAAGGCCACAATCAGGATTATACAGATGAAAATAAGTGCTTTATACTGGCCTTCGGTGATGATAATCTGGCTGATGTAATAATTCAACGTTTGAATGATGCTGTCGGCATTGAATGCAAACTCAGGTTTTTGGGTTACCAAAGTATCTGTTCCAAATAACAGGTTCAGGAAAGGAACCAAAAGTGTCATCGAAAACAAGGAAAATACTATGGTAAGCAGGTTGAAAAATACATTTAGCAATGCATATCCCCAGTAGGGCTTTAGATACGCCAGTACGCGATAAAATTTCTTCATGAATCCTGTCTTAAGAGGTTGATCCCGGTATAGGTCTCAGGAGTGATGCCATGCATTTCAGCTTTAACATCATCTGAAACAGGTAGTGTTTCGATGAAATCATAAATTATTTTCAGATCAATCTTTTGATTTGTTCGCGTCAGTTCTTTTAACATTTCATAGGCACCTGCAATACCTTCCCGGCGCAAGATGGTTTGTATGCCTTCGGCAACAACAAGGATATTCTGTTCCAGATCAGCCGCAATTTTGTCTTTGTTGAGAAGCAGTTTATTCAGTCCTTTTTCTATTGCGTTTAGGGCAATCAGGGTATGGGCCAGTGGAACACCAACATTACGTGTTACTGTTGAGTCGGTCAAATCGCGCTGCAGGCGGCTCACAGGAAGCTTTGCACTCAAATGTTCATAGAGGGCATTGGCAATTCCAAGGTTTCCTTCAGCATTTTCAAAATCAATTGGATTCACCTTGTGCGGCATAGCCGAAGATCCTACTTCGCCGGCTTTGATTTTTTGTTTGAAATAATCCATCGAAATATACAGCCAGATATCGCGGCTCAGATCGAGCAAAATGGTGTTGATGCGTTTGAGGGCATCAAAATAGGCTGCCAGATAGTCGTAATGTTCTATTTGTGTGGTAGTTCGCTGACGATGTAATTCAAGTGTTTTTGTTATTAAGTTACAGGCAAACTGCTCCCAGTCAATCGAGGGAAAAGCAATATGATGGGCATTAAAGTTGCCTGTGGCACCTCCAAATTTAGCTGAAAAGGGGATGCTTTTTAACAATTCTATTTGATTTTCGAGTCGTTCGGCAAAAACATAAAACTCTTTTCCAAGTTTTGTTGGGCTGGCTGGCTGTCCGTGTGTGCGGGCCAACATGCTAATATCAGCCCATTCGTAAGCAAGTTTGATAATATGATTTAAAAGACTTTCCAATGCTGGCATCAGCTCAAGCCTGTGTGCGTCGCGAATGGAAAGGGGCAATGCTACGTTATTGATGTCCTGAGACGTAAGTCCGAAATGAATAAATTCCTTGTATTGCTCCCATCCATAATCATCAAATCGTCTTTTCAGAAAATACTCAACAGCCTTAACATCGTGATTGGTTTCCAGTTCGATGGTTTTTATTTCTTCTGCATCTTCCACTGTAAACTCTTCATAGAGTGCATGAAGCAGATCAAAATCTTCTTTCTTGAAATTTTTCAACTGAGGTAAGGGTATTTCACAAAGCGCAATAAAATAATTCACTTCAACCATTACACGATAACGAATGAGGGCATATTCAGAAAAATATTCTGAGAAGGCTGACGTTTTGTTTCTGTAACGTCCATCCACAGGTGAGATGGCAGTGAGAGCTGACAATTCCATAAGTATGCATTTAAAGGGCAAAAATACGCAATAATTTCAGGTGCTTGAAATAGTAAATTCAGGCAACGGAAATTGTATTTTAATGAAGCTTAATTTATGAACACGATATTTACTTAGGCCCGTTGGCAAATGAGAAGGAATAAAAATTATTATGTAACACTTTTGGTAATGATTACTAAAGGATTAATTCAGTCCGGCAGCATACAATATTGTCCGGCCAATAAGGTCTTCCCAAAATTTCATTTACTTTTGTGAAGCCAATACGAGCTTATGAAACCTCAGCTATTAATTCATTCATCCAGGATCACAAACCGTTTGCGCTATACGCTCGATTTAGTGCTGACAGAACAACTTGGGATTGATTACGAATTAACCACGGATATGGCTCGTTATCTGTTGTGGGAAGGTGCTGCACTGGCTTATGGTACTCAGGCTCCGGGGAAGGGTGCTTTTTTGCAGAATGTTTCCTTATTATTCGAACGCGAGATAAATAGCCTTGAACTTAAAGCATTTGATTATGAAGGTGTTAAGGCCTTTTTCCCGATTTATAACAAAAAGTCGATCCTGCCTTTTGATGTGTTGGCCGCTGTATTTTATCTTGTTAGCCGCTATGAAGAATATCTTCCTTTTGTACGTGATCAGCACGGACGATTTGATGCGGCTTCCTCTGTACTTTTCGAATTAAAGGTGTTGGATAAACCAATTGTAAATCTGTGGATCATTCAGCTCGAAAAGCGGCTTAAAGAGGTTTTTCCGGGTATAGAAATCCGTCGAAAATCGTACCGGTTTATTCCAACTTACGATATTGATGCTGCCTGGGCTTATCAGCACAAAGGATTGATCAGGACGATGGGTGCTTATATGAAAGACCTGGTGAAAGCTGACTTTAGTGAGATGAAAAGCCGGACTGCTGTATTAAGAGGTAAAGCCAACGATCCTTTCGATACCTTCCACTTGCAGCTTAGCTTACAACAGCAGTATAAGTTACGGCCTGTATATTTTATCCTGTTTGCCGCGTACGGACATAATGATAAGAACATCAGCGTTCGAAACCGGCATTTTCAACAATTGATCAAATATCTTGGCGACTATGCCGATATTGGCATTCATCCGTCTTATGCCTCTTACTCAAATAAGCAATTGCTCAAGCATGAGCTGAACCAGTTGAGTGCCATCCTGAATCGCGAAGTGAGTTGCAGCCGCCAGCATTTTTTGCGAATGAGTTTGCCAGAGACTTATCAAAACCTGATTGAGCATAATATTCTAAATGATTATACTATGGGATATGCTGCGATGCCCGGTTTTAGAGCCGGCATTGCCGATGACTTTTATTTTTATGATCTGGATCACGAGGTAAAAACAGCACTGCGCATACATCCTTTTGCCGTGATGGATGGCACCTTGCGCGACTATATGCAATTGGATGCAGAGGAAGCGGTTAGCAAGGCTGAGGACCTGATCAACAGCGTTAAAGCCGTGAACGGGAAATTTATTTTGCTCTGGCACAACGAAACTCTCAGCGATCAAAAACGCTGGACAGGCTGGCGAAAAGTATATCAAAATCTGGTAGAAAGTGCCCTGCCTTAACACCATTTTTCATGATCCGATACCTAAAACAGGACGAAATAGACAAAGTGAAATGGGACAGCTGTATCAAACAGAGTTTCAATGGAAATATCTATGCCTGGTCATGGTACCTGGATATTGTTCATCCGGAATGGCATGCCCTTGTCGAAAATGATTATGAACGCGTTTTTCCGCTTACCGGAAAAAGAAAATTTGGCCTGAGTTATTTATTTCAGCCCTTTTTTGCACAGCAGCTCGGAATTTATTCCCGCACACTTTTAAACCCTGATATCATCGATGACTTTCTGGAAGCCATACCTGCTAAATTTCGTTTTGCCGAGATACGACTTAACACACATAACAAACCCGGAGAGCAAAACAAAGGACTCAGCTGGCACCGCAATCACGAACTGGACCTAATAAACAACTACGATCGTATTTACAAAAACTACAGTTCCAACACCAAACGAAACCTGAAAAAAGCCGAACAGGCCAAGCTGCAACTGGTTAAAAACGTGAACCCCGAAAATGTGATAGCTTTGTTCAGAGCCAATCGCGGTCGTACGATCAGCCATTGGAACGACTTGGAATATAACAGGTTAAAACAGCTTGCCTATACTGGAATCTATCGCGGACAAGCAGGAGTTTTTGGGGTGTATAGCAAGCCTAACGAATTGTGTGCCGGTGCCATATTTATGCGCAGCCATGGTAAGCTTGTTTTTCTGTTTTCGGGTACCAGCCAGGAGGCCAAAACCAATCACGCACTAAGTTTTTTGATAGATGAAGTGATAAAAATGCATTGCCCGGGTCAGTTGGTTTTTGATTTTGAAGGATCAGACCAGCCGGGTTTGGCGCGATTTTACAAAGGTTTTGGGAGTAAGGAGACTTATTATCCTGGAATTAAAATCAACCGATTACCATTACTTGGGAGATTGGCCTTAAGAATAGTGAAACGACATTGATTTTTTTGAAAGCTTTTTGATTCTGCATTTTAATGGTTATTTTTGCTCCTTAACATTCCTGCTATGACTACCATCATCAATATTGGAGAATCGAATTCCATTTTCAATCATTTCATCGCCGAACTGAGAAGCACCGAAATCCAACAGGACAGAATGCGTTTCAGACGCAATCTGGAACGTATTGGCGAAATTTTTGCCTACGAAATAAGTAAAGTGTTGGATTACCAGCCGCATGATGTTACTACTCCGCTTGGTGTTGCCACTGTTAATCAACTCGTTGAACAGCCTTTACTGGCCACAATCCTGCGTGCAGGTTTGCCACTTCATCAGGGCTTGCTCAATTATTTCGACAGGGCCGATAGTGCTTTCATCACTGCCTACCGCAAATACGATAAGAATGAGGATTTCACCATTCGTGTGGAGTATGTTTCAAGTCCTTCGATTGGAGACAAAATCCTGGTACTCTCTGATCCGATGCTTGCCACCGGAGCTTCCATTGTAAAAACAATGAAAAGCCTGCTTGCCAGCGGGATGCCTAAAGCATTGCACATCGTATCGGTTTTGGCCAGTTCGGAAGGGTTGGAGTACATAAAACGGAACCTATCGCTTCATAACCTAACAGTTTGGGTTGGCGGCATTGATGACGAGCTAACTGCACAAGCATACATCGTTCCAGGGCTGGGTGATGCAGGTGACCTGGCTTTTGGCGAGAAAGATTAATAACGGTACAAAATGGACTCGCGTAAACTCATCGCCGAAAACCTGCGGGTTTCAATTGAATCAATCCGGAGTCATTCCCTTCGAACAGCGCTCACAGTTGCCATTATAGCCTTCGGGATCATGGCGTTGGTGGGTATTTTAACTGCAATTGACAGTATGAAATATTACCTGACTGAGAATTTCTCTATGATGGGATCTAATACGTTTAATATCCGCAACAGGGATATGGTGGTACACATGGGGGGCAGCAGCACACGCCCCAAAGCAAATAAGTATATTTCGTATCGTGAAGCTTTGGCTTTTAAAGAACAGTTTAACCTGCCTGTTTCAACAAGTATGTCAACCAATGGTACCGGAATAGCAACACTGAAATATGGAAACGAAAAGACCAATCCAAATATTCAGGTAGTAGGTATTGATGAAAACTATATTTATAATTCCGGATTTGAAATTGAATTTGGACGTAACATAAGTTCACACGAAGTTTATACAGGGGCACATGTGGTGGTAGTGGGCGCGGGTATTGTTAAAAGTCTTTTCAAAGGAGGGGAAGATCCTGTCGGAAAGGTGATAACTGTTGGGCCGGGGCGATACAAGGTAGTGGGCGTGATGAAAGAAAAGGGTTCCAGCATGGGCTTTAGCGGCGACATGAACTGCCTGATGCCCGTGAATAATGTACGGCAGTATTTTTCGCGTCCTAATATGAATTATGGAATAAGCGTTCGGGTAGATAAACCCGAAATAATGGATGCTGTGATTGGGGAGGCAACCGGAATATTCAGGGTGATACGTGGTGATAAGATTGGAGAGGATAATTCGTTTAGCATTGTTAAAAGTGATAATGTCGCCAATATGTTGTTAAACCTTACCGGACAGATCAGGTTGGGAGCTACTTTTATTGGTTTGATCACACTTTTTGGTGCAGCCATCGGATTGATGAACATCATGCTGGTTAGTGTAACAGAACGAACCCGCGAAATTGGCATCAGAAAAGCCGTTGGTGCAACAAGTAAAACCATTCGCAATCAATTTCTGGCTGAAGCTGTCGTTATAGCACAAATTGGAGGATTGCTGGGAATTGCTGCAGGGATTGGCATCGGGAATATAATGTCAGTGTTGATTGGAAGCTCGTTTATCATACCCTGGTTGTGGATAATCGTTGCTGTAATCTTGTGTTTTGTAGTGGCACTCATTTCGGGTATATTACCAGCTAACAAGGCAGCTTCACTCAATCCTGTCGATTCTTTGAGATACGAGTAAATTTAGCTTTCGCCAATAATCATGAACGTTTATTTTGTCTTTTAATCTTGATTTTATATCATTGCAATCATTTTACCATAACTGAAAATTTTATCAAATGGCAATCAACGTGAAAACGCCCCGTGATAGTTTTGGCTCACGTCTCGGGGTAATTGCAGCTGCTGCCGGTTCGGCAATCGGGCTGGGTAATATCTGGCGTTTCCCTTATGTGGCTGGTGAGAACGGGGGTGGTGCTTTTCTGATGGTTTATATCGGTTTTATTATCCTGATCGGAGTTCCGGTGATGATATCGGAGTTTGTGATTGGACGAAGTGCGCAGCGCAATCCGGTTGGTGCATTTAATAGCCTGGCCCCAAAAACATTATGGCCGCTTACCGGATTTCTGGGTATCATCGCCGCTTTTTCCATCCTGGCTTTTTATACCACCGTTTCCGGATGGACACTCGAATATTTATACCTGGCCATTACAGATAGTTTTAAAACCAAAACAGCTGAAAACCTGGCCATGAGTTTCGAAAGCTTCAGGACAAGCGGATTGAGGCCATTGATTTGGCAAAATATATTTATGTTTTTAACAGCTTTTATTGTTTATCGGGGAATACGAAATGGTATTGAAAAATACAGCAAAATATTGATGCCTTTATTGTTATTGATAATTATAATATTGGGAATCAGAAGTATAACATTGCCTGGAGCCGGAGAAGGTTTGTTGTTTTTGTTTAAACCCGACTTCAGTAAAATAACAGGTGCAGTTGTTCTGGAAGCCCTGGGCCAGTCGTTCTTTTCCCTTTCGATAGGCATGGGTACCCTGATAACTTATGGATCTTATATCGGCAAGAATGTGAAACTTGGTAATACTGCCTTGTCGGTTTCGGCTGCTGACACCTTGATTGCTATCTTAGCAGGTGTAGCCATTTTCCCGGCAGTTTTTGCTTTTGGGATAGCTCCGGAATCGGGTACAGGTCTGGTTTTCATCGCACTGCCACTGATTTTTGAACAAATGACTGGTGGATATTTCTTTGCCTTGATCTTTTTCCTGCTATTATCTATTGCTGCACTCACTTCTACCATATCTGTGCTCGAAGTGGTAACGGCTTATCTGTCCGAAGAGCTCAGTTTAGGTCGCAAAAAGGCCACCCTCCTGGCTGCATCTTCCATAGCTGTGTTGGGTGTGGCATGTACCATGAGTCAGGGTCCCTGGTCAGGGATTAGTGTAGGTGACAAAAACCTGTTTGATTTGCTCGAAATGATTTCGGCTAATATTATCTTGCCTCTGGGGGGATTGCTTATCGTGATCTTTGTGGGGTGGCACCTCTCTAAAGAAAAAGTATTTGCTGAAATTTCAAATCAGGGAAACCTAAAAGCCGGGTTTCGTTATCTGTATTTGTTCATAGTGAAGTTTTTAGCACCGGTGGCTATCGCTTTTGTTTTTATGCATGGTTTGGGCTTATTTAGGTTCTTTGGTAGTGGTGATTAATAGAATGAAGCAAACCTAGCATGTCAGATTTCAAAAATCAGTTAAGTTTTTCCAAAAAAGAACAGTATGCCCTGATACTTTTACTGATTATTACTTTTATCCTTATTGGTCTTAACCTGATTCCGGATTTATTTGTGCAGTCTAAGGTATTTTCACCACAGCAATTGGAAGCTATCATTGCCCGACATGAAGAGGAATTGCAAACGCTTTCACAAAACACCTTGTCTCATGAATTTGATGTCATCAAACCCGATCAGTCGGTTTTAGAACAAAGGCTCACTCCTTTTCCTTTTAATCCGAATAGGTTACCGGATTCAAGTTGGAGAAGGATGGGACTTACTGAAAATCAGATACGTAATATAAAGAATTACGAAAGCAAGGGGGGTAAGTTTTATCGCAAAGAGGATTTGAAGAAAATTTATACTATTTCCGAAAAGGAATATGCCATTTTAGAACCTTTTATCATGATCCCTTCGTATGGAAGCCAGCGCGTTGCACGAGCTTCGCTAACCGAATCAACCGTAAATGCAGAGCCGGTTCCGGAGACAATTAATTCTGCCAAATACAAACCGGAAATTGTTGAACTGAATAAAGCCGACTCACTCATGCTTATTCAACTTCCTATGGTAGGTCCCTGGTTTGCGCATCGTATTATTAAATACCGGGAAATTCTTGGCGGATTTGTGGATAAAGAACAACTACTCGAGGTTTTTGGTATGGATCAGGAGCGTGTATCAGCATTCGAAGATTATTTGACGATTGACACTAGCAGGATACATCCACTTTCAATAAATTTTGTTGATTTTAAGGATGTTGTAAGGCATCCTTACTTTTCATATCCTTTCACAAAAGCCATCTTCAATCATCGCGATCGCAAAGGAATGATCAGTAATTTTGATCAGTTGAAAGAGCTGGTTCCGGATTCCGACACTTTGTCACCTTACCTGAGATACTATATAAAATTTTAATTACTACTTAAAATGAAAAAGCACTACTTTTTTTTGGGGATTTTACCAATAATAGCCATAATGATTTCGTGCGGCTCAATTCGAAATAAATCAACAAAAGTGATAAATACGGTGACGGAGGATCACGAAAGCAATGAATATGAGTTTCCGGCAGGAGTATTTTATACTTATCAATTCGAAGGCGATCAGCCGGCTTATGGTTTTGATGAGGAGGATATTGTTGAAAAGCTTGTTTCGAAAGGGATTGATGTAAAAAATATGTGGTACAAAGCAGCTTCGTCCAGCTGTGTGCCTCCCGGAAGTGAAATGGCCATGTCAGTTATGGTTGAGGCTGTTTTGCTCGTTCAATTGAAAGAAACGGATGATCAATTGCTTCGAATGCAATTTGAGCGTGCTTCAGCTCCTTCGATGGGTAGCTGTGCCTATCGGGTGAAAAGATATCTTTTTCAACCAAGATAATGCATTAATAGATGGCCGCAAGATTGGGAGTATTTTCACGTTTTCCGCGTACTTTCTGGGTAGCTAACACCCTGGAACTTTTTGAGAGATGGGCATGGTACGGTTTGTTTAATGTGCTGGCCATTTATCTCACAGCATCGCGCGATACAGGAGCACTGGGCTTCACACAGGAGGAAAAAGGAACCATGATGGGGCTTGTTTCAGCCATGCTTTATTTTCTGCCGGTGATTACCGGGAGCATTGCTGATAAGCTTGGTTACAAAAAGGTGCTCTTACTCTCGTTTGGCATACTCTCAACAGGTTATCTGGTGATGGGGCACCTGACGGATTATAACCTGGTGTTTGCTGCTTTCTTTTATATTGCTGTGGGTGGAGCGCTCTTTAAACCTGTGATTTCGGCCACAATAGCCAAAACAACCGACAAGGATAACTCCTCAATTGGATTCGGTATTTTTTATATGATGGTGAATATGGGAGCTTTGATCGGCCCATTTGTAGCCAGTAAATTGCGTGAAACTTCCTGGGATTACGTGTTTTACCTTAGTGCTGCCATCATTGCATTGAATTTTGTTCTGGTATTATTTTTCTACAAGGAACCTGCCCGCGAAAAAAATGATACCAAATTGATAACCAATATACTGCAGGCACTAAAAAATATCTTTCTCGCCCTGAAGGATTTCCGGTTCTTTGTGTTTTTATTGCTCATTGTTGGATTTTGGAGTATGTATTTTCAATTGTTCTATACCCTCCCGGTTTTTATAGATCAATGGGTCGATACGCGAAATTTGTATCAGTGGCTTGAAAATATTTCGCCTTTATTGGCCGGCATATTCGGAACCACACAGCGTACTGTTAATCCGGAAATGATCCTAAATCTTGATGCACTTTATATTGTTCTTTTTCAGGTGATTATTTCCAGTATTGTGATGCGCCTGCGACCGATCAATGCCATGATAGCAGGAATAATTATCGCCTCTGCTGGAATTGGCCTGACTTTTATGTTCAACAATGCATTTTTCCTGTTTTTATCTATTTTGATCTTCGCTTTTGGAGAAATGACCAGCTCACCAAAAATCACGGAATACATTGGCAGAATTGCTCCTCCTGACAAGGTGGGGCTTTATATGGGTTGTTCGTTTTTGCCTATGTCGGGAGGTAATTTCTTTGCCGGCGTATTGTCAGGGCCTGTATACGGAACCTGGGCAGATAAAGTGTTTTTGTTGCAGCAGGATATGGCAGTCAGAGGAATTGATATGCCTGCATTATCTGAGAGTTTTACCCAAAATGAATTATTTTTTGAGGCTGCCAGAGCCTATCAAATGACGGTGCCTGAACTAACCGAATATCTCTGGAATACCTACCATCCTTCGGATATCTGGTGGCTTTTCACCGGTATTGGCCTGGCAACGGCATTTTTGCTTTTTGTCTTCGACCGGCTGTTGATGCGTTCAAATAAAGGCATGTTTTAAGATTTTCGCTTGAAGCGATATACAACTTTCAAGTCTTTTTTATCAGGTTGCGGAATGTCCCAATAGGGTTTTTCTGACTGGCTATCGGTGTTGTTGCTTAATTCAGGTTCAGGAATTTCTTCTTCATCGTTTTCTATTTCCCAGGAATATAGTTTACGTTGAGGTCCTTTTTTGCGATAATACCAGGCTAATACCAGTCCTGTGATGAGACCGCTTAAGTGGCCTTCCCAAGAAATATTTTTTTCAGGGAAAAGTTCGGGAAAGATACCCCAGATCAGGCTTCCGTAAAGAAAAATAACCACAAACGAAAGTGCCATCAGCTTATTTTCGCGTCGGAAAAAGCCGCTAAACATCAGAAATATCGCCAATCCGTATATTAATCCACTCGCCCCGATGTGCACCCCACTGCGGGCACCCAGCCAAAGCCAAAAACCACTAAGCAATATGGTTAATATCATTATTTCGGTAGCCAGGCTTCGATAAAAATAATAAAGTGCAGCCATCAACACGAACACAGGAACTGAATTAGCCATCAGGTGATTCCAGTCGCCGTGAAGAAAGGGCGAAAGCAGAATGCCTGGTAATCCCTGAAGCTTGAGTGGGGTAACACCAAGAAAACTTAATCTAATATCAAAAATCACCTCTGCAATTTTCACCAGCCACATAAGCAGCAGAAAAAGTGCCGGAATGAAAAAACTCGTGACCACCCGTTGTTTTTCAGTTGTCTGCATGGAATTTGTTCAGCAAAAAGTATTCCGTAAATTTTCTGTCATGTTCAGTTAGTGATATTATTCAATTGCTCTACTGCATGGCTCTGAACCCTGTATTTTTTGCCAAAAATTGCTGTACTTTTGCTTTTTGATCTAATATGAAGGTTTTTTTTAGGCTTGGTTTATTTTTAATTATTGTTTTAGTGGTTCAGGCCTGCAGCACACGTAGACTTGTTCCTGAAGGTAAATATCTTGTAAACAAGAACAGAATAGTAATAGAAAACCCGACCAATCAGAAACTTAGCTTCAGCAAATCAGACCTTACTGCTTTCAGTGGACAACGTGCTAATAAACAACTGCTTGGCACACGTTTTCCGCTTTGGGTGCATTATAAAACCATCAGTAAAACCGATCGTAAATTTTGGAAGTGGATCAATGAAAAAATTGGGAAACCACCGATTTATCTGGATAATTCACTTAGCCAGGCAGGTTCTGATCAGATGGGGAGGTATCTTAGAAATCTGGGTTATTTTAACGCTGAAATCAGCACCAAAGCAAATACTTCCAGATTTAAGGCAGAAGTTATTTATACGCTTAATCCCAGGCAACCATACACCATTCGAAACTTTGAATATGCAATAAGTGACACTTCCCTGGCAAATCGGGTTAGGCCTTTGCAGCTTCAATCCGAACTGGCACCAGGTGCCAACTACAATGCCTATAAGATGGATGAGGAGCGTGACAAAATTACCGATTACTTAAAAAATAATGGTTTTTATGCCTTTTCGCGCGACTATATTTATTTTGAAGTTGACAGTAATTTCAAGCAACAGGTATTGGATGTAAAACTTTTAATTGATAGTTTACAAACAGAACAAGGTAAAGAAGCACATAAGATTTATCTGATTAATAAGGTAACGGTTTATCCGAATTTTGTTCCTGCGCAGGCCGGCCAGCCAATTACTGATAGTATTAAACTCGAATTTAAGGCCGGAAAAGACCGAAAGCCATATAACATGCATTTTTATTCGGTTGGGAATGCAAGAATCAGGCCCCAGACCTTTGGACAGATCGTTCAATTGCATGAGAAAGATCCGTTTAGTTTGAAAAAGCTAAAACAAACTTACAGGGGTTTGGGTAATTTCAGGATCTTCGCTATCACCGATATAGATTTTAAAACCGTTAGCCTGCCCAATGCCGACACTGGATTACTGGATGTAAGCATTAAGTTGCAAAGGGCAAAGGTTCATGCGTATTCTGTTGAAGTCGAAGGCACAAATTCGGCTGGTGACCTGGGATTGAGGGGTAGTCTGGTATATTCAAACAAGAATCTGTTCAGGGGTGCAGAGCTTTTTCGACTGAGCCTGCGCGGAGGTGGAGAAGCACAGCGTTTAACAGCGGTTGAAGGGAGTGAGGAACTTGCATCACAATCGGATCTTTTTAATACCTATGAGTTTGGAGTGAACGCCAATTTGGTGATTCCACGATTTTTGAGCCCCATTAAGCTGAGAAATTTCGTTCTTGAATATCAACCAAAAACGACCTTTAACCTGGGATACAGCTCCGAAAAACGCTCCAACTATGACCGTTTCATTACCGAAACAACAGTGAGTTACGACTGGATGACTTCTCCAACCATACATCATATTTTAACGCCGTTCAATCTTAACTCTGTGAGAGTGAAACCCTCGGCAGCCTTTCAGCAAATATTGGATAAGGAAATAAACCAACGCATCAAAGACCAATATTCAAATCACCTGATTTTTGGCATGAAGTATAGTTTTATTTTTAATAATCAGAATATTAATAAAATAAAGAACTTCTCCTATTTCAGGGCAAACCTGGAATCTTCCGGAAACCTGCTTTCGCTTTTTAATGAAACCCCTCTGATTAGTAAACAGGAAGCTTATGCAGAGTTGTTAGGAATAAGGTATGCACAATTTGTGCGTCTGGATTTTGATTTTCGGCAGTATTTCATGCTTACTCAGAATAACCAATTGGTGTTCAGAACCTTGGTTGGAGCTGGCCTGCCCTATGGCAATTCAGCAGATATGCCGTTCGAAAGGAGTTTTTATGGTGGCGGGGCAAATGGTATGCGTGGCTGGGTGTTCAGAGAACTTGGTCCGGGAAGTTTTAGCGGAACCGAAAGGGTAGAAAGAATAGGGGATATCCAGCTGGAAGGCAGTTTTGAGTATCGGTTCCCAATCTCAGGTTTTTTAAAGGGTGCCTTGTTTGCCGATGCCGGAAATATCTGGACCATCAAGGACAATAGTTACCTGCCGGAGGGAAAATTTGATCTGGATGATTTTTATGAAGAGCTGGCAGTTGATGCAGGTTTTGGTTTTAGGTTCGACTTTTCATTTTTTATCTTCCGGCTTGATGCCGCATTGCCACTTCGCGATCCTGCTCGTGCAAGGGGCGACAGATGGAGGGCTGATGTGCTTAAAATCAGGGATGTAGTCTGGAACTTTGGTATTGGTTATCCTTTCTGACAATGGATAAGGCAGAGCTTTTCCGACTCATGCGCAAAAATTTTGTTTTTGAGCCAACGGAAGGTCAGTTGGTGGTATTGCATCATCTGGCTGCGTTTTTGTTATCGGGAAAAGAAAATCCTGTTTACCTGCTAAAAGGATATGCAGGAACGGGCAAAACAACCCTGGTGAGTATGCTGGTTGATATCCTTCCATTGATCGGTTTGCGTTTTGTATTGTTGGCTCCTACAGGTCGGGCGGCCAAGGTACTCAACCAGTATTCCGGAAAGACTGCTTCCACGATTCATCGTAAGCTTTATCAGCGTACCACAATGGCTGATGGTACAATTAAAGTGCAACGAATGCTTAACAGGCTTAAGAATACTGTTTTTATCGTTGATGAGGCCTCAATGATTAGTGATTCGGGAAGCGAAAATCAGTTTGCTACCTCAGCCAGTTTGTTGGATGATTTGATGGATTACGTTTTCGAAGGTGAGCAATGCAGGCTTTTGTTGATAGGGGATCAGGCACAGCTGCCTCCTGTTGGTTTGGAGACTAGTCCTGCACTGGATTTTTCTTTTCTCAAGGCTGCCTATCCTATCACAACGGCCAGCTTCGAACTGCAGGATGTGATGCGTCAAAGCCTCGATTCAGGGATCTTGTCCAATGCAACTGTACTGCGCAACAGACTTAATCAGCAGTTGTTCGATTTTCCGGTTTTTAATCTTCAGAATTTTGTTGATGTGATTGATGTGCCGCCCGAGAATTTTGAAGATCTGCTTCAGCAGGCTTTTGGTTCACACGATTATAATGAGGCTGTTATCATTTGCAGGTCAAACAAAAGAGCCAACCGTTTTAATCAGGAGGTGCGTTACAGGATTTTGGGCCGTGATAATGAACTGGCTGCCGGCGATCTGTTGATGGTAGTTAAAAACAATTATTTCTGGCTCGATGAAAATGATCAGGGGGGCTTCATAGCCAATGGCGATCTGGCAATTGTGAACCGGATTGTTCACTATGAAGAGCTTTACGAGCTGCATTTCGCAGAGGTCGAAATTAGTCTTATTGACTATCCCGGGAGTCCGGCCTTTACGGTTAAGATAATCCGCGACACCCTAATGGCAGAGGGGCCTTCATTGGGTGAAAAAGAGTTTCAGGATTTTGTTTCCAGAGTGGAGGAAGATTATCAGCATATTGGATCGCGCCGGCAACGATGGGCCGAGATGAAGAAAAACCCATACTTTAATGCCTTGCAGGTAAAATTTGCTTATGCGCTTACCTGTCATAAAACACAGGGCGGTCAGTGGCCGAAAGTGTTTGTTGATGGCGGTTTTCTGGCGGCAAGGGAAAAACCCGACCGAAATGATTTTCGCTGGCTCTATACAGCTTTTACACGGGCAACAAAAAATCTGTATCTCGTCAATTTTCCGGAATCCGTGTATATTTAAAAACAAAAAACCGCCCGAAAAGATGTTCAGGCGGCTTTTTTAATTATTCTGAATAAACCTTTTCCTATTCTGTTTTCTTGCTCATGTTTCCCAGATCGAAAGTAAGCGCGAAACGTATGGTGTTTTGCAAGGGATTATTTCTGGAATCAATGGGTATCAGGTAAGAGAAATCGAGGCCAAACACATTGTAGCGCAGTCCGGCTCCCAAAGTAAAGAATTTGCGATTGCCTTTGGATTTATCTTCATAGAAAAATCCTCCACGCAACGCAAACACTTTATTGTACCAATATTCTGTTCCAACGGCAAAGCTCAGCTCACGCATCTCCTCGCTAAAGCCGTCAGGTGCGTCGTAAAACGATTGAATCATTCCTGTTACAACGGAGACATCATTACTCATGCCTGCTGTGATTTTATACGGATCCAAACTGTCTCCATATCTTGGAGGAGTAGGAACCAAAAGCTTATTGATGTCAATAGAAAATGCCAGGCTGTTATAATCATCCAACTCAAGTGTAAGTGTTGGTCCAAAACGCAGATTTGTTGGGATGAAGTCCTTTTTTTCGAGGTTGTCTTTGCTATATCCGGTCTTGCTGCCAATATTTGAAATATTTACACCCCATGCAAATTTGGCATCAATATCCCTGAACCAATTCACCTCATCTTCCCAATATACTGCAACGTCTGCAGCGATTGAGATCCCTGGCCCGGTTGCTCTGTTATCAACATATTGCCCAAGTGTAAGATTTGAATAAATAAATCTTGCAGCAACTGCTCCTGACAATTTCTCCGTAAGTTTCCGTGAGTAAGTAGCATCAACCGCCCATTCGTTTGGCGTATAAGTGCTCAATTCTGTACCTTCATGATCCGTAAAAGTGATATCACCCAAACTGAAATAGCGAAGTGTAGCTGCAAATGCTGACATATCATTGATACGTTTGTGAAAGGCAAGGTATGCCAGATTCATATCCGGTACAAGATTACGCAACCAGGGGCTGTAAGCCAGTCCGATACTCATATCTTTTTCAAAAACTGCGTATTTTGCGGGGTTCCAATGCATGGAATAGATGTCGGGCGAACTCGAAACACCGGCGTCACCCATCGCTCCGGCCCGGGCATCAGGTGCTATTAACAAAAAGGGTACTGCTGTTGTAATAACGTTCATGTTCCCACCAGCCAAATTCGCGTATTGCCCATGCGATTGTAATCCGGCAATAACAAGTGCAACTAAAATAAGGGTTTTAAGCTTCATAAATTTTGCGTGAATGTTCAAAAAAAATTGTGTGCAAAAGTAACGTTTTCTTGTGTTATATATTGTTGCCTGTGCTCAGGCTATTTATTTATTCGTGTAAACTTTTGAAAAACAGTGCTTTGAATTCCTTCGTCATCGGTTAGCCAAAGCTGATAAACATAGATTCCGGGAGCTATCTTATTACCATATTGATCTTTGCCGTTCCAGACAATGGGTTCTGATCGCTGTCCGTTACCTGCTGTTTTACCTTCCAGACTCACCACATATCGCCCATTGATATGATAAATATCAATGCGATAATCGAAAATGGCACCTGGTTTTTTATGGTCAAAAACAAAGGCAGTTTCATCGCTAAACGGATTTGGATAATTGAGTACACGATGCAAAGCCAGTGCCGCAGTACGATCAACAAAGAAACGTATTTCGGCTTCGGAGGAGTTGTTGTGCAAATCCCAGGCTTTCAGACGTAATATATGTTCTCCGTTTTCCAGATCGTGCATGGGGACTTTAATCCAACCTTGCCCGAAATGATCTGTTACCGGCTCGAAGGATTCATTTAAAATGGTTTTTTTGTATTGTGGAGCAATACTGGTTAGCACAATATCTCTTCCAATATTGTTACTCAGGTGATGAATGCCTTGCGGATCGCTGAGTTTGACCCACAGATCGCTATCAGGAGGAACTACATCTCCCTGCTTAAAAGCAGGCGAATTCATGAATAAGGTAATTTCAGGCCCATTGTCGTCAGGGATGATATCTGGATCTGTACCGCCGATATTAAGTTTGTTGAAGTAACCTGAAGCATCCGAAAAATCAACTGTATCAACGGCATAATAGCTTAGTTTGGCCTGGCCGTATTGATATGCTATATCGCGAGGTAAACTTAGGCTGAAGCTAAATTTTCCGTTTTTCACACTCACTTTGGATTCAACTAACACTTTATCATAATAAGCGAAGGGTACTACCTGGCTGTTTGATGCATTTCCGAGTGTATGGAATGTGGTTTTCTTATCAAAAAGCCGGGGATAAAGATAGCCGTTAAAACCGGTATCAATTTGTCCGTCATCTCCGATTATCTCACCTTCAAAGCTTACCTGCGACATGCTGTGCAACATGATATCCCGTCCCGCAACAGGCATATCATTTACAAGGGTCGTGATTATGTTTTTTTCAGGATATACGAGTTTGAGTGCAGGATTTCCGAGCAAAACAAAGTTATAAAAGTTATTACTGGATGGATTTTTGCTCAACCGAATAATATCACCCAGTCGCTTAAATGTGAGATCGCTACGATTAAACATAGCAGCATAGATTTTTTTATTCAATGCGAAATTAGACTGTGCATAAGCCAGACGGGTGGTGGTCATCAGCCCGATACCTCCACCATTGGCATTAAGAAGCAGTTGTTCGCCGGCAGAAACAAAATGCGGATCATCGAATCGGCTAAATTCGCAGGTTGCCGTGATAAAAAACGGCATATTGTTTTTGTTGGTCAGGCTGTTAATATCCGGAATTGTAAGCAGTTTTTCATCTGACAGACCATTGATTCCACCATGACCGGTATAGTTTATGATGAGTGCTCCATCGTTGATCTGTTTGATGAAAGCATGAGAGGCGTCAGGATAGCGATAACCTCCGGCAACAGTTGCACGGGGATAGGCATCCTGGTAGATTTTCGACAAATTCAAAGTGGCACGGGCAGTGTCAATCTGTCGCGTAAGTGATTCGGCCTGATCAAAATGTAAATTGTTGTCTCCGTCATCACAAACAAATCCGATGTTATTACGCCAGGAACCTGTTAATTCAATCTGTTTGAGCAGGTAATGTTTGTTTTTGGCTACCATGGTGGCTGCATCTGTTTCGTTTGTAACCGGGAAACGCCCTATTCCCAAATCGAGGATACCACTCATATTTCCCCCTTCAGAAACACCCATCAGGCCAAAATAATCGTCCGATACAAAACTTTGTGTTTCGATCAGGCTCGATTGTGCCTGATAAGTCGGGACAAAATTAGTGTTGGCCGCCAGGCGGTTTTTGTAGTCGTAAGAAGCATCCCCGAATAACAACACATATTTAAGTGACTCGCTGTTTCGGGTATAAACCATTCTGATGAAATCCCTGATCGCTGTAATGTCCTGATTTCCACCGCCAAATTCATTATATATCTTCATTACATCAACTACCTTTACATCCATGTTGTCAATTTCCGAATGTAATGCTGCCAGCTCATCAGCTTGTTTTATAAACAGAGGATGGGTAATGATCAGCATTTCGGCCTGTGACAACTGATGCAGGTTTTGATTTTCGATCAGTCTGATGGCATCCGGTTTCACACTTTGATCAATATCAAATGCAAACCACCGTTTTTCAGTATTTGTATTAATTTTGAATTTAGCTTTAGCCGACTGCAACCGATAATTTTGTTGTTTAACATCATCAGGTGTGCTAACATCCCAGATGAGTTGATTCTCAAAACCGGAAATCTGCATTTCTACTATATTTTGCAGGGAGTCGGAAGGTGGAAGTCTGAAAGCCAGTGGATCTCCATCTAAGATGAGTTCTCTGTGTCCGTTGAGTCTGATGTAATTAAGCCATAGCCTTGAATTGCTGGCATTGGCATGGTAATCAAGCTGAATATTGATTTGATCGGAGGAGGAATAAAAGTTGACTGAGTTGCTCAAATCGCGTGCGAACATTGGGTTGCTATTTGCGAGTAAAAAAACCTTGGTGCTGTCAACCAGACTGTTTCCATTGCCATGCACAGAATAAAATGTGTGTTCCGAATTGGATCGACCGGCAACCTGAATATGAAGGTGAACAGGCTTGTGCTTTATCAGATTTGGAAAATCAAATAAAAAACTGGCTGAAGGATCACTGGGGCTTAACATTTCGCCATACCATTCTTTACCGGACAAGATCAGGCTTTCATGATCCAGTTCGTGAAATGCATAATCGGGATATTCGCTGATGATCTGAGTCGTATTGCCTTGCGCTTCTTCCTGTATCTGTATTCTCTTTCCCGGAAGGCTGTAATTGGGAGTGAAGAAAAAATAGCAGGTATCGGAATAATAATTGATCTGGTGGTCGTATCTTCCCGTAAAAATATTATAACGCCAATGCACCGGACCTGGGCTGTAAAAAAGAAGAAAGTCTTCGCCATCGAAGCTATTGTTTTCCAGGCCGTAGACTGCAATTGCATTTTCAATAAGATCGTCCGGCCTGTCTTGTCGGTTTTCCTCCGGAAGCATGGTGTTTCCGTTTCCAAACAAGGCGAAATACGCAGGGTCAAATTCATCAGGATTAATTCCGGCCTGTTGCAAATCGTTGTACGTTATCTTGTAAATACCTTCCTGTGTGGTGCCAATTTTGAGCCAGTGTCCACTCGCCAGAACGGTGGTGTTTTTCCAGTCCGGTGTTTCGTCAATCGTTTCATTCCTGGTTTCTGCCCATTCATTTTGAATCTGGTAGCTGAGTAGACGGACAATGGTATTTTCATGTTTCTTTAAAGGCAAAACAGATATAAAAACTTGCGAATCAATATAGTCTTCTCTAATCTGGAATTCATCTTCAAGGAAATCAAAATCAGCCAATGAGCCAGTATCTTTAATTGTATCCGTACTGATTATAATAAGTTGGATATTTATTGGCTGCTGTGTATTTTTTCGAACAGGAACCATTTGCCAGGGCAGGCCGGCAGTTTCATATTTAGTGATGGCATCCTCAAAATAAGGCAGATAGGCATAATATCCTGTCTTAAGCTGAATGGGCTGATTTGGCTGCCAGTTAATGAGTAGGGTGTCAGGTGCTTCGGCTTTCAGTTTGTTATCAAATATATTGAAAACCAAGGCCATAACAAAAAACAGTAATATATAATGTTGTTTCATCAGCGATAGAAAATCAATTTGGCACTTTTGTCAGCTTGTTGTCCTTTTTCGTTAGTTGCAAGCAGGCGGTAAATATACAAACCTTTTGGCAATTTGTGTCCGTAATCAGAAGTCCCATCCCATCGGATAGGTTCAGAACGGAATGCCGTACCCATGATCTGACCCTGAAGCTTTTTGACCAGTCTGCCACTGATATCAAAGATCTGAATTTCAATATCCATATTTAAGCCTGCCTGATTGTGATCAAATACGAAAAAGGTTTCATCTACAAATGGATTGGGATAATTGATCAGGTTTTCGACAACCATCTGGCTGCTTTCAACAACAACAAAACTAATGCTGGCTTCACTAGAGTTATTAAAAACATCCCACACTTTTAAACTAAGGGTATGCTCACCGGGTGACAGGTTGTGGAGTGGATAACTGATTATTCCTGAGGTGCTTCTATTGAGGTCGGCTTCATAATAGTCGTTTAGAATGGCAGTAACTTCCGATGCGCCGCTAACCTTTGCCGTGATGTCGTGACCTATTCCGGCTCCGGTAGTGTTAATCCCACTTTCATCTGAAACGTAAGCCAGTAGTATTGGGTTTTCGTTTGTGATTCCGCCATTTACAAAGGTGGTGTCATTCATAAAAAGTGAGATTTGAGGTCCCTCTTCATCAATCACAGCATTTTCATTAAAACCTCCAATAAGAATATTCTCATAGTAACCATTGGCTTCGCGTTCGTAATCTGTTGCATAATAACTGATACGGCCGGTGCCATAGTGGTAGGCAATATCTTTGGGCATCATAAAGCTGAAGCTGAAGTCGCCATTAACAACAGCAGCTTTACCTTTGTATATCAGGCTGTTACGAAGGTCGAAGGTGACAATATGTGAATTTTGATCTCCTTTAGTTGTAATCTGACTGGTTTTGTCGTAGATCGTAGTATAAATTACGCCATTAAAATCAGAAATCTTTGTTCCGTTTTCGTTGGCCACAAAACCACGCACTTCAACTTTATCAAGTGCTCTGAGGGTATCCATGCGGGTAGTGGTAGTATGGCTGTTGATTTCGGTTGTAACCACATCATAGGCGGGATAGGCCAGTCTTATAGCCGGATCGCCCAGCAGGACAAATTTACGGTCGTTGGCACTTCCGTTGAGTTTCGACCGGCGGATGATATCACCGAACCTGGGAAATTCATTTCCTTCTTTCAGAAACATATTATCGCGGTAAATGGCCATGTTAAGTGCCAGATTTGCAGCGGCATATGTAGCCCTTGCAGTGGTAAACATGGCAATGGCTCCTCCCTGTGGATTTAGAAAAACCATTTCACCTGCCGAAGTGCGTGCATGGTCGTCGTAGCGGCTGAATTCGCAGGTAGCTGTAATGAAAATGGGCAATTTATCTTTATTTCTCCATCCCTGAATATCAGCTATTTCTAGTATTCGTTCTTCAGTCCAGCCCACTTCACCACCGTGTCCTGAATAATTCATAATTAAAGTGCCTTTATCCATGCGTTTGTTGATGGCGTCATTCACTGCAGGTGCTTTTTGTCCGCCTGGTGTTGGCACCTGCTCGTAAGCATCCAGATAGATTTTGTCAAAATTAATTGCTCTTTGGTTGGTGTTCAGGTAGCGATAAAGCTGTTCGGCATCATCAAGGTGACGACTACCATCGGCATCATCTGCCACAAAGGTAATAAAGTTGCGCCAGGGTTTCATATTGGTTTCTTCCTTACGGAGATACGAAACAATTTTATCCACCATTTGCTCTGCCTGTGACACCGTACTTACCGGAAACCGGCCAATACCGATATCAAGTAAGTTGTTATCGCCATCACCTTCATTATAATCCAGGTAGCCATAATAATCGTCGCTGGCTATCGAATTTACAAGGTTGAGTGATTCATTTGACTCCCAGGTTGGAACAAAATCTACTGTGCTTCCTGACCTGTTTTTATAATCAAAACTGGCATCACCCAGCAAAAGCAGATATTTAAGTTTTTTTCCGGGACTGCTTTCGGTGTACAACATGCGGTTGAAATCCCTGATAGCTGTGATGTCTTTGGCTCCCGATGAAAACTCATTATAAATTTTTTGAGGGATGGTGACAAAAACGTTCAAATTACTTTGCTCACGGTGAATATCAGCCAGCCTGTTGGCCTGATCTATAAAATCGGGATGTGTGATGAGGAGGTAATCAATATCCCGTATAGCGTGAAGGTTTTGATTTTCGACCACTTCAACAAATTCGGCTTTCAAATAATCAGAACCGTCAAAGGCTAGAAAATGCCTGGCCTTGTTGGCTTCAGATTTAAAGATATAACTCCCACTACTGTTCGTGCCATTGATACGCTTTACATCAACCGGATCGGAGATATCCCATACCATAAGGTCTGTGCCTGCGTTTGCAATCTGGTATTCGTGCACGGTGCCGGTATTAAATACCTCCGGATTACGAAATTCGAATTGTGTTCCATTAAATCGGATTGATCTCCAGGCATTTATCGCAATATAATCGAGCCATCCACGGGCTGAATTTACACTTCTGTTAAAGGTAAGTTTTACTTCTATATTACTGCCAAAAGGTTCGAACGTAAATGCAGCCTGGTTGGTACGGGCAAAATCATATCCGGTTTGTGTTGTGCTTGAGATATTTAAGGTGCGCGTTAGGTTGTTATTGATGTAAACGCCAAAATTAGCATTGCTTTGTATTACCCTTCCTGCAACTTCGAGTTTGAGATGTGCAGGTTTTGTGCTTACAAGATCGGGAAAATTAAAGGAGAAAGTCTTGCTAAGATTCACATCAAATAAATCACCATACCAGGTGCGTCCGGTGTTGGTGAGGTTATACTCATCGATCTCATGAAGTTGATAATCCGGGAAATCTGTAACCACGCGGCTTACCGTACCTGAAGGAATACTTGCAGCCTGAATTCGTTTTCCTGGTCCTAAATCTGTGGTAAGGAAGAGATAGCTATAATCATCAAATGGATTGTTGATTCTTTCGTAGATTTCATCATCAGGATTGTAGGCCCAACTCAATGGTCCGGAAGCAAAAAACAAAACGTAGTCAGTGTCATTGAATACACCATCCTCTTCACCCACTACCTGTATTGGATTTTCAACAAGATCATCATGCCTGAATGATTGATTATTCTCTGGCAAAATACCACCACCATTACTGTAAATTCTTAAGTTTCGCGGATCGGCACCGGCAATGTCGATCCCGATTTCCTGTAGCTCAGCAATAGTAAGCTTATAAACTCCGGTTTTCGGAACTTTTATTTTGTACCAGCTACCACTTGCCAAAACGGAAGAAGAAGCAAAGCCGGATTGATCAGAATTGCGGGAGGTCTGATCTGTTAAAGGCATAAAATCAATGGAGAGTTCAGCTGATACAAGTCGTTCGATTTTTCCATTATTCAGTCGTAAAGGATTTAGTTTTAACTGCATATATGGAATCTCTCTCGAGATTAAAAGACTTGTTTCGATTGTAAATTGACCGCTTAATCCCGAATTATTGATCAGCTTTTCTTCCCGAACCGGAAGGGGTTCAGTAATCTCATTGGTGATTTGAACCACAGCTTCCAAATGTTCATCGAAAACAGGAAAGGTTTTTACATAATAAGGTATTTCAGTCAGATTATCCTCATAAAAAGCTCCTTCAAAGTGTATTCTGGCATTTATGTTGTAATCATAATAAAACAAGGTATCCGGTTGATTCCAATGTATACTTACAGGGATTTTTTCGGTGATCTGTGCCTGAGTTGCTGTGTTGATAAACAATAACATTGCACAGATAATGGCAAAACTCATGATTTGGGTGTTTTTATTAATTAGCCTGTAATTCATGTAGTAGTTTTTTCTCAAACGTATATTAACGAAAAAAAATTGCGGCTGCATCGTAAAATCTAACATGCCGGATGTTTATTTTCCTGAACGCAGAGCAGGATAATTTATTGTAATAGGCTCATTTTGTTGTTTAGTTGCTTGATAATTCAGAAAATCGTTGTAACATTGTGCCTCGAAAATTCTATCAATAAAGGATCGCTTGCAACTAAGGGGAATAATTTTAATTGTTTGGTTTGTCTGTGTTTCAGGCTTTTATGCTGTTGGACAGGATGCTGCATTTTCGCAGTTTTATGCCAATCCAATGTATTTGAATCCAGCCTTTGCAGGAAATACTGAATGCGGAAGATTAAACCTGAACTATCGTAATCAATGGCCGTCTGTTAGTAATGCCTATGTTACATATAGCTTGGCTTATGACCAAAGTCTGGCGGCTATCAACAGTGGTTATGGGGTGATGTTTATGAACGATCAGCAGGGAGATGGGGCATACAACCGCACTGCTATCAATGCTTTTTATTCGTATCAGCTCAGGCTCACTTCCGGCACTAACCTTAGTTTTGGAGTGCGTGGTGCTTATTATCAGGAAAAACTCTCATGGGAAAAACTTATTTTTGCCGATCAAATAGATATTGATAACGGGATAATTCATAATAATAGTAATGAACCTAAACCCGAAAACAATCAGGTTTCAGCCGTGGATTTTGGCGCAGGCCTTTTGTTTGGCTACGAAGATGCCTTTTTTGCCGGTGTAGCCGCTGACCATCTCACGCAGCCACAACTGGGATTTTACGAAACAGAATCCATCCCACTTGATCTGAAGTTAACTGTTCATGCAGGAGCAGTCATCAACCTTACACAGGGAGGTTTTGGAAATTACGATCAGGATGATCTCACGGTGCAACCTAATTTGATGTTTGTTAATCAGGGAATCTTCAGTCAGTTGAATGCAGGCTTGTATGTTAATATGTATCCTTTTGTTTTTGGCGGCTGGTTCAGGCATGCTTTTGAAAATATAGATGCCGCAATGTTATTGGTGGGCATAAATTATAACAACTTCAGGATTGGCTACAGCTACGATTTCACACTTTCGCAAATCGGTGCCAATACAGGAGGAGCACACGAAATTTCGCTTGCATGGGATTTTTGTATCTTAAAGTCGCCGAAAAAACGCATGATCAGAACAATAAATGCACCAGGTTTTTAGTTAATAACACGTTCATATAAAAAGAAAAATAAGTTTCACATGTTCAGAAAAGCAAAATTCAGTTCATTATTTGTCTTTGGAGCTCTGCTTATCATGGCTTCATCATGTCAGAAAGAAACTTCCCGGACAACAGGATGGAATTACAACGATCCACAAATGGGAGGTTTTGAAGTAGCAGAGTCGAAGGAACAGATCACAGGTCCAGGGCTTATCGCCATCGAAGGGGGTACCTTTATGATGGGTGCCACACAGGAAGATGTTTTATATGAATGGAACAACCTTCCGCGCCAGGTTACGGTTTCAAGTTTTTATATGGACCAAACCGAGGTGAGTAACCTGGATTATCTGGAATACATATACTGGTTGAACAGGGTTTACGGACAGGATTTCCCCCTCGTTGTGCAGCGCGCATTGCCTGATACTCTGGTGTGGCGCAACAGACTGTCGTACAACGAACCACTGGTTGAGGTATATTTCCGTCATCCGGCATATCACGATTATCCCGTTGTTGGCGTCACCTGGCTGCAGGCTAATGAATATGCCAACTGGCGTACCGATCGGGTGAACGAAATGCTGCTCATCAAGGCCGGTGTACTCGAGTTTGACCCCGACCAAAAAAATGAAAATAATTTCAATTCCGAAGCCTATCTGGCTGGCCAATACGAAGGTTTGGTGAAAGATGGCAAAGAAGACCTTGACCCCAGCGGGACAGGTGTGCGTAATGTTCGCTTTGAAGATGGACTGTTGTTGCCAAAATACAGGCTTCCCACCGAAGCCGAATGGGAATATGCCGCCTTGGGTCTGGTGGGAAATACCATGCAGGAACGTATCGTCGAGAGACGTGTATATCCCTGGAATAGTGACGGTCTCAGAACAGATGATAGTAAATTTTACGGAAGCTTCGTAGCCAACTTCAAACGCGGAAGAGGCGATTATATGGGTGTTGCCGGAAGTTTGAATGATGGTGCTGATTTGCCTGCTCCTGTGGGCTCTTACTGGCCCAACGATTATGGCTTGTATAATATGGGAGGCAATGTTTCGGAATGGGTGCTTGATGTATATCGCCCGCTGTCATTTGAGGATGTTGCAGACTATAATCCTTTCAGAGGAAACATCTTTATGAATAAGAAACGGGATGCTGACGGCTTTTTGGCCGAAAAAGACTCTCTCGGACGAATGGTATATGTTGAAGTATCTCCCGAAGAAGCTGCTAACCGCAAAAACTATCGTCGGGGTTACAATGTCAACTATGGCGATGGCGATTTTATGTCTTCCATCCAGGATGACTGGAGCACACCTCCCGAAGATCAAAAGGAAATGACGGATCAGATGTATGAGTATGGCGTAACTTCTTTGGTTTCGGATAAGGCACGTGTATATAAAGGTGGTTCATGGGCAGACGGACCTTATTATCTTAGCCCCGGAACGCGACGTTTCCTTAACGAAGACGAATCTGCCAGCTCTATCGGATTCCGCTGTGCTATGAATAAAGTGGGCAGCTCTTTGGTAAACCGATAAAAACTAACCGAAAATTAAACCTAAAGCTCCGTCAGATGATGGGGCTTTTTTGTTGATATTAGTTTGGGTTTGGACTTTTGACAACTAAAACCGGTATTTTTGTCTATACTTTTTAAAGCAAATCAATGAAAACTCTTGAATCACTTTATTCACTTTTTTTAAAACACCGCATTGTAAGTACAGATAGTCGTAATCTGAAAAAAGATGCAATCTTTTTTGCCCTAAGAGGTGATAATTTCGATGGAAACCAGTATGTGCTTCAGGCCATAGAAAACGGTGCGGTGGCAGCCGTATCTGATCGCACCGAATATAAAGATCATCCACAGGTTTGGGTAGTTGATGATACACTTTCGGCACTTCAGCAGCTTGCCCTGATGCACCGCAAAGCAATGCCAGTCAGGGTGATTGGCATAACAGGCTCAAATGGAAAAACCACCACCAAAGAGCTTGTGGCTGCTGTGCTTTCAAAAAAATATAAAGTGCTTCACACTACCGGAAATCTGAATAATCATATTGGTGTTCCGCTCACTTTGCTGCAGCTTAAGCCGGATACGGAGCTGGCAGTAATCGAAATGGGAGCAAATCATCAGGGTGAGATTGCAGCACTTTCGCGATTGGCGATGCCTGATTTTGGGTTGATTACCAATATCGGAAAGGCACATCTGGAAGGTTTTGGCAGCTTTACGGGCGTGATCAATGCCAAAAGTGAGCTTTATGCGTATCTTGACGATCATGGGGGTAAAGTCTTCGTAAATACTGACAATGCACTTCTTGAACGTTTATCTCACAAGATGAATCGTTTCACTTATGGACAAAATAACAAAGCAGAAGTGTATGGAGAGTTGGTTTCTGACGACCCTTTTCTCACTTTGGTGTGGGAGTATCAATCGCGGCAGGCAATGATTCATACGCAGATTACAGGGCAGTATAACTTTGAGAATATTATGGCTGCAGTGGCTGTTGGAAATTTCTTTGAGGTGGAAACATCTGAGATTGTGGAAGCGATTGAAAATTACCTGCCTGCCAATCACCGCTCACAGCTCATCGAAACCGATCGAAATCAGCTTTTAATGGATGCCTACAACGCCAATCCCACCAGTATGGAGGCAGCACTGATGAATTTCTCAAAACGTTGTGGCCGGCGATCTATGCTCATTTTGGGTGATATGCTCGAACTGGGAAATGAGAGCGAGGCCGAACATGCTAACATCCTGAAACTAGTAATTGATCTGGGTTTCAGAAATGTGGTGTTGGTAGGGCCCGAGTTTGAAAAGGTTTACGCTGGCAACGACTGGATCCATGTAAATAAAGTGGAGGAATTGATCAGCCGGTACAAAGATGAGGCTCCCACTGGCTATGAGATACTGATCAAAGGCTCAAGAGGCATTCGGCTGGAGAAGCTTTTACCATTCTTATAAAGATGAAGAGTAATTATTTAGTTATTGGTCTGATGTCTGGTTCATCACTGGATGGCATTGACCTGGCAGCAGTTGAATTCAATCGGGAAAAAGATTTTTGGCAGTATGCGTTTAAGGCTACACAATTTGTTCCTTATACACTGGAATGGAAGGCCAGGCTAATGGAGGCTTATCATGCGGACAAATCCACGATAATACAACTCGATAAGGATTATGGACAATTTTTGGGTGTAACGGTTTCGAACTTTGTTTGTCAGCATCAGCTAAAACCGGATTTTGTATCCTCGCACGGCCATACACTGTTTCATCAACCTGAAATTGGTTTTACATTGCAAATAGGAGACGGGCAATCACTTGCTGATTGCTGTGGCTTCAAGGTGATCAACGATTTCAGAAGTGAAGATGTGGCAAAAGGCGGACAAGGAGCTCCCTTGGTACCTATTGGTGATCAGCTCTTGTTTTCTGATTACGATTGCCTTTTGAATATTGGTGGAATTGCCAATTTGTCGGTTGAGCAGAAAGGGATCAGACTGGCTTATGATATTTGTATCGCTAATCAGGCACTTAATTATATTGCCGGTTTTAAGGGTCTCGAAATTGACTACAACGGAGAATTGGCTGCCTCCGGAAAATTGATTGATGAACTTTACGAGGAACTGGAAAAGCTGACCTATTTTCAAATGAGAGCCCCCAAATCTTTGGGAAGAGAGTTTTTTGAAAACAAACAAAAACCTCTTTTAACAAAAAAGCAGTATCAGCCGGCTGACCTTGCCCATACTTTTGTGCAACACATAGTGAGTCGAATAAGTCTGGAGCTTAATAGCTTACAGGCGAAAAGGGTGCTGATTACTGGCGGAGGTGCACTTAATGAATACCTGGTAAAGAAACTCCGACAAACTAGTGAAGCTGAAATTATTGTGCCTGACGAAAGACTGGTGAATTATAAAGAAGCGCTTATATTTGCCTTTCTGGGTGTATTAAAAATAAGAGGGGAAGTTAATGTACTGGCATCAGTTACCGGTGCAGAATCCGACAGCTGTAGCGGTAAGATTTGGTATCCGTCTTTAGAGTGAAAATATACTAAAGCCAACAAAAATCAGTTATGTTAATAACGAAAAGTTCAAAACTGGGACCCAACAAATCGTGACACTAAAGAAATAAAAAATACTTTTACAATAAAATTAAACTTATGCTAATAGCTTTTTTATTGCAGGTACAATCCGCTGCCAATGATCTGGGTGGAGCAGCACTCGAAGCTCAGCAGGGAGAACTAAGGCTTTCTGTTCTTGATCTGGCTATAAAAGGTGGATGGATTATGGCCGTACTGGGCGTGTTTTCTATCATTGCAGTTTATATCTTTATCGAGCGATACCTGGTAATCAACAGAGCTTCAGGAAAGGACAAGCATTTTATGAATAACATTCGTGAGTTTATCCATGCCGGAAAACTGGATGCGGCTGTGGCGCTTTGCAAAAACAACGAAACGCCCATTGCCCGAATGATAGAGAAAGGTCTCTCGCGTATTGGCAAACCTTTAAATGATATCAATGTAGCCATCGAAAATGTTGGTAAACTGGAGGTTAGCAAGCTCGAAAAAGGTGTTGCCGGACTGGCAACCATTTCTGGTGCCGCTCCAATGCTTGGTTTTTTGGGTACCGTGATCGGAATGGTCAGGGCATTTTATGATATGTCAATGGCTGGAAATAATATCGATATCGCCCTGCTATCTTCTGGTATTTATCAGGCAATGATCACAACCATAGGCGGGTTAATCGTTGGCATTTTAGCTTATATATTTTATAATGTGTTGGTATCCAGAATAGAAAAGGTAGTTTATCTGCTCGAGGCACGTGCCACCGAGTTTATGGATGTTCTGCATGAGCCAGCGCGTTAAAATAAATCGAATATGGCTTTACAAACAAGAAATAAGCGCAATGTAAATTTCAGTATGGCATCCATGTCGGATCTGGTTTTTTTACTGTTGATATTTTTCATGCTTACCTCCACTCTTGTAGCACCAAATGCTATCAAGTTGCTGCTGCCTTCAAGCAAGAGTAAAACGATGGCCAAACAAACAATTACAGTTTATATTGACCAGAATAATCAGTATTTTGTTGGCGAAAGCCGTGTAAATGCTGATGACCTTGAGCGAAGGCTTGCAGCTGGTATTGGCGGGCAGCAGGAAGCAACAGTAGTTTTGAGGTCGGATAAGACTGTGGCCGTGCAATATGTGGTTAATGTGATTGATGCCGTGAATGAGATCAATCAGAAGTCGGGACAAAAGCATAAAGTAATTCTTGCAACTTCGGCAAAGCAATGAAAATCATTAAGGACAGGGATCGGAGAAGGGCATTGATCGGAACTATTGTATTCCATTCTATGCTTTTGATCGCCTTGATTTTTATGGCACTTATAACGCCTTTGCCTTTACCCGGTGAAGAAGGTGTTGAGGTTGATCTGGGTTATTCTGATCAGGGAATGGGTTTGATCCAACCTGATGAACCAGTTCAGGAAGTAGCAACGGCTACACCTATTCCACCACAGGAGGTCGTTGAGGAGGTGGTGGAGGAAGAAATTGTGACCACTGAAAATGAAGAAGTTCCGCAGATAGAAGAGATTGAACAGGAAGAGAAGCCAGAGGAGATGATACAAGAGGAGGAAGTCGTTGAACCAGAACCCGAAGCCCAGCCTCAGGAAGTACCAGAGCCGGTTAAGGAAGAACCTAAACCAGTGGTGAATGAACGTGCACTTTTTAAAGGTACAACAGGGCAAAATCCTCAGTCAGAAGGTATTACCGGACAGCCCGGCGATCAGGGTAAACCGGATGGTCTGCGAGATGTGAAACGCTATGACGGACAGGGTGGAAAAGGCGATGGTCCGGCATTCAGTTTAGGTGGAAGAGGTGCAAAATATCTCGAGAAGCCTACCGAACAGTTTAAAGAACAAGGTGATGTGGTTGTTGATATCTGGGTCAACAGTCATGGAATCGTCAAACAAGCTAAGGTTAGTCCGAAAGGTACTACCATTATTGATCCCGATTTGCGGTCAATTGCGGTAAGGGCAGCCTTAAAATCAACTTTTAGCGAGGATCCCACTGCAGCAGACCTTCAAAAAGGAACGATCACCTACACCTTTATCATCAGAAGGTAGCGGATATGAGCAGCAAAATGTATCCGAAGTTTTCTTTTACCTTATAGAACAGAAAGAAATAATCCGATTGGTTCAGAAACTTTCCTTCTGCATGGAAAGTTAATTTTCCGAAGTGGATTTTGTTTCTTCAGGATGAAGCTCTGATGTAACTGATTGATAACTTGTTATCACAACTATATGAAATTTGTCAATACTGACAATAATATGGATTTAATGCTGTTTATAAATCAAATATAACTTCAAAATGAACAGAAAATTGATCCTATATATTGCAACAAGTCTGGATGGGTACATTGCAAAGCCCGGTGATGATCTAAGCTTTTTGAAGCTTGTCGAGAAACAAGGAGAAGATTATGGTTATGAGGAGTTTACCTCAAATGTGGATACGATAATTCTTGGCCGGAAGACCTATGAATGGGTGGAGCGGCACATTGGAACCACGCATTATGATAATGGACAAAGACAGGTTTATGTAATTACAAGAACCGAAAGACCAGCAACGGGTAAGACACAATTTTACAGCGGAAATTTAACTACCCTCGTGCAAAAGCTGAAAGCAGAAAAAGGGAAACATATCTATTGTGATGGCGGTGCCGAAATAGTGAACGAACTTTTGAAAAACGATTTGATAGATGAGTTTATCATCTCTGTAATTCCGGTATTGGTAGGTGATGGAACGAGACTCTTTAAAAGCGGACGTCCAGAGCAGCAGTTACATTTAATTGACGTAAAAAGCTTTGATACCGGACTCGTACAGTTCCATTACAAACGACAGAGATAAATTTACATTTAAGCAATCGCTTGAATTGTTGATGTGGTGAAAAGATATGTGCCGTCGGCCCGGAAAACTTTGGTGTCCCAATTTTTGTACTTAAATATAACCAAATCAAGGGCTTTAGAATTTCAATATCTGGTAATCACTTTTTTAGATATTATTTTTATTTTAGCAGAATAGAAAACTCAAGGGAATCTGATCTCAAAGATGATCTTTTAAATGCAATTTTATATAGTGATATAGTGAAGATATTCAGCTGATTAAGATCCAATTAGTTTATCTTACCGGAACATTAGTACTGGCAAAAGTTATTATTGATGTATTGGAGAAATTGAAATAATTATGAGAAATACTGCTTTAATCTTTATTCTTTTTGTTTTTGCGTACCATATCAATGCACAGACAAACTCTTGCAAAGTATTACATGAGAAAATTGCCGGTGATTATTCTGGTAAATGTCTCAACGGATTGGCCAATGGAAAAGGTAAATCAATTGGAGAAGACACCTATATCGGAATCTTTAAGGACGGATTGCCTCACGGGAATGGCAAATATTTGTATAAGAATGGAGATGTGTTTCAGGGGAACTGGAAAAATGGCAAAAAAGATGGTAAAGGAAAATTTGTGTTTACACAGGATGGAAAAAGACAGAAGATGTATGGGTATTGGAAAGATGATGAATATGTTGGTGCAGACGATCCCGATCTTCCTTACAGAGTAATTGCTTCTTCGGGCATTGTGGACCATGATTTTAAGAAAAATGAATCTTCCGGTGAGCATGACAACGAAATCAATCTTGTGATTAGAAGCGCGTTTACTGATTTTACCCCTGTTGATCTGAGAATTGAAAATTCCTCAGGACAAGTTATTCAGTCTGGCAAAAGATTCAAGATTATTCAATATTTATTTCCGTTTCGCTGCGAAATAAGTTACACTTTATTGGTGGGACAAAACAGAAAACAATGTCAATTCATTTTTGAAGTACTGCAGGAAGGCAGGTATTCGATTACGCTTCACAACGATTGATTTAATCCTCGTCGCATTTTTGGTTTTTTGTTTGTGGGTTTACTATGCTTTTTTATACGGATTCAAACGGCAATGGCATATTTTTCAACTTGCCCATTCATCGTTTTATTAGTCTTTGCCGGATAACCACTTAACTGTGTTTCACCAAATCCGTAAACTGAAATACTTTTATCAGGTACTATCGCAAGAAAAATCGGATAAGTTTTATTTATCTGTTCAAAGGTGATCAGTTCATTACCTTATGGATGGGATTGCCAGAGGATTGATTTGTAGTCGTTTAAAGTAATTGTGAGCAAATAATTGAAGAATAGCCGGGACACGACTTTTGGTTGTATCCCGGCCAATCCTTAAAATATTATTATTGTATAATCTCCAAACTCCTTTTCACGAAGTCGTTGAGTGCTTTTCCTTTCAGCAGATTTTTCGATAGGCGTGCCAGATCGTAAAGCTGACTGATAGTTTTTTGCTGCTCGGCTTCTTCCTTTTCGGGCAGTGAAGCGATGAGCGGATGGTTTGTATTTACCACCAGTGAATAGGAATCGGGCAGATCGCCTAATCCCATCATGCCACCGCCACCCACAGCATTCATCTCTTTCATGCGCCGCATGAATTCGTTTTGAGTGATTACAATTGGTGAATCGGATTCGCTGCGGTTTTCAAAGTTTATATCAAACATTTTTTTGTCGATCAACTGCTCAAAAACAGTTTTAAGACTTTCTTTCTGTTTGTCATCGAGTTTTGATGGAAGCGCATCGTCTTCTTTCACGATCAGCTTGTCAATGGTGTTGGCATCCACGCGGGTAAAGCTGCTGTCGGCGAGCTTTTGCTCCATGGTGTTGATAAAATGACTGTCTAAGATGCCGTCCATCAACAACACATCGTAGCCTCGTTCCTTGGCGGCCTCAATATAGCTAAATTGCTCGTCCATATTGTTGGCATACAGATAGATCAGCTTTTTGTCTTTATCTTTTTGATTGGTTTCAATATGCGTTTTGTACTCTTCGGCAGTGAAATATTTGCCATCTGTATTTTTGAACAAGACAAATTTTTCGGCCCTTTCATAAAATTTGGGATCGGAAATCATTCCATATTGGATAAAAATCTTGATATCGTCCCATTTTTTCTCAAAGACTTCCCTGTCTTTTTTGAAGAGTTCTTCCAGTTTGTCGGCAACCTTTTTGGTGATATAACCAGAGATTTTCTTCACATTTTGATCGCTTTGCAGGAACGACCGACTCACATTTAGCGGGATGTCGGGCGAATCAATAACGCCATGCAGCAGGGTAAGAAAATCAGGCACAATACCTTCCACTGAATCAGTTACAAATACCTGGTTGCTATAGAGTTGTATCTTGTTTCGTTGCAATTCGTAATTGCTTTTTACTTTTGGGAAGTATAAAATTCCGGTCAGGTTGAAGGGATAATCCACATTGAGGTGGATATGGAAAAGCGGTTCATCAAAATTGAGCGGATATAGCTCGTGATAGAATGCTTTGTATTCTTCATCTTTGATATCTGCCGGAGCTTTTTTCCACAGAGGGGCAGTGTTGTTGATGATACGAGGCTTCTCGACTGTTTTGGTCTTTGGATTACCGTCTTTATCTTTTTCGCCTTCGATGGGCTCCTCTGTTTTTTCAGTGCCAAACTGAATGGCTACCGGAAGGAATTTGCAGTATTTATCCAGCAGTTGTTTAATTTTATATTCCTCCAGAAAATCTTCGTTTTCTTTGTCGATATGCAGCACCACGGCTGTTCCGCGTTCATTTTTGCTGCTCTTTTCGATGGTGTAGGAGGGGCTGCCATCACATTCCCATTTCACGGCATCAATATCGCCCTCTGTTTTGTAAGTTTTAGAGAAAAGCTCCACTTTTTCGGAAACCATAAAGCTGGAGTAAAATCCAAGACCAAAGTGCCCGATAATGGCATTGGCTTCAGCTTCTGATTTGGTTTTGAATTTATTCACAAATTCTTCGGCACTCGAAAAAGCGATTTGGTTGATATATTTTTCAACCTCTTCCTGGTTCATGCCAATACCGCGATCGCGGATGGTAAGCGTTTTAGCTTTTTTATCGAGCTCCACCTGAATGGTCAGGTCGCCCAGCTCTCCCTGAAATTCCCCTGACGAAGCAAGTGTTTTTAGCTTTTGTGTGGCATCCACGGCATTGCTCACCAATTCACGCAGAAATATTTCATGATCAGAATACAGGAATTTCTTAATGATCGGAAAAATGTTTTCGGTTTTTACATCAATCGTACCTTTTTGCATTGTTCTCTTGTTTTTAGTTTGGGAGTAGTTTATCAAAGGCTGTGCCATCAAAACAAAGGCTGACAAATTGACTTTTAATCATATTTCAGTTGTTAATTTAGGTTGTACCTTTGCCGCAATACTTGATTAAATGGAAGATAAACTCAAACAGTTTCTTGAAATTTTTGACTCTGCGATGAGGCAAGGTCAGTTGGTTAAGCTCACCCTGAGCAAGCTCCGCCGCAAATCGGATGACTTGCGAAATGTTTATGTGAAACCGGTGAGACTAAAATCAGGAGATTTCTTGTCATTTGAGTATAAATATCAAAGCCGGCATGAGGCGAAAAACCTGTCAGCAGATCAAGCCGTTGAAATGGTAAAGGCCTTACTGGAATCACATTTTCTGCAGGCTGATTTATTTGGTTTGCAGCAGGATATTGGCCTGACAATATTCACCAGCGGAAAGATGAAGCTCAAAATCCGTGAAGTGCAAAAGCGCGAATCGCCTGATATGAAGCACGACAGGCAAAAAAAACGTTTGCTCGATCCGGCTTCACCCTGGTGGTTTGGACTCGGGCTCACAGATCGTGAAGGCAGGGTGTTGCCTTCTATGCAGCATAAATTTAAACAGATCAACCGCTATGTGGAGATTTTGGCACCACTGCTGAAGCCTCTTCAAAAAGACGGTTCCCTGAAGATTTTGGATATGGGAGCCGGAAAAGGCTACCTTACTTTTGCTTTGCACGAATACCTAAGCAATCAAGGAGATCAACATGTCACTATTACTGGTGTTGAGATGCGTACGGATTTGGTGAGCAAAACCAATCATATCGCCAGCGCATCCAATCTTGAAGGCCTGAGATTTGATGCCGGTAGCATTTCTGATTATCCCATCAGTCAATTGGATGTGTTGATTGCGCTGCACGCCTGCGATACTGCCACTGACGATGCCATTGCAGCCGGAATAAAAGCTGGAGCGAAACTGATTGTTTGTGCACCTTGTTGTCATAAGCAAATCCGCAAAGAAATGAGCGCAGCTCCCGAAAAACACCCTGCCTTGCAGTTTGGGATTTTAATGGAACGCCAGGCCGAAATCCTCACCGACACCCTGCGTGCGCTCATTATGGAATACCATGGATACAAAAGCCAGATTATGGAGTTTGTGGAACTTGAGCACAGCCCGAAAAACCTTTTGCTCACCGGTGTGAAATCGAAAAGTGAACCAGACAAAACTGCAATTGCTGATCGTATCAGTGCCTTGAAAAAGGAGTATGGTATTCGGGAACATTTTTTGGAAAAAGCTCTGGGTATTAAACCATTCTAAAACTATGATCATCGCCGGAACAATTGTCAATGTGCTGGCCGTGCTGGCTGGTAGTGCACTTGGATTACTATTTCACACCCGGCTGCCCCAGCGTTTTGTGGATGTGCTATTTCAGGCTATCGGTTTGTTTACTTTGGCTTTGGGGATTAAAATGGCACTTGGCGGACAGATGTGGATGCTTATCGTGCTGAGCCTGATAACCGGGGCGCTTTTTGGAGAGTTGCTAAGGCTGGAAGCTTTTTTTGACGGATTGGCGAGTAAGTTGGCCAAAAGACTACGCATTGGCAGTGCGCGATTCAACGAAGGCTTGCTTACAGCTTTTTTACTGTATTGTATGGGTTCGATGACGGTGTTGGGTGCCATAGAAGAGGGCATGGGAGGCAAGCCTGAGTTGTATTACCTCAAATCGGTGATGGACGGTATTTCATCTGTTGCGTTGGCTTCCGGGCTGGGTGTCGGGGTGATGTTTTCGGCTGTGCCGCTGTTCGTTTACCAGGCTGGGCTTACTTTGCTGGCTTTTTGGTTTGGTACCTTTTTTCCGGAAAATCTGATTGATGAAGTTTCGGCTGTTGGGGGTATCCTGCTGATCGGTCTGGGCTTGAATATTTTGAAAATTGCACAGATTAAGATGCTCAACCTGCTGCCGGCATTAGTTTTTGCCGTTTTGTTTGGCTGGCTTGCTTTAGAATTTGGTTGGACAGTTTAAAAATACAAAGTCTATTCGCTTGTTTCAAAACCAATGTATAAGTTGTGAAAATCTGGTAGAATATTTTTTTCAATGGGTTCCGATAGCGATTGATTAAAAATGATTGTTATTTTTGTGGGTGAGAATAGTTCCAGCTCAAATAAACATAACAAGATTTCAAACTGACTACATTTCCTAATTTATGCCGACATATTCCAAAACATTTTTGAGCAAAACTCTTTTTAAGGAATAGTACATTTTGAAATAGTAAGAAAGCATATTACGGTTGTAATCAGATTTATTTATAAAACATTAATTAACAGCTCATGAGTATATTCAGAAAAAAACTAAGCTATGTTACCCTGCTTGTATTAATTGTATTTTCTTCATGCAAAAAGGATGATACAACGAATCAAAATCAAGTGCTTATAGACCAGATGGAAGCAGTTACTGATTCTATCATTGAACACACACATGTGCCTGGTGTTGTGGCACTTGTTGTAGATCACAAACTTGGGATTGACTGGGTTTATACGGCCGGATTAAGTGACATTCCAAACAACAAACCTACGGATGCCGGTTACACTTTCAGAATTGGCAGTAATACCAAAACCATGGTAGGGACTGTAGTGCTCCAGCTTGTTGAAGAAGGTGAGCTTAATTTGGACGATAAATTGTCAGACTACTTTCCCCAATATCCCAAAGCAGATAGTGTTACCATAGCCATGTTGTGCAATATGACCAGTGGTATTTTCAATTTTAGTGAAGATGAGTTATGGGTAATAGAACTATTAACTAATCCAACAAAAGTCTGGACGCCTGAAGAAACTGTGGAGCTTGGGTTTTCACACAATTACGACTTCAGTCCGGGAACTGATTGGCATTATTCTAATACAAATACCTTTTTGCTTGGAATGATCATAGAAAAGCTTACAGGTAATACGCTGGAGCAGGAGATTGAGAGCAGGATTATAAACCCGTTACAATTGAATAAGACCGGCTTTCTGACTTCGGGTCTGGAATTGCCCGGCACACATGGCAGAGGTTATTATTTTGGTGAGTATGTTGAAAATGAAGACTTAACAGAGTATTTTGATATTTCATGGGCTTGGGCGGCTGGTTCGGCATATTCAACGCCCAGAGAATTGCAGCAATATGTGAAAACCCTTGTTGGAGGCGGCTTTTTAACGGATGAAATGCAACAAATGAGATTAACGGAAATGCGAGAAATTGCACCAAATGTGGCTTATGGGCTAAGCCTGCTTAAGCGGGGTTCATTTTATGGTCACAATGGTGGATTGCATGGTTTCACCTCCTCCATGTATCACAGTAATGAAAAGGATTGTACGGTCATTATTTATTTCAACTGCCAGCTTGAATTGTCTCCGGATTACCTTTTCTATAGATATGTGGACATTCTATATGGGAGCGATTTTTAATCGCTGATGTTTTTTTGTTTTGCACCTGTATCTGTTTCTAGCACAGTATCGCTAAACTAATCTATTGTTTTTTCCTTAACAATTTGACAAGGGGCACTAAAATTATTCGTACCTTAGTCGCATTAAAAATATTTATTAACGTTAAGAGTTATGGAAAATATTGATTGGAAAAATCTTCCATTTGGTTACTATCCAACAGATTACAATGTTCGTTGTTATTTTCGTAACGGTAGTTGGGGCGAACTGGAAGTGAGTTCTTCCGAATACATCAACATTCATATGGCCGCCACAGCCTTGCATTACGGGCAGGAAGCCTTTGAAGGGATGAAAGCCTACCGTGGAAAAGATGGTAAAGTACGTTTATTTCGTTGGCAGGACAACGCCAAAAGGATGCGGATGTCGGCTTCCGGCATTATGATGGAAAAAGTGCCTGAGGAGTTATTTTTTGCCGCCATCGACAAAGCGGTGCGGCTGAATGCCCGTTTTATTCCTCCTTATGGCAATGGAGCATCGCTCTATATCAGGCCGTTACTATTTGGCTCAGGAGCACAGGTAGGTGTAAAACCAGCAAAAGAATACATGTTTGTAGTCTTTGTTACTCCGGTTGGTCCTTACTTTAAAGAAGGCTTCAATCCAGTTGCTGTTGAGCTGGTACATGATTACGACCGCGCTGCCCCACAAGGAACAGGACATATTAAAGTTGGTGGAAACTATGCGGCCAGTTTGCGCCCTGCCGATCGTGCTCACAAAGACGGCTACAGCTCAGTACTTTTCCTCGATGCCCGAGAAAAGAAGTATATTGATGAGGCTGGCCCTGCTAATTTCTTTGGCATCAAAGATGGCAAGTATATTACGCCAAAATCCTGCACGATTTTGCCATCAATCACAAACAAGAGCCTCGAAATAATTGCCGAAGATATCGGTCTGAAGGTCGAACGTCGTCCGGTGCCTCTTGAAGAGCTGGAAACGTTTGAAGAAGCTGGTGCTTGCGGTACTGCTGCCATTATATCTCCTATTAAAAAAATCGTTGATAGAGAAACTAAAAAGGAATACCATTATGGTGATGTTGCCGGTCCTTATTCAACAAAACTTTACGTAACCCTAAGAGGAATACAGGAAGGTGAGCTTGAAGATAAACACGGCTGGACAACAGTTCTGGAAGGAATATAAGTTTTTGTAGATGATGAAAACAGACGCCTTGCTACTTATGAGTGAGGCGTTTGTTTTTTAGATGAGTTGGTGTTTTGCCAAAAGCATTTCCATTTGTTTCTGCAAACGCAAGGCTTCTTCAGCAGCGGCCGTGGCAAAATCTTCACCTGATGAAGCATAAAGGATGCTGCGGGAAGCATTTACAAGTAAGCCAATTTCCTTGTTGAGTCCTGCTTTGGCGACGGCATCCAGATCGCCACCCTGCGCACCGACACCAGGGACAAGAAAGAAATAATCCGGTGCTATCGCTCTTATCTTACGAATCATGTCCGGTTTGGTAGCACCGGTAACAAACATCAGCTGATCACTTGCTGCCCAGGTGGTAGCCTTCTGCACAACGGTTTCAAAAAGCGAATGACCTGTTTTCAAATTTAGTTGCTGAAAATCTTCAGATCCGCTATTGGAAGTCAAACCCAGCAGTATCACCCATTTGTTGTCGAAGCCCAGAAAAGGTTCTACCGAATCAAATCCCATATAAGGTGCAACAGTGATAGCATCGGCATTCAGTTTTTCGAAAAAGGCTTTGGCATAGCGTTTTGAAGTGTTCCCAATATCACCTCTTTTGGCATCGGCAATCACCAGATGCTGGGGGTAATTCGTTTTGATGTAATTGATTGTTTTCTCCAGATTTTTCCAGCCTTCCAGGCCTTCACTTTCATAAAAAGCAGTGTTGGGTTTGTAGGCTACACAATATTTCGCTGTGGCATCAACAATTTGTTTGTTAAACTGAAAAACAGCATCTTTTTCTTTTTGGAGATGAACCGGAATTTTTTCAATAACCGTATCCAGTCCAACGCAAAGGAAGGTGCGTTTACATTTGATTTGAGCGGTGATATCAGCTTTGGTCATGCTTTAATTGTCGAGTTCAGTTTTCAAACGTTCAGCATTTTCAGCAATCTGTAATTTTTCAATCAGTTCATCGAGATCGCCATCAATAATCGCATTTAAATTATAGAGTGTCAGGTTGATACGATGATCTGTCACGCGACCTTGTGGCCAGTTATAGGTACGGATTTTTGCCGAGCGGTCGCCGGTTGAAACCATAGTTTTGCGTTTGGATGATATCTCTTCGAGGTATTTGCTGTATTCCACCTCGAAAAGCCTGGTGCGCAATACTTTCATGGCCTTAGCCAGATTTTTGATTTGCGATTTCTCATCCTGACAAGTCACCACGATGCCACTGGGAATGTGGGTGAGCCGAATGGCCGAATAAGTAGTGTTAACAGACTGACCACCGGGACCAGATGAACAATAAGTGTCTTTACGGATGTCTTTGTCGTGCAGTTCAATATCAAATTCTTCGGCTTCCGGAAGTACAACAACTGAGGCAGCAGAGGTGTGCACACGCCCTTGTGTTTCGGTTTTCGGAACGCGCTGAACACGATGAACACCCGATTCAAATTTCATGATTCCGTAGGCATTGTCTCCAATAACGTTGAAAACAACTTCCTTAAAACCACCCACAGTGCCTTCGTTCATATCAACCACCTCAGTTTTCCACCCTTTGGTTTCACAGTATTTCATGTACATCCGATAGAGGTCGCCGGCAAATATGCTGGCTTCGTCGCCTCCCGTACCGGCTCTGATCTCTACCACAGCATTTTTACTGTCCTGTGGATCTTTGGGAATGAGCATGATGCGGATATCCTCTTCCAGCTTTTCCTTTTCTTCGAGGAAACTGTCCAGTTCCTCACGCGCCATTTCCCTGAAATCTTCATCTTTCTCTTTTTTGATGATTTCGCGGGCGTTTTCAATATTTGCGACTACATTCTTGTATTGTGTAAAAGTCTGAACAACAGGTTCCAGGTCCTTGTAATCCTTGTTCAGCTTCACATAACGTTTCATGTCCGACATCACCTCAGGATCGTTGAGTTGCTCACTCATTTCTTCCCAGCGACGCCGAATGGTTTCCAGTTTATCTATGATGTCCACAGCCTAAATTTTTGGTTGGCAAAGATACAAAATCCCGCGCGCTTAAAGTATCACAAAATCAAACTACTGATAAGTGAATTCGCCGTGCTCGCTATTGATGGTAAGTTTTTTTTCATTCGAAGCCTCCACACGACCAATGATTTGCGCCTCTACCTTGAATTGTTTTGAAATTTCAATTATTTCCAGGGCAGATTTTTCGTTGGTATAAATCTCCATGCGATGTCCCATATTAAACACCTTGTACATTTCCTGCCAGGGGGTTCCGGAGCTTTCCTGAATCATTTTAAACAGGGGAGGAGTAGCGAATAGATTATCCTTGATAATATGCAGCTTATCAACAAAATGAAGCACTTTGGTTTGTGCGCCTCCACTGCAATGAATAATGCCATGAATCTGACTGCGCAAATTTTCCAACACAGTTTTCAAAACAGGGGCATAAGTTCGCGTGGGAGCCAGGACCATTTGTCCGGCATTTACGCCAACGATGCTCGTAACATCCGTGAGTTTGTATTTTCCGGCATAAATTAATTCGGCAGGAATTTCGGGATCAAAACTTTCAGGATATTTTGTGGCAAGATTTTTTTCAAAAACATCGTGCCGGGCAGAAGTGAGACCATTACTGCCCATACCGCCATTGTAGCTATCTTCGTAAGTGGCTTGTCCAAACGATGCCAGACCAACTATCACATCACCCGCCTGGATATTGTTTTCTATCACCTGATCACGCCTGATACGCGCTGTAACTGTGCTGTCAACGATTACGGTTCTTACCAGATCTCCCACATCGGCTGTTTCTCCTCCGGTGAGGTGAATGCCAATTCCCCAGCTGCGCATCTTTTCCAGAAAAATCTCTGTTCCGTTGATCAGGGCAGCGATCACTTCACCGGGAATTTTATTTTTATTGCGGCCAATGGTTGACGAAATTAATATGCCATCAGTTGCTCCCACGCAAAGTAAGTCGTCGGTATTCATCACGATAGCATCCTGGGCAATGCCTTCCCACACGCTCAGATCGCCGGTTTCTTTCCAGTAAAGGTAAGCCAGTGCCGATTTTGTCCCGGCACCATCGGCATGCATGATGTTGCAGTATTCCTTATCATTGCCAAGAATATCCGGTATGATCTTGCAAAAGGCATTCGGAAAGAGGCCTTTATCCAGATTTTGTATGGCGTGATGCACATCTTCTTTGCCCGCAGAAACTCCCCTCATTTGGTAGCGCTGATCACTCATGATTACTTAAAGATCAGGGATTTCTTTTGTGTATTGAATTCAAATTCACCCATTTGATTTAGCAATTGCTGGCCGAAAACAAAGCTATAGCGGCTGTTATGGAAAACCGTCATCTCCACATTTTGAAGGCTGCGATTTGCAATTCTGATTTCATCGAATACGATCACAGCCCGATCAGCAATATTACCGGCTGTAAGCACGCGTTCGATATCGCCTTTGAAATTATCTTTGGTGATGCGGCCTGCATTCAGCAATTCGAGTGCCTTTTGAAGTGATATTGTGACATCGGAAGTGCGGTCGTAAACGAACTTTTCGTTATAGCCATCCAACATAAACTGCACCACAAAAAATCCGGCATCATTTTCAACGAATCCTACCTGATTATCTTCCGGATTAAGCTTGATAGCCACGTTTTCACTCACAGCCTGCGTACCTGATTTTGGTACATAATCCTTACTCAGCACTTTGAATTCTGTTCTTCTGTTGAGCTGATGGGCAGCTTCTTTTTCTTCATTGGTCGATAAGCCTGCAATATATTCTTCAGTAAGTATTGTGCCTTCGTCAAAGACAAAACCATTCACTGTCACCTGTTTTGTAAGCTTTCGAGGTACACGTTCGCCATAGCCTTTGGCAACAAGCCGTGCACCATCAATGCCTCTTATAATGAGATAATCCACTACCGATTGTGCCCTTCGTTGCGAAAGGATGTCGTTTCTTTCATCGGTATCACGGGTATCGGTATGTGAAGCCAGTTCGATGGTGATGGTCGGGTTTTTCTGTAGTGTTTCGATCAGGCCCTGCAACGAATCTTCGTATTGTGGTTTGAGTTCCCATCTTGCCAGATCGTAGAGGATATCAGGCAGTACAATGGGTTCTTCGGGAATGGGTTCCAGATCGAAATCTTTCGTGAAATCCCGGCTGAATTCAACGCCAACAGTTGTTTCGACCGCTGTGGCCGTGAAGTAATTATCTTTATCCACCACAATTTCGTAAGTGGTGTTTTTTGCGATCTGGCTGTCAGAAAAAAGAAAATAGCCTTTGTCGCTGGTGCGGGTACTTACACTCATACCGTCAGAGCCAATCAGTTGAACGGTTGCTCCTTCGACAAACTGCAGGGTTTGCACATCTTTTACAGTTCCTGAAAGTGTAAATAAGATTGGGGGTTCGATGAAATGATAAATATTGTCAATGCCACGGATGTTGTCTCTGTTGCTCGAGATGAATCCTTCTTCCTTTTCGGGATGGAAGGTGATGGCAAAGTCATCCGCCGTAGAATTGATCGGGTATTTCAGGTTGACGGGTTTTCCCCAATTTCCTGCTGTATCAACCGTTGTCATAAACACATCCAGTCCACCCATGCCTCCGTGTCCGTTTGAGGAGAAATAAAGTGTGGTATCGTTTCGGAGGAAGGGGAAAACCTCATCGCCTTTGGTGTTCACTACTGGCCCTATATTCAAAGGTCGTGAAAAAGGCTGGGTTTTGGAATCGCGCAACGAAACCCAGATGTCTTTTCCGCCAAAGCCACCTCTGCGTTCGGCAGCAAAATACATGATCAGTTCATTTTCGCTCAGGGTGGGTTGCCCGACAATATCGAGGGTATCCACACCAATGATCTCTACCGGAACGGGTTCGCTCCAGCTGCGTCCGCTTCTGGTGCTTACCATGATCTGGCATCCTGATTGTTGTTTGGGGTCGTTTTTACAGCGTGTGAAATACAGGCTGTTGAAGCTTGCATTCATATAAGCAGCTCCTTCGTTTGCTTCGGTATTGACCACTTCATTTTCCTCGAGAAGGACAGGAGCACTCCATTCCTCTTTACGATCGATGCGAGAAGTAAATAAATCACTGAAATCCTGTCCGGTATAACCGTCCTTTTCTTTTCCGGTAGCATTTTCACGTGAGGAGGTAAAGATGATCTCATTAAAATTTGTTGCCGAATAAATGGCTCCAAAATCCGATTCACGTGAATTGATCTTTTTCAGGAAGGTGAGCTCATATTTTGATGGATTTTCCATCCATTCTTTAACCATGGCAGCCGTTTCGGCACCCAGCCTTCCGCGCGGATCATCCGGCATGGCCTCGGTGTATAATTCGTAATTGATGATGGCGTCATCAAACTTTTCGTTGATTTTCAATACTTCCGCAAAATGAAGATAGGCCAGGGGATTGGTTTTGGGGTAGTCAGAACGGATTACTCGTTTGTACGTTGCCTCAGCACGTTTGAAAAGCCCTGTGAGCCTGTAGCATTCAGCCATTTGATAACTTACCCGCATCCTTTCTTCCGGATTACGTTTTACGCGGTTGTAAGCTTTTTTGTAGCGCTCGGCTGCGATGGTGTATTGTTTTTTTTCAAAAGCCTCATCGGCACTTTTGGCCGGATTGCGTTGCGCAAGTCCCTGAAAAGCTGTCAGACTTAAAAAGAAAAATATGAAAAGTTGCAGACTGATCTTCATGCTTTATTATCCTTATTTGAACAATAGAACGCTAATTTGCAGGTTTTATTGATTGATTTTTTATTTCTGTTTCATCAGGCTTGTGAATGCTTCCCTGTGCAATGGAATCTTCCAGGGCAGGAGGTTTCACTTCGGGTTGAGCTGTTTTATCGAAATTAATATTGACATCTTTGATATTTGTGTCATGTTCAATGCGTTCGATTTCCTTGTTTATTTCATTTTTGAATCCGGCGGATGCACGTTTCATTTCGTTGATAGTTTTACCAACGGTTCGCGCCACTTCAGGAAGTTTTTTAGGTCCAAGAACTACAAAAAGCACCAATAGAATAAGGAGTAGTTCACCTGTACCGATATTGAAGAATAATAAATTCATCTCAAGTTTTTCTGTGAGCAAAAATAGAAAATATTACAACACAGTGAAGTAAACACATGGGTATTAAGCTTTCGGTGCAGACAAATAAAAAACCGTGTAACACAACTGCATTACACGGTTTAAACTATTTCAAAAAAAAGATTATTTCTTCTTATTTCTGGGATTGGCGTCTTCTTTCCCGGCTGCTTCTTCTTCCTGTTTAGGCCCTTTCAGCAGGTCAAATACGAGCGGACTGGCAACAAATACGGATGAAAACGTACCAACGACGATACCAATCAGCAAGGCAAATACAAATCCCCGAATTACCTCACCACCAAAGAGGGCGATGATAATAAGTACTAAGACTGTGGTTCCCGAAGTATTGAAAGTACGCATTAAAGTGCTGTTCAATCCATCGTTGATGTTAATACGTAGCAGCTTCTTCGGATGCAATGAAAGATTTTCGCGGATGCGGTCGAAGATAATTACTGTATCATTGATAGAGTATCCGATGATGGTGAGGATAGCTGCAATGAATGACTGGTCAACTTCCATGCTAAAGGGCAGGATGTTATAGAAGAGAGAGAAAACTCCCAGCACGATAATTGCGTCATGCGCCAGAGCAAGAACACCTGCCAGGCCAAATTGCCATTTTCGGAAACGTATGGCAATGTAGCCGAAAATGATAAGCAGAGACAATACAATAGCAGTAAAGGCTTTATTCCGGATATCATCCGCAATAGTTGGGCCCACTTTTTGTGAACTGAGAATCCCGATTAATTTTTCATCAGCTTCCTGATCGGAAGTGAACTCGTTGTAGTTGATATCGGTTTGATAGAACTGCACCAGGCTTTTGAACAGCATGGTTTGGATAATGCTGTCCACCTCACGGCCTTCTTCCTCAATCATATATTTTGTGGTAATCTTTACCTGACGGTTTGGTCCGAAGGTTTTCACTTCCGGAACGGCTTCGGTAAACTCAACAGCCAGCGCATCACGAATCTCATTCACAGTAACATCCTGATCAAAACGAACAAGATAAGTACGGCCACCAGTGAAATCAACGCCATAATTCAAACCCCTGAAGGTGAGTGAAGCCAAACTGACAACCACCAGTATGATTGAGATGGTATAAGCAGTTTTGCGCGTTTTAAGGAAGTTGAAGTTGGTATTGGCCAGGAAATTACGGGTTACCTTGGTATCAAAAGTAATGGTCTTGTTCTTATCAAGCAGATAGACAAATATCATCCTTGAGATAAAGATGGCCGTAAAGAGAGAGGTGAGCAAACCAATGATCAGTGTGGTAGCAAAACCCTGTACCGGACCGGTTCCAAAAGTATAGAGTACAATACCTGTGAGCAAAGTAGTTACGTTACCGTCGATAATGGCCGAATAGGCATTTTTATATCCATCTTCGATCGCCAGTCGTATTCCTTTGCCGGCTCTTATTTCTTCTTTGATACGTTCGTAAATGATTACGTTGGCATCCACGGCCATACCCAATGTAAGCACAATACCGGCAATACCGGGCAATGTGAGTACAGCACCTAATGAGGCCAGCACACCAAAGAGGAAGAAGATGTTGGTAAACAAGGCAAGGTCGGCAACCAAACCGGATTTGTTATAAAAGAATGCCATATAAATCATTACCAGGCCAAAAGCAAGCACAAAGGACCAAAGTCCGGCAGTAACGGCTTCGCGGCCCAGTGAAGGACCCACAACGGCTTCTTCCACAATGCGTGATGGAGCCGGCAGTTTACCAGCTTTTAAAATGTTTGCGAGGTCTTGCGCTTCGTTCACCGTCATGTCTCCTCCTGAGATCGAAGAGCGGCCATTAGGAATTTCGTCGTTCACAACAGGGTATGAATAAACATAGCCGTCCAGTACAATGGCAACCTGTTTGCCAATATTTTCACCTGTAAGTCTTTTCCAGGATTTGGCACCTTCGCTGTTCATTTGGATGGTAACCTCAACACGTCCATTTTGATCGTAATCCTGACGGGCATCCACAATAACATCGCCACCAAGGGCAGACTTGTTATCACGAGAGGCTTTTAAAGCAACCAGTTCGAGCAGGTCGGCCTGGCCGGCAGCACGGGGTTTCACAGTCCAGGCAAGGACCATATTTCTGGGGAAAATGGAATTTACCTTGCCAAGCATTCTATTGACATTAGCTGTGTCTTTTAAGGCTGCGCTACCAATACGTGCTGTGTTTCCGGGGAAGAACCTTCCGCTTTCGTCCTGCACATAGGATGGCATCAGATAGGCATAAAGCGGGTTTTGCGCAGCATATTCCTCAAACGAAAGATCTTCACGTGCAGCTGAGTCTGACGAAAGTTGACCCATCAAAGAGCTGGTGTCTGCTTCTGTAAGCTGATTTGCAAGAGTATCCTCAGTTTCTTCAAGAGATTGGGTGGCTGTATCGGCTTCATCTTCAATAGGGGTATCTGTTGAAGATTTTGCTTTGGCTGCAGCATCTTCCATTTCTTTAAGCCGTTGGTTGGCTTCATCAAAAAAGCCATAGACTTCGGAGAAGTTATAGGTTTCCCAAAACTCCAGTTGAGCAGTACCCTGAAGCAGCTTACGCACCCGCTTGGGGTCTTTTATTCCCGGAAGCTCAACAAGGATGCGACCGGAGGTTGCCAGTTTCTGAATATTGGGCTGTGTAACTCCAAAACGGTCGATACGGGTTCTGAGGATTTGGAAGGAGCGGTCGATGGCACCTTCTGTTTCTTGTCTGATCACTGACAGTACTTCTGCATTCGTTGAGTTCACAGTAATACCCTTGTCCTTAAACTCGAACAGGAAGATAGAAGACAGGCTGGCGTTTGGGTCTATTTGTTGAAAAGCCTGTCCGAAAAGTGTCACGAAATTTTCCTGGCTGTTTTTTTGTTTTTCTTTGGCTTGTTGCATGGCCTGAACAAAGACCTCATCTTTACTGTTGCCTGAGAGTGCCTCAATAATGTCGCTAACAGAAACTTCCAGCACTACGTTCATCCCGCCTTTGAGGTCAAGTCCCAGATTGATTTCGCGTTCTTTTACGTCCTGATAAGTGTATTTATCAATTAAGATATTGTACACCACTTGGCTACCCATCGAATCCAGGTAATAAGTTTCGCGGGATTTAGTAATCGAATCGAGGTAATGACCGTACAACAAATCATCTCCCTGCGCAAGTGCATCAGCCTGCTTTGCAGCTGCTTCGCTTTGGGCGTAAGCCCTGGCATTTCTTTCAATTCGTTGAGTAACAAATGTGAAAGAAAGCTGATAAAGCGATACGAGTGCAAAGGCAATGGCGAATACCTTGATTGCTCCTTTGTTCTGCATTTGAATTGTGAATTAAATTAACTTCTATATTCTACTGAATTTTTTTCAAGGGTGCAAAATTAGAATAATATTTGACAACTCCCAATAATTCAGCCCATAAAACATATTGCGTTTTTATCTCCGGATAGAAATACCAAAACTTATTGTATAAGAGGCTTTAATGTAAGCAAATCCGGCTGTAAAAGGATTGACTCAGTATCTCAGCCATTTCCATAATTCTTTGTAGCCAGGTTTTTTTCCATACATCAATATGCCTGTGCGATAAATTTTTGCCGCTATCCAGGTGGTAAATAAAAATCCAACTACAAGTAAGGCCATTGATAGAGCCAGTTCGGTGTAAGCTACACCAAACGGGATGCGCACCATCATTACCACCGGAGAGGTAAAGGGAATGATCGAAAGCCAAAATGCCAAAGGTCCTTCCGGATTATTAACAATAAAATTGCTGACGACTAAACCCAAAATCAATGGAATGGATACCGGAAGCATAAATTGTTGTGTATCGGCTTCATTATCAACTGCCGAACCAATAGCTGCAAATAAAGCCGCATAAAGTAAATATCCACCCAGAAAATAAAATATAAAACTGCCAATGATTACCGGAAAATTGATTGCATCTACAACCTCGAATATTTTGATTACTGCTTCGTTGTCCATTTCGGGCAGCATCTGATCTGCCTGACTCGTAATTGGGCTTCCTGTTGTTAATGCCTGTGGCCCTTCGGCAACCCCATAAATTAACATAAAAATACCATAAATACTTCCGGTAAGTATCACCCACAATAAAAACTGGGTAAGCCCGACCAGCGCAATTCCGGTAATCTTTCCCATCATCAGTTCGAAAGGCCTTACCGAGCTGACGATAACCTCAACAATCCGGCTGGTTTTTTCTTCGATAATTCCGCGCATTACCTGCGATCCAAAGATGAATATGAAAAAGTAGATCAGGATTGAACCAAAAAGTCCCAGGGCAACATTGATTTCGGTGAACGATTTGGTTTCACCACCGTCCTCATCCAATCTTATTGTTACCAGATTGATGGTTGCTTTGGCCGATTTTATTACATCCGGATCAATACCACTGGCGAGCAGTTTTTTGGTTTCAACCTCTTTGCCCATTGTGTTTTTGATGTAGGACGAAACATTGAGAGGTATCTGCCTGTTGCTGTAGATCTCGGCATTCACCGGAATATTTAGTTCAGGGCGCGGAATGTAGACCAACAAATCATATTGTCCTTGCAAGACTTGTTTTTTCAAGCTGTCAACACTGTCAAAAACGTAATGGAACTGCATATTATCGTCCTGTTCAAATTTGCCTATAAACCAATTGGTTTCATCAAGCACTGCAATATTTTTTTCGCCGATATTTTGCATGGTAGCCAGCACAACAGGCACAATCATCAGTGCGGCCATCATCAGCGGGCCCAGAAAGGTCATGATGATAAAGCTCTTTTTCTTTACCCGTGTGAGGTATTCACGTTTTAAGATCAGTATGATTTTATTCATCACTGGCAGATTTAGCAGTTTTTCCAACTTTTTGAATAAAAATATCGTTCATGCTGGGCAATAACTCCTGAAACGAAGTAAGCGCACCAAGTGGGATCATCATTGTAAGCAGTTCGTTGCTGTTCAGTGTGGAATTTGTTTTAAGCCGAAGCTTTATTTTGTTTGGCAGAACTTCAGAACCAAGTAATTCAACCGGAAGATTATCTAATGTGGATTGCCAGTCTGTGACCGGATGATTCAGTTCGCAGGAATAAGTGTAGTTTCTGTTGGCTTCTTTCAGGGCATTCACCTCACCTTCGAGCACTTTTTTCCCTTGATTGATCAAGGCTATCTGATCGCACAATTCCTCCACCGAAGCCATATTGTGTGTCGAAAAAATGATCGTAGCACCCTGATCCCTTAGTTTTAGTATTTCAGCTTTAAGCAGATTTACATTGATGGGATCAAATCCGCTGAAAGGCTCGTCGAAAATGAGTAATTCAGGCTGATGTAAAACCGTAACGATAAACTGTATCTTCTGCTGCATACCTTTCGAAAGCTCTTCCACTTTGCGATCCCACCAATCAAGGATATCAAATTTGGCAAACCAATCTTTCAGTTTTTTTTGTGCCTCTGCTTTGGTCATTCCTTTGAGACGTGCGAGGTAAATGGCTTGCTCGCCAACCTTCATTTTTTTATACAAGCCACGTTCTTCGGGCAAGTATCCAATTCGTGTAACATGGTCAGCATGAAGGTTTTGGCCTTTAAGCAGTATAAGTCCACTATCCGGTGCCGTAATTTGATTAATGATCCTGATAAGCGAAGTTTTGCCGGCTCCGTTAGGGCCAAGCAGGCCAAAAATTTTATTCTGTGGTATTTCAAGGCTAACATTATCCAGTGCCAAATGGTTTGCATAACGTTTTGTCACTTCCTGAATATTTAAGTAAGCCTGCATGAATCATGAATTAATTAGTTGAAAAAATCTTTCATTTTGTCAAAATAACTTTTTTCGCTTGCTGATGGATTGGGTTTGAAATTCTCTGCATTTTCGAGTTTTTCAAGAATTTTAGTTTCTTCTTTCGAAAGATTTTTAGGAGTCCAAACATTGATATTAACAAGCAAATCACCTGTGCCATAGCTGTTCACACTAGGCAGCCCCTTACCTTTGAGGCGCAACACTTTTCCTGATTGCGTTCCGGGTGCGATTTTCATGCGGGCTTTTCCGTCGATTGTCGGAACTTCTACCTGAGCACCAAGCGCTGCCTGTGGAAAGCTGATGAAAAGATTGTGAATCAAATTGTTGCCATCACGTTCAAGCTCCGGATGTTTTTCTTCTTCCACCAATACGATCAGATCGCCCGGAATGCCGCCTCTGGCGCCTGCATTGCCTTTGCCGCTCAATGATAATTGCATGCCTTCGGCAACACCACCAGGGATATTCAGACTGATGATTTCTTCGTCCCTCAGCACACCATTACCTTGACAATGGATACATTTTTTCGTGATGATACGGCCTTCGCCTCCACAACTCGGACAAGTTGATGAAGTTTGCATCTGACCAAGAAAAGTATTGGTTATCTGGGTGATATGGCCACTGCCGTTGCAGGTGGAACAGGTGGCATAACTGCTTCCGTTGTCGGCACCTGTTCCCTCGCAGTGTTTGCAGGAGACGTATTTATTAACCTTGATCTTTTTTTCAACTCCGTTGGCAATTTCTCTGAGGTTGAGTTTTACCTTCACCCTCAGATTGGAGCCTTTGTTAACGCGGCGTCGCTGGCCTCTGGATCCGCCAAAGCCGCCAAAAGCACCTCCAAAGATATCGCCAAATTGACTGAAGATATCGTCCATGCTCATGCCGCCTCCGCTAAACCCGCCACCGGCAGCACCTCCAACTCCTGCATGGCCATAACGATCGTATCTGGCTTTTTTGTCAGGATTACTCAACACTTCATATGCTTCCGCAGCTTCTTTAAATTTGTCCTCTGCAGTTTTGTCATCCGGATTTTTATCCGGATGGTATCTTAAAGCCATTTTCCGATAGGCTTTTTTTATCTCCGTTTCCGAAGCGTTACGGTCTATTTCAAGTATTTCGTAATAGTCTCTTTTCGACATATATTAAGGGTGTTATTAGCTGCCTACGACTACCCGGGCAAAACGGATTACTTTGCCGTTGAGCTGGTAACCTTTTTGAATGATATCCACTACTTTGCCTTTGAGTGAAGGTTCCGGAGCAGGGATATTTGTAATGGCTTCATGAAAATCTGTGTCAAAAGTTTCGTTAAGTGCCTTTAATTCAGAAAGGCCTTTTTGTTGTAATGTTTTGATTAGTTTGTTATAGATGAGTTTAATGCCTTCGGCTGTTGCATCGGGAGCCTGCTGCGATTCCAAAGCCTGGATAGCACGTTCAAAATCATCTACAACCGGAAGCAGTGCTGTTATTACTTCCTCAGATGCTGTTTTACTTAATTCAATTTTTTCTTTCAGGGTTCGCTTTCTATAGTTATCGAACTCAGAGAACAACCGCAGAAATTTGTCGTTCAATTCGTCATACTGTTCTTTAGAAATAGTATTATCCTGTTTCTTATTGCGGTCTTTCCTGATACGGCTGCGTTTCTTAGTTTGATCATCCTGATCAGCCTGCCCGTGATTGTTTTGCCGTTTTTGATTACTGTTGTCGTCGATACGAACGTCTTCAAAACCTTCCATTTCCCTGCTGTTTGATTTATTCATTTCCATAAATTTCTTTAATATTTTTCCGAATGGCTTAACAAAGAGTTTGCCAGTGCAACTTTTTTTGTCAAAATGACAGCTGTTCCACGACCGCCTAAATTCGCTCTATTTTAGCCCCCAAGGCCTGCAGTCGCTTATCTATAAATTGATAGCCCCGGTCGATCTGGTCAATATTGTCGATGATGCTTTCGCCTTTGGCTGATAGGGCTGCAATCAGCAAAGCCACACCTGCCCTGATGTCTGGCGAACTCATCCTGATCCCTTTGAGGGTATGTGAATGATTTAATCCAATCACATTGGCCCGATGCGGATCACAAAGGATGATCTGAGCACCCATGTCGATCAGTTTATCTACAAAAAACAGCCGGCTCTCGAACATTTTCTGATGGATCAGCACAGTTCCTTTGGCTTGGGTCGCAACTACCAGCACTATGCTGATGAGGTCAGGTGTAAAACCGGGCCAGGGAGCATCGGCAATCGTCATGATGCCACCATCCATAAAGGTATCAACCTGATAGCTGTCTTGTTGAGGAATGATGATGTCGTCATCTTCGAAGTGTAGTTTGATACCCAGTTTTTGAAAAACCTGAGGAATCATACCCAACGAATTGATGCCGGCCTCTGCAATCCTGATCGAAGAACGCGTCATGGCTGCCATGCCGATAAAGCTCCCTACCTCAATCATGTCAGACAAAAGCCGGTGTGAGGTTCCACTCAGTTTTTCAACGCCTGTGATCGTAAGTAGATTGGATCCGATGCCCTGAATTTGTGCTCCCATGCGCACCAACATCTGGCATAGCTGAACGATATATGGTTCACAGGCTGCATTAAAAATGCTCGTGGTGCCTTGGGCCAAAACAGCCGCCATGATGACATTGGCTGTGCCCGTTACGGAAGCCTCATCGAGCAGCATATAGGTGCCGGCAAGTCCGTTTGGTGCAGTAATATCGTAGCATTTGTTTTGACTGTCTTCATTAAAGCGGGCTCCTAGTTTTTGCAGACCGATAAAATGGGTGTCGAGTCTTCGTCGGCCGATTTTGTCTCCTCCGGGATGTGGCAGGTAAGCTTTATGAAACCTGGCCAGCAGTGGCCCCAATATCATAATGCTGCCTCTGAGGCTGGCAGCACGACGGATAAAGGCATCTGATTTGAGGTAATCAAGCTGAATGTTTTTGGCTGTAAGACTTATATCTGATCTGGAGGTTCGTTTCACATCAACACCTAATCCATCAAGCAGTTCGATGAGGTTGTTCACATCGAGTATGTCAGGAAGGTTCGAGATGTTTATTGTGTCTTCGGTTAGCAAACAGGCACATAAAATCTGCAGGGCTTCATTCTTTGCACCTTGTGGTTTGATCGTTCCACCTAAGGTGTTGCCTCCTGAAATAATAAATGAGCCCATGATCCAATTGTTTTATTAATTAATTGTATTTATTTTTTTAGCGTTTGTTTGTATTGCTTCTGACTTTGAAATTGTCTTTTTTCTTATTGGGTTTTTTCTTTTTATTGGCTGCCTGATGAGCGGGTGTTTTACCAAGCACTTCTGTTGGCGAAACTAACTTTGTGTTTTCAGGAAGTGTAAGTGCTCCACCCGAAACCCTTTCGAGCTCGGCTATGATGATCGGATCGTTCACCGTTTCGCGATTCCAGTTGAGGTAGTCTTTCTTGAGCTGGTTGGCAATGGCAAGCGAAATGGCATGTTTTTCATCGCCATCTTCCAGGGTTTTGGCGAAGTCGATCATTTTTATCAGGTAATGGCCGTAGTGACCAAATTTTGGCTTTTCCTGGCCGTAACCCGGGTGGTTTGGTTTCTTGTTACGGATTTCATTTGCCGGCATATCGTAGGGGCCATCAACATCAAGTTTGAAATCGGCGATGATATGGAGATGATCCCAAAGCTTTTGCAGATAGTCATCAGCCTCTTTCACCTGAGGATTCATCTGTGCCATCACCGAAACCACAAAATATGCAGCACCGGTGCGTTGTGTCCGGTCTTCAATGGTCAAAAGGTGTTCGATCATGGTTTGAATATTACGTCCATATTCAGGAATTACCATTTTGGCTCTTGTTGTGTTGTATGTCAATGATTCGTTTGTCATGCTGTAAAATTAAGTTTAGCGGGTTTTGGTACCCTTACTTATTAATGGTGATAGTATTTTTACTATCAGATGCAAAATTACACAATATAAGTAAAGTATGTTTACACAATTTTCAGTCGTGCAAATTTGAGCAACAATTGTTTTTGGCCGTAAGCCACAAAATGCACGGTAGCTTTGCGATTGGCCCCGGCACCTTCGATGCTCACGATTTTGCCCTTGCCAAACTTTTGATGAATTACCTCCATACCGTTTTGCAGGCTTTCAGGGTCGGATGCGTCAAAGTTTCCAAAATCAGCATCAGCTTTTGGTTTATTTTCTGACTGACTCGGCTGATGCATGGATTTAAGATGAGAGGGGATGTTTAGTGCCCTGAGATCATCAGCATCTGCCTTTCTTCTGAAACCTGCTTTACGGGGCTTGTCAATAAGTTTGTCATCAATTTCTTCCAGAAAGCGGGAAGGCTCACATAGGCTCAGACTTCCCCATCTGTAGCGGCTTTCGGCATAACTTAGTGTGAGCTTGGTTTCAGCTCGTGTGATAGCAACGTAAAACAACCGACGTTCTTCTTCCAGTTCGGCTCTGGTTCCTAAGGACTGGATTGACGGGAAAAGGTTTTCTTCGATGCCTACCACATAAACATAAGGAAACTCAAGACCTTTGGCTGAGTGTATAGTCATCATGCTCACATAGTCATCGTCTTCCGGATTCTTGCTGTCGGCATCGGTGAGCAAAGCAATATCCTGCATAAAATCAGACAGTTTCACACCCATCTGTTCGCCGGTAGCTTCATCCACCTGTTTGTCAGAAAACTCCATGATGGCGTTCAGCAGCTCTTCGATGTTTTCGATTCGGCTGATACCTTCCGGACTGTCATCATCTTTGAGTGCAGCAACAAGCCCTACGCTGCTATTGATATGTTTTGCCAGCTCGAAGGCGGTTTTTGTTTCATGTAAGGCCTGAAAGCTTTTGATCATATTCACAAAATCAAACAGTTTGCTTTGGGCTCCGCGGTTGATATCAGCCGGAATAAGTGCCGGAGTGTTGAACAAAGTCCAAATACTGATCTGATGTTCGTTTGCGGCGACAATCAATCTTTCGATGGTGGTTTTGCCAATGCCACGCGCAGGATAGTTTATGATGCGCAGCAGGGCTTCTTCGTCCAGAGGATTAATCACCAATCTGAAATATGAGAGCAGGTCTTTTACTTCTTTTCGGGCATAAAAGGACAGGCCGCCATAGATACGATAGGGAATTCCTTGTTTGCGCAATGCCTCTTCGATTGATCGTGACTGAGCATTGGTTCGGTACAGGATTGCAAAATCTTTGTTTTTGAGCTGCTTTGACATTTTGTGGCCAAATATGGAATTGGCTACCAAAACTCCTTCTTCGTTGTCGGAAGAAGCCCTTAGCAAGCTGATCAGTTCACCTTGTTCCTTGTCGGTCCAAACTTTCTTATTGATCTGGTCTTTGTTGTTCTCAATCACATGATTGGCAGCTTCGACAATTGTTTTGGTGGAACGATAGTTTTGTTCCAGGCGGATCAGTGTATGGTCCGGATAATCATTTTTGAAGTTAAGAATGTTTTGGATATTTGCTCCTCTGAAAGCATATATACTTTGTGCATCATCGCCGACCACACAGATATTTTCGTTGAGGGCTGCAATGCGTTTTATAATAAGGTATTGTGCATGGTTGGTGTCCTGGTACTCGTCTACAAGAATGTATTTGAACCTGTGTTGATACTTATACAATACCTCTGGAAAATCACGAAAAAGCAAATTGGTATTATAAAGTAAATCATCAAAATCCATGGCGTTGGCTCTTTTGAGCCGGGCGTTATAGTTTTTAAAGATCTCACCAATCAATGGTTTGCCGGCTTGCACATCAGCAGTGCGGATATCAGGATTATTAAGGTAATCTTCGGCAGAAAACAGATTTGATTTGGCATTTGAAATACGGTGCAAGACAAAAGAGGGCTTGTACACTTTTGGGTCAAGATTCATATCCTTGAGGATATTCCGGATCAGCTGTTTGGTGTCGTCAGTATCGTAAATGGTAAAGTTGGAAGGGTATCCCAAATGGTGCCCTTCAACACGCAGAATACGGGCAAAAATCGAGTGGAAGGTTCCCATCCACACGTTTCGGGCTTCCTGACCTCCAACCAGTTGCATCACCCTGTCTTTCATCTCGCGTGCAGCTTTGTTGGTAAAAGTGAGTGCCATGATCTGAAAAGCATCAATCCCTTGTTGCAATATATAGGCAATACGAAAAGTCAAGGCTCTGGTTTTTCCTGATCCTGCACCGGCAATAACCATTACAGGGCCATCAATCGTCTGTACAGCCTTACGCTGTGGTTCATTTAACTGTTGTAATAAATCAATCACTGAACGTATTTTTAGGAGTGCAAAACTACATTATTTCGGCAGAAGAGAAGGGGGAGTTTGGGGATATTTGTTGGGAGAAGGTGTTATTATGGTTGTTATGGTTGTTGGTGGAGGTTGTTATTAGTGCTTCAACTATGAGGTCTTGCCTGAAGTAACATACCTGTCTCCCGCCAAGTAGATCTCCCTCCAGGTAAATCTGTTGCCAGGTAGAGTTTGGGGGCAATAAAGTGACCCTAAACAAAAGAAGCAATATATTTCCAATTGAGATGAAAAGTGAATTAGTAGAGATCAGGGATTTGGAGATTTTGTTTTTACAGGCCAAACAAAAAAACATCGAAAAAAATTAAGCTAACTCTTGCCGGATAAAAAAAACTTTTTACCTTTGCAGCCCCAAAACGTTGGGAAGTTAAAAGTAACTGGAAACGATATAGTTAAAGGAACCTGATAAACTAAAACGTAATAGGTTTCTTCATGTGTAAAGCCGGAGACATCCTAAAATAGAGCTTCACATGTGTTTTGAGAGCCTTGACCACAAGGTTTATCCCTCCTTCGACTACATCCCGTAAAATGTTAAGAAATTAATTTAGAGCAAAGTATTGTAGGTTTATGAATTTATAGTACTTTTGCGCTCCCAAAAACGGGTTAAATTATCAATAAATTAAATAGTTTAAAATGCCGACTATTCAACAATTAGTGCGAAAAGGACGCCAAAAACTGGTTGATAAAAGCAAGTCTCCTGCACTGGATTCCTGCCCACAGCGCCGCGGAGTTTGCGTGAGGGTTTACACCACTACTCCTAAAAAACCTAATTCGGCCATGCGTAAAGTGGCCAGGGTTCGATTGACAAATGGAAAAGAGGTAAATGCTTACATTCCTGGCGAAGGTCATAACCTGCAGGAACACTCCATCGTAATGATTCGTGGCGGTCGTGTGAAAGATTTACCTGGCGTTCGTTATCATATCATTCGCGGAGCACTTGATACTTCTGGAGTTGAAGGCCGCTCGCAGCGTCGTTCAAAATATGGCACCAAACGCCCTAAGAAAAAATAAGACTGTCATAAAAAAGAATGTTTTTCAGACTAAGATTTAATCAATGAGAAAAGCTAAACCAAAGAAAAGAATCATTTTGCCTGACCCAAAGTTTGGGGATGTGATGGTTACCAAGTTTGTGAATAACATCATGCTCAAAGGCAAGAAAAATATTGCTTACCAGGTTTTTTATGAGGCGATGGATATCGTTGGGCAAAAAACCGGTGAGGATGCTGTTGAAGTTTGGAAAAAGGCTTTGGCAAATGTAACACCGGCTGTGGAGGTCAGAAGCCGTCGTATTGGTGGTGCTACTTTCCAGATCCCCTCTGAAATTCGTCCGGGCCGTAAACAATCCATCGGTATGAAAAATCTTATCGGTTATGCCCGCAAGCGTCACGAGAAATCTATGGGACAAAAACTTGCTGGTGAGATTATGGCAGCTTATAAAGAAGAAGGTGCAGCATTTAAGAAAAAAGAAGACACTCACAGAATGGCAGAAGCCAACAAGGCATTCTCCCATTTCAGATTTTAATATAAAAGGTTAATACGCTACAACACGAAAATGGCAGAGGAAAAGACCATACATAACTTGAAACATACCCGTAATATTGGCATTATGGCTCATATTGACGCGGGTAAAACTACCACTACTGAGCGTATCCTTTATTATACCGGCCGCAGTCATAAGCTTGGGGAAACACACGAGGGTTCTGCTACTATGGACTGGATGGTTCAGGAGCAGGAGCGTGGTATCACCATTACTTCAGCAGCTACGACTGTTTTCTGGGATTTTGATCAGAAGAAATACAAGATAAATATCATTGATACTCCCGGACACGTTGATTTTACCGTTGAGGTAGAACGTTCATTGCGTGTGCTGGATGGCGCTGTTGCTCTGTTTTGTGCGGTTGGTGGTGTTGAACCACAATCCGAAACGGTTTGGCGGCAAGCTGATAAATATAAGGTGCCACGACTTTGTTTTGTGAACAAAATGGACCGTTCTGGTGCTGATTTTTATAGTGTACTCGATCAGATCAAAGAAAGATTGGGTGCTAATCCGATACCATTGCAAATACCTATTGGCGAAGAAGAATCATTTAAAGGTGTTGTGGATTTAATACGTAACAAGGCTTTTGTTTGGGACGACAGTTCGAAAGGTGTTGTTGTGGTTGAAGTGCCAATCCCTGATGACCTGGCCGAAACAGCTGAGAAGTATCGTCTTAAGCTGATTGAGGGTGTTGCAGAAGATAGTGATGAGTTATTGGAGAAATTCATGGATGATCCGGATAGTATTACCGAAGACGAGATCATCGCTCAGATCAGAAAAGCAACTGTTGAGATGCGTATCTCACCGGTGATGTGCGGTTCTGCATTTAAAAACAAGGGTGTTCAGATGCTTTTGAATGGCATCGTTCAATTCCTGCCCAGCCCGCTTGATGTGGATGCTGTGACAGGGATCAATCCCCGCACAGAAAAGGAAGAGATCAGAAAAGTAAGTGTTGATGAGCCTTTTAGTGCCCTGGCGTTTAAGATTGCTACTGATCCTTTTGTAGGACGCATTGCTTTCTTCCGCGTTTATTCCGGTGTTCTGGAGTCGGGCTCATATGTTTTCAATGCATCCACCGGCAAAAAAGAACGTATCTCAAGGATTATGCAAATGCACGCCAACAAGCAAAATCCTCTCGACCACATAGAAGCTGGTGATATTGGAGCAGCTGTTGGCTTTAAAACAATTCGCACTGGCGATACGCTTTGTGTTGAAAATAAGCCTATTTTGCTCGAATCAATGTCATTCCCGGAGCCTGTAATTGCTGTAGCTATTGAGCCCAAAACACAGGCAGACATGGATAAAATGTCCATTGCCCTTGCAAAATTGGCCGAAGAAGATCCAACATTCCATGTGAAAACGGATGAAAACTCTGGTCAAACAATCATTTCCGGAATGGGAGAATTACACCTCGAAATTTTGGTTGACCGCTTGAAACGTGAATTCAAGGTAGAAGCTAATCAGGGTCGTCCCCAGGTTGCTTATAAAGAAGCGATCACAGCAAAAGCAAATCACCGCGAGGTTTATAAGAAACAAACCGGTGGTAAAGGTAAGTTTGCTGATATCATCTTTGAAATCGGACCAGCCGATGATGGGATTGTTGGTTTGCAGTTCATTGACGAAGTGAAGGGCGGTAATATTCCCCGCGAATTTCTCCCGGCTATTCAAAAAGGTTTCAGAGAATCACTTTCGAATGGTGTGTTGGCCGGTTATCCGGTAGATAGCATCAAGGTTAGGCTTATCGACGGTTCTTTCCACGCGGTGGATAGTGACGCGTTGTCGTTCGAAATGGCAGCCCGTCTTGGGTACAAGGTTGCCTGCCGAAAAGCTAAATCAATCTTACTGGAACCAATTATGAAGGTAGAAGTACTCACTCCGGACGAATTTCTGGGTGAAGTTACCGGCGACCTTAATAAGCGACGCGCAATACTTCGTGAAGTGACAGCAAAGTTAAGTGGGCAGGTGATTAAAGCAGAAGTGCCATTATCAGAGATGTTTGGTTATGTTACCTCACTTCGAAGTTTAACTTCGGGCAGAGCCACATCAAGTATGGAGTTTAGTCATTATGCACCTGCACCTGAGAATATTGCCGAAGAAATAGTATATAAAGCAAAAGGAATCATCATATAATTGTAAACAATAATAATTCTTCAACGTGAGCCAAAGGATTAGAATAAAATTGAAGTCATACGATCACAACCTGGTTGATAAATCGGCTGAGAAGATCGTGAAGACAATTAAAACGACAGGAGCTGTAGTAAACGGTCCTATTCCGTTGCCAACAGACAAAAAGATTTACACTGTTTTGCGTTCGACATTCGTGCACAAAAAGTCAAGAGAACAATTTGAGCTCTCGTCCTATAAACGTCTGCTCGATATCTACAGCTCGACTTCACAAACGATCGATGCATTGATGAAGCTTGAGCTTCCAAGTGGTGTAGAAGTAGAAATTAAAGTTTGACCTGTTGCAGTAGCAGCAAGAAATACAAAAGTATAGTATCATGTCAGGATTACTAGGAAAAAAGGTTGGAATGACCAGCGTTTATGACGAAAGCGGGAAGAATCTTCCTGTAACAGTTATTGAAGCCGGTCCGTGCATTGTGACACAAATCAGAACCAAAGAGAAAGATGGTTATGATGCAGTGCAGCTTGCTTTTGGCGAGAAAAAGGAAAAGCACACCACAAGTGCAATGAAGGGTCATTTTGGAAAAGCAGGCACTAGTCCGAAGGCCATGGTTGCCGAGTTTACCCGTTTCGAAAAAAGAAAATCGATGGGTGAGTCTGTTACCGTTGAGGTATTTATGGAAGGCGAATTTGTTGACGTTATAGGTATTAGTAAAGGTAAAGGTTTTCAGGGTGTTGTAAAACGTCATGGATTCGGTGGTGTTGGTCAGTCTACACATGGTCAGCATAACAGGCTCAGAGCTCCGGGATCAATAGGTGCTTCTTCATATCCGTCGCGCGTATTTAAAGGAATGCGTATGGCTGGCAGAATGGGTGGCGACCGGGTGAAGTTGATTAACCTTCAGATTGTGAAAATCATACCCGAGAAAAACTTGATTTTAGTAAAAGGTGCTGTTCCAGGACCTAAGAACGGATTTTTAAAAATTGAAAGATGGAATTAGTAGTACATAAAATCAGCGGCGAAGCAACAGATCGTAAAGTTACGTTGCACGACAATGTTTTCGGCATTGAGCCCAACGACCATGCCATTTATCTGGATACTAAACAGTTTCTGGCTAATCAGCGTCAAGGCACACATAAGTCCAAAGAAAGAAACGAAGTGGCCGGAAGTACTCGTAAAATCAAAAAACAAAAGGGAACAGGTACTGCTCGCGCCGGAAGCCTTAAGTCTCCGGTTTTTGTTGGTGGCGGTCGTATTTTTGGACCAAAACCACGCGATTACAGCTTTAAGCTTAACAAAAAAGTTAAACGTCTGGCTCGCAAGTCTGCCTTGTCATACAAAGCAAAAGATCAGCAAATTGTTGTTTTGGAAGATTTCAGTTTTGAAGCTCCAAAAACAAAGAATTTTGTACAAATTCTCAACAGCTTTGAATTACAGGGTGTCAAGAGTTTGTTTGTGATGCCCAAAGCAGATCAAAATATTGTGCTCTCTTCACGCAACCTGCAACGTACGAAGGTTGTGACGGCAAACAGTATGAATACTTATGATATTCTCAATGCAAATAAGCTGTTTGTTTTGGAGAGCTCCCTGAAAACTATTGAAGAGATTCTGGCTTAATTTAGGAATATAAAAAGGTATATAGCAATGGAAATCATTCAAAGGCCGGTAATTACGGAGAAGATGACCGCACTGGGCGAAAAGCTCAACCGCTACGGCTTCATTGTGGACAAACGCGCCAACAAACTGCAGATCAAACAAGCTATCAAGGAGCTTTATGATGTGGAAGTAGTTGCGGTGAACACAATGAACTATGATGGAAAGCGAAAGTCGCGCTACACTAAAACCGGTATTATCGCCGGTAAAACCAATGCTTTTAAAAAAGCTGTGGTGACTTTGGCTGAAGGTGAAAATATTGATTTTTTTAGCAACATTTAGATAAATGGCTTTAAAGAAGTACAAACCCACAACTCCTGGGCAGCGTTTTAAACTGATAAGCGCTTTTGACGATATCACTACTGATAAACCGGAAAAGAGCCTGTTGGCTCCTGGAAGAAGTACAGGTGGTAGGAATAAAGAAGGTAAAATGACTATTCGCAACGTTGGTGGTGGTCACAAACAGAAATACCGTATAATCGACTTCAAACGCGATAAAGATGGTGTACCTGGTGTGGTTAAAACCATCGAGTACGATCCAAACCGTACTGCACGTATTGCTTTGGTTTTTTACAAAGATGGTGAAAAACGTTATATCATTGCGCCACAGGGTTTACAAGTTGGGCAGGAAATTGTATCCGGACAGGGTGCAGCTCCTAATGTTGGAAATACATTATTTCTGAGTGAAGTTCCGTTTGGTACAGTCGTACATAATATAGAGCTTCGTCCCGGACAGGGTGGCAAGATGGCCAGAAGTGCCGGATCGTATGCACAGTTGATGTCGCGCGATGGTAAGTTTGCTGTTTTGAAGATGCCTTCCGGAGAAACCCGCATGATATTACAGTCATGCAAAGCCACGGTAGGTATGGTATCCAATGCCGATCATAGTCTCGAAATTTCTGGTAAAGCCGGACGTCGCAGATGGTTAGGTCGCAGACCACGCGTAAGGGGTGTTGTTATGAACCCTGTTGATCACCCCATGGGTGGTGGCGAAGGTCGTGCTTCGGGAGGTCACCCGAGAAGCCGCAAAGGTTTGCCGGCCAAAGGTTATAAGACGCGTTCCAAAAAGAATGCTTCTGATAAGTATATCATCGAAAGAAGGAAGAAATAATTGTTTAATCAGGAAGAAACCCTTATACAATGAGTCGTTCGCTTAAAAAAGGTCCATATATCCATTACAAACTTGAAAAGAAAGTAATGGCTAATGTTGAATCCGGAAAGAAGTCTGTGATCAAAACCTGGTCGAGAGCTTCAATGATTGCTCCTGAATTTGTTGGTCAGACGATTGCTGTGCACAACGGAAATAAATTTATTCCTGTTTATGTCACAGAAAACATGGTTGGACATAAATTGGGAGAATTTGCCCCAACCCGAATTTTCAGGGGTCATGCTGGAAAAAAAGATAAAGGTAAAAAATAAAGAACTGCGATAAAATGGGAGCTAGAAAACATAATAAAGCAGAAGAGATCAAAACTGCAAAAAAGACAACATCATTTGCCAGGTTGCGTAATGTACCCACTTCACCTCGAAAGATGCGCCTTGTTGCTGATATGGTGAGAGGAATGGATGTTGAAATGGCACTACATGTACTTCAATATTCTTCCAAGGAAGCATCCAACCGTGTGTATAAACTGTTACGGTCGGCCATTGCTAACTGGGAATCAAAAAACGAAGGAAAACGTATTGAGGACAGTAATCTTTTTGTGAAAGAGATTTATGTTGACTCAGGCAGGATGCTCAAAAGGATTCAGCCAGCACCTCAGGGTCGGGCTCATCGCATCAGAAAGCGTTCAAATCATGTTACTCTTGTTGTTGACAGCAGAATAAAAGAATAATCAGACAGAATCAATCCGATAAGTTTTAATTGAATGGGACAGAAAACGAATCCAATAGGTCTAAGGTTAGGAATCATCAAAGGTTGGGACTCTAACTGGTATGGAGGAAAAGATTTTTCTTCCAAATTAGTTGAAGATGACAAAATCAGAAAATACCTCAATGCACGTTTGGGAAAAGCTGGAATTTCACGCATTTCGATAGAACGTACACTAAAACTGGTTACAGTTACCATATCAACTGCCAGGCCAGGCATGATCATCGGTAAAGCCGGTCAGGAAGTTGACAAGCTTAAAGAGGAGATGAAAAAGCTCACCGGTAAAGAGGTACAGATCAATATCAGTGAGATCAAACGCCCCGAAATGGACGCATATATCGTGGCAGCCACGATAGCCAAACAAATCGAAGGTCGTATTTCATTCCGTCGGGCAATCAAAACTGCCATCAGCTCGAGTATGCGTATTGGTGCAGAAGGAATCAAAGTAATGATCTCAGGCCGTGTTGGTGGTGCAGAAATGGCACGTCAGGAAACCTACAAAGAAGGGCGCATACCCTTGCATACCTTACGTGCAGATATCGACTACGCACTGGTTGAAGCACACACTACTTACGGACGTATCGGAATAAAAGTATGGATCTGCAAAGGCGAAATCTACGGAAAGCCTGAACTTGTTCCTACAACCGTTGGCGGACAGGCGAAAAAGCCGGGTAGTTCACCAAAACCAGGCAGTGGCCCACGCCAAAGAGGAAGACGTAAATAAGTTAAGTATAGAATTTTAATACATCAGTAACAATGTTACAACCGAAGAAGACAAAGTTCAGAAGGCACCAAAAAGGTAAAATGAAAGGCCTGTCACAACGCGGCCACCAGCTTGCTTTTGGTACTTTTGGAATAAAAGCCCTGGAAGAAGCATGGCTTACCGGTCGTCAGATTGAAGCAGCACGTCAGGCGGTAACACGCTATATGAAACGTGAAGGACAAATTTGGATCAGAGTATTTCCTGATAAACCCATCACCAAAAAGCCTGCAGAGGTACGTATGGGTAAAGGTAAAGGTGCTCCAGAGTATTTCGTGGCTCCGGTTTCTCCAGGCAGAATTATTTTTGAAGCCGAAGGTGTGCCATTGGCAATTGCAAAAGAAGCTTTGCGTCTTGCAGCCCAAAAACTGCCTATTACCACCAAATTTGTAGTAAGAAGAGATTACGTTGAAAATAATTAGGCAAAAGACTATGAAACAGGAAGTAATCAAAGAGTTAAGCACAGCTGACCTGATCGAGCGCCTCGAAGAAGAACGCAAGCAATTGGTTCGGTTAAAACTGAATCATGCGGTTTCGCCTCTCGAGAATCCAAATAAAATCAAAGCGTATCGCAAAACAATTGCACGCTTGATGACAGAACTAAGAAAACGTCAGTTGACAGAAACTAATCAATAATAAGGACGAGTAGACAGATGGAAACCAGGAAACTCAGAAAAGAAAGAATCGGCGTGGTAGTCAGTAATAAGATGGACAAATCTATTACTGTGCAGATCGTTCGTCGTGTAAAACACCCTATGTATGGGAAATTCGTTAAACGAACCAGCACTTTTATGGCTCATGACGAATCCAACGATTGCAATATCGGCGATACCGTTCGCATCATGGAGACCCGTCCGTTGAGTAAAAATAAATGTTGGAGATTAGCTGAAATAATCGAAAGGGCGAAGTAATATGATACAGCAGGAATCAAGACTTTCAGTAGCAGATAACAGCGGAGCAAAAGAAGTGCTGTGCATCCGCGTACTTGGTGGAACAGGAAAAAGATATGCCCGCATTGGCGATCAGATTGTAGCAACAGTAAAGCAGGCCTTACCCAGCGGAAACGTTAAAAAAGGTGCTGTGGTAAAAGCCGTTGTTGTTCGCACTAAAAAAGAAACACGGCGTAACGACGGATCATACATCCGTTTTGAAGATAATGCAGTTGTGCTGCTAAATAATGCCGGTGAAATGATTGGTACGCGTATCTTCGGCCCTGTGGCACGTGAGCTCAGAGAGAAACAGTTTATGAAAATCGTATCACTCGCTCCCGAAGTACTCTAATCTCAAAAAGCAGAAGCAGTATGACAAAGTTACACATAAAAAAAGGCGATAATGTGATGGTTATTGCCGGCGACCATAAGGGTGAACAAGGTAAAGTGTTAGTGGTTGATGTGGAGAAACAACGTGCACTTGTTGAAGGTGTTAATCTGGTTTCGAAGCACACCAAACCCAATGCCGAAAACCCTAAAGGCGGTATCCTGAAGCAGGAAGCTCCTGTTCATATCTCGAATTTGAAGATTGTGGATAAATCAGGTAAGCCCTCACGTATTGGCCGCAAACAGGATGAAAAGACAGGTAAATCAATACGTTATTCAAAAAAGACAGGGGAGGTAATTAAGTAATGAGCTATCAGCCCAGATTAAGAGAGCAGTATAAGAGTGAAATCGTGCCTGCGTTAATGAAAGAGTTTAACTACTCCAGTGTGATGCAGGTTCCACGGCTTGTAAAAATTTCACTCAATCAGGGTATCGGCGCAGCTTTGACCGATAAGAAACTGATCGACTATGGGATAGAGGAAATGACCGCTATCACCGGACAAAAAGCCGTGCCAACCATCTCCAAAAGGGATGTTTCTAACTTTAAATTGCGTCGTGGCAACCCGATTGGGGTACGTGTTACCTTGCGTGGTGAAAAGATGTACGAGTTTCTCGAACGTCTTGTTGCTGTTGCTTTGCCGCGTGTTCGCGACTTCAGAGGTATCAGTGATAAAGGATTTGATGGCCGTGGCAACTATAGTTTTGGTATCACCGAGCAGATCATTTTCCCTGAGATAGATATTGATAAGGTAAACAGAATCAATGGCATGGATATAACTTTTGTAACCACCGCCAATACAGATAAAGAAGCCCTGGCGCTTCTTAAAGGATTCGGACTTCCGTTTAAAAATCAAAAAAAATCATAAAGCATGGCAAAAGAGTCAATGAAAGCGCGTGAGCGTAAAAGACAAAGATTGGTTGAAAAATATGCCGCCAAACGTGCCGAACTTAAAGCAGCCGGCGACTATGAGGCACTGCAGAAGCTCCCAAAAAATGCTTCACCGGTGCGCTTGCACAACCGTTGTCAGCTCACAGGCAGACCCAAAGGCTATATGAGGCAGTTTGGTATTTCTCGTATCAACTTCAGGGAAATGGCCCTGAAAGGTTTGATCCCGGGAGTGAAAAAGGCAAGTTGGTAGATTATTAATTTTTTGAAGAAGTTTACAATGAATACTGACCCGATAGCAGATTATTTGACACGCATCCGTAATGGTGTCATGGCGAAACACAGAGTAGTTGAAATTCCTGCTTCCAATGTGAAAAAAGCCATAACTAAAATCCTTTTCGAGAAAGGATATATCCTGAATTATAAATTTGAAGAGGATGATAAACAAGGCATCATTAAGGTGGCTCTTAAATATCATCCTGCAACGAAAATGTCGGCACTTACAACACTCGAACGCGTTTCGCGTCCGGGCTTGCGTAAATATATTCATGCCGAAAAACTGCCCCGTGTGATGAATGGATTGGGTATCGCTATTATTTCGACATCACAAGGCATTATGAGTGATAAAGAAGCACGCAAGCTGCACATAGGTGGTGAAGTGTTGTGTTACATTAGTTAATAACAAGGAGAACAGATCAATGTCAAGAATAGGTAAGTTACCCATAGATATTCCTGCTGGTGTTGAAATCAAAATTGATGATCAGCAAATAACAGTAAAAGGAAAACTGGGTGAATTGAAGCAACAGCTCAATGAAGCTGTCAACGTGAAGGTAGAAGCAAATCAGGTCATCGTTGAGCGTCAATCAGATGCTATCGACCACCGTGCCAAACACGGACTCTACAGAGCGTTGATCCAAAACATGGTCAAAGGTGTCTCAGAAGGTTTTGAAATTGTACAGGAGTTTGTTGGTGTTGGTTACAAAGCCGAAGCCAAGGGCCAGGTGCTGGAAATGGCGCTGGGCTACTCTCATAACGTTGTCTTTGAAATACCTGCTGAAGTAAAAATTGAGACCATTACCGAAAGGGGTAAAAACCCTCTGCTGAAAATGCGTTCGCATGATAAACAGTTGCTTGGACAGGTGGCTGCCAAGATTCGCTCATTGCGTAAACCAGAGCCTTATAAAGGCAAAGGTATTCGCTTCCAGGGTGAAGTGTTGAGGAGAAAAGCTGGTAAAGCAGCTGGTAAATAGCAGGTAATAGTGAGAGTATAACGCATTAATATCCAGTTGAGATGGCAATAAAAAATAAAAAATTACAAAGACGAGACAGCATTCGAAAAAGGATTCGCAAGATTGTGAAAGGAACAGCCGGGCGCCCCAGAATGTCTGTATATAGAAGTAATAAACAGATCTACGTTCAACTGATCGACGACCTTGAAGGAAAAACGCTGGTAATGGCCAGCTCACGTGAAGAAGGTATTATTGAGAAGGAAGGGTCGAAAATCGAACAGGCACAAATGGTAGGTAAGCTTATAGCCGAGAAAGCCAAAGCTGCCGGTATTGAAGAGGTTGTTTTTGATCGTGGCGGATATTTGTACCACGGAAGAGTGAAATCGTTGGCAGAAGCTGCCCGTAATGGAGGATTAAAATTCTAAAAAACTATGTCAGACGTTAACGTAAAAAGAGTAAAATCCAGCGAAATCGAATTTAAAGATCGGTTGGTCAGCATCCAGCGCGTCACAAAAGTTACAAAAGGGGGTCGCACCTTTAGCTTTTCGGCTATTGTGGTTGTTGGTAATGAAAATGGTGTTGTGGGTTATGGCCTCGGAAAAGCAAAAGAGGTAACGGCAGCAATCCAGAAAGGAATTGACGATGCAAAGAAAAATCTGGTGAAAGTGCCTGTCTTGAAAGGTACAGTCCCACACGATCAATACGGAAAATATAGTGGTGCTCTGGTATATATCAAACCTGCAACGCCTGGTACAGGAGTAATTGCTGGTGGTGCCATGCGTGCTGTTCTCGAAAGTGTTGGAATTACGGATGTATTGGCAAAGTCAAAAGGATCTTCAAACCCGCACTCTGTTGTAAAGGCAACTTTTGATGCCTTAACACGTTTGCGTGATGCTTATACAGTGGCTCAACTCCGCGGTGTTGATTTGGATACAGTGTTTAACGGCTAAACGATCAAATGATGAAAAAGGTAAAAGTTACTCAGATTAGAAGCGGCATCGGTCGTACCCGTAAACAGAAGGATACCCTTACTGCACTTGGTTTCAAGCGCATGAATCAAAGTCTTGAAATTGAGCTTTCTCCTGCTGTTGCCGGTATGGTAGATAAAGTGAAACACCTGCTTAAGGTGGAAGAAATTTAATTGTTGATAACAGGAAATTACAAGATACAATGGATTTAAGTAATCTAAAACCAGCAAAAGGTTCTGTTAAGAACCGCAAAAGAATTGGACGCGGACAAGGTTCGGGCTTTGGTGGCACTTCAACACGTGGCCACAAAGGTGCCGGCCAGCGTTCTGGAACTTCTAAAAAGATAGGTTTTGAAGGTGGCCAGATGCCTCTGGCCCGTCGTTTGCCTAAGTTTGGATTCAACAATATTAATCGCAAAGAATTTAGTGCTATTAATTTAGAAACCTTGCAAAATCTTGCCGACAAGTTTAATCTTACTGTAATTGATTTTCAGGCTTTAGTGGATCATGGTCTTGTGAGCAAAAACGACAAGGTAAAAATCCTGGCTAAAGGCGAACTCAAAGCAAAATTGGAAGTTAAAGCTCATGCATTCTCCGCCTCAGCTCTTGCTGCTATCGAAGCTGCCGGTGGTTCTGCTGAAAAATATTAAACTGAATGAAAAGGTTAATCAATACTCTCAGAAATATTAATAAAATTGACGAGCTAAGGAAACGTATTCTTTATACACTGGGAATCATCCTTATTTATCGTCTTGGATCATATGTGGTTATACCCGGGGTTGATCCATCCATGCTGGCAAATTTGCAAAATCAGGCCAGTGGCGGACTGCTCGGTTTGCTGAATATGTTCTCGGGAGGTGCATTTTCCAATGCCTCTGTTTTTGCATTGGGAATCATGCCTTATATCTCGGCATCCATCGTAATTCAGCTACTGGGTATGGCAATCCCATATTTTCAGAGATTACAACGCGAAGGTGAGAGTGGAAGACGTAAGATAAATCAGATTACGCGTTATCTTACTGTCGCAATTGTGGCTTTACAAGCTCCGGGTTATATTGCCAATATGATTTCGCAACTGCCTCCTGAAGCTATTACACCTTTTGATCCTAATGTTACCAATCCGTCACTGTTCTTCTGGGTTTCATCAACAGTTATCCTGATCGCAGGCACCCTCTTTGTGATGTGGCTTGGCGAAAAGATTACGGATAAAGGTATTGGGAACGGGATCTCACTGATCATCATGATTGGGATCATTGCCAATCTTCCTTTTGCCTTGTTTGGTGAACTTGTTGCCCGACTTGAGCAAGTTGGGGGTGGTTTGGTTTATTTCCTGGTCGAAATAGCGGTGCTGGTGTTCGTAATTTTGTTGACCATACTTTTGGTGCAAGGTACACGGAAAGTTCCGGTACAATATGCCAAAAGAATCGTTGGAAACCGGCAATACGGTGGTGTTCGTCAGTATATTCCGCTAAAAGTTAATGCTGCTGGTGTAATGCCTATCATTTTTGCGCAGGCCATTATGTTCCTGCCCATCACATTGGTTGGTTTTACTTCTTCTGAAAGCTTATCAGGATTTGCCGCTGCATTTACGAATATCAACGGCTTGTGGTACAACCTCACTTTCTTCATTTTAATTATCCTTTTCACTTACTTTTATACCGCAGTTACGATTAATCCCAATCAAATGGCTGAGGATATGAAGAAAAATGGTGGATTTATTCCGGGCGTGAAGCCGGGCAAAAAAACCGCTGAGTATCTGGATAATGTTATGTCGAGAATTACATTGCCGGGATCAATCTTTCTGGGATTTGTGGCCATTATGCCGGCTTTGGTATCCCAACTTGGTGTAAGCACTGCTTTTGCTCAGTTTTATGGTGGTACTTCACTGTTGATCCTCGTGGGTGTTGTGTTGGATACCTTACAACAAATTGAAAGTTATTTGCTGATGCGTCATTATGATGGCCTAACAAAATCGGGTCGTATTAAAGGAAGAGCATCTGCAATGAATATGGGTTAAAGTTCCTCCTCAGAATGATTGTTATAAAAACTGAAGCGGAAATAGAGATACAAAGAGAAAGTTCTTTGCTTGTTGGGAAAACACTGGCCGAAGTTGCAAAATATGTTGCACCGGGTGTGAAAACAATATTTTTGGATAAGATTGCTGAGACTTTTATTAGGGATCATAAAGCTGAGCCTGGTTTTAAAGGTTATGGCGGTTTCCCGGGGACACTTTGTATATCTGTTAATGATCAGGTTGTACATGGAATACCCGGACAACAAGAACTCAGAGAGGGAGATATTGTATCGATCGACTGCGGGGTGCTTAAGAATGGCTTTTATGGCGATTCAGCCTACACTTTTGCAGTAGGAGAAGTAAGTGAAGAACTTAAACTGCTGATGCAAAGAACCAAAGAAGCACTTTATCTTGGCATCGAACAGGCTATAGTCGGCAATCGGACGGGAGATATTGGTTTTGCGGTGCAACAACATGCCGAAAAATATGGTTATGGAGTGGTACGCGAACTGGTTGGACATGGTGTTGGACGACATCTCCACGAAAAACCTGAAGTGCCAAATTACGGGCGACGCGGTTCCGGTGTTAAATTGAAGGAGAATATGGTGCTTGCCATTGAACCAATGATTAATCTCGGAGTTCGAAATGTCCGGCAGGAAGCTGACGGATGGACAATACGCACACTTGATCGCAAACCTTCCGCTCATTTCGAACACGATGTAGCTATTAAAAATGGTAAAGCAGATATTCTCTCAACGTTCTCATATATCGAAGAAGTATTGGAAAAAAAATAGGAAATTTGTCTATGGCAAAACAAATGTCAATCGAACAAGACGGAACAGTAATAGAATCATTGGGTAATGCCATGTTTCGCGTTGAACTGGAAAATGGGCATGTTATTACAGCTCATATCTCGGGGAAGATGCGGATGCATTACATCAAAATTCTACCTGGTGACAGGGTGAAGCTGGAAATGTCGCCTTATGATCTGACAAAAGGCCGTATCACTTTCCGTTATAAGTAAAAGATTAAAACTAGAATTAAGTTGGATTTACCATAAACTGAAAAAGCACAAAAATGAAAGTAAGAGCTTCCGTGAAAAAGAGATCTGCAGAGTGCAAGATTGTACGTCGTAAAGGCAGGCTTTATGTGATAAACAAAAAGAATCCTAAGTTCAAACAACGTCAGGGTTAAACTTAAGTTGAATTATTAATTAAACAGATATGGCTAGAATTGCTGGTGTTGATATCCCGAATAACAAACGCGGAGAAATTGCGTTGACCTACATTTATGGTATCGGAAGAAGTCTTTCGCAAAAGATTTTAACCGAAGCGGGTGTCGATTTTGATAAAAAAGTACAAGATTGGACTGATGATGAACAGAATAATGTTCGTACCGTGATAGGAGACAATTTCAAAGTGGAAGGTGAGCTCCGCAGCGAAGTTCAGATTAATATCAAACGCCTGATGGATATTGGGTGTTATCGCGGTATTCGTCATCGTTTAGGACTTCCTTTGCGCGGACAGAGTACCAAGAACAATGCCCGTACCCGTAAAGGACGCAAAAAGACTGTTGCAAATAAAAAGAAGGCTACTAAATAAGATCAGTAGTTGGATCATATCAAATATTATTGAATACATTATCCAATGGCAAAAAGCACGAAATCAACAAAGAAACGTGTTGTTAAGATTGAAGCTACCGGTAAAGCCTTTATCAAAGCTTCTTTCAATAACATCATCATTTCTTTGACAAACAACGAAGGACAAGTCATTTCCTGGGCATCAGCCGGAAAAATGGGTTTTAGAGGTTCAAAGAAAAACACTCCTTATGCAGCGCAAATGGCAGCAGAAGATTGTTCGAAAACCGCCTATGACTTGGGACTACGAAAAGTGAAAGTTTATGTAAAAGGACCTGGCGCAGGACGCGAATCTGCAATCCGTTCGATTCATTCCTCCGGAATAGAAGTGACTGAAATAGTTGATGTTACTCCATTGCCACACAATGGCTGTCGTCCACCAAAACGCAGAAGAGTTTAATCAATTGTTGAAAAATAAAAAAGTAAATCAATGGCAAGGTATATAGGTCCTAAATCGAAAATCGCACGCAAATTTGGAGAACCCATTTTTGGTGCCGACAAAGCATTTGAAAAAAAGAATTATCCTCCTGGACAGCATGGAAGCTCAAAACGCAGAAAGAAACTGTCGGAATACGGCATTCAGCTGCAGGAGAAACAGAAAGCAAAATATACTTATGGTATCCTGGAAAAACAATTCAGAAATCTGTTTGTAAAAGCTAGTAACAAGAGTGGTGTGACAGGCGAAATTTTGTTGCAGCTGATCGAATCGCGTCTGGATAATACAGTTTACCGTTTGGGTATTGCCCCGACACGAAGTGCTGCTCGTCAGCTTGTCGGACATTGCCATATTACGGTTAACGGACAGGTAGTTAACGTTCCTTCAATGTTGCTCAAAGAAGGTGATATTATTGCAGTTCGTGAAAAATCAAAAAGCCTGGAAACTATCACCTATTCACTCGAAGGCCGCGTAAATCGTTATCCCTGGCTTGAATGGGATGCCGAAAAAATGGCTGGTAAGTTTATGAGCTATCCTGCACGGGAAGATATTCCGGAAACAATCAAAGAACAGCTGATTGTTGAGTTGTACTCAAAGTAAGCTTAAATTAATAACCTGGTAGCATATTCTATCAAACACTAAACCTTTATTATGGCAATTTTAGCGTTTCAAAAACCCGAAAAGGTGATCATGGTCGAATCGAACGATCACAAAGGTACGTTCGAATTTCGCCCCCTCGAACCAGGTTTCGGTATCACAATAGGCAACTCACTTAGAAGAATATTACTGTCTTCGCTTGAAGGTTTTGCCATCACTTCAATCCGGATTGAGGGTGTTTTACACGAATTCTCCTCTATCGAAGGTGTGGTGGAAGACGTTGCAGATATCGTGCTTAACCTGAAAAAAGTCAGATTCAAACAGCAAATCGCTTCCGAAATCTCCGAAAAGGTGAATATCGTTATCGGAGATCAGGAACAGTTTAAGGCAGGCGACATCAATAAATTCCTCTCTGTTTTTCAGGTACTTAATCCTGAATTGGTGATCTGCAATATGGATGCAGGTGTAAAACTGAGCATGGAAATAACAATCAACAAAGGCAGAGGTTATGTTCCTTCCGACGAAAACAAAATAGCCAATGCACCTGTTGATACCATTGCAATTGACTCCATTCATACCCCTATCAGAAATGTGAAGTTTCACATTGATAACTTTCGCGTTGAACAAAAAACTGACTACGAAAAGCTCTTGATAGAAGTTGAAACTGATGGGTCGATTCATCCTAAGGATGCCCTCAAAGAAGCTGCAAAGATTCTCATCCACCACTTTATGTTGTTCTCTGATGAGAAAATTTCGGTGGACACTGAAGAGAAATCCGTGAGTGAAGAATTTGATGAAAGCTCCCTGCATATCCGCCAATTACTGAAAACCAAATTGGTTGATCTTGATTTGTCAGTTCGGGCACTTAACTGCCTAAAAGCTGCTGATGTAGAATCACTTGGCGAACTGGTAGCTTTCAATAAAAACGACTTACTTAAATTCCGCAATTTTGGTAAGAAATCGCTTACCGAGCTTGAAGAGCTGGTTAAAAGTAAGGGACTTGAGTTTGGAATGAATATCAGCAAATACAAATTAGATAAGGAATAAGAGAGATGAGACATAATAAAAAATTCAATCATTTAAGCAGAACCAGTTCACATCGAAAAGCGATGTTGTCGAATATGGCAGCCTCACTTATTCTGCACAAACGTATCACTACAACAGTGGCAAAAGCAAAAGCATTGCGCGTTTATGTTGAGCCGATGATCACACGTTCAAAAAATGATTCTACACACTCCAGAAGAATGGTGTTCAGATATTTACAGAACAAAATTGCTGTAACTGAACTTTTTCGTGAAGTAGCCGTGAAAGTAGCTGATCGTCCGGGCGGTTATACAAGAATAATCAAATTGGGTAATCGTTTGGGTGATAATGCCGAGATGTGTATGATTGAACTGGTTGATTTTAATGAAAACCTTTTGGGTGCCAAAACACCTAAAAAGGCTAAGACAACACGCCGCAGAGGCTCATCAAAGAAGGCAACTGAAGCTTCTACTCCTGCTGAACCAAAAGCAGAGGTTAAACCAATTGAAGAAGTAGCCAATAAAGCTGCTGAAAATGAAGTTGGTGCGCCTGAGGCTGATGCAACTTCAGAAAACAATGACAAAATAGAAGAATCGGAAGACAAAGTCTGAACTATTCAAACGTTTGCATGAGAATTAGGATAAAGTTAACTGACTTTATCCTTTTTTTATGTCTTAATTCGGTATTTTTGCCATTAAATCTAAACCAAAAGAAATGAGTCATATTGTAAACATTCATGCGCGTCAGATTTTAGATTCGCGCGGAAATCCTACCATCGAAGTAGATGTATTAACCGAAAATGGCGTTATAGGTCGTGCTGCAGTTCCTTCCGGAGCTTCTACCGGCGTGCACGAAGCTGTAGAACTTAGGGATGGCGACGAATCAGTGTTCTTAGGCAAAGGCGTATTGCATGCAGTACAAAATGTAAACACCATCATCGCTGACGAGCTTCATGGTTATTATATCACAGATCAGAATGAAATTGATCAAAAGATGATCGAGCTTGATGACACCCCAAACAAGGCAAAGCTTGGAGCAAATGCAATCCTTGGTGTGTCATTAGCAGTTGCAAATGCAGCAGCTCAGGAAACCAATCAGTCCCTGTTTCGCTATATCGGAGGCACCAATGCCAATACACTGCCTATTCCAATGATGAATATCCTGAATGGAGGCTCTCATGCCGATAACAGCATCGATTTTCAGGAGTTCATGATTATGCCAGTTGGTGCCCATAATTTTTCCCATGCCATGCAAATGGGTGCTGAGGTCTTCCACAATTTGAAATCGGTACTTAAAAAACAGGGATATTCTACCAACGTCGGTGATGAAGGCGGCTTTGCACCTAATCTCAAATCTAATGAAGAAGCAATAACTGTAATACTTCAAGCCATCGAAAAAGCTGGTTACAAGCCAGGTGAGGATATTTATCTTGCACTTGACCCTGCATCATCAGAATATTTCCTGAAAGATGAAAATGTATATCACTTGCATAAATCAACCGGTGATAAACTTTCACCCGCTCAAATGGTTGATTACTGGAATGAGTGGGTAAATAAATACCCCATTATTTCTATCGAAGATGGAATGGCCGAAGATGATTGGGATGGTTGGAAATTGATGACGGATAAAATGGGACAGAAGGTTCAGCTGGTTGGTGATGATTTGTTTGTAACCAACGTGAACCGTTTGAAAATGGGTGTCGATAAAAAAGTAGCCAACTCAATTCTGGTAAAAGTTAATCAGATTGGAACCCTTACTGAGACTATTGATGCAGTGAATTTGGCTTATAGGAATGCCTATACCGCAGTGATGAGTCATCGTTCTGGTGAAACTGAGGATACCACTATTGCTGATTTGGCTGTTGCTTTAAATACAGGACTTATTAAAACCGGATCTGCTTCCCGAACAGACAGAATTGCTAAATACAATCAGCTGCTTCGAATCGAAGAAATGCTTGGTTCTACAGCAAGATACCTTGGAAAAGACTTTAGATATATCAGATAAACACATTGAAATAACGACTATGTACAGCTCCAAAAGGGAAATACTCCTTTTTGGAGCTGTTTTATTATATTGCTAATCAATACATTAAATTAAAGTTATTTTTTCTTCAAAAAAACCTTGTAAAAAAGAGAAATTAGGTTGTATCTTTGCCGTCCCAAACGCGGGAAACACAGCAGTGTTTATCGAGAAGGGGCGAAGTTATTTAGCTGATGAAGGACAAGCAGGTTGTAATGAGTGTGGGCGCATTAAAATCGCGAAGATTAAAGAAGTGAAAGACAACCGGTTAAAGTGGGATGAAACATTTTTAAATATTTTTTTTCACAAAAGCTTGTCTGGGACAAAAAAAGCAGTAATTTTGCACTCCCGTTTTGAGAGAAAAGACAGAGGCGAAAAGGGTAACGGGAAAAAAGAGAAAGAATACAAGTTCTTTGAAAGCTTGAAGCCAAAAGCCTG
>JAQVLA010000032.1 GCA_028704385.1 Bacteroidales bacterium | reverse complement strand
ACATATTAGCAACAAAAATAACTAAAATAAAGGAAAATAACAACAGAAATAAGAAAATAAATATACGTAAGTGATTGAAAAAGAATATAAAAGATAAACAAAAGAAAGGTAATTACTTCCCGATACAGAACTTACTAAAAATTGAACCTAAAATTTCTTCGTTAGAAATTTGTCCGGTTATGCTTCCCAAATGATGAATGGCACTACGCAAATCAATGGCTGCCAAATCGGTTGGCAGGTCTGATTCAAAACCCTTTTCAACCGACTCAAGTGCCTCAAAAGTTTTTTGCAAGGCCTGGTAGTGCCTGGCATTGCTCACGATTGTATCCTGATCACTTTGCAACTCCCTGGCGACTTTTACAAGGCTTTGTGTAATAAGATTGATGTTTTCTTTTCTTTTGGCAGAAATAAATATAGTTTCCAGTTCAACCATTTCCTTAAAATGTGCAGGGGTTTCAGCAAGTAAATCGGCTTTGTTTCCAATCAGGATGAAACGTTTGTCTTGGTCTTTTATATAACTTTTAAACTCATTTAACATCTCATCAGCCGATTCTAAATTACAGGCCGACAGGTCGCAGACGTAAAGAATTACAGCAGCCTGTTTGATTTTCTCATAAGTACGCTCAATGCCCAGGTTTTCGACCAAATCCTCTGATTCTCTGAGTCCGGCAGTGTCGATAAAGCGAAAAATATAGCCTTCGATGACGATTGTATCTTCTATGGAATCGCGAGTGGTTCCCGGCACCTCGCTTACGATCGCTTTTTCCTCATTTAAAATGGCATTCAACAAAGTACTTTTACCAACATTAGGTTTGCCAATGATAGTCACAGGTAAGCCGTTTTTAATTGCATTTCCTGTTTTGAAGCTATCAATCAATTGACTAATCTCAACTTTAACATCTACAAGTAGTTGCAGAAAACGGTTCCGGTCAGCAAATTCAACATCTTCTTCCGAGAAATCCAGTTCCAACTCGATCAAAGCGGTAAAGTCAATCAGTTGTTGCCGAAGGTCTAATATCCTTTTTGAAAAACCTCCACGCATTTGGTTAATGGCCAGGTGGTGAGCTGCTTCTGAGCGGGAGGCAATCAAATCTGCAACAGCTTCGGCCTGAGCCAGATCAAAGCGTTTATTGGCAAAGGCACGCAGGGTGAACTCTCCGGGTTCGGCCAAACGGGCTCCGGCCTTAAGCAGCAGTTCGAGAATACGTTGCTGAATATAAACGGAACCATGACAGCCTATTTCAACAGCATCTTCGCCTGTATAGGAATGAGGGTTCCTGAACAAAGTAAGTAAAACCTCGTCAACTACTTGCTCATGCTCAATAATTTGTCCAAAAATGGCTTTATGAGTGGGATAGTCACTTAATAATTTACCCCTGGCGGATTTAAAAACTTTGCCGGCAATATTATGACTATCAGCACCTGAAATCCTTATCAAGGCCACTGCACCCATTCCGGGTGGAGAAGCTATTGCACAAATTGTGTCTTCGCGCGAAATGTCAGGATATCTCATAATAATTTGGTTTTTGATCCTTGTTACTACTGTTTAAGTAATTAGCAAAAATAAAGGATTTTTTTTGCTTCAAGGCTAAAGAATCCTGCAAAAGGTTTTACCTTTGGCGATCTTAAAAAACATGGAATAAATCACAATTTTATCATGAGTGTACTTGTAAATAAAAACTCCAAAATTATTGTCCAGGGTTTTACGGGAAGTGAAGGTACTTTCCATGCCTCGCAAATGATTGAATATGGCACCAATGTAGTTGGGGGTGTTACTCCCGGAAAGGGAGGCCAGGCACATCTGCATAAACCGGTTTTTAACACCGTTGCTGATGCCGTAAAAGAAACAGCAGCTGATACTTCGGTAATATTTGTTCCGCCTGCATTTGCCGCTGATGCCATTATGGAAGCTGCCGCGGCGGGTATTAAAGTAATCGTTTGTATTACAGAAGGTATTCCAACCAATGACATGGTAAAAGTGAAAGAATTTCTGAGAGGCTACGATTGCAGGTTGGTTGGACCAAACTGTCCGGGAGTGATCACTCCAGGTGAGGCAAAGGTTGGTATTATGCCGGGATTTATTCATCAAAAGGGTAGGGTAGGCATTGTTTCGCGCTCAGGAACACTTACTTACGAAGCTGTTGATCAGCTAACTAAAGCAGGTTTGGGTCAAACAACAGCTATCGGAATCGGAGGCGATCCAATTATTGGTACAACCACAAGAGATGCTGTCGAACTGCTTATGAAAGATCCTGAAACGGAGGGAATAGTGATGATCGGTGAGATAGGAGGCAGCATGGAAGCCGATGCAGCTTATTGGATCAAGGAAAACGGAACAAAACCTGTTGTTGGTTTTATTGCTGGTGCTACTGCACCAAAAGGAAGGACCATGGGTCATGCCGGAGCCATCATTGGTGGCAAAGCAGATACTGCGGAAGCCAAAAAAGCCATTCTTAAAGAATGTGGTGTTCATGTGATAGATTCACCTGCAGATATTGGAAAGAAAATGCTTGAGCTGCTTAAGTAAGCTTATTACATAAAGATTTATCTACTTTGTTTACCCCTTTCTGTGTTCAGATTGGGGTTTTTCCTTTATATAAACCCGCGACCTTCCCGATCTAAAAATCAGGAAACGCTAACCGAAAAGATTGATATTCATTGAATTTCAATCTGGAAAACAAAAAAGACTACCACATTTTTGTGATAGTCTTTTCGTTTGTCGGGGTAGCAGCCTGCGACCTTCCCGATTGCAGAATCAGGACGCACTAACCGTAAACACTGTGTATAAAAAAAACTACCACATTTTTGTGATAGTCTTTTCGTTTGTCGGGGCAGCCGCCTGCGACCTTCCAGATTGCAAAATCGGGACGCGCTAACCGGAAAACTTGACCTTCTTAGAATTTTATTCAAGGGAAACAAAAAAGAGCTACCATATTTCCAATGATAACTCTTAGATTTTCAGTGTCGGGGCAGCAGTTCCGCAAAAGGCGGAAGAACTCTACGACCTTCCCGATTGCAAAATCGGGACGCGCTAACCGGAAACATTGTGAATAAAAAAAGACTACCACTTTTTTGTGATAGTCTTTTCGTTTGTCGGGGCAGCAGGATTCGAACCTGCGACCTCCTGCTCCCAAAGCAGGCGCGCTAACCGGACTACGCTATGCCCCGTGGCGGAGAGAGGGGGATTCGAACCCCCGGTACCCTAATCGAGTACGACAGTTTAGCAAACTGTTGGTTTCAGCCACTCACCCACCTCTCCGGTTGGTGAAATGAAAGAACTTATTCAATCCGTGCTTTGACGCACCCGAATTGGAGGTGCAAAATTAAGCTTTCCTGTTTTATCTGCAAATATTATTTGCATAAAAGTGAAAATTCACGATAGTTTTCTGGATGCGAACTGTTTACACAAATGTCTGTTTTAACTAAAGTTGAAAATTCAGTTAAATTTTTAAGTATCAGATTACCATCATGGTAGATTTGCCTAATTTTGCCCCGCTTATGAAATTGAAAAATTGGTATGTTATAGGGTCCGTCGGACTTTTTCTGCTTGCCGGATTTATACTCACCTGGTTAGTTTACCCCAAAAATCTCGTTCGTTACCCATTTTTTATAGCACTTTTGCTACAGGATTTTTACCTGTGGACAAGAGTCAGAAACAGGATTTTCACCTATAATAAAGTGCTGAAACACCTGGTTGTGGCGATTTATTGGTCACCCTTAATTGCCTTGTCATTGAGTATGTTAGCCAATATCATTATTCCACAAAGTCAATGGAATCAGCTATTCAGGGTTTATCTTTTTGGTGGAATTTTTGCCGTTTATATCGGAAAAATTATTCCGGGAGTATTACTGCTGAGCTGGGACATCATTCAGTTCGTTTTTCGCTTGTTTCGAAGTATCTTTTTCTTTAAGAAGTTAGGCCTCAACCAATCAAGCGAGGACGCAAAACTCATCAAAAGGAGGAAATTCCTTGGTGATACGGCACTTGCGACAGGTGGCCTCATCATTGGTACTATGTTTACAGGCATGTTCAAATGGGTACATCAATTTAATGTCAATGAAATAGATGTAAGGCTAAAAGGCTTAAGATCAAATGCTTTTGATGGGTATCGTATCGTTCAGCTTTCAGACCTTCACCTTGGTGGCTGGGCAAATGATTCGGCACTGGAACAAGCCATAAATGAAGTAAACAATCTCAATCCTGATTTAGTGGTTTTCACGGGAGATCTTGTGAACTACAGAACAGATGAAGCCTTCAGATTTAAGCCTATCCTGGCAAAATTGAAGGCAAAGGATGGTATTTCGGCCATTTTAGGAAATCATGATTATGGCGACTACCTCAACTGGCCAAACCGTGCGGCTAAACAGGAAAACATGAATCAGCTTTATGACTTTTTCAATGAAATTGGCTGGAAACTTTTACGTAATGAACATCTTATTTTAGCCAGAGACTCTGAAAAGATCGCGATTATTGGTGTTGAAAACTGGAGTAAAAACAATCGTTTCCCACGTTATGGTGATATTTTGAAGGCATCCAAAGGGATAGGGCAGGTGCAGGGAAAAATCCTGCTTTCGCATGATCCAAGTCACTGGAATACCGTTGTAACACAAAATCATAAAGATATTGACCTCATGCTTGCCGGACACACGCACGGTTTTCAGTTTGGGATTGAAATTCCGGGCATCAAATGGAGCCCAGCACAATATATGTATGAAGAGTGGGCCGGCTTATACACAAATGCTGATACCAATCAACAATTATACGTCAACCGCGGTTTGGGTTCCATTGGTTACCCGGGCCGGATTGGCATACTTCCTGAAATAACACTTATCAACCTAAAAGCTTAAACAACATGAAATTAAATCGCTTCGTATTTTTAGTGAGCCTTTCGTTTTTATTCATCCTTACCAACTGCTCAACACCCGTAACTGATAATACGCCCACAGAAAACACAACTAAAACTGCTAAAAACATCATTTTTATGATTGGCGACGGGATGAGTTATGCACAAATTGAGGGAACAGAGAGCGCTATTGGCAAACAGCTGGAAATGAGAAAGCTTCCAGTTAGTGGCACCATTACTACGCATTCGGCTGATAAACGTATTACAGATTCCGGAGCAGGTGGTACTGCTTTAGCCACCGGCAACAAAACCAACAATGGCATGATTGGGATGAAAGCAGACAGCACAGCCGTACCAAGTATGCTTGAGATATTTGCTGAGGACGGAAAGCAAACTGCCATTGTTGTAAGTTGTGGTATAACGCACGCAACTCCAGCTAGTTTCGTGGCCAAAGATATCAATCGCAACAACTATGAAGCGATTGCAAAAGATTTTGCGGAATCTGAAAAACTCAACTATTTTATTGGTGGTGCCCGCAAACATTTTGTTAGCCGCGAAGACAAAAGAAATCTTCTGGATGAAATGATTTCAAAAGGCTGGCAGTTTTTTGATGTGTTAGAAGATGCGCAATTTAATGCTTCAACTCATGTGGCTCTTTTTATGGCTGACGAACATCCGGTTTCAATAATAGACGGGCGTTCAGATTTTTTGGTAAAAGGAACAGCTAAATTATTGGAAACGCTCTCAAAACAAGCCAAAAATGGATTTTTTATGATGGTGGAAGGAAGTCAGATAGATTGGGCCGGTCATGCAAATGACTCGGCATACCTTGTCTCTGAAATGATTGACTTCGATAATGCCGTTAAAGCTGCTATTGACTTTGCAGAAAAGGATGGTGAAACACTGGTAGTCATCACAGCTGACCATGAAACTGGCGGCCTTACAATTATCAATGGAAAAGAGAATGACTACTCAAGTGTAAGATTTAATTTTAGCACAGGAAATCACACCTCGGTAACTGTACCTGTTTTTGCTTATGGACCTGGTTCTGAAAATTTTACAGGGGTTTATGACAACACTGAAATATTTTATAAAATTTTAAAGGCATCAGGAAAAGAATGAGTTGAAAACCAAATAATTGAATGCCAGTTTTGTTTTTTTTACAAACTGGCTTTTTTTATACGCAATCATTCGAAAAGGAAATCGGGATGCACTACCTGCCGGGCATCAAAAAAGCCCCCTCGTATTTGAAGAGGCTTTGTGAGTGATTCGTCGGAGACTCGAACTCCGGACCCTCCCGATTTAAAATCGGGATGCACTACCTGCCGGGCATAAAAAAAGCCCCTTCGTATTTGAAGAGGCTTTGTGAGTGATTCGTCGGAGACTCGAACTCCGGACCCTCTGCTTAAAAGGCAGATGCTCTACCTGCTGAGCTAACGAATCAGCGTTTTGTTTTGGAGGTGCAAAAGTATAAAAAAATCCTTTAAAACAAAGGATTTCATGATTTTTTTTCAAATTATTGTAATACCCCTTTCCCTTCCCGAATAATAAGTATTTCATTACCAGTACAATCAATAATAGTACTTGGTTGATTTCCGCCAAACCCACCATCAATCACAATGTCAACCTTATCTTTGAATTTTTCGTGAATAATCTCGGGGTCTGATGTGTATTCCAGGATTTTATCATCATCCAAAATACTGGTTGTAGCCACAGGATGTCCGAGTTCTTCTACAATGGTGGCAATAATATTTTCGTCAGGTATCCGAATGCCAATTGTCTTTTTCTTATTCTGAAAAATCCTTGGCACGCTGTTATTAGCATTTAAAATGAATGTAAACGGTCCGGGTAAATTTCTTCTCATCAATTTATAAACCTCATTTTCAATTGGTTTAGTAAATTCGGAGAGCATACTCAGGTTGTGAAAAATAAAAGAGAAATTAGCTTTTTCTTTCTTTATACCCTTGAGTTGAGCTACTTTTTCAAGGGCTTTGGGTTGATGGATACTACTTCCTAAACCATAAACAGTATCTGTAGGAAAAATCACCAGGCCACCATCATTCAGGCATTCGATCACTGTTTTGATATGTCTTGGGGCCGGATTCTCTGGATAAATTTTTAGTAACATAAGCATGAAGATTAGGACATGCTAAATTAAACTAATTTGAGCAAAGCAATTAAGGTCTTTTCAGAAAAAAGCAATAAAAAATGGGTAAGCTACTTATATCGCACCGCTCAACCATCTACCCTTGCTTCCTTCCGGACCTGGGGGAATTCAACAGGAGCTGGTCGTATAAGACTTACCCGCTGCAAAAGTACAACCTTTTGATTAAACCACAAGTCCTGTCTTGCATTTTTACTTGTGAATAATGCTTTTTTGGCTAAATTTGTATGCAGTATGAGGGTTGTCAAATCTCTGGACGAGGAAATTTGAAATAATCTTAAAATGTAAATTTTTATAACCGCATAATTCTCTTAATGCTACGCTCTGGAAAACCTTGGTGGACGATCGTGCTTACTGGTATTTTTACCGGTTTAGTGCTTTTTACAGTCTATTTCCTTTTGATGGTCCAAAATAATCAAATTGTTTCATGGATGTTCGCTTCAATTTACCTAATTCCTTTAATTGGAATGACTTATGCATCTATCCGTGTTAAAAACAGATACCTCGGTGGTTATATGAAATTCTCTGAATCATTTTTGATTTCATGGCTAACAGGTTTTCTTTCAGCTGTAGTTTATTCCATTTTTATTTATTTCATTTTTACATTTTTGAATAGTAATGAATTAGATTACAGAGCATTACTACTTGAGCAATTTTTACAGATGCAGTCTGGAAGCATTTCAATTCAGGAAATCCATACAATGAAATCAAACATTAGCCAATTGCTGTCGGCATCGTACCTTGCCTTACTTAATCTCATATTTCATAGTGTGCTGGCAACCATTTATGCATTTATAATTGCTATTTTTGTCAGGAGAAAAATTTCTCTTATTGAAGTCTGAACCTTAAAACTTGTTAATATGATACCTTTTGAAAAACCTGTGAAATTTGGCCTCCTCACCGGCTTGATTTTAGTTGTAGTGTCTGTACTGGTTTATGTTGCAGATTTATCAGCATTTAACCCTGCAGTAGGATTAGGAATTAGTGTTATCAGCTTTGGACTACCCGTTGTTATGACGGTATTTGCGATCAATAAGATGCGTGATGAGGATTTGGGTCGAAAAGTAAATTATTTGCAGGCATTAATTGCTGGATTTGTAGTAATCCTGATTGCATTATACCTGAATGCTATATATGCTTACCTGCAAAATGGTGTGATCGATCCGGAATATATGCCCCGAAAAGTAGATGATTTTCTGCTTTCGATGGAAGGCAAGGTGCCTGAAGAAGCAATGGAAAGTCTGATCGAAAATTTTGAAGATTCGATGAACCCTGTAAAAGCCTTGGTTGCAAACCTCTGGACATCACCCATCATAGCATTGGTATTAAGTGCCATAGTCAGCATTTTTATCAAGAAAGACAAAACAATTGAGCAAATCGGGTAGGGGATATGATAGCTGTTTCTGTAGTCGTACCATTACTAAATGAAGAAGAGTCGTTGCCGGAGCTCCATAATTGGATTCAACAAGTGGCTGAAGAGAATCAATTGCCTTACGAATTAATTTTTGTTGATGATGGCTCAACTGATTCCTCCTGGGAAGTTATTTGCAACTTAGCCAAAGAGAATAAAGCTGTTAAAGCCATCCGGTTCAGAAGAAATTATGGTAAATCCGCTGCTTTAAATGAGGGCTTTAAAATAGCGCAGGGTGAAGTAGTTATCACAATGGATGCTGATCTTCAGGACAGCCCTGATGAAATCCCGGCACTCTACGAAATGATTACGAAGCAAGGATTCGACTTGGTATCCGGATGGAAGAAAAAGCGACACGACCCCATAACGAAAACAATCCCTTCCAAATTCTTTAATGCCACAACACGGAAAATTTCTGGCATCAAATTGCATGACTTCAATTGTGGCCTGAAAGCATATTCACATAATCTGGTAAAAGACCTGGAAGTACATGGCGAAATGCACCGTTACATTCCGTTGATCGCCAAATGGGCAGGATACCGCAACATAGGCGAAAAAATTGTCCAGCACCGCGAACGTAAATATGGCCGCACAAAATTTGGCATAAGTCGTTTTATCAAAGGTTATCTTGATTTATTATCCATCACCTTTGTTTCCAAATTTGGAAAACGTCCGATGCACCTTTTTGGAGCACTGGGAAGTTTACTGTTCTTTATCGGATTTATTATTGCAGCTTATCTCGCATATGCCAAGATATTTATGGCTGCTTATCGCATGACAGACAGGCCTTTATTTTACTTCGGACTGCTTGCTATGGTACTCGGTACGCAATTGTTCCTGACAGGATTTTTAGCTGAGCTTATTTCCTTGCAAACACGTGACAAACAGTCCTATCACATCAAAGAAACTATCAATTATAAATCAGAAAATATTATCTAATGAGGATTCATTTAGTATCAGGAGCTTGTGGCTTTGTTGGCCGCAACATGGTAAAACGTTTGTTGAAAACGACTAAAGATCATGTTTTTATGGTGGATGATCTGTCGATCGGACGGCATCCTTCCGAATGGCTGGACGATTTTGTTTCAGAACCATTGTCAGATGCCGAGGTGATTGGAAAAGACAAGAGATTGATCTTTTGGAAAGGCGATTTTCGAAATCTGCTTTTTTATATGCGTGAAAATCCACGCTATATCCAGGAGAAATATACTATTGATTTTGAGCGTTTTGCCGATGTTTTCCACTTTGCGGCCATTGTGGGTGGAAGGATGAAAATAGAAGGCGATCCGATGATGGTTGCGCTTGATCTTTCGATTGATGCCGAGTTCTTTTACTGGATTACACAACACAAACCCGAGCGTGTGCTTTATCCCAGTTCAAGTGCAGCTTATCCTGTTAGTTTGCAGACTACTACAGATGCTATTGCACTTTCAGAAGGTGATATTGATTTCAATAAAAACCTTGGAACACCGGATATGACTTATGGCTGGTCGAAACTTACTGGTGAATTTCTGGCGCAAATTGCTGCAAGACATTATGGTGTGCCGGTTGTTTGTATCAGGCCATTTTCGGGCTATGGCGAAGACCAGGAACTGAGTTACCCTGTTCCTGCAATTGCAGCTCGTGCGGCAAAAAAAGAAGATCCCTTTGAAGTTTGGGGTTCCGGAAAGCAGGGACGTGACTTTGTACACATAGAAGATGTACTCGATTTTATCTTTTTACTTTTGGATAATGTGCAGGATGGGTCGGCCTATAATATTGGTTCCGGAAAATTGACCTCATTCCTGGAATTGATTGATCTCTTTGCCAACATTGCCGGTTATCAGCCACAGATAAAGCCACTGCTGGATAAACCGGTTGGTGTGCACTCACGTTATGCAAATATGGATCTTGTGAATGAACGATTTGGTTGGAAGCCCAAAATATCCTTACGTGAAGGAATGACACGCGTTTATGAAAAACAGCTGAACGATCTCAAAAAATAGTACGTTGGATATGGGGAAGTACGAATTCCCTGGTTTACTAATAACATTATGACACGAATTGTTTGTTTTGGCCCTGGGCCAAGATTTAAAGGTGGAATTGCAAATTACAACACTTCACTGGCCAAAGCTTTTGATAAACAAGAAGATACGGAGGTTCATATTGTAAGCTGGACACAGCAGTATCCGGCTATTATTCCGCGTGACTTTATTGATCGTAAAAGCCGCAAAGACCAATTGGAAGGGACAAACATTAAGGTGCATTACCTAACGAATTATAACAATCCCTTAAGTTGGAAAAAGACTGTAAAAGAGATTACCAATCTTAAACCCGATCTCGTTGTTTTTCAGTGGGCTATTGCGGTGCAGGGATTGCCATTAGGGGTTATTGCCTCAAGCCTGGTGCGAAAGAAAATTAAGGTCGTCTTCGACCTGCATTTTGTGATTCAAAAGGAGGGAAGTGCGCTGGATAATCGTTTTACGGCTTTTGGGATCAAATCGGCTACCGCATATGTTGTACACGCCCGCCAGACAGCAGACCAGCTACAGCAGCTCTTCCCAAAAGTACAATTTGATGTTCGCAAAAGCTTTGACGAACTACCAGGCAACTCAAAACCGGTTCTTCAACTCTATCATCCTGTTTATGACATGTTTAAACCTGATCCAAACTTTGACAAAAACAAAGTGAAACAGGAACTGGGATTAAAGAAACACGTGTTTTTGTTTTTTGGATTTATCAGAAAATACAAGGGTCTGCACCAGGCCATCGAAGCTTTTGCAAAGCTTACGGAACATAGAAAAGATGTGAGTTTGCTGATTGTAGGCGAATCTTTTTGGCAAACTTTAGACACAAAAAAATGGTCAACAAGAATTAAAAACCAATTATTCGGAATTGCGAAATCAATGTTTCTCAAAAAAAAGGATGATGAGCGTAATTACCAACCATTGAGTTTAATTTCGAAATATAACTTAGAGGATAATGTTATGGTTATCAATGAGTTTGTTCCAAATGAAGAAGTACATAAATACTTTCAGATGAGTGATAACCTACTGCTTTTTTACCTTACCGCAACACCATCCGGGGTGGAATCAATCGGATACAATTTTAAGATGCCCATGCTTGCAACCATGGTCGGCCATTTTGTGGATACAGTGAAAGATGGTTTTAATGGCTATCTTGCTGATAATGAAATAGATTCAATGACCAACATAATGAACAAAGCGATTGAAATGCCCATACCGAGGGAGAACATCACTGAAACAGCCAGCTTGATGAGTTGGACAAATTATGCCGGTCAAATCAGGAAACTGATCTAAAAAAAAACCGGCTAAACAACCTGCTTAGCCGGTAATAACTCGTTTTTTTGCTGTTAGAAGTCATCATCCACGAAATCGTCATCAAAATCATCGTCGAAATCATCATCTGCCAGATCAAAATCTTCCTCCCATTCAAAGTTATCTTCTTCTAAATCAACTTCTTCCAATTCTTCAATTTCCTCCTCATCAAACATTTCATCCTGATCTTCAAAATCATCAAATTCATTTTCTTCGGGCTTGAATTTCGCAGATTTCAATTCCTTCATAACTGCCGGAGAAACATAAAACTCATCTATGTTCTCTGAGCAAAAAGTCAGATACTTTGGGTCTTTAGCATAAACCTCAGCCAATGTTTTACCTTCATATTTTCCGAAAGTAAATACAGCGTCCACATCATAAAACTTCATGGTAAAATTTTCAGTTTGAACTAACATACAGTATATTAATGCCTTAATTTAAGAAATAAGAAAGCTCTTTTTTTTTGCAAACATATTATTTTTTGAAAACAAAATACACAGCCAGAACAAGAAAAATTAAAGCTATGAAATGATTCCATCTCAGGCTTTCATTTTTAAACATGATCAACGAAAAAATTACGAAGACAATTAGTGTTATAACTTCCTGTAACACTTTTAATTGCATCAGATTAAACGGTCCATTATTGCCTGCATAACCGATTCTGTTGGCCGGAACCTGAAAAATATATTCAAAAAGTGCCAGTGACCAGCTGAACAAAATTACAGCTACTAAGCCATATTTAGTGAACAGACTCCAGTCTTTAAACTTTAGATGACCGTACCAGGCAAGTGTCATAAAAATATTCGACACTAAAAGTAAAAAGATAGTAGCAACAGATTTCATAACACTAATATACTATAATTCAATAACATATGTTATCCGAAAACTTTCACAAAAGAAAGCCGCCAAAGATGCATAATTTTTCTGTTCAAAATCTAAAATGAAAAGACCTTTATTTGGAAATAATTTATATGGAAATTGCATCTTTTCATGGAATTGCAATCGTTTTCGAAGAAACAAAAATTTATTCTTAAGAAATTCGGCTTTTATCAAACAACCCAATAATTGGTGCTTAACAGCTTTGTTAAAAACGCAATCTTTCGATGCTGACTAGGTTGGCGAATTAAAAATGTTATTTTTGCTGCAAAATTACAACGATGCGAATGCAAAAAATCATAAAAGCATCCATTGATCTGAAACAACTTATACTCAAAGACTTATCACTTCAACAACAGCTTGAAGAAGCCATTAGCCTCTGTGTAATATGTTTGAAAAACGATGGCAAAGTGCTTTTCTGTGGCAATGGCGGCAGTGCAGCAGATGCACAACATCTGGCTGCTGAACTTTCGGGAAGGTATTATTACGACAGGCCACCTTTGTATGCCGAAGCATTACACGTTAATACCAGTTACCTGACAGCCGTAGCCAATGATTATGATTTCGAAACAGTGTACAGCAGAATGGTTGAAGCAGCGGGCCGAAAAGGTGATATTTTGATTGGATTAAGTACATCCGGAAATTCAGCCAATGTTGTAAAAGCCATAGAAAAAGCCAACGAAATAGGGATGAAGACAATCGCCTTTACGGGTGAAACAGGTGGAAAAATGAGAGAGCTTGTTCATGTATTGCTAAATGTTCCTTCAACAGATACGCCACGCATTCAGGAAGGACATATCTTACTCGGCCATATACTTTGTCAACTCATTGAAGAACAATTATTTCCAAAATCTTAATGCCGTTTTTGCTGGAACATATCACCCACGACTGGACGCTTTTCCTCGACAGGGATGGTGTGATCAACATCAGGCCATATCAGGATTACGTAAAGAAACCAGCTGATTTTAAGTTTCTCCCGGGCGCAAAAGAGGCCATCTCAATTTTAGGAAAATATTTTAAGTACCTGATTGTGGTTACCAATCAGCAAGGGATTGGCAAAAAACTTATGACAGAATCAGATTTGCTCGCGGTTCATCAAAAAATGCAAGAAGAACTGGCAGTTCAAAATGCTGGAATCAATGCCATATATTATTGTACTATGCTTGCAAATGAACCGGATAACTGCAGAAAACCTTCACCTTTTATGGCGTATAAAGCCCAGGCCGATTTTCCGGATATTGATTTCGACCATGCTTTAATGGCAGGCGATACTTCATCAGATATTTTGTTTGGACGAAATCTTGGGATGAAAACGATACAAATTGGAAATGAGAAAGTTAATATAAAACCAGACTTAAACTTCCCGGATTTACTTTCTTTTGCAAAAATGCTCCATCGCAAAAAACAACACAATGTCGCCTGAATTAGTCCTGCTGATTTTTTTGGGATATACCGCTATGTTGATAGGGGTATCGGTAATCACTTCACGCAGGGCAAATAACGAAAGCTACTTTGTTGGCAATCGTCAATCTCCATGGCCCGTAGTTGCCTTTGGAATGATAGGTACCTCACTATCTGGTGTCACCTTTATCTCCATACCTGGATGGGTTGGAAACTCTCAGTTTAGTTATATGATGGTAGTTTTTGGCTATGTGGCTGGCTATGCGGTCATTTCATTGGTCTTGTTACCACTTTATTACCGGTTGAAGCTCATCTCAATTTACACTTACCTTGATCAGCGATTTGGTTTTTGGTCGTACAAAACCGGTGCTTTTTATTTTTTATTGTCCAGATTAATAGGTGCATCATTTCGTATGTTTTTGGTTGTAAATGTGTTACAAATTTTTATTTTCGATCATTACAACATTCCGTTTTGGGTAACGGTTGTAATTTTCATATTACTGATCACCATCTATTCATTTAAAGGTGGAATAAAGACAATTGTTTGGACAGATATGCTTCAGACTGTCTTTATGCTTACCGCATTGATCGTCACTATCTATATCATTTTAAATAAATTAGATTTTAGTTTAGGTGAAATGATTTCCCGGATCAATGAGCAGGGTTATTCTAAAATTGTCATCAATGATTGGCGGCATGATCGTTTTTACCTCAAACAGTTTTTCAGTGGGATGTTTATAACGATTGTAATGACCGGGCTGGATCAGGATATGATGCAGAAAAATCTCAGTTGCAGAAACCTGAAAGATGCACAAAAGAATGTTACGAGTTTAAGTATTATGTTGATTCCGGCCAATCTAATCTTTCTTTTTCTAGGAGCCAGTTTATATGTGTATGCAAGCATTCATAATATTACAATCCCACAGCTGACTGATAATCTGTTTCCCGAACTTGCCTTTAATCATTTTGGCATTTTTGCCGGAATGGTGTTTTTTATTGGCTTGATTGCAGCTGCTTATTCCAGTGCCGACAGTGCCATCACAGCATTAACCACATCGGTCAGCATCGACTTTTTGGGTATGGATAAAGTAAATAAGCACAAACGCTATTTTATACATTTTGCTATCACACTAATTATTCTGTCAATCATCATTATCTTCAGAGAGATTAATAATGAAGCCGTTATAGCCCAGCTTTTTACAATTGCAGGCTATACCTATGGACCATTACTCGGACTATTTGCTTTTGGTTTGTTTACCAAACTCGCTCTGAAAGATAGATTTGTACCTTTGGTCGCACTTTTAGCTCCACTTTTAACTTACCTGGTCAACATCAATTCAAGCTGGTTATTTAACGGTTATCAATTTGGATTTGAATTACTTATATTAAATGGAATTTTAACATATACAGGACTTTGGATCATTAAAAAGCAGTCTCTAATCAAAACAACCCCATAAAATGGAAAACTTCAGATTTATTGCGTTATCCGAAACGCTCGATCGGCAGGTAGTGCCGGTAAATTATCCTTCGAATAAGATCTCTGACTATTACGGTTCAATGGTATTCAACCGCACTGTAATGCGTGAGTATCTGACAAAAGAAGCCTTTAAAAGTGTTGAACTCGCCATTGAGAAAGGCTTTAAGATCGACAGAAAAGTAGCCGATCAGGTGGCTTCGGCCATGAAAGCCTGGGCCATTAACAATGGTGCAACACATTACACCCATTGGTTTCATCCGCTCACTGGTTCTACTGCAGAAAAACATGACTCCTTCGTAAATCCGTCTGAAAATGGCAGGGCTATTGAAGAGTTTCAGGGAAACGCACTAATTCAGCAGGAACCTGATGCCTCTTCCTTCCCAAGTGGTGGTATCCGCAACACTTTCGAAGCTCGCGGATATACTGCCTGGGATCCCAGCTCACCGGCTTTTATCTTGGAAAGTACGCTGTGCATTCCAACAATTTTTGTTTCCTACACTGGTGAGTCGCTTGATTACAAAACACCTTTGTTGCGCTCGATGGAAGCAATAGATAAGGCAAGTGTTAAACTGTGTCAGCTATTCGATAAAAATATTACAAAGGTATATCCCACCTTAGGTTGGGAGCAGGAATACTTTCTTGTAGATAGCGCACTTTTTGCTGCCCGCCCTGATTTGGTTTTGGCTGGTAAAACCGTGTTTGGCCATGCCTCAGCTAAGGATCAGCAATTAAGCGATCATTATTTTGGCATCATTCATAGCAGGGCCCGTGCATTTATGCGCGATCTGGAAATTGAAGCACACAAACTTGGAATCCCGCTGAAAACACGACATAACGAAGTGGCTCCCAGTCAGTTTGAATGTGCTCCGGTTTATGAGGAAGCTAATGTGGCGGTTGATCATAACCAACTCTTAATGCACCTGCTCGATATGGTATCGCGTAAACATCACTTTAAAGTATTACTACACGAAAAACCATATGCCGTTGTCAACGGCAGCGGAAAACACAACAACTGGTCTTTGGCCACCAATACCGGTGTAAATCTGCTGACTCCTGGCAAAACAGTCATGGATAACCTGCGTTTTATTACTGTTTTGGTAAATATACTCAAAGCTGTTCATACATATGAGGCTCTCGTTAGGGCAAGTGTGGCTTCTGCTGGAAATGACTTAAGGCTGGGTGCAAATGAAGCCCCGCCAGCAATAATTTCAGCATTTATTGGAGAGCAACTCACCCAAACACTCAATGAAATTGAGCAATTGCCTTCGCACGAAGGCATCACAAATGGACTGAATAAAGGTGCATTAACAAATATTCCAAAAATCCCGGAAATATTGCTCGATAATACGGACAGAAACAGAACCAGTCCATTTGCATTTACAGGTAACAAATTTGAATTCAGAGCCGTTGGTTCTCATGCCAATACGGCGAAACCAATGTTCGTACTCAACACTATTGTTGCTGATCAATTTAATCAGTTTTATGATGAAGTAAAAAAACTTACCGATCAAAACTGGAAAAAGGAAGATGCAATTTTTGAGGTAGTGAAACGCTATATCAAAGAATCAAAACCAATTCGTTTTGAAGGCAACAGCTATAGTGACGAATGGAAAGAAGAAGCAGCGAAAAGAGGCCTTTCAAACACCCCAAATACCCCTGATGCAATAAAAACATTTATTTCCAGGGAGGTAATCGAACTGTTTGAGCGCAACGAAGTTCTTAGTAAAAGAGAGTTGTTGGCCCGCTACGAAATCAAACTTGACAAATATGTTCGTAAAATTCAAATTGAATCGCGACTGGTCAGTGATCTGTCAATCAACCACATCATTCCAACTGCAATAAAATATCAAAACACCCTCATTGATAATGCACGCGGATTAAAAGATGTACTGGATCAGAAAACCTATGTCAAACTAAGTCGGAATCAGGTTCAAAATATCAAAGAGATTTCGGATCATATTGCTACCATCAGGCAATATGTAGAAGAAATGACAGATGAGCGTAAAGTGGCTAACAACCTGCACGAACCTGAGCAAATTGCTCATCATTATTGTTATCAGGTGAAACCCTATTTTGAAAAAATACGGTATCACGTTGACAAACTCGAAATGCTGATTGACGATGGTTTATGGCCATTGCCAAAATACCGCGAACTGCTGTTTATAAAATAACCGGAAATAAAAGGGGACAGAATTTGTCTCCTTTTTTTGTTTGCCCTAAATTTGAATGGAAAAAATCAAAAATGACAATAAACACTTAAATTTGAAAAATTATTATCATCGCATCTCAAAAGCACAAATCATGAAATCCTTGAGCCAAAGAAATAATTTGACAGCAATTTTAACTGGTATTTTGTTTTTAATCAATTCAGCAGGATACGCTCAATTTAGCGTTGCGAGTGCAAAAAGCGGAATACCCGGACAAACGGATGGTATCTATTATGCACTGCCACGTACTACTTTGAAGTTCGATTTTATACTGGAGAAAACCGTTTCCATTAAAGGGCCTTACAGCCAGTTTGCTGAAAGGATGCTCGGTGTTCAGGATTATGTGAACGAAAATTCAACCACCTATCGAATTTTAGATTTGATCGTTACACCCATTACCGAACCCGATCCGGACGCCGTATTTTTCGTCCGGTTTGATGATCGGACTTCGAAAGATGAGCAGAAAATTCCATTCACATTACAATCAGATGGCATTATTCTAGGTGTTGGCCCGGAAATGATTTCACATAAAGCCGAAACACTTTCTGTTGAGAAAACATTAGTGAATTCTCCGGAGGAAAAAAAGTTCAATTATTTTGCAGAACGTAATCTTTTCCAGCGAATTGATACTATCGTCAGAAAAATTACCATAGACACCACTGTGATCAAATTACCTGTGCTTCATACCAGTTGGCAGGATCGTAACCCTGAACAAAAAGCCAGGGCAGCAGCAGATTACATTCAAACAATTCGCGAAGCCAGGTATCTTCTTCTAAGTGGATATCAGGAGATAAATTATGGCAACAGTCTGATTTATATGGACAAACAGCTTAAACAATTAGAAGAAGCCTATTTAAGTTTGTTTCTGGGAATAAATGATCGAAAAATCGAAGAACATCCTGTCTATTACACACCAAATCAGAATTCAGGAAGCTTGGTTACACTTGCCAGATTAAGTGATGATTCGGGTATTGTGAAGGCATCCGGCAAGGGCGAAACTATCCAGATACTTGTTGAGCCCATTGGAATATCCCAAAAGATCCCCGGAATAGGGAGGGAGACGCTTGAATCAGTAACAGTGATAAACAGCCTGCTTTACAGAAACCCCGAAATTGCTCAAATCGAGGTTTCATTCAAGGGAAAAACACTATGTACAGAACGCCTCCCAATACCACAATTAGGGACAATAAGTGTAGTTCCGCTGAATAAAAACAAATTGAGCTTTGATGCTAAAACCGGACAAATAATTAAACTCATTCGGGAATAATCGATTATCTAACTGCCTCCCTGATTTTAACCACTTGCTCTATCAATGGTTCGAGCCTATCGAGCTTAAGCATATTGGCACCATCTGATTTTGCTTTTGCCGGTTCAGGGTGTGTTTCAATAAACAAACCATCAGCTCCCACAGCAATCGCTGCACGGGCAATCAAGCCAATTAATTCGGGTTTGCCCCCTGTAATACCAGAAGCTTGATTTGGTTGTTGTAAGGAATGGGTAATATCCATAATTACAGGAACTTGTAATTGTTTCATGCTATGAATATTCCGAAAATCCACAACTAAATCCTGGTATCCGTACATATTACCTCTTTCGGTAAGTAACACCTGCTCATTCCCTGATTGTTTCACTTTATCCACAGCGAAACGCATAGCTTCACCAGATAAAAACTGGCCTTTCTTAATGTTGATAATTTTACCGGTTTTTGCCGCAGCTACCAATAAATCAGTTTGCCGGCATAAAAATGCCGGGATTTGCAAAACGTCAACAAAATCGGCTGCCATTTCGGCTTCATTAACAGCATGAATATCAGTAACTACCGGTATACCAAATGTTTGTCCGATATTTTTCAAAATATTTAATGCTTTTAGGTCGCCAATGCCAGTAAAAGAATCCAGCCTCGAACGATTTGCCTTTCGGTATGAACCCTTGAAAATGTATGGGATCTGGTACGTTTTGCATAATCTGTTCACCGTTTCAGCAATCAAAAACGGGGTTTCTTCATTTTCGATTGCACACGGCCCGGCCATCAATATAAATTGATTTGCAACATTACCTGCATTAAGTTGATCAAGTGTGAAATGATATTTCATGCTAAAAAATTCTTTGTATGTTACTGATTATGTTTAATTTTCAGGCTTTCGACAGCTTTGCCAGGCTTACTGATCACAAAATATACCCCTGCAAAAATAACCATTGCAGCAAGAACCTCCTGATAAGTTAACTGATCTTTTTGAAAATTGATTGCTACCAGACTTGCAAACACAGGCTGCAAATAAATCAAAACACTATTAGTGGTGGGATTAATATGCCGGAGTGAGAAATTATTGAACAAATAGGCCAGAAAAGTTGTAAAAAACACAACGTATGATATTGACATCCAGATATTTAATGGAATTATTCTCCAATCTTCGGACAGGGCAGGAGGGAGGGTGATAGGAATTACATAAACAGCTCCAAAAAGAAAAACCCACCTCATCACAGTAAATGCCTGATAATGACGCATAACCGGTTTTATCAACACTAAATAAAGGGCATAGGAGGATGCATTGGCAAGAACCAACAGATTACCTAAAAAATTGCCTGGTTCAAGACTTATCGTTCCTGAGTTTAGAATCAAATAGATAGCACCAATAGATCCAAGTATTATTCTAAAGAGTTTACGCTTTGTAATTATTTCTTTTACAAGTATTTGCGAAAATATCAAAACAGCAATCGGCACACCAACCATGATGATGCTGGCGTTGATTGGCGTGGTAAGGTTTAATCCTTCGAAGAACAGGATTTGATTTGCCGCTACCCCAAAAAAAGCTGCAACAGCAATACGTAATAAATGTATTTTTTGAATATGTTCAGCAATAGTAAAGGGTTTCAAAAGCCAGAAAAGTAAAGCAGCAATAGTTACCCTTACCAAAATAATGCTTCGGGGTTGTAAATATTCAGGCATTATTCCCTTGGCGATCACATAATTAATCCCATAGATGAGATTTGCAACAAAAGCCGCCGCCAAAGCAAGATACCTATTTTTCAAAGCAAATACTTTTAGAATGGCAGGTCACCATCTTCGCTTTCAAATCCTGAATCTACACCATAATCACTGGCAGGAGGAAGGGGATCAGCTGGCATATCTGTAGCTCCGATACGGTCAAATTTCCAAGGTTTTATGTCGGTGTACCAGCGACCATTATACTCACGCGATTCAACATTGATACTGGCTTTAACCCGTTCACCAGGTTTAAATGTAGTAGCCTCTTCGGCTTTATCTCCCCAACAACTTAAACAAACTTTTTTGGGAAACTGATCTTCTGTTTCAATAATCAGATCCTGTCGTATCCAGGTTCCGTTTTTTCCTTGTCCGGTTTGGCGTTGTCCTAATTGAACAACTCTTCCAATTAGCTCTAAACTCATGATATTGTGGATTTTAAAATTCAGATTTTGTATTTTTCCGGATGTACCCGAAAAGTGGCAAAGTTAATCAAAAATTATGCAAAGCAGTTTCATATTTTTGCCAGACAAAACAAAGCAGACATTAAACTGTTAAAGCATCATATACTTTAAGGATGAAAAAATTAATCATACTGGTTGTAATTCTAGTCACCCAAATAATTACAAATCAAACGAAAGCCATGAGTAATGCTGACAATTTGGACACAATTACACTCGGAGGAGGCTGTTTTTGGTGCACAGAAGCCGTTTTTCAACAGATGAAAGGAGTTATTTCCGTTGTTTCCGGCTATTGCGGAGGTGAAATTTCTCATCCAACCTACAAGGAAGTAAGCTCTGGTTTGACAGGCCATGCCGAAGTGATTCAGCTTGTTTATGATAAATCTGTTATAGGTCTTGAGCAGATCCTGGAAGTATTTTTTAAAACACATAATCCCACAACACTTAATCGCCAAGGTGCTGATTTGGGAACGCAATACCGGTCGGCCATTTTTTATCATACAGCTGTTCAACAGCAAATTGCAGAAAAAGTGAAACTGCATCTGAATGAAGCCAACATCTGGAAGGATAGCATTATAACAGAAATAACACCATTTAAAACTTTCTACAAAGCCGAAGATTATCATCAAAACTATTTTAACAATAATCCGAACCAGGCTTATTGTCAATTTGTAATAGTACCAAAGCTTGAAAAATTCAATCAACTTTTTGAAGAGTTTAAAAAAGAGAATTAAACTAATTCTTAATCACGTTATAAGTATCTGATTTAGTATGTTTTACTTGTTATATTTTGTTTCAGCTTATGTTACATAATTTATATTATGTAAACTTACAATTACAAAAAGAGAGGACACAATAAACTAACTTGTGCCCTCTTCTTTAATTAATTTTACAGGATTAGTTATTCATGCCTTCCAATTTATCAGCCATATTAAAACGGGTGTAAATTGACTTTAATACTGCTTTGGTTTCTTCGTTATCAGGCTGCAGCTCATTTGCTTTTTCAAGATGTGGTAGCGCTTTCTTAATAATTGCATTTGCTTCTTCAGTCAATTGCTCATATTCCTTAGTAGCATCCAAAGGTAAGTCGTTGGCCTTAACCTGAAGTTGATTACTCTGGTTAATATACAAAGCACCGAGATTGTATATGGCATCATAATATTCCGGATTTATTTCGATAGCTTTCTCATAATATAATTCGGCAGTATCCATGTCGAACATAACTTCATTGTTTTCATCTCCATAGATAGTTCCCAAAACGAAGAATATCGAATGATTCTGGGGATCCTTTTCGACAAGTAATTTCAAATCATCAACAACTTTGGCTCCTTCGCCAATTGCCAGATAAGCATTAATCTCTTCAAGCATCAAACCGGCATCATCCGGATATTTCTCGCGACCAGTTTTCAGTGTGGCAAACATTACATCCGTATTTCCGATACTTCTATTTGCAGAAGCCAAATTTTTATAAACATCAGCTTCTTCAAATCCCATTTCCATCAATTCCTGATAATAGCTGATTGACTGCTCAAACATCTCTCCTCTTAGCGATGCAAGTGCCGCATTTAACAGTGCCAGTGTATCAACTTTGTTCACATATTTACCAACATCATAAGATTTTTTAAAATTACCGGAAGCCTTGGCAAAATCGCCTTCATTAAAGTTGTCAACACCATAGGCAAAGTATTGCTGACCAATGGCTTCAATTCGAGGATCAATGTCATCGGACCTTTTTAAGTCATCCTCAGGATCTAATTCCAGTGCCTTTAGAAAAGATTCAAAGCTCTTTTCCAATGCATTATCATCCAATGAATTAAATTCCTCTGAAAATACCAGATTCAGATAGATAATCCCTCTGTACATCCAGGTTTTTGAGTCTTCACTGGTTTTTGGATGGATTATGGCTTTATCAATAGCTTCTTTAGCTTTATCGTACTGAGCATTTTTGTTGTACATAAAAGCATTTGTTCTTTCTGATTTTTGGGCAAAAACTGAAGAAGCGATAATCAGCATTGCGACTAATACAATTAATTTTTTCATTTGTGTCAGTTTTAAGAGGTTATCATTTAGCATTCTGTATTTGAACTTATTAAAGAGCCAACATCATGCCAAAATTTGCCATTCAATTAATTTTATGTTAATCCTCAAAGTTTTCTTCTATTATATCTTCCTGAATTTCAGTATTTTCGTCTTCTAATTCTTCCACCTGCTCTACCGAAACTTTAGCAACAGCAGCAATCTCATCCTGATCACGTAAATTAATCAGTCTTACGCCTTGTGTTGCCCTGCCCATGATGCGTAAGCTTTCGACGGCAATGCGAATGATAATCCCCGATCGATTGATAATCATTAAATCATCATTGTCAATTACGTCTTTTATTGCAATAAGATTACCTGTTTTTTCAGTAACATTCAGGGTCTTTACACCTTTTCCACCTCTGTTAGTCACACGATAATCATCTAGTTTCGAGCGCTTTCCGTATCCTTTTTCGGAAACTACCAGAATTGATGAATCGGCATCTTTAATGCATATCATCCCTACTACTTCGTCGGCTTCAGAACCCAAGGTTATTCCTCTTACTCCCGAAGCATTTCTCCCCATCGGACGAACCGTAGATTCGTTAAAGCGAATAGCCCTTCCGGATTTCAAAGCCATGATTACCTCACTTGTGCCATTGGTAAGTCGTGCTTCCAACAACTCATCTCCTTCGCGAATGGTTATGGCATTGATACCATTTTGTCGTGGCCGTGAATAAGCCTCAAGGCTGGTCTTTTTGATCACACCTTTTTTGGTTCCTAAAATGATGAAGTTATTCTCAATATACTCTTGATCCTTCAGATTTTGAATATTCATGAAGGTCTTTACTTTATCATTCGGATCGATATTGATCATATTCTGGATTGCCCTGCCTTTGCTTTGACGAGTTCCTTCGGGTATTTCAAACACTCTGAGCCAGAAACACTTACCATTCTCCGTGAAGAAAAGCATATAGTTGTGATTCGTGGCAATAAACAGGTGTTCAATAAAATCTTCGTCTCTGGCATCAGAGCCTTTGGAACCACGACCTCCCCTGCCCTGACGACGGTATTCACTTAAAGCAGTACGTTTGATATATCCCATATGTGATATTGTAACCACTACAGGTTCATCAGGAATGATATCTTCTATTTTGAAATCTTCAGCTGAGTAAACAACCGTTGATCGAGACTCATCGCCGTATTTTTCTTTGATGGCCAACAATTCATTCTTAATTATCTCATATCTAATACTTTCATTTTCAAGTATTTCATTAAATCTGGCAATCTGTTTTAGTATCTCATCATATTCTTCCTTAATCTTTTGAATCTCAAGGCCGGTAAGGCGTTGCAACCTCATTTCAAGGATTGCTTTTGCCTGAATTTCGGACAGACTAAATTGACTGATCAGACCATTGCGTGCCTCTTCGGGTGTTTTTGAGGCCTTGATCAATTCAATTACTGCATCAATATTGTCAAGCGCAATGATCAGTCCTTCGAGGATATGTGCTCTTTTTTCTGCCTCTCTCAACTCATATTTTGTGCGTCTAATTACCACCTCATGCCTGTGTTCGACATAATAATGAATGAGTTCTTTCAGGTTAAGCGTCCGCGGACGACCTTTGACAAGTGCAACATTATTCACGCTGAAAGAAGTCTGAAGTGCTGTCATCTGATACAATTTGTTCAGCACT
>JAQVLA010000031.1 GCA_028704385.1 Bacteroidales bacterium | reverse complement strand
ATCGTGAAAAAATTCCAAATGAGACAAGTTTTAATAACTATTTTAACACGACTTTGGAATATAAGGAAATTACGAACTCAAGAGCAAATCTGGATTTGGGATTTGGATTTTCCTATCAATGGTTCTTTTTGGTTAATTTTAGGACTGGTTATTTATTGCCACTCGAAGAAGCAAGGTGGAATATTAATAATAATCAAGACAAATTGGCTAGTGCACCGACTTTGAGTATTAACTATTATTTTACATTGACAATTGGACTCGGAAATATTGCCAGTGATGATGAATTTAGAAGACATTATAACAGAAATGAATAATAACGACGCCACAACACGCGGTATAAAAAATTGCCGGGATAGTAGTTTTTTCAACGGTTGTAACCCGTTTCAACTTTGCTATGGTATGATAAGTTTAAAGCTCGCAATCGCCTACTTTGAATATACTCAACGTTGTATGCCAGCTTAAAAGACGACAATGAACGACAACGAACAGAAATATATTAGCACACTTAAACGGACAGTTTACGACCGTATTTCGACTGACATAAACGAAAAGACGATTGACGAAATTGTAAAAACTGACCTTGTGAAATCGCACCTTGCCGACAAAGTTTCAGCAGGTTTTCAGGACTACTACTTCTTGACACTTGACAACGAAAAACTTTATTACAGCTCAAATGACTTTTTTAGACAGTTTAAAAAAAGGTATTCACTTCAGGGAATAGACAACAACTATCTTGACAAACTTGAAGGAATTAAAAAAGAAATCTTAAAAAATATTCGTTCAGACGAATTAGCTCAACTCTATTTTGACACTTTTAATAAGGCGATTATAAAACACGGTAAGGGCTTTAAAGTAAAAGACCTTGGTTCATTCTTTGCTAAACTTGTTCATACCTTCCGACCAGACGAATATTGTGCATTAGACAATCCGATTAAGAATTACTTCGGACTTAAAAAAGAGAGTTTTTTCATTTCGTTTTTTATCATCAGTGTTGAGTATAAACATTGGGCTACTGACAACAAAAATTTATTAAAAATCATAAGACAAAAATTTAAACAAGCGGACAAAAAAGGAATTTTACAGCACGACAAATTAACGGACTTAAAACTTTTAGACCTAATATTTTGGAGCAAAGCAAACCGACTATGACAAGAAAGCCGGCATATAACAGGCGTTTGGCTCAATGGTGGGTGACGTGGTTAATTGAACATTCTGCCTCTCATCAGCTTTTGTGGTTGAATGACAGTTTAGTGCTCCGAAATCCGCCACTGCGCCAAGCGCCAAAACGTTACCGCCAAGTATAAAAAACGACAGTGCGGAGATTAATAGTTTTAATCTGAGCATATTTTGCGGAGAAAGTTTTATTTGCGGAGAATAAGATGTATATTTGTCGCATAAAATGCGGAGAATGAAAATTTATATACACGAAAAAGAAAACTGGTCAGACTTCAATTGGGATAATAAGAAAGTGATGATAAAACTCGGTGAAGCTAGAAATCAACAGGGCAGACTTCTTGGTAAAATGGAATCACTAGGTTTTGATTTGCAGAATGAAGCGGTTTTGAATACGCTGACTTTAGATGTTATAAAATCATCTGAGATTGAAGGTGAGTTTTTGGAAATTGAACAAGTACGTTCTTCAATTGCTCGTCGACTAGGAATTGATATTGCCGGAGCAGTGGAACCGGAACGCCATGTTGACGGAATAGTTGAAATGATGCTTGATGCTACACAGAGGTATGACTTGCCTTTGACTAAAGACAGATTGTTTGGTTGGCATGCAGCGTTGTTCCCATCAGGTTGGAGTAATCTAAATAAAATCACCGTTGCAGACTGGAGAAAAGACACGACTGGTCCTATGCAAGTTGTATCCGGGCCTATGGGAAAAGAAAAAGTTCACTATCAAGCTCCAAGCTCAGACAGGATAGAACCAGAAATGAAAAAATTCTTAGACTGGTTTGAAAGCGAGAAAGAAACAGATTTGGTTCTAAAAGCCGCTATAGCTCATTTATGGTTCGTGACAATTCATCCGTTTGACGATGGAAATGGGCGAATTACAAGAGCAATTACAGATATGACATTGGCACGTTCTGACAAAAGTATCAGGCGATTCTACAGTATGTCAGCGCAAATTAGAGTCGAAAGGAAACAGTATTATGAAAAACTTGAAAAAGCACAAAAAGGAAATTCAGATATAACAGAATGGATTTTGTGGTTTTTGCAATGTTTAATAAATGCTATTGACTCCACAGATGAGACTTTATCGAAAATACTTCATAAAGCAGAATTTTGGAAAATACATTCCACCACAATTCTTAATGACAGGCAACAAAAAACAATAAACAGACTGCTTGATGGATTTGACGGAAAATTAACAACCTCAAAATGGGGTAAGATTAATAAATGTTCACAGGATACAGCCCTCCGAGATATTCAGGATTTGATTAAAAAAGATATTTTACAAAAAGAAGCAAGCGGAGGACGAAGTACAAATTATGAACTAAAAGAAATGCCAAGCGGTAACAATGTATAAAAATAATTGCCTAGATAGCGGTAAATTCAAGCGTTGTAGCCCGCTTCAACTTTTGTGTAACTCGACAGGAAATCGCCCGCAATCGGCTGCTATTCTTATACTGAACGTTATTGGTCGTTGTAAAGAACGACCATTGCACTTCAAAAACAGATAACTTTGAAAAGCATTAAACACAGAAACCTATGAGCAAAGTAGTAAAAATAAAAACTCAACAAACGACAGAAAATGTTGACGACTTTATTAACAAAATAGAAAATGAACAACAACGTGCAGACAGTTTTACTATTATCGAATTGATGAAGAAAATTAGTGGTGAAGAACCAAAAATGTGGGGCACGTCAATCATAGGTTTTGGCAATAAACGATATAAGAGCCCAAAAACAGGCAGAGAAGTAGATTGGTTTCTCATAGGATTTTCACCAAGAAAAGCTAACCTTTCGTTACATCTTGCTATTGACATAAAAAAACACGAAGACACTCTTCAAAAGCTAGGTAAGTTCAAGACAGGTGTCGGTTGTCTTTACATTAAAAAGTTGACAGACATTGATGTAGAACAGTTAGAAAATCTTATTAGAACTGCATTACAAAGTAAATAACACAATCATTTATGGCGAAAACAAAGACAACTTATACAGGACAGGATGTTACAGAATTTATAAACTCTTATGTTGATAACGACCAAAAAAAGGCGGACAGTTTTCAACTTATTGATCTAATGCAAAAGTGGTCTGACTCTGAACCTAAAATGTGGGGATCGAGCATTATCGGATTTGGTAATTATCATTATAAATACGCAAGCGGACACGAAGGAGATGCACCAGTTCTCGGCTTTTCGCCTAGAAAAGCTGCACTTACACTTTATGTATATTCTGACACAGAGAAAAGTAAATTAGTATTAGCAGACCTTGGTAAATTCAAAATAACAAAAGGTTGTATCTATGTAAAGAAACTTTCAGACATCAAAATATCTGCTTTGAAAGTACTTTGCATTGAATCTATCAAATATATCAGTGAGCATCACGAATGTTCTTGTAGAGTTTAAGTTCAAGTATGGAAACATAAAAATACGAAAAAAAATCCCGCACGTGCGGGACTTCGAAATCGCTACCTTCGGTTAGCTGCAAAACGTTAGCGGGAATTGTAACGAACGACACAACGGACATAAAAGTAACAGAAAATGAAACAAACAATTATTTATTTTGCATTGACGATTTTCACATTGTCTTCGTGCAACAACAAAACAGAAAACACAGACAGGAATATGGCGACAACAACAATAAGCGACAGTTTGACTTTTAAAAATGGCTATTCGGAAGTGAATGGACTGAAAATGTATTTTGAAATTCACGGACAAGGCAAACCAATTGTTTTAATTCACGGTGGTGGTTCAACAATTCAGACAAACTTTGAGAAACTCATTCCATTGCTTGCCAAAAACAGACAAGTGATTGCAGTTGAACTTCAAGCTCACGGACGAACAAATGACCGTAATGCTGACCTAACATTTGAACAGGACGCAGATGATGTTGCTACACTTCTCAAAAACTTAAAAATAGACAAGGCGGACTTTTTTGGTTTTAGCAACGGTGGGACAACTACATTACAAATCGCTATTCGACACCCTGAATTAGTTGACAAAATAATTTTAGGTTCTGCACTTGCCAAACGAAACGGAGTTCCTGAATGGTTTTGGGGCTTTATGGAAAATGCCAAATTGGAAAATATGCCTGAACAACTAAAAGAAGGATATAAGAAAGTTGCAGCAGACACAAGTGGTTTACAAGTTATGCACGACAGAGATGCTAAGAGAATGGTAAACTTCAAAGACATTCCTGACGAGCAAATAAAATCAATAAAAGCACCAACTTTAATCATTATTGGCGACAAAGATGTTATCACACCCGAACATGCTATTGAATTGCACAGACAAATTGCCAACTCTGAATTAGCAATAATTCCGGGTGGACACGGACAATATATTGGAGAAATAACTACAATAACGCCCGACTTTAAAGAAAGTGACCTTGTAGTTCCAATGATTGAAAAATTCCTTGACAAAAAACCTGCAAAATAATGATGACCGAAACGAACGGAAGTGAACAACGACCCGCTAACAAATAAGGCAAACGGGTCACATGCGCTAATTTGATTTGAGGTATCTTTGTTTTGAAAACGGAAATACTTCAACGATGCAAAAGATTCTGATCATCATAAATGATGCACCTTACGGAACAGAAAAGCTTACAATGCACTGCGAATAGCGATGACGCTTCAAAAAGAACATGCTGAAACGGTTCAGGTGAATATTTTTCTGTTGGCAGATGCTGTTTTTTGTGTCTTGCCGGGACAAAACACCCCCAATGGACATTACAATATCGAACGCATGATTAAGATTGTTCTTCGTAATGGCGGGCAGGTAAAAAGCTGCGGAGGCTGTTCTGAAGCCCGCGGCATCGATAAGCTGCCTGTTATTGAGGGCGTTCAACTCAGCAATATGAAAGAATTTGCGCTATGGACAGTAGAAGCTGACAAGGTATTGAGTTTTTGATCCGTAGTATAAACCCTGAGGCAAAAGTTGAGTTTTATGAATTATTTCAGGTTTTTCGGGCGGAGTAGGAGGGTTTGCTTGTCAATTTTTGTCTTGAGTATCTTATTAATCTCATGCAAGAAAAAAGATCATGATAACCTTCCAATCGTAGATAATCTTATCAGGGCTGTGGATATTTCTACCTATCCGGCGATTGAACAGGCTGGAACAGTTTTTTACAATACTGCCGGACAAGCTCAGGATTTTCTTAACGTACTTAAGTCTTCCGGAATAAATACGATTAGATTACGCCTTTGGGTTGATCCAGTGGATAATTTCCATGGTTTGGACGAAGTTGAAATATTTTCAAAAAGATTGAGGTCCAAGGGCTTTAAGGTCTGGTTAACGCTGCACTATTCTGATATCTGGGCAGATCCTGGCAACCAAATTAAACCTAAACCTTGGGAAAATTTGAACTTTGATGCACTGAATGATAGCGTTTATAGCTATACCAGTCTTGTGATAAAAAGAATTCAACCGGATTATATTCAAACAGGTAATGAGATCAACAATGGTTTACTTTTTCCGGAAGGAAATCGGTGGCAAAACCCTCAACAATTTTTGGCCTTACTGCAATCCGCAAGCAGGGCGGTGAGAGACCTGAATGATCATACCAAAATTATTGTGCATTTTGCAGGTTATGAGGGCTCTGAATATTTTTATGATCTAACACAAGAAATTGACTATGATATTATCGGACTCTCTTACTATCCGCTCTGGCACGGTAAGTCACTTCCTGAATTGGAAGCTTCTTTGAATTTGCTTTCCAATGAGTATGAAAAGCCTGTAGTGCTTGCAGAAACGGCCTATCCGTTTACTTTGCAGTGGAACGATTGGACCCATAATATCGTTGGATTGGAAGAACAGCTGATCTTACCTGATTTTCCGGCAAGTCCACAGGGGCAGCTTGATTTTTTACTGGCTCTCAAAAATATCCATTTCAGGCATCCACAAAATATGATTGGCTTTTGTTACTGGGGAGCTGAACTGGTGGCTTACAAAGGACCACAGGCAATGGATGGCTCAAGCTGGGAAAATCAGGCTTTGTTTGATTTTGCTAACAAGGCATTGCCGGCACTGGATGCTTTTACTTCGGTTGAATAGCAGGCTTTGTGTTTTATTTTCTTCGGTTTGCAAATCTAAAGCTTTATCAAACTACGCTTGAAATAGGCTGATTCCTGAACGGCCTTTTCGTTTTAAATTGTAAATTTGTCCACTTTAAGAAAAGCAGGCCATTCGAATGGAATTTTTGAACCCCTCAATGCTGTATGGTTTACTGGTGCTGGCGATTCCGGTTATTGTGCATTTGTTCAATTTCAGAAAGCACAAAATGGTTTATTTCAGCGATATCAGTCTGCTCGAAAATTTAAAACAACAAACATCCAGAACCAGCAGACTTCGGCAGCTTATCATCTTGTTGATACGCTTATTTGCTTTAGCAGCCATAGTGCTGGCTTTTGCTCGTCCGGTATTTACTGATCCTGGCACTGAAGATATTGTAAACCAAAAGGTGAGCTTCATTTATGTAGATAATTCTCAAAGTATGCAGCTTGCAGGCACAAGGGGTGCACTGATTGATGACGCACGAAATGCAGCTGTTTCGCTGGTGAAAAGTATGGAGCCGGATCGCCGTTTTATCTTACTGACAAACGACTTCAATCCGGCTCATGAATACCAGATGTCGCGTGATGAAATGCTGGAAAAACTGCAAAGAATTTCCATCGGAGGATCCACCATTTCGATGATGGACCTGCTTGAGCGTGCGAACGGCCTTGTGCAAAAAATCGATCAGAAATACTGTGACTTGTATATGTTTTCTGATTTTCAGCGAAGTGCATTCACCGAACTAAGTCATAAGGCTCATGAAAAACTTAAATTGGTTTTGATCCCATTTGAAGCCACACAACAAAATAACGTCTTTATTGACAGTGTTTGGCTTACAAATCCTGTTGTACAAACAGGGATTCCGGTTGAGCTTAATGTTAAGATCAGCAATCAGAGTGAGGATCAACTCCGTAGTCTTGCCCTGCGTCTGTCCAGCGATAATTCCTTATTGGCAATAGCCAATGCCGATTTGGATAATCAGGAAGATAAAGTGTTTAAAATGAGTTTTGTACCGCAGAACTTTGGATACATCAATGCACAACTAAGTATTGAAGACTATCCGGTGATATTTGATGATACGTATTATCTGAGTCTGTTTATCACACCAAAGCTCGATGTGCTTGAAATATTTACACAATTGCCTGATCCTTCACTGGAGCTTTTATTCGGGGAGGACAGCTTGTTTAAGTTTGTTAGCCATTCTATTTTACAGGTTGATGTCCAGAAGTTTAACAATTATCATCTGATCATTGCCCCGCTGGATGAGCGCATGAGTGAAGGCTTGATGGCCGGATTAACAGAATATGTTAAAACTGGAGGTTCGTTGTTGTTGCTTCCGGTTTTTGATGCGCAGATTCCTTCACAGGGAATTGTAAACGAACTAAAAATGAACTTTCAGCCGATCTCTGACACCGCTGCAACCCGCTTAAACAGCATACTGGTTGACCATCCATTTTTTGACGAGATGTTCACTAAAATACCTGAAAATGCAGACTTACCTTCGGTACGAAATCATTTCAGATCTATACCGGGCATTGGAAGTTTTACTTTGATAAGTCTGCTCAATGGAGATCCTTTTCTTACCTTCAACAAGTTAGGGCAGGGAAGTGTTTTTCATCTGGCCACCCCTTTGGATGTAACTGCTTCGGGCTTTACCGAAAGTTCATTGTTTCCTCCTATCCTGATCCGGATGGCCTTTTATGGCTTGATGCAAAACAAGTTAAGCTTTACACGGGGATCTGACCGGTATTTTACCGTGAGGGGAAATATTCCGGCAGAGGATGTGTTGCGGATAAGATCAGTTGAAGGTGATTTTGAAATAATCCCGGGTATCAGCCGGAGGCAACAACAATTGCTGTTGCAACTGGAAGAACCACTTCCGGAAGCAGGTTTTTATGGTATTTATCACCAGGATAGTTTGCTTGGCGTGACTGCCTGGAATGAGAGCCGAAAAGAATCCCGAATGGATTTTTATGAAGTTGATGAGGCCAGAGAATGGTTTGAGAGCACAGGCTTTGAGGTTTCACAAACAATAGATATCTCGGGCTCAAAATCGATCGAACAGGCAATAGCTTCCAAAGATAAAGGGTTGTGGTGGTGGTTTGTATTGTGGGCAGTGATCTTTTTGTTCACAGAAGCCCTTCTTATACGATTTTGGAAATCAAATACTAATTTTAGGAAATAAAGATTAAATGTAAATAGCAGAAAGAACTAATGGCATGAATGAAAATGAAGAACTAAATTCGGATCAAAATATAGAAAAAGCAGAAAAACCGCTGGAAGCCCATCGCACGATACAGTTATCAGGCATGTACGAAAACTGGTTTTTAGATTATGCTTCCTATGTTATTCTTGAACGTGCCGTACCTGAGATTGATGACGGCTTGAAACCTGTTCAGAGAAGGATATTTCATTCAATGAAAAACCTTGATGACGGCCGCTTTAATAAGGTTGCCAACATCATTGGCCACACCATGCAATATCATCCGCATGGCGATGCTTCGATAGGGGATGCACTGGTGCAACTTGGTCAGAAAGAGCTGATTGTTGAAACACAGGGAAACTGGGGAAATGTGTTAACCGGCGACAGTGCTGCTGCTCCCAGATATATTGAGGCACGCCTTTCAAAGTTTGCCCATGATGTTGTCTTTAACCCCAAAACAACAGAATGGAAACTTTCGTACGACGGGCGAAACAAAGAACCTGTTACTTTGCCGGTAAAATTCCCGCTATTACTGGCACAGGGTGTTGAAGGCATAGCCGTTGGGCTGGCTTCTAAAATTTTGCCTCACAATTTTAATGAACTGATAGATGCTTCTATCAAAAGTCTTAAAAATGAGCCATTTGAACTTCTTCCTGATTTCCAGACCGGAGGATTGGCCGATTGCTCGAAATATAACGAAGGAATCAGAGGAGGTAAGGTCAGGGTGCGTGCCAGAATTAGTCAACAAGACAAGAAAACACTTGTGATCACTGAGATTCCTTTCGGTACAACCACCACATCACTTATCGATTCCATTATCGCTGCCAATGATAAGGGAAAGATCAAAATTCGTAAAATTGATGATAATACAGCCGAAAAGGTAGAAATAGTAATACATCTTGCTCCCGGAATTTCTCCTGATCAGACCATTGATGCCCTTTATGCTTTCACAAATTGTGAAATATCCATCTCACCCAATTCATGTGTGATTGTTGAAGGAAAACCGGCTTTTTGGAGTGTTCATAAAATACTGGAACGCAATACTAAACGAACTTTAGGACTGTTAAGGTCCGAACTGCTGATCAGGATGAGTGAGCTGGAAAGGGAGTGGCATCATTCTTCATTGGAGAAAATTTTTATCGAAAAAAGGATCTATCGCGACATTGAACAATGCGAAAGTTGGGAAGAAGTGATTGTAGCCATCGACAAAGGCCTGAAACCTTTTGTGAAACACCTCAAAATGCCAGTTACCGAAGAAGATATCACCAAACTTACTGAGATCAGGATCAAAAGGATCTCGAAGTATAACTCCTTCAAAGCTGACGAACAAATACAATCACTCGAAACGGAGATGGAGGAAGTTCGTAATCACCTGGAACATATTGTGGATTATACAATTAACTTCTTCAGACAGATAAAAAAGAAACACGGCACAGGTCGTGAGCGTAAAACTGAGCTTCGTAATTTTGATACCATCGAAGCTGCTGCAGTAGCCGCTAACAACGAAAAATTGTATGTGAACCGCCTTGAAGGCTTTGCCGGAACATCGCTCAAAAAAGATGAATTTGTCTGCGATTGCAGCGACCTGGATGATATGATCGTTTTTAGGGAAAACGGCAAATTTATCGTTACCAAAGTGAACAGTAAAACTTTTGTTGGGGAAAATGTCATTCATATCGATATTTTCAGAAAAAATGACGAACGCACTGTTTACAATCTGGTTTACCGCGATGGACGTAAAGGTCCCTGGCTTGTAAAACGATTTGCTGTATTAGGTGTTACGCGTGATAAAGAATACGATTTAACTGCTGGAAAACCAGATTCTAAAGTTTACTATTTCACTGCCAACCCAAATGGTGAAGCCGAAACGATCAAAGTTTTATTACGACCTAAACCGAAATTAAAAAAGACATCCTTTGAGTTTGATTTTGCAGAACTGGCAATTAAAAATCGAAATGCCAAAGGAAATATTCTCACAAAACATATCGTAAAACAGATCAATAAGCGCGATGAAGGGGTTTCGACACTCGGTGCGAGGGATATCTGGTACGACGAAACAGTTAAAAGACTGAACACCGATGAGCGCGGGCTTTATCTGGGTGCATTCCATGCCGATGATAAGCTTATGCATATAATGGCCAATGGCGACTTCAAGCTTAGCGGTTACGATTTGAGTACTCATTTTGATGAGGACTTGCTCATGCTAAGAAAATTCACTCCGGATGAGGTGTTCTCTGTTATTTATCTTGAAGGCGAAACACAACTTTTTTATCTTAAACGTTTTCAAATTGAGGAAGATACGGCCATCAATAAGCGGATTAATTTTATCGGTGAACATTCGCAGGCGGTATTAAAGCATGTACTTTTTGATGAATTTCCAATGCTATCGCTTGAATTTGAGAATAATAGCAGAGGACTAAAACCTGAAAATGAAGAAATCAATGTGGCTGAGTTTATTGCGGTGAAAGGGGTGAAAGCAAAGGGTAAAAGGTTGTCGAACAAAGACATACAAAATATTCAACTTCTTGAGCCATTAGAATCTGAAGTTGAAAATAGTTTCGATGAGAAAATGAATTCAACAGAGACAGAAAATGGTCTTGAACTGATTGAAAATGAACAGAATGATGTCAATGATTTGACAGATAAGGAGACAGATATGACAGACGAAACTGAAAAAGAAACTAATACTCCAGAAGAAAAACTACAAGATCAGCAAAAGAATCGCAAACCAGAACCACCGGCACAGATGGAACTCGAATTTTAAGCTTTAGTTAAGCTCAGTGCAAAAGTTGTTTTGATCGGTTTGATGAAATATGAGTTAAACAATTAAGCTCTTGTTATTTAGAATGATTCCATGCAGCTAAACACCTACTTTTGCATGAACGTTTTTGCGAACAAAATTGGTGTTAAATGACTACAAAACCTCATATTCTGGACGTTAATGATGACGTAAAATGGATCGGTGTGCTCGATCATGATTTGGTTACTTTTGATGTGGTGATGGAAACCAAATATGGCACTACCTACAATTCCTATTTCATCAATGCGGAGAAAAAAGCCATTGTGGAAACAGTGAAAGAACGGTTTTGGCCAGACTATGAAGCTAAAATCCGCGCCCTTACCGATCCTTCCAAGCTCCAGTATATCATCATGAATCATACCGAGCCAGATCATTCTGGTTGTGTTGCTAAATTATTGGAGATTGCTCCGCAGGCGGTTGTAGTCGGAACAGGGAATGCTATCCGGTATCTGCAAGACTTGATTTCGGTACCTTTCAAAAGCCTGCAGGTTAAAGACGGAATGGAGCTCGATTTGGGAAATAAAACCCTCCGGTTTATTGGAGCACCAAACCTGCATTGGCCCGATTCTATGTATAGCTATCTTATTGAAGATCAGATTTTATTTAGCTGTGATTCTTTTGGAGCGCATTATGCAGATGATCGGATGTATGATGATGTAGTGGGCAATTGGGACGATGCTTTCAAGTATTATTTTGATGTGATTCTGAAGCCTTTCAGTAAGTTTATGCTGACTGCCATCGAAAAAATCAAACCGCTGCAAATTACTGCGGTTTGTACAGGACACGGACCGATATTACGTTCCAATTGGAAACGATATGTTGAACTTTCGGAGCAATATGCCAATGAGGCAATCAAATTGCCGGAAAAGAAAAGGGTTTATATTCCTTATGTTTCAGCATATCACAAAACCGGTCAGCTTGCCGAAGCCATCGGAAAGGGCATTTCGTGTATTGACGGACTTGAGGCCAAAGTGATGGACATCGAACATACACCCCTTGGTGATATTGATATGGAGGTGGCCAGGGCCAGTGGGCTGATTGTGGGTTGTCCAACAATCAATCAGAACATCCTTTTGCCAATTTACAGGTTGTTTGCTGTGGTAAGCCCTTTACGCGATAAAGGAAAATTGGCTGGAGGTTTTGGTTCGTATGGCTGGAGTGGCGAGGGCATGAAAATCATCCGTACGAATTTGGAAAATCTAAAGCTAAAATATACTGAAACAGATGTGTTTGTAAAATTCAGCCCTACGGATGATGATCTGGAACGAGCTGAGTTGTATGGCCGGCGTTTTGGAGAATTATTGCTTAAACAAGTAACAAATTAGGCTTTGAAACGTTATGCATTTTGTTGTAATTTGCGATGCTGTTAACTACAAATGCATGAAAATAACTACTATCTGGTTTAAAATATTCTTAGTCTTTGGTGTCGTACTTTTTGTAAGTGCCTGTAGCCCCACGCGAAAACTTGCCAAATCTTACATTAACGAGAGTACAGAATGGAATTTGCTGGTGCTGTTTCCGGATCAGCTTTTTAAGGTTAATGACCGTTATGATCGGGATGAAAGTAAACTTACAGGGCTTTCAGAAGCTGCGAAACACGACAGCCTTTTGGCGCAAAGCCTGTTTCTTTCCAGTTTAAATGACAGCACGATACTCTTCCACTTCAAGAATGCTTACTGGGATGCCTTGTCGCGCTATGATGTAAAACTGTTCAGCGAGGCTGATTTTGATCGTTTTTACGAGCAAGATAGCCTGAGCTGGATAATAAATGTTGCACAGATTGAGCTGCAGGAGTTTATCAGCGATACAGAAGATGAAGAGAATTTTTTTGGATTGCGTTATACACAGATTGTGCCTTTAAATGGAATCAATTTTGCCGTTTGGACTGAGATTAATGCCCTGAACGACAAAAGCAGCGAAAACAAAGTGTATTTTACAGATCAGAATTTATTTGATTATCACGAAGGACAATTTACCTATGACTTTTTTACAGGAAGTGTGAACTATTATTATCATGTTGATACCTTAAATATCGCTGATATTGAGAACTTTGCAAGTTTTATGGGCAGGTTATCAGCCACATATACTTACGACCAATTGCTGAACAATAAGCTGAAGAATTATACCCGGGATGAAGATCACCCAGATTATTACCGCTATGATCCCTATTCGAAAAGGCTTTTTAAAACCGAGTTTGATCGTTTTATTGAATTGGAAGAATAACACTTAATAATTATCTGATAAAATTCCAATTACAAAGGGTTTTTCTGAATATTTAGTCGAATCCTAAGGATATCAGTTGCGACACTGCTTGTGATTTTTTTGGATTAAGGATTTCATTGTTTCACAAATAATCTGCTGATTTTTTTGATGGGGATTTGTTCATGATTATTATATAATTTTGTAAAATTCAAACCGTTCACTTGTGAAGTGTAGCACAACGTATTTTTTTATTGTGTTGATCGGATTTATTTTGCATTCATCGATTGCACTTTTCGGTCAATATGAACCTGTGGTCTTATCCGCGCAAGAGATAGAAATTGCACCAGCTGATTCCTTAAAGGAATATATTAGCAAGTCTGAATCAGTTATTTACAGCAATCCAACAAAAAGTAAATTGCTGATTGATCAGCTTCTCGATAGAGCTGTTGCGCTAGGGGATCAAAATAGTCAGGCCTATGCAATCGCATTAAATGGAATCTATTATTTGATAAAAGCGGACAAAGATTCATGCTATCTTGCATTTCGGGAGGCTCTAGGCCGATTACCGAAAGTGGATGATATCGAGATCCAGTTTATAATTACCAATTTGTTTGTGAGAGTGAGTTCCCGGTATCAGGAGTTTGACACTGCAGCCCATTATCTTGAAAAAGTGCAAAAGTTAGCCGAACAAGTTGATAAGCCAAAATTTTATGCAGCCTATTACAATAATATGGGTATTCAGGCCGGAAACCTTGGACGACTGCACGATAGCTATGATTACTACATCAAGGCTTTGCATTATTTTTCTGAGATTGACGATAACCGCAACATTGCCGTACTTAATAATAATATTGGCCGGATCAATCAGAAACTTGGCGATCATGAAACTGCAATAACATATTTTGAAGAAGCCATGTCAATCAACAGAATTTGGGGCGATATTTATGATCTGTGCATGAATTACGGCAATATTGGCATCAGTTATAAAGATCTCAAGAGGTACAACAAAGCCCTTGAAGCTTTTGATGCCGCATACCTTATAGCCCAGGAAAATGATTTTCGAATGGAAATGGCCAGGGCACTTTTAAATAGTGCTCAGGTGCATCTTATACAGGCCGATACAAGCAAGGCCGAAGAAAATTATCTGTCATCACTCGAAATTTGTCGGGCAAATGATATCAAACAAGGCACAATCTTTAATAACATCGGCCTGGCATCACTGTATTACTATCAAAAATCTTATGACAGAGCCTGGATACATCTGGATGAGGCCGAGCATGTTGCATTGGAAATACAGGAGTTTGACCAGTTAGTTGGAGTTTATGACCTAAAGGTGGAGTTACTAAAGCAACAAACTAACTACGAAAGTGCACTGAACTATCGCGAGAAGTATATTGCCATAAAAGACAGCCTCTCGGATCTGGCAAACAAACAACACCTGATGGATGTAAAAACAAAATATGAAGCTGAGAAAAAAAGCCTTGAAAATCAACAGCTTCGAAGTGACAATGAAAATAAAAACACAGTGATTTTCTGGCGTACGCTCTTCATTGTGATATTAGTAATATTACTTGCCATTTTGGTTGTTTTTATCCTCAATATCAGGAAGAGCCGCAAAAAGCTTGAAAAAGCAAATCGGTCACTTCAGGAATTGAATAACACCATTACAGAACAAAACAATACACTTCAGGAATCGAATCAGGCTAAAGACAAACTGCTTTCGGTCATCGGGCACGACCTGCGATCTCCTTTCAACAGCATATTGGGTTTACTTCAATTGATGACCACTGATTTTGAGACATTTGACAAGCAGGAACAAAAGGAGATTCTTCAGACCCTATACAAGCAGGCTGGCGAAACCTATCAAACTGTTGAAAATTTATTGCAATGGGCATTAAGTCAGCGTGGCAACATCCAATGCAACGCATTACCTCTGAATTTGAGAGAGGTATTCTCGCACGAAATCATCTTTCTAAATCAAAGGGCCGAAGCAAAAAATATTAGCTTAAAGTGTCAATTGGAAGATGGTGCTAATGCATTGGCTGATAAAGAATTAATGCTGATAGTGTTTCGCAATTTGATCAATAATGCTATAAAGTTTAGCGAGTCTGGCCAGGAGATAATTATTCGAAATCACGTAACACATGACTGGCAAGTTGTTGAAATTGAAGATCATGGAAAAGGCATGACACCGGATCAGCTGAAGGCTATTTTTTCTGATCAAATTTTTGAATCAACCAAAGGAACACACAACGAAGGCGGAACAGGCCTGGGGCTGCAACTCGTGAAAGAATTTATGCACATACAAAACGGCAAATTCGAGCTTGAAAGTGTGGCAGGGCAGGGGAGTACCGCGAAACTTTGCCTGCCTTTGGTTCAGTAGTCAATATCACTCTGAAGAATAAACCTCAGGGTTGGATTTTCGCTGCAATCTCCCTGAAAAACGCAATCCAGTCTAGCTTATCAGCCGATTTTCCAAGTCGTACAATTACAATATCTCTGGAAGGATCCACGTACAAATATTGCCCAAGCACCCCTTTTGCAAAAAATGAACCATCCGGCAAACTTCTCCAATGCATGGCATAAGGGTATCCACCGGAATCGCGTGAATCATTGGTGATCTCCAAACTTTTCTCAATCCACTGCTCCGGAATTAATTGTTGGTCGTGGTATTTACCCTTGGCCTTATAAAGTAAGCCAAATCGGGCCAAATCAGTAGCTCTGAGGTTTATACAACAAAACGCCTTGATGGTTTTAAACTTCTTGCTGTCGAAGCTCCAGCTTGCATCATACTGCATTCCGGCTGGTTGCCAAATCCACTCCTCGAGCAGCACGGCAGGATTTTTAAGGGTAACATTTTCCAGGGCCAGGCCAAGCAGGAGCGTGTTCACACTTTGATATTCATATTGTTTATCAGGTGTTTGAACGAGTTTTAGTTTTGTGATATAGCTGCGAAGATTTCGACCATAATAGTACTTTGCCATATCAGCAAAAGGGGAGTTGTACTTTTCCTGATAATCCAGTCCCGACCGCATCTCGAGCAGGTTTCTCAGTCTAATTGATTCCAATCCTTTTCCTTGTAGATCAGGAATATACTTTGTGATGGAATCATCCAGGCTTTCGAAAATGCCTTTTTCCAAAGCGATACCTACCAGTGCCGAAATATAGGATTTGGCCACAGAAAATACCGGGATAACAGCACTGGAATCGTAACCATTATAATAGGCTTCATAAATCAGGCTGTCGCCTTTGAGGATTAAAAAGGCTACTGTTTTATGCCTGGCAACATATTGATCCACAGGAAGTTCGTCCCAATTGCCCAAATGCTGGATCAGTTGCTGTTGAACTGTTGGTTTGCTGGTAGGCAAGTGCCAGTAAGTTGAACTTGTATCTCGTTTTATTTCCTGCTTTGGGAATTTTTTATGATCCCTGATATCCGCAAAGTTGTAATAAAAAAAGCGACCAATATGACAAGAAGTCAATGTGCCGGAAATGAATATTACAACCAAAAACTTAAAAAAAAGCTTCATGCGGCTAAGATTGCAGGAGTAAAAATACAACAAGCTTCAGAACTATGCTTCAATATTTTGAATTGAGCTGTAAAGTATTGAATTATAGCCTAAATCAATCAGCCATATCCACAAAGGTTTCACTCAATTCGAGGTTGGTGTATTCATTAGTAACTCCAAAATCGTATGCAGGATACTGATAAATATGTTGCAGCGGCTCTGTTTCGCCAATACTATATCCAAAAATGCTGTGATATTCGGCCTTATCTTCACCCATATCTTCGAGTTGGTTCAGGTACTCATTGAGCGATTTTGATTCGATAATGATCACTTTTCCCATCTCATGAATGATAGGGCTGTGACGGCGGGTGTTGTCGTGATCAAACTCGAGTATGCGACGGCCATGCCGGTTCAATCCGATAGTTCTGAAGGTTAAGCTTTTGCCAACGCCTGGCAGGTTCAAAACATTGCGGTCGGTAGCCAGAAATGGAATTCCTGCCTCCTCTCTGAGTGCTTTGATATTGGAAACCATTTCTTCGGCATTCTGTGCAAAGCTGCTAATTTTTTCGTTGTAGCGTTTGTCAATACAGCCAAACTCTTTTTCCTCCAATTGCTCTTGCACTGCGCGTTCGTTGGTAGCAAAATTGTGGCTGTTCTCTTTGTATCCTTTCACCGAAAAAGTGTAGTAGGTAAGCACACCAATATCGTTTAAAACCTTACGCAGTTTAGCGGTGTGTCCTCTTCGTGAGGCAGCTGCAGTAAACACCAATTGATTGGTTATGATCCAGCCCGCACTTAGCAGCATTTCGATAGCTCTTTTAACCTCAGGAGTTACTTCCATCGCCGATTCAAAATGTGTTTGAATCACAAATTGCCTGATCCCTATCTCACTGGCTTTCTTCTTGAAGTCAGCCAATATTGCAACAAGCTCATTTGTAATTCGTTGTGGGAGGAACACAGGCAATCTGGTGCCCAGCCTTACTCTTGTGATCGGTGCAATTTTCTTATCAGTAGGCAGGTTTTGATTGCTTTCCATTTTTCTTTTGGCCATTTCATAAACGGCATTGAGGATGGTCTGCAAGGATTTGTCGCTGCTCATCAACGCATCGCCTCCGGTAATTAAAATATCTCTGAGCTGGGTGTCCTCTTCAAAATAATCCATCAGTTTCTGAAGTTTCTGAGGCCAGGTTTCTTTTGGCTTCAGCTTGTCGAGGTTGAAGTTAAGGTGACCGCTCTGAAAGTCGTACATCCGCTGGCAACTCACGCACAATCCTCCACAGGCACGACCAACCGTATCCGGTATCATGATAGCCACTTCGGGATAGCGACGATGAAGATTATGAACCGTAGGCAGAATCCAACCGGCGGCATTGGGCTTACCGGGCTCTATGATGTCTTCCATTTCCCAGGCTACTATTTTTCCAAACTCCTTGATCAGCTGCTTGCTGTAAATCACATAATCCCTGATAGCCAAATCGGAGCCGACAGCAAATTCAGGTTCGGAAACGTTGAGGAGCGACAGGTAGTAGGGATTAACAAAAAAAGGTATTCCTGCCTGGCGGGCTTCATTAAGTAATTCCATTGTTTTGGTACTCAGCGAGTTGTTGAGTAACTCATTGAGCATTTTGGGTGAGCGGACGGCAAATTTAAGATGAAAGTTTGTATCATCCCACCAACGGGTAGCAGTTAGAAATTTTTGCTCAAAGGTCATACCGGATTCAAACTGATACCTGCGACTACTCAGCTCGCCTGCATCCATTTTCTGAATGATCACTTTTAAAATCCTGTCTCTGTTGTGCTTTCGTATTTTAATCACTTTTTCATCCAGGCCCGAAGGGTGTCGGCCCATCCATTCCTGTAATTTATTCTTGTCGGGCATCTGCCTTACATAGGTTCCTTTGATTTGTCGAAAAAGCAAAAGTGTATCATAAAAAAAGTGATGATTGGCGCCTCCCGTACCGTATTTTATGGCTAGCCAGAGATACTTTACGGGATGACTTCCCACCAGGTCGCCACCCAGATTAAGGTCCTCAAATATTCTGCCGGCGTGTTGGATGTAATCCATCAGCCGGATGGCACCATAATCGGACCAGCTCAACTGATCAAAAGCCTCACGACCCGAAATTTTCCCATTATAGTAATCCCAGGCTGTCTTGTTTTTCTCGAAGTATGGCATGATCCACTGCCGCATGGCTTCGAGTGCTTCTTCCTTGTCATTGGCTTCCCTGAGCAGGGAGACGACATCCGGATTTTCACTGTTGAATTGTTGTAAGATTCTGTGCGACTTTACATTAATAGCAATTTTATCTAACTTTTTAAACTTCTGTTTGCTTCTGGAATTCATCTAAATCTGGTTTGTGAGCACTTGTATTTTAGTAATGCATGTGTTATTATATTGATATACAATTGGTTAGATTGAAATAAGCGATTGGGGTAACAAAATTACAAAAATTTGCCAGAAATTTCAAGAAAAAACAAAGAGAAAAGCGTTTAACCAGTGAAAGAACTCTACTTGTGTAATTATTTCCTTACCATTGATAAAATGGCTATGTTTGCAGACATTTCAATTATTCATTTAAAATTTTTTTAGTTATGTACAGTGGGTTTTACAAGGTTCCAGTTCCCATTAACGAACCGGTAAAAGATTACGCTCCGGGAAGCCCAGAGCGAGCCGAAGTAAAGGCTATGTTGGCAAAAATGAGATCGGAAGAGACAGAAATTCCGATGGTAATTGGTGGACAGCGTATCAAAACTGAAAACAGGATCAGGATAGCACCACCGCATGATATTCAGCATACGCTGGGCTATTTTTATCAGGGAGGAGCCGAGCATGTGCAAATGGCCATTGATGCAGCCCTTAATGCCAGAGCCCAATGGCAGGCACTTGAGTGGGAAGATCGGGCAGCGATATTTCTCAAAGCGGCTGATCTGATCGCCGGGCCTTACCGTGCAAAGATCAATGCAGCAACCATGCTTGGCCAGTCGAAAACGGTTCATCAGGCTGAGATTGATTCGGCATGTGAGCTGGCTGATTTCTTGCGTTTTAATGTGCATTTCATGGCAAAAATCTATAACGATCAGCCGATTTCGTCCAGTGGCATCTGGAACAGGATAGAGTATCGTCCGCTGGAAGGTTTTATCTATGCCCTTACACCCTTCAATTTTACTGCCATAGCCGGCAACCTGCCTTCAGCTCCGGCCATGATGGGTAATGTGGTGGTTTGGAAAGCTTCGAATGCACAGATTTACTCAGCCAGGGTGATCATGGAGATTTTTGAAGAAGCCGGATTACCTGCCGGAGTAATCAACCTGATTTTTGTGCCAGGTCCGGTGGCCGGTAAGATTTTTGCTTCCCACCCCGAATTTGTCGGGATTCATTATACAGGCTCTACCTCTGTATTTACAAAGATTTGGAAGGCTATTGGGGATAACCTAAGCATCCACAATACCTATCCTAAAATAGTTGGCGAAACAGGTGGAAAAGACTTTGTGCTGGCACACAAAAGTGCTGATGTTAACGCTTTGTCAACTGCCCTGATCAGAGGAGCTTTTGAATATCAGGGACAAAAATGCTCCGCTGCTTCAAGGGCATATATCCCTGAAAATCTTTGGCCTGAACTCTGGAAGCTGATGGAAAAAGACCTCAAAACGATCAAAATGGGTCCAGTTGAGGATTTCACTAATTTCATGGGAGCAGTGATTGATGAGGCCTCTTTTGATAAACTAAGCAGCTTTATTGATAATGCCAAAAAGGACGAAGCCACTACAATTTTATTTGGCGGAAATTACGACAAAAGCAAGGGTTACTTTATCGAACCTACGGTGATATTAACCAAAGACCCGCATTATGTTACCATGCATGAAGAATTGTTTGGTCCGGTGCTTACCATTTATGTATATGAAACCGAAAAATGGCACGAAACCCTGAAGCTTGTTGATACAACCACAACCTATTCGCTTACAGGAGCCGTTTTTGCCCGGGATCGTTACGCCATTGAAGAAGCCAACAACGCTTTGACCAATGCAGCCGGAAATTATTACATCAATGATAAACCTACGGGAGCAGTGGTGGGGCAACAGCCTTTTGGCGGTGCCAGGGCTTCCGGCACAAATGATAAATCAGGCTCTTACCTGAATTTGTTGCGCTGGGTGTCGCCACGCACTATCAAAGAAAATTTTGTGCCACCAACAGATTACCGATATCCTTTTATGAAAGAGGAATAAATTAATTGTTTCCAAACAAAAAACCGCCTTGAATGTGGCGGTTTTTTGTTGATTGTTGATTTTCAGTAAAACCGGGTTGGCTTGTCCGGATTATCTGTTTGATCGGTGTCCGTTCAATATCCGTCATAAAAAAATTTCGTTTATTTTTTTTTATTGCACAACAAATTTCCCTGCCTGGTGCCGGCCTTCATGACTGAGCTGATAAAAGTAAATTCCATTGCTGAACGACTTTACATCCAGCACGGCTTTGCCTGACACCATTGGCAGGCTGGCAACTATCCGGCCGTAAATATCGAATATTTCCATAGATGTTGATACAGAACTCTTATTTGCTTGCATTTCAAAAATGATGTAGTCTTTGGCGGGGTTGGGATAAACAGCCACTGCCAGCCCTGTTTCCTTTTGTTCGGGCATGCCCACACAGCTGTAAACCATGGTGGTTTTGGCGGTTGACCATGCCGATTCTCCGCAATCGTTCCAGGCTGCTGCGCTGATGTGTGCCGGCCCCTGGTAGCTACTGTTCCATTTTACCATGGCCTGCAGGCTGTCGGCAGTGATTGTGCCGGCCTCGGTCGGCTCAAGCAGCCAGTTGTAGTCCCATGCCGTGCTGTCGCCGGCTATTTGATAAACAGAAGTACTATCCACAGTATGACAGAGCGTATCAGGGCCGGTGGGTGGCTGGGGCGTGGCAGGCATGTAGTTGGCGCAGTCTTTGAAGTTGAAGAGCCAGATTTGTCTGCCATATTCTTCGGATACACAGGCCATATCGCCACTCAGAAGGCTGTCGGAAAGCTTGTATTTGCTTGCTCCGGCAGCGATAAGCCAGTTGTCGTCTGCCAATTGCAGCACATTATTAGCAGGCCATTCCCACCCAGCTCCTCCAAAACACCGGCTCCATAGCAGCTCACCATTTGCTGAGAGGCGGCTCATCCAGATGTCGTAGGCGCTATTACCTGAAGACCCCCCATGATGATAACCCTGCACATCACCGTCTGATGACCACGTCTCTGCCACCACCATAAAGCTGCTGTCCTGCATTTGGTATATACCTGCCATTGGGTAATCCCAACTACTACCACCCAGACACTTCTGCCAAAGGATGTTTCCGATGCTGTCGATCCTTACCACCCAGATATCTGGCTTATCGCCATAGTGATAGCCCCATACATCCCCATCGTTGGGCGAATCTGTCGAAGCCAGGAAGATATAACCATTGTCCAGTTCAATCACCCCTTGCGTACCATAGTCTAAGCCGCTTCCGCCGTACAACTTTTGCCATTCAATTTCCAGCTTGGTATCCAGCTTTACTGCCCAAACATCGGATTGCCCACCGTGATAATCTCCTTCAACCATGCCTTCCACCTCTGAAGCCTTGGTGGCAAAGAAAAAACCTCCATCACGGGTTTCGGTGATGTCAAAGATATTGTTCTGCCCAATATTGCCAAATACACGACTTTGTAGTATTTCTCCCTCAGGATTGAAAATCAATAACCAATTATCAAGGTAGCCATAGTTGACTGGCACATCTCCATCACCGGAAGTTGTAGCACTATAAGCCAATATATTGCCATCACTTAACAGCTTCAGTCTTGCACCGTATTCTTCTCCGCTTCCACCATAACAGCGTTCCCAGATGATATTGCCCTCAATGTCGATTTTTACGATCCAACGATCTCCACCACCGTGGTAAACAGACTGCACATCGCCATCGTTAGAAAATGTTTCAATACTTAAATAGTAATAACCCTGCTTGTCGGATAGTATATCTCCGGGATACTCGCCATTTGATCCGCCATAAATACGCTTCCATAAAAGATTACCTTTCTTATCAATATGATAAACAACCGCATCCCAAAAAAAATCAAAGTTGGGATCAAAATTTTTTATATTTGCCAATACAAGATATCCCTGAGGTGTTTCTGTTATTGCAACTGCTTCTTCATCCCATTCGCTTCCATAACACTGTTGCCAGCTGATTTGCCAGTTGTCCTGGGCATGTAAGGCAGTACTGTTAAGGAAAATAATCAGAAACAAGGCAGATAATAATATATAGATTTTATTGGTTTTCATCTGTAAATAATTTTGATTTCATAGGTCAGATGGAATATCCATGAATTTTCATGCACAGTAGGTATGATATGATTCATTTGGATATGTCATATTTCAAAAATAATGTTTCCCGCCAGGCCACAGCCTGGCAGGAAACTGTGGAGACTAATGAATAACCAACTTAGAGGTTTTTTGCATTCCGGCTGCCTTTAGCACACAGCTATAGATGCCCGCAGGCAACTTACGGGTATCAAGCAAATGAGTACCCTGATTGCCTTGAAGCTGGATGCTTTGCAAAAGTCTTCCCATGCCATCATAAATTTCCAGTATAGCATGTCCCGCATCACCGGCCAATTGCCAACTAAACTGTGTCCATTCAGCTGCCGGGTTGGGTTCAGCTTTGAGTTGCAGACCCATAGCTTCGGCCAGCTTGTCGGCAGAAATGGGTTTAGTTGATTTCAGGACAACCGATTCGGGTACATCAGGGCATTCAAAATAATGCTCCCCGTAGGCATATTCAAGCATTGCCCTGGCTTTGCTTTGGGCATGAGGACTTGCTGTTTGGGCCAGTGAGCTGATCATGGCCAGCTCCTGTGCAGTCAGTTGCATAATGTTCCGGTTTTGCTGCTCCAAATCAACAGACATTTCCAACAGACTCATGTATTCTTCGTGTGCTGCCAGCTGATCTCCTTCCAGCTGGTGCATGGCGGGCAATGCTTCGGCAAAATCAAGTGCCACATCATAGGCTCCTTCGGCTATCCAGGTATTCACAATTTGTAAATCCATTTGGTAACCGCCTATATTGTCGTACCATTGCCTGAGTTGGTTGTAGTCGGTAATGCTGTCGAATAGCAAACTACGTATGATACGTTGTGCTGACTTTACGTATTTCTCATGGTAGAATGACATCTGGCTCTGCAGCACCGATTTGTAGGAGGATCCGGTAGCAACCTGTCTGAGTATTTCAAGCATATATTCAGGGAGCGGATCGCTTTTTTGCTCCAGGTAGCTCATCAACTCTTCTTTGCGCAACTCCTCGGGATTGGAAGCTAATACCTCAAACTGCACAGCGTCGGGAAATACATCAGCCCTGTCGGCCATTTGTTTCAATACCTCATCTGAAAGATGCGGCGACGTGCCAAGTAGTTTACTGCGAAGTGACCACATATCAGCAGGTGATGCGGCTTGCAGGCTTGCAATTTCGGCCTGTGTATTGCCATCATCGAGCAGTGAGTTGTACAAAGTTTCTACGCTGTTGTAATCATCTAAACCCTCAGCATATTCAAGCTCCAGTGCAGCTTTTTCCGTATCCGAGAGCGAAATGCCGCCTCCACCACTGCCATGCTCCGGCAAACAAGGGTTGGGGTTCGCTGCCAAAATTGGTACAACATAAATATCAGTATATTCAGTTAGTGGTTGATTGTCAAGTTCTACATAATAATAATTAATGTACTGTGTATAGTCATTCAGGAATTGAATAGTAGCATAGGTAGGATCAGTAAGCGTATTGCCAGAAGCCAGGAGCTGTTCGCCTACATTTCCTCTGATGCGTGATTCCTTTGTATAATCTTTCACCCAAAAATCAATATCATTCAGTTCATTCTCATTGCATTGATAGGATACTCCTGTTGCATCATTCACAGGCGTTCTTCTGTTAACACCAACAGCCATGTTTCCTACACTCAAGCCATTAAACTGGTTGCGGTAGATATCATCATCCACTGAAGGGCAATCTGTTACCCTGATGCCTACGTAATCGCCCGGCTGTGCAGCACTGTGCCCGCTGAACCCATTGTTTTCGATCACAAAATTAACAGAAGTCAGAAGATCAATTCCCAAAGCACCTGATTTACCGCATTTTTCGCAGTCGGTATTGTTGCATCCTATTTCAAAGGTGTTGTCTGTCATCACTGCTCCATCAGTGTTTGTGGCATAAATACCGGTGCTATTATTGATAAACAAGGTGTTATCTACTTCAAAATGAGTCGTCTCTCGTAAGCCGTCATTATAAACCCCAACGGCAGTCCGTCTAAAAACCTCCGTTTTCTTTTGTTTCAATACATTTTCACCCTGCTAAATTAACAAATACTTACGTTGTAAGGAAGGCATTTTTTCAAGCAATATTTGTGAGGGTTTTTTTTG
>JAQVLA010000030.1 GCA_028704385.1 Bacteroidales bacterium | reverse complement strand
CTCAATATCGGGCTTTCGATGCAGCTGATCGATAGCTTTACTAATCACGTTTACACACAGGCCGATGGCGATCCTTCGCGCATCCAGTTTGCCTTTGAATGGTATGGCAAAATGGTTGAATATGGTGTGGGTAATGGTGTAAATCTCGAAGAGCGCGACAGCATGATTGCTGCCGGTCTTACCAAGCACCGGCCTAAGCCTTGGTATTCTGAAGTGTTTGCTAAACAACTGGCTGTGCTGCGCCATCTGCTCGAAGAAAAGCATGCCCGCAAAATTGAGCGTTTTGTGGTGCGCAACCTTAGTGATAATTCCGATCTCGGTTATAATGACGTAAAAATATGAGCAAGAGAGCCCAGGTTGACGTAACGATAAATGATGAGCAGGCTAAAGCCCGGCTTGAAGAAATCAAAAATGACCTGAAGCAAATCCGTGCTTTACGTGATAAGGCTGCTGCTGAAGGTGATGTGAGGGGCTTTAATCAGCTTGACAAAGAGATGAAAAAACTTACGCGCGAGGCTAACCGGCTGCAGCGCGAGGTGATTGATGTGAATGATGTGCTTAATAATTTGTCAGGCGCTTCGATCAATCAGCTAAATGGTGCTATGCGCAGGCTTAATGCTGAAATGCGTAACATGAGCCGCAATGATCCCGGCTTTGCAAAAAAAGAAAAACAGGCTGCAAAGCTACGTGCTGAGCTAGATAGGGCTACTGGTAGGGCAAGGGCGCATAGCAATGGCTTGGGTAAACTGGCTGATAGCTTCAACCGGTATTTTGGTATGGCTACTGCTGCTGTGGCTGCATTTACCGGTATTATGTTTTCTGTTAAAGAGTGGGTCAAAGGCCTGGCTGGTATGGATGATGCCCTGGCTAATGTGATGAAAACAACCGGCCTCACACGTAAAGCTACGCGTGAGCTTTATACTGAATTCAGATTCCTTAATACCCGAACAGCGCGCAAAGAGTTGCTGCTATTGGCCGAAGAGGCTGGCCGCCTGGGTAAGAAAAGTAAAAAGGATGTGATGGATTTTGTTGAAGTGGGTAATCAGATTCAGGTGGCACTGGGTGATGACTTGGGTGGTGATGCTGCTGAATCGATCAAAGAGGTGGGTAAGCTCACTGATATTTATCGTATAGGTACTAAGCATGGTACTGACTTCCGGGAGTCGATGCTTAAAATGGGTTCTGCCATCAATGAGGTTTCTGCTAATTCGCAAACCCAGGCACCTTTTCTGATTGGTATGCTAAAGCGTATGGGCGGTATTGCTGATCAGGCTGATATTACTGCCGAAAGTGTGATTGGTTATGCCGCAACTCTTGATATTCTTGGGCAATCGCAAGAAATATCTGGTACTGCTCTGAATAAAACTATCATCAATATGTTTAAAGACACTTCCACCTATGCCGGTATTGCAAAAATGGAAGTAAATGAGTTTAGGCAATTATTACAAACGGATGCTAATGAGGCTTTTATCAGATTTCTTGAGGGCTTAAACGGCAACAATGAAGGTCTTACCGTGATGGCTCAAAAGTTTGATGGCCTTGGGCTCGATGGTGCCCGTGCTATCCAGGTGCTTGCATCGCTGGCTAGTAATACTCAATTGGTTCGCGAACAGCAACTGTTAGCTAATAATGCACTTGCTGAAGGTACTTCGCTCACTAATGAGTACAACATTAAAAACAACAACATGGCCGGTAATCTCGAAAAGATTGGCCGTGCCATGCATGCCTGGTTTGTAAATTCTGATGTTAATCAAGCTCTCGAAGGTATTGTAGGCTGGTTTGCTAAGTTGGTTAAAGTACCGGTTGAAGAAAAATTTATCAATGAACGCCGCGCTGTTGCTAGCATGGTTGGTAAACTTACTGATGCAAATACAAAGTCAGGCGAACGTTTAACGATCTTAAAAGAACTCGAGAAGATCAGTCCGGATATAGTTAAAGGTATTGATGCAGAAAAATTGAGTTACGAGCAATTACAGAGTAACATAGAAAAATATAATACTTCACTTGTTCGGCGTATGATGCTTGCAAAGCTTAATGAACAAGAAATGGAAATTGCGGCTAAGTCTGCTGATTATGAAATTAAAAAATTAGAAAAGGAAGAAGAAATTCGCGAGGCTATCTATAAAATCAATACTGATATTGCTGCTTCAGAAGGTGATATTGAATCAAAAATTAAGCAAACTATTGCTTTCTTAGAAAAACAGGGAGCTTCTGTTGATGCAATTGGTAAAGGCATTGAAGTGGGTAAAGGGGGCTTTTTAATTGATAGTAGGTCGGAAGAACAAAAATTACTTGAAAGAATTGTAGGGTTAGACAATCAGAGATTTTTAATCCTTAACGAACAAAACAAAATTGAAAGTGATCTCAAGCCCATACAGGAAAAAATTAAAAAAGCCTCTGAGTTGCTTGCTTTAACAGAAGAAACCACAAAGTCAGCTGGTGGTGATAACGACAATCCTAATCCTGTAATTCCCGGCAAAACAAATGCTGAAGTAATTGCTGATTTTGTGGCTCAAAACAAGAATGCTTTTGAGCTTTGGAAAAAGCAGAATGATATGTATCGCAAGTTGCAGGAGGATTACGTTAAAGCAAATCCAAATCCTGATCTTTTCAATCCACGTCCGGAGGATGAAGAAATGCCTGATCTGGATGCTTCCGGCTTTATGGGTCAGCTGATGCAGGCTCAGCAGCTGGCACTGAAAAAACAGTATGCTGATGGTTTGATTAGCCAGGAAACCTATCATAAGCTTTCAGAGGATCTGGAGATTGGGCATCTGATGACTATGCTTGAGCTTCGCCGTCAGCTGGGCGAAGATACTACCGAAATTGAAAGTCAGATTCTGGATTATCGCTTGCAAAAACAGCAGGAAAATGCTGAACAGCAAATTCAGCTCAATGAGCAGATTGTTGATACTGCACTTTCTTCTGCTCAACAGGTTTCTGATGCTATTTTTCAGATCAAACAAAATCAGATTAATGCCGAGCTGGATGCGCGCCTGGCTGCTATTAATCGCGCCCGTGATGCTGAACTGTCTAACGAAAATCTCACCGAAGAACAAAAAAAGGAAATCAACGAAAAGTATCGCAAAAAAGAAGCTAAGATTAAACTTGATGCCTGGAAGAAAGAGCGTAATGCTGCCCTGGCTCAGGCTGCTATCAACGGTGCTTTGTCGATCACAAAAACATTTGCCTACTACGGCTTCACACCTCCTGGATGGGTGGCTGCAGCAGCTCAGGCCGTTGCCACAGCCGCCCAAATTGCTGTTATCGCCTCACAAAAACCGCCTGAGTTTCGCAAGGGTGGATACACTGATCAGGCTGCCAGCGATGATGAGCCTGCTGGTATTGTGCATGCAAATGAGTTTGTGGCAACGGCCGATGCAACGCGTAATCCTACTATCCGGCCCGTGCTCGATGTGATAAAATATGCCCAGGATGCTGGCACGGTTCGCTCTATCAATCTGCCGGCTGTAATCCAAAGCAGAGGCTTCAAGGCTGGCGGCTATACCAGTGCTACTGATCAGCCTGGCAATGCTGAAAACATGGGCTTAAACAATACTCAGATGATAGATGCTATGAACCGCTTTGCTGCCGTTGTTGATCGTCTGCAGACTGATGGTGTGCAGGGCAAATGGATCTATCAGGATTTTAAGACCATGGCCGAAAAAGAAGAATCTGCAATCGCTAAAACTGCTTAAGTTATGTTTCAAATAATACAAAATCCGCCTATTTTATCGCTTCAGGGCTTGCCGCTGATTTATAGGTTAGAGGCTGATCGTGATGAGCCTTTTTTTAAGGTGCTTGCTCGTGTTTCAGCTACTAATACCTATGAGGCTGCATCGCGCAATCAGAGCAATATTGCAACATTCGATCTGCGTGAGTATTTTGAAACGCTGCTGCAAACCAGCCTGGTGCTGGATGCTAATCATATTCATCCTGATGGGTGTAAAAATTTCACGATCCGGTTTTATGAATATTTTGGTAATCCACCCAGTGCTCAAAATGAAATTACGGCAAGTCCTACAATCTGTATTGGCAGGGTTCCGGCCTGGAAACAGCTTGAGTTTGACATCCAAAACACAAATTTTGGTGCTTATCAGGCTATTAGCCGATTGCTAAGTTGGTTTCCAATTGGTCAAACTAAACGTGTGCTGCCTGATCAGCCTGAACTGATGTATTTGTTGTGGCCTAATGCTACTTATCAAAATATTGCGGTTACAATTTACTTCAGTGATGAGTCTACTGCACTCTTAAATATTGAACATTTGCCGGTACCACCTTTAACGGTTGCCAGTTTTCCGGTAGGCTACCAGGCGCTGGGCATTGGTGATGTGAATCCTGCAAAAACAGTAGTAAGCTATGAGGTAACAATTGCCGATCAAACACGGGTTTTTGTGGTTGATCATAATCTTTACAGGCAGCATCGCTTTTTAATATTCCGTAACAGCCTGGGCGGCTTTGATACACTGGCCTGCATGGGCGAGGCCGATGAATCAACAGAGGTTGAACGCAAGCAATCTACAAGAGTTTATGATGCTGAAAATCCTTACAGGCAGCGCAAATCAGAGTTTTATAATGAGCATTCAGAGTTGGTAAAAGTGAATTCTGGATGGCTTAGTCCAGAAGAGAAAAACTGGCTTAATGATTTGCTGATCTCTACTGAAGTGTATGAAGTTCGTAGCAATAAGTTGCAGCCTGTATTGATCAAAAACAAATCTATTGATCGCAGCTGGCGTATCTATGAGCCTGGTAGTATTGAAATTGAGTTTGAACGGATAAACTTTGTGTTATGAGCTACTGGAAACTGATAAAAAGTCGTGTGTCCGGTAAGGTGCCAAGTATCAATCAGCTTGATGAAGATACCTTGGCGCTTAATCAAGCTGATGGTAAATTGTTTGGATTACGCATTAATGGCCCTGTAAAAGAAGTTGTTCTGCTCTCTGGTAGCGGCAATATGCCTGGTTCTGCAAGTCTTGAATTGGTGAATCCGCCAGCGGGGAATAATGATGCTGGCACTATTGGCCAAATAGCTTTTGATGATGATTATATGTACTTGTGTACTGGCACTAATATTTGGAAAAGAGTCCCACTTATGGGTAATTGGTAATTAAAATTTGTTGTGAGTTATGACAAAAAAAATGACAGTTAAAAAAAATGAGGAGCAAACTAAAGTGAATGGTTCTGTTCCTGAAACAGCTGAAGAACTGAAAAAGAAACTTTTAGAACTTGAGCAAAAAGAGCTTGAGCAAGCTCAGAAGCAAATCCTGGAACTTGGTGAAAAGCTTGGCGTCAAGATTGGACTTCAGCTCAATGCTCAGAAGCTGGCCGATGTGATCAGCTTCATGATCAACAATAGCAAGCCTTTCATCACACTTCAATTCGAGGTGTGGAAAGATAGTAACTAACCTTTAAAACTTTAGTCAAATGGCACAATATGATTTAATTTTCACACGGAATGACCATGCAACAGCTGTTGAGTTTACCGAAGTAGCGGTAAGCAAACCAACGGATTTCGGTTACTTTTTAACTCAAAATCCAACTACCGGTGCGCTTTTGTGGACAAAAATTCTAAATAATCCGATAATAGATGGAACTGTTTCCGGTACGGCAATTATCACTGACCTTTCTTCTGCACCGGCAACTAACAAATTACTGGATGCCTTAACTGCATATAACTACATGAATCAGCTCATTGGAGCAAATGATGCGATGGTTTATAAAGGCGGCATCGATTGTTCGGCTAATCCTAACTATCCAGCTGGTCAGGTTGGTTGGACTTGGAAGGTAACAGCTGCCGGTAAGATTGGCGGGGCAAGTGGCACACCCGTTGAAGCCGGTGACACAGTCATTTGTTCAGAAGCAAATGGTGGTGGAACAGAGGCAACGGTAGGAAGCAAGTTCACCATTATTCAGGGAAATATTGACGGAGCCCTCTACGACGGCATGTTCAGTTCAACTGGTCTGCTTAAGCGTACTGGTGTTAAGACTTATGCAATCGTAACCGACAATTCTGGCAACTGGAATACTGCATTTGGATGGGGCAATCATGCTTCCGCTGGTTATGCTTCAGCAGCAAACTTAACGGCTCACATCAATGATTCCTCTAAACACGTTCCAGCTAACGGTACTACCAACAACAAGAAAGTTTTAACTGCCACTGCAACAGCAGGAACTTTCACATGGGCGTTTGTAAACTGGGACGACATCATTAACAAACCTGATTTAGCCGGTTCTGGGCATACACATGTTATTGCTGATATCACTGGCTTGCAAGCCGCTTTAGATGGTAAGCTTGGTGTTAACCAGAATGCAGTCTCAGCATCTAAATTATATACTCCACGCACTATTGCAGCAACTGGTGATGCAACGTGGAGCGTCTCATTTGACGGTTCAGCAAATGTTTCAGCAGCTTTAACACTCGCCAATGTTGTAACAGCAGGGACGTATGCTAAAACGACCGTAAATGCAAAAGGTCTTGTTACTGGTGGTAGTTCCCTTGTTGCAGCTGACATCCCAAATCTGGATGCTTCAAAAATTACAAGCGGTGTGTTTGCAGTAGCTCGTATTCCCAATCTGCCGATTTCGCATATCACAGGCTTGTCAGCAGCATTGGCAGGACTGATGGCGTGGTCGTCAGTACCCTCTGCCCACAACAGTACTGGAACTGCGGGTTCTATTGCCTACAATGCTAACTATGTTTATGTATGTGTAGCAACTAATACCTGGAGAAGAAGCCCATTGGCAAAATGGTAAAACGCTAAAACCTTTGTAATGGCTCAATACGATATTGTTTTTGCTATTAATACTGCTTTAAGCGGTGTACTTTATGAAGAACGCTCAATCAAGCTGACAAAAGGTGAGTTACTTGTAGGCACTAATTCAACACCAACGAGCTTGCCTGCCGGTGCCAATGGCAGCGTGCTAATTTATGATAATACGCAGGCTTCTGGCTTCAATACAACTCCATATGGCAGGTTCTCTGATTTATACATCGATGGTGAAACTCTCCGAAATGCAGCCGTCCCAAATACAATGCTTTATCTTGGCGAGGATGATCTGATTGAACTGGTTGCTTCAACATCATCGGTTTATGGTGGGGGTACAATTGATCTTAGGTCAAATGCGTTGACATTGCGAGCACCGAATGTTACATTCACTGATTTACCTGGCACTGGAGCTCACCTTACAATTGATGCTAATGGTAATCTTTCTCGGACTACAATCTCTGGGGGCGGATCTTCACTTTGGTCAGTCAATGGTGCTGATATTTACCGTTCATCAAAAGTAGGTATCAAAAACACGGCTCCAACTTATGATCTTGACGTAACTGGAACTGCAAGAGTAACTACTGGAATCTACACTCCTAAAATCTATGGCAGCTCCGATACCAACACCTACCTGGATTGGGTTTCTGCTGACCAGTTACGTATAGTTGTGGGTGGGCTTGAAATGATGCGTTTTGTGGAAAGCACAAATGATCGTATCGGAGTAAAGCTAGCCAGTCCAGCCTATGACTTTGATGTAAATGGAGACATTCATGCTTCTGGTGATATAGTTTCCAATTCCGACATTCGATTAAAGAAAAACATTTTCCCATTACCCGACATTGCCGGAAAAGTAAAGCAACTTCGTCCGGTTATGTTTGACTGGAAGGAAACTGATAAAAGTGATATTGGTCTGATTGCTCAAGAGGTAGAGAAGGTATTTCCTTGTCTTGTGCGAACAGACGATGAAGGCTTCAAGTCTGTAAATTATCAGAAGCTTACTGTTTTACTCTTAAAAGCTTTGCAGGAGATCATGTGATGGCAGCATTACCTACTTCAAATTTGAAATTGTATGATGTGTCAATGGCACTTGGTGAAGGGAATAATAATATTTCCATGTATAATGTATTCACCAGCGGATCTATCAATGCTGAAGGCTTAGACCCAAATTATTGTCCTGGAGCTACACCGGCTGCAAGATTAACAAATTTGCAAACTACTCCATATGTGTTAGGTAAGTTTCGCGGTTATGATCATTCTGCCGGTAGCTCACTGAACGCTATTTTAGTTAGTGTAACGAGCGCAATAAACCCTTGTAACACACTTTATACTGCAACGACTGTATATTCTAATCAGACGACAATTGCAGGAACTTATGCTGCACATGGATTGCTTTATTCAGATTCAAGTGGAACTACCTATGCAACTTCATCTTGGTACACAGAAGATGAAGTGAATTGGTTTTATTGGAACTCTGCGTCTGCAACATGGACAAATTACACTGTTTGTTCAAGTGGTGTACTTCAAATTGAAGCGACCGGTCCATGGGGATCACAGCTTGGAGCCTGTCTAGCTTCAGGAGGCTGGAATTATTACTACTTCGCACCGGTGGGCTCAAATTCAGCACCTGTTACAGGAGATATTGTTTATACTGATTCCAACTTGACAACTTTTGCTGCTCCTGGACATTATAAGTATATTGACGGTATTTCGAGGTGGGAAATTGGTAAAGGTGGTGAAGTTATTGATCATGGTAAATGTTAAACCTAACCAGAAAATGAAACTAAAGCTTGATAATTATGTGTGCGACCTGGGTGATGCAAGTATTTCGCTGGTTCGTACTTCTCCATATCCGCTTATGGCCAATGGCCTGAACGGCGGCAATTTTGTTTTTAACTTCAGTATTCCGGCAACGCCAGAGCTGAAGAAAACTTTGCTCTATGCGCACAAGCCTCATGCTTTTGTGCAAGCTGTTGAAGTGCCTTACCAGCTTACTGTTGCCGGCCTGCAGTATTCGGGTACGGCTCAGGTGGCCGAAGCTGGCCGCTTTGCTTATGAGGTTTTTTGCCCGGTAGAAAATGGTGATTTCAATGCTGCGGCTAAGGCTGTTAAACTGAATGAAATTGACCTGGGCGGCGATATACAGCTGGGCGATGCTGCTATGGCAAAGGCAAATCTTATAGCAGACTTAAACCTCTATCATTGGGAGCAGATGAGTTTTGAGCGCGAAGAGAATCTGCCTTTTACAAATATCCTGATCAATACCGGCGAGCTGAATGCTGCTGGTACGATATTCACAGCACAGCAGGCACGTGAGGCTACTTTTGTTTTTTTTCTGGATTGTAATTTCAGGGTAGGTGGTGCCACTTTAAAACTGTATAAAAATGATGTTTTTGTAGAGGAGTTTGGGCTTTACAATACGCGCAACCGGATAACGCGTGATCTTTCGCTAGCAGTTGGCGATCAGTTAAGCTGGCAGCTTAAGCTTGTTCCTGACATGATACCTGATGAATATTATGGTGATATATGGTCAGCTGATATACGCATTAGGACAGGATCAACCTTTGATGTTGTGTTCATGAATATGGATCCGCTGATCCTGGGGGCTGCTACACAGCGTTATCCTGATCAGAATTTTGCTGTTTTCCCGGTCGAAAATCCTTTTGTGTTTGATAAGTGGCCGGATGATTTTTACCAGGTGGATAATGAAAGTATCAAACTGGTGTATGAGCAGTATTTTAAGGTGATGAATTACTTTGTGAATGGTGATTTTCCGGCTACAATGCTCTTCGAAAATGAAGAGGATTCGTTTATGGCCGGCAATATCTTCGTGCCATTTCCTTACCTGGCTTATCTGATTAAGCGCATTGCCTATCATTTTAATTATGCTATCATGGATAATCCCTTTGAGGATGAGCTGAAGTATGCAGTGATGATCAATCATTATGTTGAAAATCGTTTCCTGGCCAATGATGCCAAAATGCTTGCGCCTTCAGATAGCTTCAACCTACAAAACCATGTGCCGGATTGGTCAGTTTATGAATTTTTAGATCAGCTGTGTAAGCTTTTCGGGCTTGGATATGAGGTGAACAATGAGCTGCAAACAATCACATTCAACTATGTTGATGATATTGTTAAATCTGAGGATTACACTGATATTTCTGAAATGATTGTGAGCGATCCGGTTGTGCTTTTCGAGAAGAAAATTAAAGGTTATCGCTATCAGTTTGAGGTTCCGGATAATGATAAGCAGTTTGATGATGTGAAGTCGATGGAAGGCATTAATGTGCTTGGAACTGTTGACACCCTGGGCGAGCTGCCTTCAACCGGACAGCTCAATGATGCGTATTTTGTTAATTTCTTTGATGCTTACCTGGTGTGGGGCTACAATCCGGATACTTATCAGTTTGGCTGGGTGTTTCACTCGCGTCACTTTGTTCCGGAAGTGACTGAAGGCAGCGATCATCAGGAAGTAAAAACTTCCCTCTGCCCGCTTTTGCAGCGCGAAAAAGCTGATCAGCTATCGTCTGGCCGTGTGTGGACTATTCCTGCCAGCTATCAGCCTGGTAGATTTGAAGGTGCTCCGGATACGTTTCAAACAGATTGGCAGCCTGGTGTGGTTTGGTATCATGGCTTGCATAATGATGGTAGTTTTCAACCTTATCCCTTCGCCAGTGCCGGCATGTATGATCATAATGATAAACTGATAAATGGTGTTCCTTTCGCACTTGCCCTCGATGGTGAAAATTCAGTTTTCGAAATAAAATGGAAAGACTACTTGGATTGGCGCATGAATTCGAAACCTGTCCGGGTGAAAATTCAACCTTCTTTAGATTTTTTGCGCAGCTTCAGCTTTGCGAAAAAAGTACGCTTTAATGGATCTAACTACCTGATTGCTGAGATAAGGGGCAATATCAGGCGTAATGGACCAGAAGTGTTTGAGCTTACGCTGTTACTTTGCTAGTTGTCCTTTGCTTCAGGTGCTTCTGTAAATAGTTTAGCTGCAAATTCTTTGCATCATGACTATTTACCTGTTTTTAGGCCTGATCATGCTTTTAGGCTTTTTATTCAAGCTTTTTAATGAGCTTGAGGATGAGAGTGTAAGAAACGCGTTTACTGGCCGGCTGAGCTGGCTCAACCAGCGTGGCAGCTGGAAACGGAAGTGGAAAATCGTAAACGGCAGCACACTTCAATTTGTGCCGACTTATTTCAAATTCCTGTGGTTTAAACTGCCTCGAAAGTGGTGGTATTTTGGTGTGTATCCCGAAAATGTTGAGCGCTTTGTTTACAGCTCAACAGTTTTTGTATTCCTAACGGATCCGGAACATGGCCTGCAGTTTATCAAGCATCGCATGATTGAAGCTGGCTTTGTAATTACATCACTTTTCTTGTGCCGGTTTGTGGAGTTCTGGTTCCTGGTTCCGGTGGCATGGTGGGTTGGTGTGAAGCTTTTTGTATTAATCAAAGTCAAATTATTAAAATCAGTTTGCTAATGAGTAGTTGGTTAGAAACAGCTCTCATTGCAATAATTCCAACTATTGCTGGGAGTTTTGGGGGGTGGTTTTTTGGTAGAAAAAAGACTGCTGCAGAAACAAAAAGTATTGAGCTTGAAAATGTATCAGCTGCAGTAAAGATTTGGCGAGAGAGTGCTGAGAATCTATCACAACAGCTTTCAATTTATAATAAAGAGCTTATTGGCCTCCGAAAAGAAAATTCTGATTTGCGAGACAGACTCGAAAATCTTGAGAATGAGATTGAGGCAATCAGAAAGCAAAATACTTCTTTGAACAGACAACTATCACAGCTGAAAAAACAATCAAAAGATCATGACAAAGTATCGTAAACCCTGTGCTGGCAGAATTACAAGCAGTTTTGGCTTTCGCACTCACCCCATCACTGGTGAAAGAAGTTTTCATAATGGGGTTGATATCGCTTGCTATATTGGCACACCGATATTTGCACCGGTAACTGGTAAAGTAACGCAGCTGTGGGAACATCACTCCGGTGGCAAATCGTTGGCCATTGTGGGCGATATTGATGGCGTGCGATTTGGTTTTGCTCATCTGGATCGCTGGAATGTGAAGCTTGGTGAGCAGGTTGTGGCCGGCGATATCATTGCCTACTCGGGCAATAGCGGCAAAAGTACGGGGCCGCATTTGCATTTTACGGTTATGAAAAACGGTTTGTTTATCGATCCAACAGCTGTAATTAACTTCTGATGAAAAATATTATCAAGTTTTTTATCCTTCTGCTTATCGCCTCCGGATGGCAGAGCTGTGCAACGCAGAAACGTTGTAATCAGAAATTCCCGCCCCAGGTGATTACATCTGATTCGGTGATAACTAATTCAATCACAATTTACCGTGACACAACTATTTATGTGTATCTGCCAGGCGATACAGTTCGAGATACGGTTGAAGTAGTTGTGAAAGAAGGTATCGCAAACAGCCGGCCTTCGATTCATGAAACAGATTTGGCCTGGTCAAAAGCACAGGTGATCGATGGCAGGTTGATTCATAGTTTGATTCAAAAAGACAGTGTGCTTGCACGAGTAATCGAAAACGCAATACGTGAAAGCGCAATTACAACAGACAGAACACGCATTGAAACTAAAATCATCGAAAAGAATTTTGTGAGCTCCTGGCAATGGTTTCAAATTTGGCTGGGGCGAATATTTGGCTTATTACTTTTATTGTTTCTGGGTTACTTTTATGTGCGCTATATTTTGCGTGCTCCTTGATTTCCTTGGTTTTGGTTTTGTTTAGCCCGCGCCGTGATGGTTAGCGGGCTTTTTTATAGCTTCAGGCCTTCCAGAAAATCAGGTTTAAAGTTTACTATCTTTTCTGATTTCTCGCCAAAATGCCGAAATACATACCTTACCGTGCTTTCAAATCTCTTGTGCCCCAGGTGCGACATGAGCTCGGCTAAGGTTGCACCTGCTTCCATCAGCTTGCCAGCTCCGGTATGTTTGAAAGAATAAAAGGTGTAGGTTTCCGGAAAATCTAGTGTTTTTTTGATGGCACTAAATTTGCGGTTGAAATAGTTTATACCTACCGGATCCGGTCCTGGCTTTCCACCACGGCCAAAGATGTAATAATTGCCAGGATATCTATTGAGTTTCCACCCTTGAGCTACTTCCACTAAGGCGTTAGGCATAACAATGACACGCTGATTTACTTTTGATGTTTCTGATCTTATGTAGGCTATCTGCTTTACCAGGTCAATGTCTTGACACTTCATCAAACGAAGCTCCTGGTTTGGGCGGCACAACAGTAATAATTGAAATAATGAGGCCAACATAAGCTGTGGATCCTCGCTTGCAACATAGTTCAGATATTGCCTCATATGTTTATCAGACATAGGGCGAGCGCTCTTGTCAACTCTCTTAACGGCTCTTGGCAGGTGATGAACAGGGTTTTCTTTGATTAGTCTTAACTCTTTGAAATATCGAAACATTACGAATAATGTTTGCTGATATTTTGCAACCGTCCGCTTATCTAATTTTCGATTATTGATCAGATAAAGCATGTATTCTTTTAGAATCTTCTGATCAATGTGGGCAATTATTCTTGTATTGTAATCGTGCTTTTCAAGCCATGCCCTGAAGTTTCGCACTTTGCTTTGATAGCTTTGAAATGTTTTGGGTTTGACGTCGGCCTTTTTGTAATCCAGAAATTCACTGAAATATTTTCGAATATGATTAGTGTCTTTCCGGCTGGTGCCTTTTAGATCCTTGTTATGAAAATAATCTGTTGAGTCTTCATACTCAAAGAATATTTTATGATCCCAAGGTCTCCAACCTGTTTTGAGTTTGTTGGAGAGGTCTTCAATGATTCGATCGGCGTGTTTTTTTATTTCCTGTTGAGTATTGAGCTTCTTAAATCCTTTATACACCCGGAAACGCTCCAGTTTATTTTTCTGAGGATTAAAGCAGCGAAACTCAACGTATGGATTGCCTGCCTCGCTTGTAACGAGGTAAGGCAATCTTACGTCAACTTGATATCTCATTTCATACTTTCTAGTGCGTCCCCACGCCCTTTTTTGTATGTTATGATCAAGCTTTTAATTTCGATCATTTGTAACACTCTGTTTAGTAGAGTTTTACAAATTGTAGTGGAGCTGCAGGGATTCGAACCCTGGTCCAAACAAGGAATCATTAAGCTTTCTACATGCTTAGTCTGTGCTTGATTTTTGTTGGTTGCAAGGATACAGACTTCCTAAGCAGCCACTTAGCTTCTTATTTTTCGGTTTGCAAGCGAAGCTATTGCAATCCTATCCTGAGTTTGATTAGCACCCCGTGATCAGGCCGGAATCAGGCTTGTCCACCTGCGGGATGTCTCGTCCCAATGCCTTGCAAAGGGATGAAGCAGTAATCTACTGTACTTCGATTACGCAGCGAGAGCGTAGTTAGTTTCGCCAATTATGGTTCACGATCAAGATTAACGAGCGTCATCGCAAGGCTCGGCATGCTTACATAACCATTCATCTTGCTGTCAAAACCGGTCAGCCCCAAATGAAGATTACCTTTTTTCAATCACACATATCGTGCCGAAAAAGGATTGCAAAGTTACATAATCTTTCTGTTGATGTCAATTGTTTAATGGACGCGCATATTGTTTAACCGTTTGATCGTTGATCACCGGCCCCCCCAATATCACAAGCCGTTCAATGGCATTGTGCAATTCACGGATATTACCTGTCCATTTGTATTGCTGCATTTCAGCAATTGCATCATCAGTGATTTGAGGCAGAGCTTTTCCCATCTTTTCGCAACTGAGTGCAACAAAGTGTTTTACCAATAACGGGATGTCATCGGCTCTTTCGCGCAAAGGTGGAACACGGATCAGGATTACGCTGATGCGATGGTAGAGGTCTTCACGAAACCGTCCCTTCTCAATCTCTTCTTTAAGGTTTTTATTGGTGGCAGCGATTATCCTTACATCAACCGGAATCTCTTTTTCGCCTCCAACGCGTGTGATTTTATTTTCCTGCAAAGCCCGCAGCACTTTGGCCTGAGCCGAGAGGCTCATATCGCCGATCTCGTCCAAAAACAAGGTGCCGCCATGTGCCAGCTCAAAATCGCCTTTGCGTTGCTTGATAGCCGAAGTAAAAGCTCCTTTTTCGTGCCCGAACAATTGACTCTCTATCAATTCGGATGGGATGGCAGCGCAATTCACTTCTATGAATGGCGCATGTGCGCGCTGACTTAACTCGTGAAGCTGACGGGCAACCAGTTCTTTACCGGTTCCATTTTCGCCTGTAATGAGTACCCTGGCAGCAGTTGGTGCTACCTTTTGAATCATTTCCCGTATTTCTTCCATTGTGGCCGACTGGCCTACCATCTCATTTTGTTTGCTTACTGCTTTCTTCAGGGCTTTGGTCTCGGTGATGAGCTGTGATTTGTCCAGTGCATTTTTGATGGTGATCAGCAGCCGGTTCAGATCGGGTGGCTTGGCGATGTAATCGTAAGCACCTTTTTTGATGGCTTCGACGGCAGTTTCGATGGTGCCATGACCCGAGATCATAATAACCGGGCAGTCAGTAATTTGCTTGATGGCTTCAAGCGTTTCGATGCCGTCCATCTCGGGCATTTTGATGTCGCATAAGATCGCATCAAACTCTTGCTCTTTGATTTTTGAAATTCCTTCCATGCCTGTTTCGGCATCCTCTACCTGGTATTTTTCGTACTCCAGAATCTCGCGCAAAGTGCGGCGGATGCTCTGTTCGTCGTCGATAATCAGTATTCGGGGCATAATCATTTGCTTTGCTGCGAAATTATTGATTTTTCCGGTGATGAGCAGTATGCCATCCAAAGCAGTTTGTGTTTTATGATTATTTTTGATTTTCAAATTCAAATCTCATGAGACGATTTCATCTTTTGCTTGTCCTGTTGCTGACTTCTTCCCTTACTGCTTCACTTTACGCCCAGTTTAATATCAAAAATCGGATGGGTGAGGAGTTGCTTAATCCCTGGGCTGGCGGATTGGATGCCTGTCAGTTTGGCCGTATGGACCTGGATGGTGACGGCAAAAAGGATTTGCTGGTCTTCGACAGGAGGGGAAATCGTCTGCTTACATACCTGAATAAAGGAAGTCAGGGTGAAATCTATTATGATCTTGCGCCACAGTATGTCAGTTTTTTCCCTGTTTTTAATGAATGGGTGATCTTTACCGATTATGATGGGGACGGGTTTGAAGATATTTTTACCTATTCACAGGGATGGGCAGGGATTAAAGTTTATCGTCATCTGGGTACTTATCCCCCTGATTTTGAATTAGTGGTGACACCTTATCTTACTTCTTTTCAGGGTGGGGGATATGTGAATATCCTGGCCACCAATGCCGATTATCCGGCCTTGTATGATGTGGATCAGGATGGTGATCTGGATTTGTTAAGCTTCTGGTCGCTGGGCACTTTCATCGAGCTGCACACCAATCGTTCGATGGAGCTCTACGGTCATGCTGATTCCCTGGTTTACGAACGAACAGATTTTTGCTGGGGGAGGGTGGCCGAAAATGAAGAAACAAATGAGATGTATCTGGATACCTGTTTGTTCAAACAGAGCAGTTTGGCAGCGGGGAGAACCAACCGGCATCGCGGGGCAACTTTTGGTGTGAAAGACCTCAACAACGACGGCCTGCCCGAACTAATGCTCGCAGATGTGGATTATCCGGGCATTACGATGTTTACCAATGGCGGAACCGTGGATCAGGCTTTGATGATTCATCAGGATACTGCTTTTCCATCCAATAGTACGCCGGTCAGACTGTTTTCGATGCCGCTTCCGTATTTTACGGATATTAACAACGATGGCCTTTCGGATATGCTGGTTTCGCCTTTTGATCCCAATTACGAAGTGACGGAAAACGTGAATAATGTGTGGCTTTACCTGAATGAAGGCACGGAAAACGAACCCGATTTCAGGCTTGTCCAAAAAGATTTTTTGCAGGAAGAGATGCTGGATTTTGGTTCAGGAGCATATCCTTTACTGGCCGATCTGGATGGAGATGGCAGCAATGACTTATTGGTGGGCAATTGGGGGACTTATCAGTTTTCGTGGTATGTGGGTGGCACGCTTTTCTCAAGACAACAATCACACCTGAGTTATTTTAAAGGGTTTTCAACAGAGAGTACGGATGTTTTTCAACTGGAGAATAGCAATTATGGAAATTTGTTTTCGAAAAATCTCCGTGGATTATATCCTGCTGCTGGTGACCTGAATGGGGACGGCTTGACAGATTTGCTGGTGGGTAATGAGTTGGGTACTGTTATTTACCTGCAACAGCAAGCTAACGGGATTTTTTGGGAAGCAGCTGAAAGCTTTATGCAGATTGATGTGGGCAGTTATTCGGCTCCTCAGCTTTTCGACCTCGACAGGGACGGTATTTTGGATTTGATCGTTGGTAAGAAGGATGGAACGATCAGCTTTTACGCAGGAAGCGAGACGACCATTGGGATTATTTTTAATCTGGTTACCGACTATCTGGGAGAAGTAAATGTAACTGATTTCAACCTTTCCTATGATGGCTTTAGTACCCCGAAGTTTTTCCGGACTGCTGAGGATGAAACCCTGTTGTTGGTGGGTTCGGAACAGGGCAAACTGTATCTTTTTGAGGATATCGACGATAATCTTGAGGGTGCGTTTCAGGCTTCAGGTCGTTTTGAGGAATTGTTTGGTTTTCCGGCTGCGCAAAGCGATCGTGGAATGCGCACTGCTGTTGAAGTGCTGCCTCCTGACGATAAAGGAATACATCCCTTAATCGTTGGAAACTACAGCGGCGGGTTGGAGTTTTTTAATGGAACGGCTGAAGTGTTGCCGGGTTTTATGTCTCCGGATAATTTACATGAATTACGTCTAAGCCCTAATCCTACAAGCAATAAGGTGATTATTGAAATCCCCTCACGGCTGCAACAACCTCTGAGTGTGGAAGTATTTACCTTATCGGGAGAGCTGATCAGGCAGTATCGAATGGATATGGAAACCCCTGTTTTTGAGATTGATCTGACAGGATTTAATCCCGGTGTTTATCTTTTACGTCTGAATCATCCCGAGGCTGTGTTTTTTGGTAAGATCATCAAATTGTAAAATCAACCGGTTCGCTTCATATACTTTGGCATTTACTTTTAACAAAGCCGGTTTTTTGGATTTGAGTATTTTTGTCAAAAAAAGTTCATGATCACATTCGAACAAGCACTGGATGAAGTAACGAAGCAAATCCCAAGCCTTGGAACGGAGCGCATTTCTCTGGCAGATAGCCTTGGCAGGGTGCTGGCACAGGCTGTGGTGAGCGATATTGATATGCCTCCCTTTGATAAAGCTGCTGTGGATGGCTTTGCCTGTCGCAGGGCCGACCTCGAAAAGCCTTTGCAAATCATTGAAACCATCGCTGCAGGCACTGTTCCGTTGCAGACAATCACGGAGGCTACATGCGCGAAGATCATGACGGGTGCCATGTTGCCTATAGGTGCTGATTGTGTGGTGATGGTAGAGCAAACCGAACTTTTGCCGGACGGGAGCGTCAAAATCCTGAACCCAAAAACCAAAAATAACATTGCTTATAAAGCAGAAGACATCCAATCAGGTGAGGTTGTGCTGCAATCCAATACCCTGATCGCTCCACAGCATCAGGCGGTGATGGCTACCGTTGGTTCCACTGAAATCCTTGTTTACAAAAAAGCACGTGTCACGGTTTTCAGCACAGGCGACGAGTTGGTAGAACCCGAACAACAACCCGAACAAGGGAAAATCCGCAACAGCAATGGCTTACAGCTGGTCAATCAAGCCGGTCGCATGGGCTGTGAAGTGCGCTATGGTGGCATCATCCCCGACACTGCTGCCGATTCGGAACGTATGATTCGCGAAGCCTACGCATGGTCGGATGTGATTTTGCTCTCGGGAGGTATCTCGATGGGTGAGTTTGATTTTATTCCGGCAGTTCTACAGAAGCTGCGGTTTGATATCAGGTTTCAAACCATCGCAGTTCAACCCGGCAAACCCACCGTATTTGGTCGGTCGGGAGATAAGTTTGTGATGGCCTTGCCAGGTAATCCCATTTCATCATTCAATATTTTTGAGTTGCTTGCCAAACCCATGATTTACCGTTTGATGGGCTATGCCTATGCTGCCAAACGTATTAAATTTCCACTGGCAGTGGATTATAAAAGAAGGCGTTCTGCACGACTGGCATTTATTCCGGCCATATTGGACGAAAAGGGTGTAAATCCGGTCGATTATCACGGCTCGGCACATATCAATGCCCTTTCGGCTGCTGATGTGCTTTTTGAAGTTCCCATCGGGACCACCGATTTGTGCAAAGGAGACCTGGTAGATGTACGATTCATTTAACAGGAAAATCACTTATCTGCGTATTTCGGTTACAGACCGCTGCAACCTGCGTTGCCGCTACTGCATGCCTGAAGAGGGAGTGAAGCCTATTCCACATGAAAATATTCTGAGTTTTGAAGAGATACTCGAAGTGTCGCGTTTTGCCGTAGCGCATGGGGTAAACAAAATCCGTATCACCGGCGGCGAGCCAATGGTGCGCAAGGGCATTGTGAGTCTGGTGGCACAGCTCGCCCGGCTGCCCGGAATTAAAGACCTGGGGATGACGACCAATGGGATCCTATTGCCAAAATTCGCTCAGCAGCTGGCTGATGCCGGATTAAAAAGGGTGAATATCAGTCTGGATACTGTTGATCCGGAAAGGTTTAGGTGGATCACGCGACTCGGTAATGTTGAAGATGTTTTTAATGGAATTGAAGCTGCACAGAAAGCCGGTTTAACACCCATTAAACTTAATTGCGTGATCAAAAACAATCATAACGAACCAGATGCACAGGCAGTGAAAGCCTTCGCAGATGCCAATGGTTTGCAAGTACGTTTTATCAAGGAAATGAACCTCGAAACAGGACAGTTTTCCGTTGTCGAAGGCGGCGATGGCGGCCATTGTGCCAGCTGCAACCGCATGAGGCTCACTGCCAATGGCGACCTGAAACCTTGTTTGTTTACTGATCTGAGTTATAATGTGCGCGAGCTTGGCGTGGAAAAGGCTTACCGACTGGCCATCCAAAACAAACCCGCTTGTGGTTCCATCAACCAGATGAATCAGTTTAGTAATATAGGGGGATGAGGGGTCATAGATTAAAGATTTAAGATTCAAGATTCAAGATGTGAAGATCTGTCTCCCGCTGGTTGCCAGACAAGTTTGAGGATATGTTGCATAGGGCAATACGAACAAGAAGTTAAGAGCCAGGTAAAAAGGAAAAAGTAAAAAGGAAAAAGTAAAAAGGAAAAAGTAACCAAAAAAGAAAAAGTCAACGCTATTCAGGCAACCTCAACGGGCTAATAGCCAAAAGCCAACAGCCAACAGCTATATTTAAAACTTCCGCCTGCTGTTTTTGCGGACGAGATCCAAAGCATCGGGCAGATCGCTGGGGGCGGGTTTTGGGATGGGATGTTTTTCGCGGTAGGATTGCATGGTATGCACAGATCGTGGATAAAGTAAACCTTCGGTTTCAAGATACTCCTGCAGTAGCCTGGCTACATACCGCTCTTTTGTTTCTTCGTTTTTGATTTTCATTGCTGACAAAGTCAGAAGTGGTTACTGTGCTTGACGCTACGAAAGTACATATTTTCTGAACAATTGTACAATGAAATTGTAAATCCTAGCCTTTTTGTTTATAGTAGGCCCGGGTTAAACGAGTGATTAGTCGCATTTTACGCTTACTTACATTAGACTTTGAGGTTTTGATGATAGCAGCCACCTGTTTGATGATTTCAGGAAAATGTTTTCTTTTGTTGGCAATGGGGTCGGCCATCATGTATAGAAATTCCCTGTCTCTTTTGCTAAAGGATTTCAGCGCATTGTCGAGTTTTTTAAACGCTCTTTCTTTTTCGAAAGGATTGACAGGTATGAGGGGATCTTCATCCTTTTCTATCTGATAGTTAAGTACGATTTGCCGGTCAATTTTATAGTGATTCGGCTCGAGCTTTACTTCCCTGTCCGACCAATTATCTTTGAGCATTAGTTTGAAAAATGCGCGTGCCTGATTGCCTATATCAATTAGAATTGTAGCCCTGATCTTATTTTTATCGCGCAGATTTTTAATGGCATAAAGGAAGGATTCAGGCCTGTCGAAAATGTGTATAATAAGTTGGGCATAGAGCGAATAAGTCAGCTTTTTTTGTGTGTCGTTTGTGTAGGGTGCTGTTATGATATTACAGGCTTCGTAAATATCATCCTTATAACGATTAATAAATTCCTGGTAGGCGGCTTCGGCTTTTTGACGCTCATTTGAGGCAATCATTTCCAGTAACTGGCGATCGCTTAGCGGGGAAGTTTTCAAGTGGTCTTTTTCTAAAGTCATTGCAAATACTATTTGTTACATCTTCAGTTGCATTAAGTTAATGAGCGCCTGAATATTATCTATCGCAAAAATAAGAAATCAGTGAAACAGAATTTATGTGAACGGGGAAGGGATTTATTAACAATCAGTTAATAAAAAATTGCTAACACCTCACAAGTGGTTGAAATATAAGTATATACACGCCTTTGTATGTTTAAAAAAAATCTTCGACATACCTCAATTAGTTATTCAATGCCTGAGTCCACTCCGAAAAGTCAATTTGTTCCTAAATCCCCCAAGGGGGGACTTTCTTAAACTGCTGAATATTAGCTCTCCCCCTTTAGGGACAGGGGTCAAAAAGCTAAAATTCAGCTGTTTTTTGACTGTTCGGACCGGGCTCATGCTTGGTTTTTGCAAATAATTCACCTCAATAGTGTTGATAACTTTTTGCCTGGGGCAATATTTTTCCATCATTGCATTTCTGATTGCAAATTATTTAGGGTCTGCTGAAAAAGTCTGTCGTATGCCAGATTCGAGGCGACAAGACGAAGATGTATCGATATACTTCGAGTCGCAGGCAACACAGAAGATGGCGTGCGACAGGCTAGCCAACACATTGTTGTTAACATTTTTAAATTCAGAACAGGCTTTAACGAAGTAGCTTGATTCAAATATTACACTGTACTACAAGGATTTTAGATGATTTCTCATAAAAACCTTGCGGAAACAACAACACAATAAATGGCAACTTAAATTATATCAATGTGTTAGGTGTTTTTCAGCAGACCCTATTTAACTTGAATGAATTGTATTGGTGATATTTCAACAAAGCATAATACAGGAATTTTTGCAGGTCGAATTCATTGTAGCCATTAGAGCTTTCAGTTTGAATATGGCACTTCTGTATTGCAACTATGTTTTACGGCTTTGGATTGATGCAAGACATGATTTGCTTACTGATGGGTAGAGCTTTGCTTGCTCGAAATCATTTAAGAGTCATACAAGGTAAATACAATATTGTAATAGTCAGTGCCTAATCCTGAATTGATGTATCGATGTGGTACTGCTCCGTTTTAGCCAGCTACTTGTATGATAATTCCGTTGCAGCACCATATTTTGCGCTTGTATTTCCGGTTTTGGGAATACTTTGTTGTATGATGCAATTGCAGCACTGTATCATGGCTTTACATCATTGTATGCTGTGTTTACAGTCGTAATTTATGGCTTTGCAGTCTTGTATTTTGCATTTACACCGACGTATTGTCAGCTTGTCTATTTGTATTTTAACATTGCACTGTTATCTCTTGGGTTTGCATGACTGTGTCGGGCATTTACATACTTGTTCTTGGCCTAAACATGTACCGTATGTGGAATAATCCCAAGTTAGGAACAGGTGAGAAGGAGGAGTGATAAGAGCAATGTGAAATTTGAAGAAGTGCCCTTACTTGGCAGGTATCGCCCTTACTTGTCAGATTACAGCCAGCGTACCACATTAAACCCGTTTTTGTTTTGCTTTTTAAAAAACATATCTTATTTTTGATGCACTTAAACTGCTGCCAGGCAGTCGCTTGTTTTTTTATCGGGTAAACCAGTGATGGTTTACTATTCAGGATCGCATTTTAGCCAGGATGGAGTAGGCGGATAAAAAGTGTACCAATGCCCTAGTGCATAGGCTGTTGAAGATTAGATGAGTTAATGTGAGCTGTGAAAAAATAATCTGAATATGATTAAGGAAAATGACAGTAGAAAGTCAACGGAAATATTTTCTATCTTTGACAAAATTGTCCAAACAGATTAGTCAAATGACAAATGAAACTTTTGGTGAATATATCAGACGATTAAGAGAAGAAAGAAATCTTCCACTTAGAAAAGTTGCAGCCCAACTTGACGTTGATACATCTACTCTTAGCAAGGTTGAACGTGGTGAAAGACCTATGTCAATTGATTATTTGAAGCCACTAAGCCAAATTCTAAAAATCGATTACAAAGAACTTCAAGTTCGGTTCTTAGCTGACAGTATAAATGCAAATTATGGAAAATTAGAATATTTAGAGGATGGTTTGGACGAAGTCATTAACCAAATAAAAAAGAATAAGAAGTAATGCCAACTAAATTTTTTACAAATCAAAACGATAATAGCTTACTCAAAAAGTTTGAGGGTGTATTTACAAATATTGAAAGTATCAGACATTTTGATGCTTTAGTTGGCTATTTCAGGACTTCTGGTTATTTTAAAGTACGTGCTTTTCTCGACAAAATTCCTAAAATCAGAATTCTGGTAGGTATCAATGTTGACCAACTAATTAAGAAATATCACGACAAAGGACAACTCTATCTTGAAAATCCGGATGAAACAAAAGAGGACTTCCTCGATGAAATCATAAAAAATATTCAGGAAGCCAACTACGATGAAGTTACAGAAAAAGGAATCCTGCAATTCATTGACGATTTGGTTAGTGGTAAAATAGAACTTAGGGCTCATCCAAAAAAGAAAATTCATGCAAAGGTTTATATATTTAGACCAGCAACATTCAACGAATATGCACCTTGCGAAGTAATTACCGGCTCATCTAATCTGACCGATGCCGGACTTGGTGCAAATCCTGAATCAAATTATGAGTTTAATGTTAGTTTGCGGGAATACGAAGATGTAAAATTTGCTACCGAAGAATTTGAAAGGCTTTGGGCTGAATCTGTTCCCATTTTGCAGGCAGAAGCTGAAAGAATCAAGAACCAGACGTATTTGCGTGATGACTTTACTCCGTTTGAGTTATATATCAAAATGTTAATTGAATATTTTGGTAAACGAGTAGATTACGACCCATACAATATTGACCTGCTTTTACCCCCAAAATACATACGCTTAAAATACCAATCGGATGCTGCCAATCAGGGTTATGCAATTATGATGAAGCATAATGGTTTTGTTTTGGCTGATGTGGTTGGTTTAGGGAAGACGATTATTGCTTGTATGATTATTAAAAAATTCATTTATGAAAATGGCACTCATACAAAAATTTTAGTTGTTGTTCCCCCTGCAATTGAAGATAGCTGGAGACGGACAGTAAAAGATTTTGAATTGGATAATCATTTTACATTCATTACTCTTGGAAGCTTACATAAGATACTTGACAGAAACAATTATTCTTATCCGAATCCTGAGGAAATTGATTTAATTGCAGTTGACGAGTCTCATAAATTCAGAAATGATTACACCGAAATGTATTTGGCTTTGCAGGAAATATGCAAAATGCCACGTTCAAGAGCTGCCGAAAATGGAGATTCACGAAAGAAAGTAATTTTAATTTCTGCAACGCCTTTGAATAACCGCCCACAGGATATTGAGAACCAACTTTATCTTTTTCAGGACAGAAGAAACAGCACGCTTGAAAACATCAGAAATTTACAGGAATATTTCAAACCTATAAATGAGCAGTATAAAAAACTGGCTTACGAGAAAAAACTGAATATCAAAAAACTGAAAGCACTATTCCAGAAATTACGAGATGATGTGGTGGAGCCACTTGTAATTCGCAGAACAAGGACAGATATAGAGAGCAACAAAGAATACTTGGAAGATTTGGAAATTCAGGGAATTAAATTTCCTAAAGTTGGCGATCCGATTGCCCTTTACTATGAATTGGATAAAAAACTAAGTGAACTCTTTTTCGATACAGTTTCACTCATTACCAACCTTGATGAAGAAGGGAATAAAATTGATGGTTTAGGATATTACCGCTACCGTGCCATTGAGTTTCTTGCTAAAGAGGAAGACAAGAAAATGTATGGTAACGTTGAATCCATATCAGGCAGGTTATCCGCAATTATGAAAACGCTTTTGGTGAAACGACTTGAAAGCAGTTTTTATGCTTTTACTCAATCATTGTCAAGATTTCAGAAGGCCATTGATATTATGTTGGGAATGTTTGATAAAAACCGGGTTTTTATTGCACCTGATTTGGATATCAACAAGTTGCTCGAAGAAGGCTTAAGTTATGATGAAATTGAAGCTAAAATCAATGAAAAAGGCGGAAATAATAAAGAGTATAAAAAAGATGCTTTTGATAAAAAATTTGTTGCCTTACTCAAGCAGGATAAAGAAAAAGTGGATGATTTAATTGAACGCTGGAGCAAAGTAAAGAAAGACCCAAAACTGATAGAGTTTGCAAAGCAAATACAGGAGGAATTTTTTAAACCAAACCAGAATATCAGTGGCAAACTGATAATTTTTTCCGAATCAAAAGAAACAGCAGAAGAACTTACAGTAAAACTTTCAAAGATTACCAAGAAAAAGGTGCTTACCGTAAGTGCCGAAAACAGAAAATATGTTGAGAATACAATCCGTGACAATTTTGATGCGAATCTTGAAGAGGAAAAATGGAAGAACGATTACGATATTATCATTACCACTGAAGTACTGGCCGAAGGCATAAACCTGCACCGAAGCAATGTAATAGTAAACTATGATGTTCCATGGAACTCTACCCGTTTAATGCAACGCATCGGTCGTGTTAACCGTATCGGTTCAAGAGCCGACAGAATCTATGTTT
>JAQVLA010000052.1 GCA_028704385.1 Bacteroidales bacterium | reverse complement strand
AACATCACTCTGAGCGGACATTCTGTGAATACTTTAAAGGCTTTGCTGGTTCCCTGACCCAAAACGGTTGGCATGGATCGGTGCAAGCCATTAGCGATTGTTGGCACGTTTCGCATCAGGCAGGGTGCAAGTTTGAGCGTGCGTTCGTCTTCACCCATGCCATCCACATAAGGCAATGATTTATGGCTGATCACTTCCCATTCAGTTGTAAGGCCATTATCTTTATTTATAGGCACTAAATGGTAATAAGCTTGCAGTGATTTCACGAAATAAACATCATGCTCTATTATTAACATTCCATGCAGATCATCGAATGAATCTACTTCATAATCAATATGATCGGGTATAAAATATTGATCCTCATCGTTACCCCAGTCAAAAGCTAACTTCATGCCATTGTAAGTATTTTGCTCAACGCGAATCGATTCGCGTATTAAGCCTTCCGACAAATTAAACTGCTGTGCACTACTGATCACATCATTAAGCGATAAGAGTTGAATGTTTTTGCTCACATTATCAAATACCGGAAAAAGTTGATATTCTTCAAAAAACATTTTCACAAAATCAATTGCAGCAAACTTGGGTGCATGATTTTTTAGATTGAACGTGTTTGGAAAAATATTTATACCAAACTCATCCATTTTACGAATGATAACGCTACCTGTAAGTATTTCAACATCATAATAACCAGCTCCAGAATTTGCCCATTCGTATAACTTTATAGTTACAAACAAAGTGCCAATTCCAAGATCATTTGCCTGTTCAACAAATGAAACAGAAGGTATAGGATCAAAATCTGTTGTGCCAGTATGCGGATCGCCAATTGTTACCGTGTTGCCACCAGCCAAAGGCTGATGTTCGAGTTGGATTATATAAGTATAAACCTTTGTTTTGTCGGCAGTTGTAAAATTCATATTCACAATCACTTCATAATTACCTTCAAGGGCAATTTCATAGATTCCATTGCTATATCTGTTTGTATTGTCTTCCACTTCATCCCAGTCAATTACAAAAAAATCAGCTTCGGTAACAATCAGGTTTTCGGCTTCACCTAAAAATCGCACATCGTGCAAATCGTCAAGGGCATAATTATTAAAAAGCAGGCATTTTTGCAGCATGGCATGCTCAAAAATCTTACCCTTAGCCGAATAGCCGCTGGCTTCCCAGATGCGATTGAGCACGGCAAACAAATACAGCATTGGCACAATTGTATTGGTGTTGAAAATAATGCTGTCGCTGTAAAATTCGCCACTTTCAAAGTTATTGATGATCCCTTTGAAATTTTCATTCTTCCCCCCATAAAACTCAGGTGCATGCACACTCGGAAACTGGTATTCTGTTTCGGGATAGATTTTATTTTTGGCTACATCTTCCACGTGGGCGATGATGTCGGCAACTGTTATTTCTTCATCAAAAAGGTCAGGGATCTGCACCTGGTCGAGGGCGGTGATGAAGTTATCAGCCACGAAGATGAAGGCCACTTCGATAAACTGTTCGCCATGTGCCTGTGCTTGCCAGGTGCCGGATGCTGCTTCGAGGCCGTCGATAAGGATGCGACCGGGGCAGGTGGCTTGGGTTTTGCTCAGGCGGTTCAGGCGATCAGGAAACTGGAAGATACGCGCATTGCGGGGCGTGTAGGGGATGGTGAAGTTATACACAAAACTACTCAGGTAGCCAAAAAAAGGGCTGCGCACCGTGATGTTGAAACTCAGATCGCGGGTATTTATTTCCAAAAATTCGCTGTTGGCTTCGAGTAGGATCATATTAGTTAAAGGTATAAGTGAGTTTTAACAATTTGGTTTCGCCCACGCCATAGCCAGCTCCCAGCTCCCAGTTTTTGTAAGCTATTTCGGCCATGATACCGGCATCAAAGGCTTTAGGATGCTGAAAGGCAAATGCACCACCCGAAAGCATTATTTTGCGTTTGCCTGGTTCGGGCTGCATGATGGTAGTGTAATGGTTGATCACCTGCGGCCTGCGTATCTGCACATAAGGAACCACCCAGCGCAGGCGGTTTTCGCTTACCATCGCATCCAGCGAAACAAAAACATTGCTATCATCCACTATCGGATAATTGGTGTAATAGTTTTCGGAGAAGTAAGCGGCCAGTATAGCAGCAGTATCCACGTTGGCAGGCACTTCAACGATGCGTGTGCAATCAACTGTTTTGATCTGCACAACGGGATAAGGCACAGGGATGCTGTCTCCAGGGATGGTGTCAGTGGTATGCTGATAATCTACAACAACACGGGGCGGGCGAGTGCATTCGCGCCAGGCAAGCACAATGAAAAGTAGTGCGGTAAGGATTATCCAGGGTAGTGTTTTCATATCCGTTTTTCTGTTTTTGGATCAAGATCACCAATCTCACCTATTTTTTTATACTCAGCTTTTGCATCAAAGCTGGGGCAGGCTTTTTTTACGCCCGGAAAATCGCGGTGCCCTTGGATGATAGCGTTTGGATATTTGCGCTTTAAAAACATAAGCTGGCCTATAAGCGCAGCTTTTTGTTTAACTGTGCGGTTGTCGATAGGTTTACCATCTGTATCCACGCCGCCAATCCAGCTAACATGGATGCTGTTGTGGTTGTAGCCTTTTACGCCATTGGCCGGCTTTTCTTCATCCTGAAGCTTGTGCGTTTCGCCATCGGCTTCTATCAGGTAGTGATAACCAGGATTTTTCCAGCCAAGCACCTCGCGCCAGTAGCGTTTTATAGCCTCTACCGAAGCAGTTGAAAGCGTGGCAGTGCAATGCACTACGATATAATCAATTTTTTTCATCTTCTTCAATATCTAATTGTTTATGTGCTTTTTTACTGAACAGCTTTACAATGCGTTCAAAAACAGGGTTGCCGGTTATTTTAGTAACATTGGCCGCGATGCTTGTAATCTCGACCAGGCAGATAAGCAAGGCTGCAAAATTGGTAAGGCTAAAAGCACTGATAGCCGAAATGCCATCCACGTTTGTGAGCGGCTTTATCTGAAGTACAACGGTATCAATAGGGTAAGCCACGAGGATAAAAACAGAATAGAAAAACATCTTCTCGGCTGTTTTGCGGAGCTTACCGCTTTGAATGATATGTAACGATCTTTTCAATTTATCTACACTCCCTACACCACCTTTGGCAGCTTCGCGCATCTGATAATAGATACTTGTAAGCATATCAACAAGCAACAGCGCCGAAATAAGCACCAGCAAGCTATACAAGGGCGCAAAAAACGTAAGCACAAAAGCAAATGCCTTGCTCTGCCAGCTAAGGTTTTGCATTTTTGATAAAATGCTGTGGAGTAGGATGGTGAGGGAGTGGAGCATGGTTTTTAATTAATAATTAGTCAATAACTTGAACACTTACATCATACACTTGCATTGGATAAAGATGATTTCGGTAGTTTACTTCATCAATTTTATCCGCTTCATCACGATATAGTTCAATTGTTAAGTCTGTTACAGATGTAGCTGGTATATAAGTTTCAAAATAAATTTCCGACCAACCAATATCAACTGGTTTCTTTAAAATTGCCGATGGAGTGCCTCCATTATTTAACTTGCAAACTAAAGTGCCCATATCAAAGCTATCTGCTTTAATCTGCCTTATGTTAGTGTGATAATCATCAGGCGTTTCTGTTGTGTCGAAAATCTTTGGAAATAACCTTGCAATAGCTCTCACAACAACTTTTGTTACACCCTTTGTTTTGGGTGTTATTGTAAACGTTTTTGCTATACTTGTCGAAAATCCATCTGTATCATCATAACCAAGTTCAATATGATTATTATCAGAATGAATAGGTGGATAATCCCTCACATCAACTGGCATTTGTTTTAGTGAAGCACCATTATTTGTCCATCCTCCAGTTGTTAACCAATCGGCATCAAACCCTGTTTTTGAATTTAATTCTTCACCTGTACTCTTTAATTCAAATTTAGGATTTACAATTTGACGTTTTTCAACACCACCAGTATAAGTAGCATTAATATCAGAAATATTGAAACTTCCAGTTTTAGCTACAAGCAATCTTACCTTATCATACTGTATTAGTTTTTTAAAATCGCCTGTTAATGCGATAGTAGCAACACCATCAGTATAAGTAAAATCTTGTGTAACAAATCTGCTCCAAGGTTTTTCATAAGTTTCAAATAAAGGAAATTGATGTCTGCCAAATGTGATATTAATCAATTCATAGGTATATGTAACACTGTTGGAGGTTCTTGTTAGGATGCCTGAAGATTCAGATACACTATCAATTAATGATCCGAAAAATAAATAGTATCCTCCTAAATGAATGCCTTTTGAACGACCTTTATATGATAAAACGTTAGCACCCGTACCCGTACTTGTAAATGCTTCGTCAATAGGAATTAAAGCAAATGAATCATAAACAGACTTTGTTACCTTAAAAGCCTGACCTGTTCTTTTTTCATCATAAATAGTCGAAGCAGCATTATTGTCGGCGATATAAATTTCATCAGGTGCATCATCAACTGCAATGTTTATTCTTAATGTATCAGGATTTAGCTTATCTATAATTAACTCTAATAAAGCGTTATCAGTAAAAGAAACATCTTCGTTTGCTATCAATTTACAGTATTCATTAGAAACGACTTCTCCTGAGAAATTTTCATCAAGTCTATCGTAATATTCCCAACCATTAACACCATTAGCTTCTTTTAGAGAAATTTCGCCTGAATTGATTTCTTGAAATATTTTAATTCGTTGTTGAATTGTATCATATGAAAGATCAGTAATTGAAGGACTACCCGCTTTGTATTCTGACCTAACTCTAAATACTTTTACTGATTTTTTTGGTCGGGGTAATTGAGAAACAAAATATAACCATTCGAGAAACGTATGAGCGTTTGTTCTTGTTGCAGGATGACCACTACCCCAAAATCCTGGATAATAGTTTGATAATACCTGATTACCAACAGTACCTATTGGTGCAGCTAATATACCAAGTTCCTTGGCCAAGCCGTAAAGCAATGTTTCAACTGCTCCTGTTGCAAAATGATCTGTACCAATAATCATTTCTGCACCTACCGATTTAACGTGCTGTAATGCGTAAAAAAATTCTTGTCGATACATATCTAAATTAGCAATGTTATACAATGTTTCATTACCAATATTAGCGAACGAAATAATTGATGGATTAAGCTTTTTAACTCCCACTGTAGAATGATAAGGATTTGAATTAGCTCTTAATCTCTCTACTTCATCTGTAATTCTGTTTCCTGATACTCCAAAATTAGCAACAATCCAATCTGTCATTTGAGCTAATTTATTCACCCATGACTTGTTTTTTATAGCATAGTAGCTTTCAGTATATGAACATCCGTAAAAGGCTATTTTATCAGAATTTTGAATTGTTAATATATTGATAAAAATATTATCTTCTATTGCATCTACTCTTTCATGTAACCCATTCAAGTTTTTTGGTAAATTATCAAATCCTACAATACTTCTTGTTCCATAAGGCTCATACGCTGTAAATTCAGGCCCGATTTCAAATTGAGTTGAATCATAACCACACTCTGTACCTAAAATCTTACACGTAAACTGAAAATAAGCAGCACCTACAGGTGCTTTAATGGTAGCGTTACGACTTGTTGAATAATTAGTCCTTTCAGAACCATCTGCATTTAAGGCTTTTAATGAGGTTGTCCCATCTGCCGCAACAAATCTAACAACATTACCCAACATATCTATTCCTCTTTGTATTGAATAAATTTCACCTGCTATAATTGGAATTAATCCACTCACAGCAGATGTAGCTTCACTATCTAATAATCCTGTTGAGAAATTAATATATTTACCTTCAATAATTTTACTGGTATCAAATAAGTTTTTACTTAATTCAGTAATTAAATTTGGTTTAGTTGATATAACTGCCGTAAGCGCTGACACCTCGTCCATAACAGTTTTCCGACTTGGAACACTATTATCGCTTAACCCCTCATCTATAATTGTTGCAGAATACAATTTTTTTATATATATATCTTCTTCTTTATAAGTGGGGGTAGAAATAAAAGGTACTACAGTAGTTTGCGTTTCGCCTTCCTCTAATTGCACTCCTGAACCATCACCAAATGCTGTTTTAGCTGTGGAATTATATAATGTCCACCTCACAAAAGCACAATTAGCAGGTGTTGTAAATTGCGCTCCTGATGCGCCACTTATTAAAATTTTATTAATGTCATAGAATGCTTTTAAGCAAGCTGGGTAATGGGGGTTTGTTAACGCATAATCAGTATTAGGTTTTACTGAAATATAATCTGTAACTCCCCAATCTGGAGCATTTTCTACACCCCAAGACGATATGTTTACATAGCTACCATCAATTATATGAGTTGTTTTATCAAATAAATTTTTGCCCGGTACAAATTTTATTTTATTAGGCACGTCTAAATATTCAGCACCAAACCCACTCCCATCATCCACCAAAATCTGCCCTTTCACCACGCCAGCAATCCCAAAGATCGTCCCGCTTTCAGTAGCAATATAAGCCTTGTTAGCTGTGTGCGCTGGTGTGGGGGTGCTGGTGTTTACAAAACCTGAGAACACAAGATTGGGATCGTGCAGGCGGAGGAGCTGGATG
>JAQVLA010000015.1 GCA_028704385.1 Bacteroidales bacterium | reverse complement strand
CGGCCTTCATCAGCATATTGCCAATAGTTTTAAAGCTGGTGCCGGTAGTGGCAACATCATCAATTAAGATCACGCGCAAACCCTGCACAATTCCATCAATCTCAATGCTGTCCTGCAATGCCTTGCTGTCGCGTATGCCAGTGCGGCAAAAGCTGTCAGTTGCATAAAGTTTCCGGATTAGGTGCGTACCATCTATAAAACCACAATCATCAGCGATGGCGCGGCAAAGCCTTTGCACTGGGTTATAAAGGTCACCGGTATGCGATGGAACCGCGCAAACCACAGTTTTAGACTTATCATAAAATTGCAGATCGAAATAATTGACCACCAGAGAGCGCATAAAGGTAAAGGCGCTATCATGGCCACGTTTGAAACTTAACAGAACCCTGCTGATCCTGTCGCTGGCACCACCGTTAAAATAGGGTGTGTAATCAAAAATAAAATCATAGTGTAACATAACATTAAGCCGAGTTTATCCAGCTGGCACCGCTGTTCAAATGTTACACTAATTTACTGCTAATCTGTATTTTAAGCCGTATAATTACCGAGTACATACGTATATAACCGTTTGTCAACGGATAAAAAAAATCCATATCATTCAATTCTCATTTATCAAAATTTAAAAGCTTGCAGATCAGAAAAAAAGTAAAAGGGTTAAAGGGATTTTTCCTCTTTAAGGCTGTTCCCTCCCCGCACCGCGCTGCCCCTTGAATGTAATTACACTTTTTGGATTTTGCGTAATATGCAACGCCATAGCGCACAGCAGCGCGCACCACAGCGCGCCCTATTGCGCACCACAGCGCACCACAGCGGCGCGCCGTTGGGTGGGCAATGCACGCATGCATATAAAACAAGGCCTTTAGACCGATATGGACAAAAGCTGCTTATATTTGCAGCTGAGCCAGTAGTTTGCAAATAACTGCCAATTATAAGTGACACTGGCCACTTACTTAGTGATGCACAGAACAGGAAAACCCTGTTGTCTTGTGGCCTGTTGTTACGCAAGTAATGCCAGGCCGGGGCCTCTTGGCAGTGGCTCGCAAACGCAAGGCACGGGGTTTTTCTGTTCTGTGCCGGAGGACACACCCCCATGAATATTTTTGGAAACGAAATTGAATGCGTAGATTTTGCTGAAAGCAAATTCTACAACCTTAACCAGATTTGCCAGGCTTTGGATATGGAACCCAGCGCCGTTGTAGCCTTTATGCAGCAGCATAAGGGCTATACCCTGGTACAAACAAAAAACGCAGCCTGGATAGATTATACTAGCCTGCTGCGCTGGATGCTGATGCCTGAGCTGAAAAAAGTGTTAAGCCCTATGGCGATGAAGTATGCTGGGGAGTTGTTTCTTAAATTACTTTAAGTGAATAAGGTTTGCCAGATAGTACCATCCCAGCATTTAAGCGTACTATCAGCTGAATCAAAAACAATAAGACCAGCATCACCAGCTACTAAACCTGTTGGCAAAGCATTAGGGATTATGGTATGACTGATTGAGGAGTTTGAGCCTTCTTTAACATTAGGAATAATCCACTTTGTACCATCCCAATACTTTAATAATGAATCAGCTTCATCAATGACAACTTTACCAGCATCACCAGCTACTAAACCTGTTGGCAAAGCATTAGGGATTATGGTATGACTGATTGAGGAGTTTGAGCCTTCTTTAACATTAGGAATAATCCACTTTGTACCATCCCAATACTTTAATAATGAATCAGCTTCATCAATGACAACTTTACCAGCATCACCAGCTACTAAATTATCTGGTAATTCAACCGGAATGAGCTTAATGTTTTTTGAAATCAATGCTTCATCTATTATGTCTGCAATCGCCCTCAGCAGCGTTGCTTTTGATTGTGCCTTATTTAAATCCAATGCAGGGTTATCACCAGCCAGTTTTTTGTAAATTTCTTTCAGGAGCTCGGCTTCCGAAAGTGCTTTTTTTGAAATTTCACTCATTGCAATAAGTTTTAAAATATTTGTGCTAAACTATTTTCATTTTGCTGCAAAGCAAAGGACATAAGCTATATCGGCATAGCAGCCGATCCACCGCTCGATACATAATTGCCGCTGGCATGCGGATAAAAAAACATCCCTATCATCAGCGTATCAAAAGCATCAGTGCCATCGGTGCGATGCTCAAGCAGATCCTCTTCGGTTTCGGCCAGCTTTTCGCCTGATTTATCTTTTTGAAAGCCGTTTGCCCCTACTTTCACGCCGGTATGCTCCAGGGCAAGCTTCAAAGGCTCATTGTTTGGCTCATTAATCATCGGAAGCAGATACTTCTGTCCTTTCAAGCCTTGATCAATGATGATATGTTTTTCATGATGCTTCAGGGGGTTGCCAATATGCACACGGTGCACTGTCCAACCATTTAGCGCAAACTGACTGCAAATAACGCTTGCAAAATCTTCATCGCTCACGGCATAGTTGCTGCCCAAAGCTGTATTATCATAGTAATACACCACTTCGCGGGTATGGTGATGCCGGTAATAGTTGCAAAAGTCATCAACCAGTTCGCGCAGCTTGCGCTGATACTTCACAAAAAAGCTTTTCAATACCAGGGCCTTGATACCCGATTGCTGACCGGCAACAAGCCAGTTGATGTTCGCGTTATAATCGAAGGCAATGCAGATAGGCCGGTAAAGATCCACATCAGCATCCTGCAGGCAGCTTTGCTCAGAAGCCTTATCAAAATCATAATCCAGATTCAAAAGATACGAATTATCATAAGCCTTATAAAAGTGCACGCTATCACGCAAAGCAGGATAAAAGCCATCTTTGAGCTTGCCCGGACGGATACACATGATCGAAGTAGCAAACACCAGGGGCGGTAGATCGCGCTTCATCTGTGCAATATACTTCTTACCCAACAAAGCCACATTTTCAATCGTACTTGCCTCGCGGTAATACACAGCTACACTTCGGAACTGTGCCAGGCGAATGCTATACTCACGGATCATACGCTGAGTGTAAGTAGTCGCCGGCAATTGCTTTAGCCGATAAATTTCTTTCACAAGCCATTTGATAGCCTCAATCAGATCAGGATCCATTTTATCCTGGTAACTCAGGAACCATGACCCCTTTTTGGTAGTAGGCATATCAGAAGTAAACAGCATCGAATTGAGCCAGGGAGAGTTTTTCCAGGGACCTTTAAAGCCACCATTAGCCGGAAAAGTTTCGTCCTTCAGCTTTTCAAAATCAAGAAATTTAGCTTCATCGCCAAGGATGTACTGCAGCGTTAAAGAGTTTGATGAGCCAGGTATGTCCTGGCTGATCAAAAACTGCACTGAGCCGTTGTACCAACTCATCACATGGTCATAGCTCACGGGCTGAATGACGGGCTCTTTGAACCCTGCAGCTTTAGGAGGCTTACGGCCAATGTAGTAGTGCAAGTTCCTTTTGTAGCCCATATCCTCAAAAGCTTTCAAAGTGCCCGGAATGGTGCGTGTAAGCAATTGTTGAAAAGTGGCACCCACTATCCCACCACCAGAGCGGGGCATATGCTGCACATTGCGAAGCATCCAGGGCGCATTTAGGCCATGACTTTTGCCTAATCGCCTGCCACCCACAAACACGCTGGTATGCGCCGCGATATAGCGAAACTCGAGCTGTGGATTGTTAAAGTATATCTTCTTTCTTGTCATCTTTCACATCCTCATATTGAGCAATCTCTATATCATTGCTGTACTTTTTATACAGCGCATCGATCTCATCTTGCGTAACCGGAAGCGCATCGAGCACAGTAGGATCATTCACCGGTTCAATGCCAATTGGAATAATCTCATCCCAGCGTAATTCTTCAGCTTCATCCTGATCAAGCTTGTTGTATTTAGCCAGGGCACTAATCGCCAGGATACGCTCTTTTAGTTTGCCCTGCGCCACAGCATCGGCAATGGCCTTTTTTAATTCCTCATTAACGATATAGCGAATCCACTCCTTACCAGCATTGCGGATATTTGGCAGGATTACTTTCATATTTGAAATATCACGATAAGCCTGGCTTTGACTGATACCAAACTCAGATATCAGGCTGTCGCGCAATAAAGTATCCTGGGTGGATGGATTTTCAAGGAGTATAGAAAAAGCAAAACGATAACGCAACAGCTGTGCACGTTCAGCATCAGTCATGCCGGTTATCTCATCCAGATCGCGGAACATCAGTTCCTGAAACTTATCCAGGTTTTGCTTTCTACTCATTTTGTTGCTGTTTAGTCATATAATGATTCACCAGGTTTTCAGCAGCAGGAGATCCTTTCTTGGCAAACAGAACCGTTTGGCGGCGCACTTCAACAATAGTTTTAAGCTTACCTTTTTGATAAGCCTTTGCCCGTGCACTTTTGCCGTGGCGGATCTCACGCCGGAGCTCTGCAGAATCCAGGTCGAGCAGCAAGGCAATCTCATCAACGGTAAGCAGCAAGCCGGCATAATCTTCAATTTGATCAATTATTTCATCCATAGCACAGCAGCATCTTTCATAATTTGAACCTGATCGAGATAAAGCCTGATGGCCGGATGATTTTTGAAGATCACACCACTTTCAAAACGCTGGTTGTTTGTGGCATTATTGCTCATTATTGCCAGCATTTCAAGCTGGCTGTTTCGCATATAGATTGTTTTGCTGTGATTGGTAGTGAGCAGCAATTCATCCACATTTACAGCTGCAAAATTGGTATTAGCCGGGTTTCGGCTTGCTACTGTAAAATCAAGAAACAAACGAACAAAGCCTAGTTTTATCCGATTTCGGATAATACGGCGCACATAACCTTCAGTAATAGCAAAAGAGCTCATGATTGTTTCATCAGCTCTTTCAATTTCTTGCAGCATCAGATCAAACACATGATGACTCTGAACCACAGGACTTAAATAAAAAGCTACCTGATCATTTGCCCAGGAGATTTGAGTTTTGATCGATGACATTGAGTTCGATGAGTTTGTTTCGTGTATCTATTGAAACAGCAGCCTCGAGGCCGATCATTAAATTGATTCGATCAAGTAATTTATCCTTTTGCTCAGGATTGAATTTCTTGATCGCTCTCGAGATAAAAGTCCTGGCACTGTTGATCGCTTTGATATCCTGAACAGTGTACTGCTTTTCGGCAGGCTGAGTTTTATCCTCAGAACCAGTATCAGGATTCAAAAGGCCTCGGTCAATTGCCTCCCAACCTGCAGCAATATCATCATCCAGCTTGATCAAATCGGCACGCAAGGCAGCACGATCTTCATCAGTAGTTGCAAGTTTCATCTTTTCATGTACTACCCTTTGAAACTTATAAGCTTCAGCAACACCATCATAGATCACCTTCAGCTGATCGGGCAGGTCTTCACGGTTCACACGGCGCGGATTGATAATTTTATGATCTTCAGTATCCGGAGCAGGAGGCTGAGGCGTTTGTATCTTATTGCGAACGCTACGTGGCTGCGTAACTGGTTTGAGGTTAGTAAACTTTGAAAGCTTTTCAAGCTCATAGATGAGTTTTCGTTCATCACGCTTACGCGAAAGATAAAGGAAAAGCGCACGATTGCGCGAATACTTCTGAAAAAGGGCAATACCCTCATCGATATTTTTTTCGGAGCTGCTAAGCCAGGCTTTGATTTCTTCCATTTGTGATAAGTATTAAAAAAACCCCGCCCGGCCGGAGCCTTGGCAGGGTTATAATCATGAGAAATATTTCAGTTTAAACACCTGAAGGCGTAAACACACCTGTTTCGCAGTCGTAGCTGCCATCTTCAAGCGGTATCACACCTTTGTAGGTTGGGAGCGGGTTGAAACTTGGAGCTTCAAGCTCGAAGAACAATCCTTTTTCAGTGCCTGGAGCATCGCCACTGTCGCCATTATTTGTAACAGTAGTATCAAAATCTTCCTCACCAATCACCACAGCACGCGGAATGCCAGAGCCGGTAGGCAAAAGGAATACAGCTACAACATTACTGTTGAGCAATTGCTTTGCTATACTCTTAGCCTCATCGCTGATATCAGGATATTTGAACGAACCTTTATTAAGGAACATCTTATGATCCTTCTCGCCGGTTGATTCCCACCACACCTTGCCTTTGCCTTGTGTGGAGTAGATATCAATGAAAGTTTTACTGCCGACCATTTCAAAGTCGCCAGCCAGTTCAATATTTTCTGCAGGCGAAGCCGGAGCCGCAACCACTTTGGGATGCGTACTAATATCCGACTTCAGTGCCAGGAAAAGTTTCGTTTTGATACCGCTGGGGTTGACTTGGCCATCGGCCCAGCGTAAGTTAGCCATCAATGTCATTTTTTACCTCCTTTTTATTCTGCAGGGGTTTCTGCTTCGGTAGTGTATTTAACCACTTTCATGAAACGTTTGTCAAGGTTGTCGAAACCAACCCCGAAGTAAGCCATCATGAAGAACTGAACCAGTTTAGGATTGTCGCATTCGCGAATCCTTACAGTTTCTTTGTCAGATTCCTGGTCAACGCCAACCTTCATGTTTTGACGAACAGTGAAGTACATATAATCGGTGCCTTCCATATTGTCGAGCGGCACAAACGTACACTTGCCATGGCTGCCAATCAAAGTGCGCTGTTTAAACTCATTGTTGAAAGGAGCATAACCGTGCTCAACCTGGAACCAGTCTTCATACATCTCGAGGATGGAAGTAGGCATATACAGGTTCAGTTTTTGCTTTTTCAGCAATGGGTTTAATCCTCGCCAGGTTTCTTTCAGCACATCACCCACATTGGCACCTGTGATTGCTTCGGAAGAAAGATCAGCATAGTTGCCCAGGCTGGCTTTCAGCTTTTCAGCAGTAACAGCAGCTGCTGCAAGCGTATCAAAACCATTGAACAGATCAGCAGTTGTTTCGCCAGAAGCATTGCGTTCAGCTGTAAACATTGCATCATACAATGCTTCTCCCACTTTTTTAGCCATTTCGAGGGCAACAAGGCGGGCAATTTCGCGCTCAGTAGGCTTTTTAGCCGTGCGCTCGGTGTATAATGTTCCCAGGATAGCGTTAGGATCAAACTCCTTAACTACATCACCCAGGAAGTTTTCCCATTCGTAGGGTTCAATTTTGGTATTATCCACTACATCTTTGGCAGTGCGATAAGGACGGAGCTGGGCATCGGTAAGCAGCATACCACCTACTTCTTTGCCCTGCATACCAGTTTTTAGTGTCATATACTGAAGCACTTCAGAAAGCACGGCAACAGGCATGGTAAGCAATTCTTTGCGGTACTTGGTACCTGCATCGATAAGGGATTGATGAATTGTAATAGACATCGTTTAAAAATTTAGAGATTTTTCAAATTGTGATACCTTGACCAGAAATCATCCTGGTCGCCACCACCGGCACCAGCATCAGTTTCATTAATGGTCTCAGCCGAATCAGTACCAGGGCCTTTTTCGAGCTCAGCAATACGGTTGTTAGCCGTTTGCAGCTGACCTTCAAGCTCAGTGATACGATCTTGCTGATCGGCACGGGCATTGAGCTGCTGTTGCAGATTAGCCTGTGCAGTTTCATTTTCTTCCAAAACAGTTTCAACAGCCTCGGCCATTTCACCGCTAAGGGTTATTGATCCGTCAGCCGATTCGAGCTGCGGAACATTAGCGGCCTTTGCCAACCGCATAAATTCAGGTTTACTCATAGAATTATTATGTTGAGATGAAGAACTAACATTTTGATGAGCCAGATTAGCCGTGTACTCAACAGCACGTTGAAAGTTTCCAATTTCATCAATCAGGGATCCAACCAGATCCTTAGCAAAAAATACATCACCTTTAAAGTGCAATTCAGTAGCTTCAGGGCGACTGGATTTGATGTGATTAATGAATTTATCAGCCAAAGGGCGCAAAACCTGCTCTTTGTACGCTTCATAATCGCCGGCGCGAACTTTATCAAAGAGTTTGGTTTTATTTTCCGATTGCGGAGCCAGTATCGTATGAAACTTAACACCTTGTTTTTCGAGTGCAGGTTGCACATCCATAAAAGAGCTCAGTACACCTATACTACCAATTTGTGCAGTGGAGTTATTGGCTATGATATAATCAGCCGAAGCAGCAAGCCAATAACCAGCCGAAGCAGCCAGGTCATCTACAAAGGCTACCACAGGTTTTGAAGTGCCTTTAATGATTTCGGCCAGTGTTTCGGTTCCGGCCACCATACCGCCTGGGCTATCAATGCGAAGCAAAATGCCGTCCACACCAGGATCGGCATCAGCTTCGCGGATCCAACCACCTATCGTTTGAGTGCCTGCCGGTCCGCAGGCCTGATCATACTTTGTTAAAGCCCCCGAAATAGTAATCACCCTGATCTGTTTCCGAACCGGATAGGCAGCACTACCGGCAGCTGCTTCTTGAGAAATAGCATGAGCAGCCATATAAGGCAATACCGGATCTGAGCGTTCAAAAGCAAGATTAGGATTAAACACATCGCGGATGAGCGGAGCAAAAGCAACCACATGATCGGGCGTAATAGCCCAGGGTTCATGCAGAATTGCGTTAATTAAATGAGGTTGTAAAGCCATACCATACCTGTTAATCTGGTATGACAATATTATTATCATCGCCGGCTTCGGCAAAGGACGGTAATACAGAAGGAATTGGAGAAGTATAAGAGATTTTGAGCATATAACCCGAACGTGAACCTACTTTATCACCATCAATTTTAGTGTACTCTACCATTGCCTTTAATTCATCTGAACCAACAAAATGTCTGGTTCCTTCCATATTGATGATTTGAAAAAGTGCACCGGCATTAGTAAGCTCCCGAAGCCTGGTTTCTTTATTGATCGTTATGCGTGAAAGAAAAGCAGTGATTTCAGTTTTGTACAAATCACCAGACCGCGTAGGCGCAACACTCTCTTTGAACACACCCGAACCTTGTTGAAATCTGATTGCCGTCCATTCCGTATCGGAAGAGGCAAATTTGTAAGCGATAGTTTTGAGTAGCATGATTATGAATTTATGTATCAGACTTCTGTCCTCTAAAAAGGACAAAAGCCTGATAAGATTTTTTTAAGATTATTTTGGTCTGTAACCATATTTTTTTGAAGCCATCAAAATGAATTCCTGCACCTTGCGCCTTTTTCTGTATTCATCCTTTTGCAGCATGTCATACTTATCAGCATCACCATATACCATATCGCTAAAGATTTCGATAACAGTTTTTCGATTTAGGTTTAGATCCACAACACCGGAATGCAGCATCAACCGAAAATCCAGATAGGAAATAGATTCAATGAAATCGTTTATACGTGTGATATCATCAGCATTGTAATATAGAAAGTGGTGCCTGGCATAATCAGTTTCAACAGCCGGCATTTTGAGCACTGCAACATGATACTGTTTATCATAATCCGGCACAGCCTCCGGATCGCAGTAGCGCACGCGCGAATAAAGGTATTTACCCAGTTCCGAATGCCGGTTCACATCGATGATACCAGTGCGACGCGCTTTGAAGGAAAAGCGCAAATATTTTTCGAAGTAAGGCTTGCGCAAAGGCAGCCTTATCAGGCGGTCGTTATTACTCATGCTGTAAATTTAGACCGTGGCTGCCGGATGGATGATCATTTTAGCACTCAAATCTTCGACATGTCGGAGATTAGGGTGTAAATTTTGAAAACCTCAATAAAAATTAGTTGAAAAATGAGAAAAATTTGTAATTTTTCCGTTTGTCAACGGATATATGATTGACATACAGCGAAATTACAAATTACAAATTGATTTTTGTGGTTTGTAATTTATTTTGCAACTCACTGGATATGAGCAATTACAAATTGAAAACAGAAATTACAAATTTTGCAGCTACTCAAAAATGGCAGTGAGAAAATTACAAACTTGTTTGAAATTACAAATTTTTTTTTGATTTGTAATTTTTTTGTAATTGCTTAACTAGCTCTTTTCTTGTTAGTTACTATATAAAATTACAAATTACAAAAAAATAACAACTTTAGGGGAAGGGGGAGCAGAAAAGCGAAAAAAAGCGGCAAAAAAACCTGCCGCAAACACGGCAGGGAGTATTTTGCAAAAGGACGTGGCGTTTATTAATAGCTGGCCAGGGCAAAAGAGCGTTCGCAAAGGAAGATATAATAAGGAGTTCGCCTGGCGGCTCACAGTTGTTTTATAGCGCTTCGCTGGTGAAGGTGATGCAGCAAGTGAATGTATGCAGTTGCGTGTATCTACTTTGTAACCTGGCTAATCATAACACACGCATATACGGCAACTTGACTGAGTTGCGTATATACACTCGTTATAGCCAATTATGGCCAAACGCTCTGCCACGATACGCCAATTCTTCGTCCGTAAGTGGTTTGTTTACTTCAAGGGTTTCGCAATCAGATAACTTTCCGATTGTGGCAGGCCACCCAGCTACACAAACCCTATCTCCTTTTTCATCAATTCCTAATATATACCAATCTTCTCCCGTTGGTAAGTGCTTTGCAAAGTAGCTGTGTTTGCTCAAAAAACTGGCTATAACAGCACCTATACCCAATTGGGCAGTTTCGTTGTTTTTTAAAGTTTTTCCCATTTTATTAAGTTTTAATTGTTATTGAAAATTTGTACTATTAATTGCCCAACTAGGCATAGCTGCGATACGTTATAAAACAATGCCACCTTTAGATTCGTGGTTTGAATAATCTTCGCAATGAAAGCAAATTGACACGCTTTTTTTTACATCCTGATGTTTACAGGTGTCACAGTTTATAACAGCAGGTATAGAACAGTTTTTTGCTGCCCATTCTGCCATCAAATTAGCCACTGTGTTTAAGGTAAAATTGCTACCTGTGCCGTAACCTTGTTCTGAAAGGTACTGCTTTGCTTTATTAATATCTTCTATTGTGTACATATAATTAAATATTTAGTTATTAATCCGCAAAAAACCGATTCCATACCTGCAAACCGTTAGCTGCAAGGCTGAAAATCCGATTCATTAGGATAACCAAGTTTTCCATCCGACCATCTAACATAATAAGCATTGTAAGCTCTTTCACCAGTTCCAAACCTATGACCAAATCGCTCAATAGTTCCGAGAACCCCATCCGAGTTTCTACGGACAAGAAGCCCAGCAGCTAACACATTATTTGCGTCAGGCTGGGGGAGCCTCTCCGTTGGAAAATTTATGGTTAATTGAAGTTTCATCTTTCTAATTGTGTTTTGTGGTTAAAATCCAGCCCGAACGCAAATAATCGTTCCGTTGTGCTTCATTAAAACGAAAGCACAACATGCAATATAAAACATGCTTGCTTCCGTTCTTCGTAGGAAAGTTGCTGCTAATCCGAAAGAATTAAAAAGCAAAATCCCCACCGCACACTACAAATAACACTCTTCCTTTACTTGTTTAGATATTACACAGGCTTCGTGTCCGTAATACCCATTATGTTCATTGTAGGCCACAAATTGAAGTAGTCCATTGGATGTTTCAATATTTACGAACATTGCATTACCTTCATACATATCCTCAATTTCTTCCCAGTTCTTTAAGGCTGTATCTACTATTTTAACCGAAATTAAATTAGTCCCTATAAATTCAGATAAATCATCCTCACTCATAAAGTACCCCCAGTTTTCACAACAGCATTGTCCATTATCAATACCTAATTTAATTTCTTGTTGGTCGGTTGTAATTACAAATCCTTCCTTTCCATTAAAAGATGTTTCCTCAATTTTTAAGATTTTTTCCATCGCTAATTTGCTTTTTAATTTGTGTTTCAATTTAAGTTCTGTACTATATTCCGCACGTTTCATATTGCTGTTCGTTAGCGGAGATTTTAAACAACCGCTTCGTAAATAGACCATCCTTCATTTTTTGACGGATATGTTTTGAATTTAACATCACCACATCCCATCGCATTTAACGATTGCAACGCAAGTGAGGTAAATTCAACATTGGAAGTAACGCATTCACATTTAATACCTTCTTTTAAGGCATCGTAAAGTTCGCCTCTTGTTTTTGGACGAAGAAAAACCTCCGCTAACACATTATTTGCGTCAGTGGGGCTGTTGTGCTTTTTAGAATCTGTCTGCATATTTTAAAGTTTTGTACTGTTAATAATCTTTGGTGGTGTAACGCCCCACCGAACGCAAATAATCGGAATGTTATAAAACAATGCCACCTTTAGATTCGTGGTTTGAATAATCTTCGCAATGAAAGCAAATTGACACGCTTTTTTTTACATCCTGATGTTTACAGGTGTCACAGTTTATAACAGCAGGTATAGAACAGTTTTTTGCTGCCCATTCTGCCATCAAATTAGCCACTGTGTTTAAGGTAAAATTGCTACCTGTGCCGTAACCTTGTTCTGAAAGGTACTGCTTTGCTTTATTAATATCTTCTATTGTGTACATATAATTAAATATTTAGTTATTAATCCGCAAAAAACCGATTCCATACCTGCAAACCGTTATGCGGCAGGCTATAATGACACTGCAATAGACTTTGGGTCTGTTTCTGTAAAAGCTACTACCTCTGCATCTTTAACATTAGTGTATATCCATTTTTTGCTATCCCAATAAGCAAAGGCATAGACGTAACCCCTACCTACTTTTACAATTACCAAGTAATTAACATGGTCGAAGTTTGGTTCTTCTGTTTTTGCATTTTTCCAGTTCATGTTTCAAATTTAATTATGTTTTTGACGAAAGCCCGACCGCATAACATTCGTTTTGCGTCATGCGGGCAGACGTGGTAAATTGAACATTTGTGCTTCTATTTAGCATCGGTGCAGGTTGACAGCTTAGTGCTTCTAATCCCGCACGAACGCAAAACGAAAGCACGTTATAGGGCATTTAATGAAAATACTCATATTCCCTATTTACTACCTTCCAGCTTTCGTAACCAAATGGAAGCGAACCTGAACTTTGCCTTAATATTTTCTTTGCTTTTGCGATAATGAAATTATCTTCATCATTGGGTGAACAATTAACCTTGACCTCACCTGAATAAGTTGCTACTTGATATTTTACTGTTGCTAACATGTTTTTGGGATAAAAACGCCCTATAACATTTTGCAAATGCAAGCAGGGGCGCATTCTGGTTGCATTCTTTTGTGCTTATGCTGTTTATTTCGTCGAGTAAGCTCATCGATTTAAAATTTTAATTGTTTGTAAATGTGATATCTCATTGTTATGCTTATATCAAGGCTATCAATGATCTTATCAAAATCGCGCTGAAATGCATGATCTGTTTTGTACAGATGTATGCAGCGATCGATGCTCCGGATAATAGCTGTTCTGTCGCGTTTCATTGTAACTGATAAATACGTAGCCTTAGGACTGATCATTGTTGAAAGCAGATAGGTGGCAATATGTCGCGGACGAGCAACTGATTGCATTTTGCGTACTTTTATTATGATGCTAACCGGATACTGGAAATAATCAGAAACAAGCTGAAGTATTTCGGATGCAGTATATTCGCGGCGTTTCAAAAGTGGTGCACTGTATGGGTTTATTGTATTCATGATATTCCTGAATTTAGTTTCATTATATTGTGCAGCATAGCAACGATTTCTGTCGTTACATCAACCTGATTTTCGGCTTCAATTTTGCCGGTGCCATGGCAAATGTAGCATCTGCACCTACGCACCTGGTTGTGGTAATAGTTTTCATCTTTATATCCTTTGCCCTGACATGCGTGGCATTCGATAAGTTCTGTTGTTATTTTGATATACTTTGTTTTCATGGTTTTTCTATTTTATAAAATATGATAGTGTTTCCGGTTGCTTTCCTCAGATCGGTTCTGAGTTTCTCGAGCCGTTTCTTTTTGATTTTTACATTCAAGGTCTTGAAGTCTGACTTATTGCCGTTGTCTTCCCAATAGCCTGTAATTTCGATCATAGCAAACTGTATTGAATTAAATAATGATGTTTATCGATCAGGTTACGGGGCTGGCCGGTTGATCTGATCAGCTCTTCCTGATCAGGGGTGATGCTGATCATGCGCTCTGCAGTATTCACATGCACCCCTTTTTGCCGCAAGCGGTAGTGCAGGTTGTAGCGTTGCTTGGCTTGCCGGAAGCTCTCTTTTGTTTTGATCACATCCCCCCTGGCAGCATCCAGCTTCAGCCGGAAAGCCTTGTCGGTTTCGTAAAGATTACGGGCCATCCGGAGGGCATGATGCACTCCGGAGTGACTTTTGCGGCCGTAAGCCCTGCGGATGCGATGCAGGGAATAACCCAGCTCCTCGCTGCAGAGCAGCATGGCCGCAAAACGTGCTTTCACGGCCTGGGTTTTCAGATTATAAGTATCCAGGTGTTCGAAGATCCCGAAATGCTTACGAATGATTCTGTTGATATAGCGGTGGTTCATGATTAATTACAAATTACATTTCTAAAATGGCAGTTCATTTTCCGGGGGAAGGGGATCAGCAGGTTGAGCCGTCTTAGGCCGGATGTAAAATGTTTCGCGTGTTTTGCCGTCGATAGTGCGAAGTATCCGCCGGTTACTATCCACCCCTTTCACATCCTCCGGATTCAGCTCGCGGTCATGGTAATCGCACCAGGCTTCCAGGTGTTTCTTAAACTTCCCGGATTTGTATTCATGCCGTTGTTTTGGTGTAAGCGTGGCCGTAAAGTTTTCAAAAGCCACATCACGAATAATGTAGGTATTGAAATAGCCACGCTCAGCAATTGAAAACTCATCAGTATAGCCTTCCGGAGCAGCTTCAAAGTAATCATTCGCCCAGCGGAAAAATTCCTCATCCTTACCCAAACCTTGCGACATGATCCGGCGCAGCTGGCGTTTCTCCACATTGCCCATAGGCGGCTGAATCTTATAGAAACGCATCTGCAGCTGGATGCAATAAGCGATGAAATTGTAAAACTTCACCCAATCATCATCCGTAAAATCATCATACAGTTTCCGGCCAAATTTGAGTGAAGGCGTGCGGGTTTCGCGGTAGTTAAGTCCTTTGGTATTTTCATGATAATAATCACTCACACTACAGTTGAGCAAACGGCCAAGCGTGGATGGATCCAAACTCTGAAGCTCATAGTTGGAGCTGATCAGCATTTTGCCGCTGTCGGCATAATCAAGCGTAATGGCAGCATAGTTTTTAGGATTTATCTCACGTTTACCGGTTATCTGAGTGTAGAAAAACCCAAAATCAGCATACTCGTGCAAGTCATCCACCTGGATGTAATCGTGAAACTCAGTAAATCCATCATAAAAAAACTGATAGGGAGTTTTATCATTCAGGTTTTTCCCACCTTTATAAAACGAAGCTCTCACATAAGAGGGTGCCTGGCTAAAGAGCGACTTCCCGGAGCGACCGGCAGCCTGTCCAACTTCAGTGATTCTATTGTCTTGGATAAAGGTGAGCCAGGGTTTTGCAGGGTCCTTGTATTGAGCTGAGTGATATCCCAAAACAAACATCAGGTTGATCAAAGCAAGATCCTGCTCTTTGCGTTCAAGCTCGGTGAGCTCCTGTTTGTCGTACAACTCTTTGCGCCAATGGATACGTGCCAGATCGCGGAGAAATCGCGTGAAAATAAAATCATCATCATTGATTTTAACAGTGTATTTATCCGTGTCGGGCATAGCAGAAAGCAAGGCATTAGCCTCTTCGCGTTCGTCCTCGTTTTTGCTGTTGTGAAGTTTTTCGAGCAAAGCGGCATGTTCCGGAGTAGCTTCTACCTCAATTGCCGGAGTGTTGTAAACACGAATTTCACGATCAATCAAATGACTGATTTTATCACGCGAAACAATCAGCTCACCAAGGATGTAATTCGGTAAATCGCTATGCGGAACCCTTTTGATTTCATCCTTTGTGATGCGGATACTACCATTTTTAAAGTTCAGGTACTCGGTGTGTTGATCGTAATTTTTGAAATTCAGCTCAATCATTTCGATGCTCTCGATATTGCTTTCAGTAAGCTGAGCACTCGTATTGATTTTATTCAGGATCGGGATGCTATCAAGCAGTTTTCTGGACTTCACCCAATCTTTAGTGAAACGTTTCACCAGGCGTTTGATATCATCCGGATGTATCAGTTTAGCAACTTTGCCGTCCAGCTTCACATAGCAATAACCAGCCTTTTTGTGATAAGCCGATTCCATCTGATAGAATCCGTTCGCCTTCAGGAAAAAGAAAAAGAACTCCATATTAAGATTATAGCTCACCTTTTTAGTTTTGCTATCCACATGCTTCTCCCAGAAGCGCACCCGGCGGGCAGCACGTTTGAGTACCAGGAACTCAAAGCGTGTGGAATCCTCATCATGTCCGGCAAGGTTGATAAAATCCTTCAGGTCCTTACACGGATTACCACGCCAGTCCTGTTTACCTCCAAGCCATGCCGGAAGCTCAACATTATACAGATCGATAAAGTCACGCGCATTTCGGAACGCCTCAGCCTGGCCTGTTTTATCAAGGTCCATAATCTGATAATGATTCTGGCAAAGGTTATCGATGCGCTTGTAATCCTCATAGGTAAGCACAGCACTTTCGCTGTTGAGCCAATACACATGAAATCCAATTGATGCCAGGTTGAGGGCGTCACTTTCGCCTGAGCATCTGAACAGATCAATCACCCGTGCATTAGGTTTGTTTTCCGGAAGCGTTACAGCTTCTTCATCATCCTCATCATCATTCACAAACTCGTTATCAGTATCCTCAATCACATCAAGGCCATACACAAAATCCTTAGGTTTTTTGTCAGGATTAATATAAACAAAGCGGTATTTCTTATCCATCTCATGCGGCTTATACAGCTTCTGGAATTTGGTGTAATCGAACAAAAACATTGGGAAAGTATCCGTAGCTTTCCATATATGTATCACGTTTTTTTTCTGAGATTTGCTGTAGCTGCAATACTCATAATGCTCAATTGCTTTGCAGTGATATTTTTCAAGGATTTCAGCTGTAACATAGCGGCCAATAGCCTTCAGATCATTTTCAGTAGGTTTCTCTTTAAAAGTAAATTTATATTCACCAACTTTATCCTGCGAACCCATTTCGCGCCAGCTGTAATCAGCCATGAAGTTTGTACGTTTGAAGCTGCCCCCCTCGATGCGTTTGTTCAGGATTACATCCTCGATATACCGCAAGGCATCATAATGCGAAAGCCCCTCGCGCCATTTTACAAACTCGATAGCTGTTGTACCATTAAGCTCATGGCGATTACCAAAATCGGTGATACGCCATAAACCCTTATAAAACGTAACACGTGCACTGGCAGTTTTCTCATCATCCCTGATTTTGAAATGCTTATTAGGACGAAAATCATCATCCGTGAAGAAATGCTTGAAGATGGCCAGGCCACGTTCAGTTTGATTATATAGTTCCTCTTGATCGATATAGCGCATATCACAGTTTTTTTACGCATACATAGCCAACTACTTTATCGCGCTCTTCAACCCTCATCAGCTCCGGGAATGATTTATACATCAGCTGTTGCATATGCTTTGCCGATAAGCCAAAAAGCATTTTTGTTAATTCATCCGGGAGATTATCAACAGGAAATCGTAATGCACCGGTGGGAACTACTTTGATCACAGAGCCATCTTTTTGTTCCAGGAACCAGGGCTCAACAGATCCGTCCGGATTCATCTTTACATTGATTTTAAAATTCGGCAGGGCTACGCTACTGTAGCCATGCAGGGTAAGGTAGTTATGCTTTATTCTCATGATTTTTAAGGTCTTTATGCCATTGAAAAAGTATTGCAGCGATGCCTGCGAAAGCAACTGCTGTAACTGTCCAGGTGATGGCGATTAGGATTAGATAGGTCATTGTTTAAGGGAATTAGGCGGTTAGGAATCGTTCCATTTTATGTTGTCGCATACCTGACATCATCGCCAAAACAAGTTTTAGTTCAGCGATTTCTTCAGATGTTAAATCACGATCATTCGAGGATTTTACTGTCAGATCATTTGCGTGTAAAAATGCTCTATAGAAAATGCCCAATTCTTCCTGATAAACCTTCCAGAAGAATTCAATCTTGGCCTGAATGAGCAGGAAATCAGTATGAGAACATTCGATAAGAAAAGCTTTTCTTTTTGTGCCATCTGACCACAGCGGCACTTTTTTACCACACACATTGGCAATAATTTGTACTACAAATTTTTTGTCAATACCAGGATACAACAATTCAAATTCCTGAAGCTTGTCAGAATCAATATCATCAAATGAAATGTTATACTTATCCATAAGGCGCTGAAGTTTGTCAGCTGCATTTTCACGTTCGTGGTTCTCACCTCGTTCTGCTAAAGCATGAAGCTTTTTTGCTAATTCCAATATCTTGCTCATGCTTGTAGATTTTGAGGTTTGCCTGTTGTTGAAAGCACTTTGAATGAAATCACCCACACCCAAGGGTTGGCATCCCAGGAATCTTTACCATGTATTGATTGCCAAAGTGATGAAAAGGAGGTAACAGGATAACGCCAATCAGGCCACGGCATTGAACCAAAACCCGTTTGCTTTTTCATTTCAGGAAACTGATCAAAGTATTTAGATCGACGTTTTCCATCAAAATAGTCGCGATAACGCATTTCATTGTAAGGACCAGAATGAAATGTTTCAATACCTTCAGCAATAGCATCTTCATCAGAAATATCCTGCAAACGCTCAACACGCACATCAGTTATTTCAAGCCAGATACGGGCGGCTAATTTTGGCATGTGTATGGATGGTTTCCATTTATGATATTCTGGATAAGTGTACTGGGCTTTGTAATTAACCCTGGTTTTTTCTTCATCTATCCAATTAAAACTTTCTCTTACCCAAAGCAGATCACCTGGCCGGCCGAAGGAGCATTGAGAATGAATATAAGCAGGACTGTGTTCATACATGGCCTTTAAATTAAAATGTATAGGAACATTTTTAACTAATCGCCTGGTTTGTGTTTTTCGGTGTGATAAAATAGCTCTCACCATTTCGGTGCTAAATAAAATTGGATGTTCTTTCATGATTTAGCCTCCTTTTTCTTTGCGGCATTACGATCATAGATCAGGCTTTCGCGGGTTTCTTCATTGCGATGGATGGCATAGGATTTATGTTTTTCCATCAGCTGCACAATTTCAGAGGCAGTCATTTTGCCAAACTCATCTGGTGTTACGATTACTTTCATGGTTTCCATTTTTTGGGTTGATAATTCTTTGAAATGAGTGCGCGACATTTTTGTAATGTGGTAAGCATCGCACGCCGGGCAGTAGTAGGTGTATGTTTTTATACCATACTTTTTGCCTAAAATCTTGGCGTATTTACGTGCTAGTTTACGGTTTCGGTAACAGGTTTTGTCGCAGAAATCCGTAAGAGCGATCATCGCTCTTTGTGCCAATACACCAGTTTAAAGGTGCCGTTTGCATACTGAGGATCAGATTTAAGAATGCTTTTTTGCCATCCTAAAAATCTGAAATCACCAATTGTTACAAGCACCTCGCGGCCGGTGCCATTTTCAATCCAAAGCAAGCGGCCAAATTTGGGTTTTTGCGTGGTGGTAATCATAGCGTGTAGATTGAAGATTGAACTTTAGGTTTACGATCAACAAAGCGTTTCAGTGCTTCCTTTTCGGGCTGGTTAAGCCCGTTATCAGGAATATTAAGCTGAAAGGCTTTTACTGTTTTTCCGTTCACCAGGTATTGATCCCCTGTGTGGACAATATGAAACGTCTGTGTCATATTGCCTCCACTTTTGTGATTACACACTTTTCGTCAGTAACAAGCATCCTTTTAATCTCGTTTCTGGCTTTCGATTTACTCGAAGCTTGCACTACCATTTGGTTTGGGTACTCCTTATCACCGGTAAGGATCGACCAGTAAACACAGAATTTTCTAATTTTTGATGACATAACATTAGGTTTTAAAGAGCGTGGGGACGCGATTAAACATTAAATTAATTTGTTGTTATAGGCGAAGCTCACCAGCAGCCGATCTGGATGATCGCTACCAGTGAGCCCTAGCTTGCTATATATTTTAGTGATGTGGTTGTGAACCGTAGCCGGAGAAATATACAGCTGTCCGGCAATTGAATTTTCATTAAACCCGGCAGCAAACAGCTTCACAACATCCAATTCACGCTTTGAGAGCTGGCTTTCAAAAGCGCAATAATTGAGCTCGCATTTATGTCTCAGGGGGCAAGGCACGCGCTCAGTGATAAAATTAAAATCATCATCAACATCAGGACGGCCATCCTGTAAGCTGAAGTTGCAGGCGCAAAACTGAAACACACGGCAATAAGCATGTTGTGGGCCATGGCCACAATCGAGACAAAGCGCTTTATACTGAAACGGACGATTTTCAGCAATAGCAGCATCCATACGCTGGATCCACTCGGGGGGCATTTCATCCATACGGGTAACCTGGCCAGCCTCTATTTCTTCAACCAGCAACATCGTTTTAGCCTGATTCCAGTAAATCTCAAACATGTTGCAAGGTTTTAGAAGTTAACTTGCTGATATGATTCTGAATGATTCTGTCGATGGCAGCCCTTTCAAGCTTTGTCCAGGAATCCTTATTCATACGGTTGTAGAATGTTTTAGTACTGATGTCAAGTTCAGCAACGATTTCATCTCTGATCTCACTCTGTATTTGATCAAGCTTGCTGTAATAGTCTTTGAAGCTCATTTTTAAACGTTTAGCCTTTTTTGCTTGCATTATGATTCAATTTTGTTGTATCTTTTACACTGCAAATGTAAAACAATGTAAAGTTAAAAGTCAAGTTTTACTTTACATTTATTTTACATTTTTTAAAAACTAATTCTAACTATCTGACATATGTACGCATACGGTTTGGCTAAGCTTATAGAAAAGCACGACACAAAAATTCAGGAGATTGCTGACGTCTTAGGAGTAACAAGACAAGGCTATTACCATAAAATGACTGTAGGCACATTCAATGAGAAAGATTTGCAAAAACTTGCCGATTATTTTAATGTGCCTGTCACTTACTTCGAGTTTGAAGAAGCATCAAGCGTAGAAAATCCTACTGGTCATTCTAAAAACAAGAGCAAATCACTTGACAAAGTAAAGTACGAAAATCAGATATTGAGAGAAATCATAGATAAAAAAGACAAGGAAATAGAGCGATTAAACAGGGAGATTGGTCGTTTGGAAAGTAAAGCCGTAAACAAGGAATAGTCTGGAAGGATTAACGATGCAAGGCTATCATAAACTACTCATCGAATATGGTTTTAGAGACGTTACAACCGAAGCAACCAGAATACGAACTGAACAGGTAAGGGATTACAAGAAAGGGCATTACAGAATTATAATAGATGGAATTAATCTACAAGTGCTAAAACATTACAGACGTATTTTACATTTCCCTCTGAATGATGGTGCTATTTGTCTGGCACTAGCTTACGTTTTGCTGCCTGCAGCAAATCGTCGTAGATACATGCTTGAAGATGTCAGAAACTACCTTATTGAACTGCCAAACAAGCGCAAAGACAGGCTTCAGGCGAAGATGATGTTCTTAATGTTTGACCTGGGACTTATCAGACAGAATGCCCTGCAATAACCAATAAAAATACATGATAGACAAAATACAACAATCTGAATAATAGTGAATTAAAATAATAAATGGCGTTTCCCTGCAGCTCCACAAAACAGCAAGAGCAAGAGTAGTGAGCATACAGGAAATCCTTCTTGCTCATTACTCACACTCAAACATCTTAATTACTCACAATTTTTCAGTTAATTACTTCCCTTTCTGATTGAAAAACCAACTAACTCCAAATATATGTTTGATTTTGAAAAACTTGATGTTTATCATAAAGCAAAACAATTCAATAAAAAAGTCAGTTTATTTTTAAAATCAAAAAAGTCGGACAGGACAACGAACGATCAGTTGAGAAGAGCCTCGTTCAGCATAATGCTCAATATTGCAGAGGGTTCCGGAAGATTCTCGAAAGCAGACAAACGAAACTTTTATATTATTGCCCGCGGCTCCGTCTTCGAATGTGTAGCAATTTTTGACTATTTGAAAGATATTCAGGCAATAGAACAAGACGACTTCATCACCTTTTACAATGACCTGGATGAACTGTCCAGAATGCTGTTTTCAATGATAAAAAACCTGACACAGAAATAAACATAGCAAGAGCTAGAGTAGTGAGCATACAGGAAATCCCTCTTGCTCATAACTCACACTCAAACATCTTAATTACTCACACTCAAACATCTTAATTACTCACTATTTTTCAGTTAATTACTTCCCTTTCTGATTGAAAAACCAACTAACTCCAAATATATGTTTGATTTTGAAAAACTTGATGTTTATCATAAAGCAAAACAATTCAATAAAAAAGTCAGTTTATTTTTAAAATCAAAAAAGTCGGACAGGACAACTAACGATCAGTTGAGAAGAGCCTCGTTCAGCATAATGCTCAATATTGCAGAGGGTTCCGGAAGATTCTCGAAAGCAGACAAACGAAACTTTTATATTATTGCCCGCGGCTCCGTCTTCGAATGTGTTGCAATTTTTGACTATTTGAAAGATATTCAGGCAATAGAACAAGACGACTTCATCATCTTTTACAATGACCTGGATGAACTGTCCAGAATGCTGTTTTCAATGATAAAAAACCTGACACAGAAATAAACAAAGCAAGTGCAAGAGTAGTGAGCATACAGGAAATCCCTCTTGCTCATTACTCACACTCAAACATCTTCAATCTGTCACTTCCTAAAAAATCTAGAAATAAAAAGTAAACAATTTTTAGGACGAGTCATTCATAAAAAGATCAGCAATTACTATCTGACTATTAAGCGAGCTATTCAAAAAATACAAAATCAATTATCAGAAAACCGGCTATTCTGCGTTAGCTCTTTAGCAATCTGCCCAAATGGAAAAACAATCCTTGACTGATAGCTTCATTTTGAGTTAATTTGCAGAATAATATCACCTAAACCATATGCAGGAAAGCATTTTGATTCTCGATTTTGGTTCGCAATACACACAGCTGATAGCCAGAAGAGTACGCGAACTTAATGTGTATTGCGAAATCCATCCTTTCAATAAAATCCCAACTCTTGATGCCAATGTAAAAGGTGTGATCCTTTCGGGAAGCCCTTTTTCGGTGCGTGATAAAGATGCTCCGGTGCCGGATCTGTCCGGCATTCGCGGAAAAATACCTTTGCTCGGGGTTTGTTATGGCGCACAATACCTGGCACAGGCCGATGGCGGACTGGTTGAACCCAGCAAAATTCGCGAGTACGGCCGCGCCAGACTCAGCTTTATTGATCAGAATTGTGCGCTGGTCAACAGTATGCAAAACGGGAGTCAGGTATGGATGTCACATGGCGACACCATACTGAATCTGCCTTCCGATTTTGAAATCATCGCCTCTACAAACGATGTGCAGGTGGGTGGTTATCAGATCAAAGGCGAGAAAAGCTTTGGCATTCAATTCCATCCCGAAGTATATCATTCCACAGAAGGCATGACTTTGCTCAAAAACTTCGTTGTGGATATCTGCGGCTGTGAGCAAAGCTGGACCCCGGATTCATATATCGAAACACAGGTAAAGCAACTCAGCGAACAGCTGGGCAGCGACAAAGTAGTGCTTGGTCTGAGTGGTGGTGTCGATTCATCAGTTGCAGCCATGTTATTACATAAAGCCATCGGAAAAAACCTGTATTGTATTTTCGTTGACAACGGACTGCTGCGGAAAAACGAATTTGAAAAAGTGATCCACTCATACCGCGATCTGGGGCTGAACGTTAAGGGAGTAGATGCCAAATCACGTTTTCTGAATGCACTAAGAGGCGTGAAAGAGCCAGAGCAGAAAAGAAAGATCATCGGCAACACTTTTATAGAGGTTTTTGATGAAGAAGCGCATCTGCTTCAGGATGTGAAATGGCTGGGGCAAGGAACTATTTATCCCGATGTGATTGAATCTGTCTCGGTGAACGGGCCCTCGGCAACTATCAAATCACATCACAATGTTGGAGGCCTGCCCGATTTTATGAAATTGAAAGTGGTAGAGCCGCTCAATACACTGTTCAAGGATGAGGTACGTATTATAGGCCGTCAGCTTGGGTTACCAGCTTTCATCATCGAACGCCATCCATTTCCGGGTCCCGGACTGGGGATTCGAATCCTGGGCGATATCACTGCCGAAAAAGTCCGAATCCTTCAGGATGTGGACGACATCTACGTGGAAAGCCTGATCAAACACCAGCTTTATGATAAAGTATGGCAGGCAGCTGCCATTTTGTTGCCCGTTCAATCGGTTGGTGTGATGGGCGATGAACGTACCTACGAAAATGTGGTAGCCCTGCGTGCCGTAAGCTCTACCGATGGCATGACGGCGGACTGGTCGCACCTGCCCTACGAATTTCTGGCTGCCGTTTCAAACGAAATCATCAACAAAGTAAAAGGCGTAAACAGAGTGGTTTACGACATCAGCTCCAAGCCACCTGCCACAATTGAATGGGAATAACTTATGTTCAATCAGCACATGATAAAATGAAACAATACGGTATTTTGATCAAACTCATCATCATCCTGATATCTGCAAACATCCTGCTACCCTGTTGCTTTGCCGGTGCACAAACTACGGTCACAAAATCGTCTGTGATTGAACAGTACAATGGTATGAGCTATTATTTACATACCGTACAGCCCAAACAAACACTTTACAGCATTAGCAAAGCCTACAATGTTGACCTTAAGCTAATTGAACAAGCCAATCCAACAGTCACAAACTCACTGCGGGCAAATCAGGTGATCCGGATACCAGCCGGGAATAAACTTGCTGAAGATAGCTATCCTAACAAACAAGAAGTATCTGTTAGTGTATCAACAAATGATGATTCGCCGGAAAACCTGCCCGATATTGCAAGAGATTACGAAACCATATATCATGTAGCCGGCCGTAATGAGACTTTCAGCTATATTGCAGATATTTACCTTGTGCCGGTGAATAATATACGACTTGCCAATCCGGGCATGAAAGAGCCCATTGAAGAAGGTGAGTATGTGTTGGTGCCTATCACGCCCAAAGAAAAAAGACCACCGGTGACCAATGAACAGCGTTTCCTGCGCTCTGATTTTGACCCCTTCAATCCTGCTTCGAGAACAAACGATGCAAACACCAAGGCACAATCAAGCTTCCTCACAGAAAGTGTAAAGCCTGAACAGGACAGACCCATCTCCGTAACACAGATCGCACCACAAGATGACAGTCGTCAGCCAAAGATGGTCGAACCTTTTGCAGTAAGTGAACCGGAAGCAACCAATCCATCAACATCACAAGCAGACAAGCAGATTCTTACTTCAGGAATGCAATATGTTGTAAAGCCCGGTGAAACCTTATACAGCATTTCGCGCAGCCTACAAATACCGATGGACAACCTGGTTACGGCCAATCCGGGTATCGCCAATGGAGTGAAGGCCGGCCAGGTATTGTTGATTCCACAAAAGCCTGCGCAAGCTGAACAAGCTATTTCAAACCCGCAAAAAGCAGATACAACCATCACGCATATCGTGAAAAAAGGAGAAACACTCTATCGGATTTCGCGCAATTACGCAGTAAGTATTGATGAGATAAAAAAACTTAATCCCGGCCTTGCCACAACCATCAATATTGGTCAAAAAATAGTGTTGCCTAAAAAAAAAATAACTGAACCTTTTGTACTTTTCGAAGTAAAAAGCAGCCAGCGAACCAAGCATCTGGCCCGCGATTTTGAAGTGGAATCAGAGGAAATTTATGCGCTCAACCCGGGAGTAGGACGAAAAGTTTATCCAGGCCAAACCCTTAAGATACCCTTGCTGGATCATGTTGAAATATCACCTGTGCAGCCCGAACCCATTGAAACACCTGAAGTGATTGAAGTAGAAGAAACAGAACCCGAACAGCCTTTTGCAGCGCTTGACTGTTTTAGGGACAGAGATTACTCAGACTTTGAATTTAAAGTAGCACTCTTACTGCCGCTATATCTTGATGAGGCCAGACAACTGCTTAAAGAATCTGCGCAAAATGCTGATCCTGAGTTATTAAAAAGTCAAAAAGCTTTTTCATTCCTGAGCTTCTATCGGGGCTTTATACTGGCAGCTGATTCCATGGCCCGTTCGCAAGGCATGAAGCTGGTAGTAAAGTCGTTTGATGTTGATAACTCGGTGAATAAAGCCAATGCAGCCCTTGCTGATCCGTTTTTGTGTGAAGCTCATCTGATCATCGGGCCACTTTTTAGCAAGGCTTTTGACGTGGTAGCTCCTTTTGCCCTGAGCCAGCAGATACCGATTGTGAACCCTTTTGCACAACGCAACGAGATTGTGATGAACAATCCGGCCGTGATCAAACTTAAGCCATCTGAAGAAGAACAATACACACAGCTGGCCGAATTGCTCCGGACCAAATACAGCAATGCCAAAATCTTTCTCTACCAGGCACACCAATTTACGCAATCGCGTGAGATGACTGCAATTCGCGAAAAAATCAATGCCGTCGTGCCAAATCAGGTAAGCATACCGAAGCATGATATTTTGCAGCTTATCAAAGAACGGAGCCGGAAGATGGATCTAAAGGACCAACTTGTACCCTTTATCTCCATCGAAGGTCATACTTTTTATACCGCTGACATTGAATCGAACCCACTCGACTCCATTGTATTGCCTAATCCGGTATCTACCATGATCTATGCCATCGACAGCGTGCGAACTTTCAGAAATCAGGCCTCTGCAGTGCGCGAAAATGTTGTGATCGTGCTCTCCGACAACAATGTGTTTGCAACCGAATTTGTAAACAAATTCAATAAGGTGGCGGATACTTTCAGCCTCACGATGATCGGCCTGCCCGAATGGGAACAGTTTGATCAGCTGTTCAATGAAAACCTCATGAAGATGAAGGCCATTTACTTCACTTCCAATTACATCAATTATTCGGATTATTACACCCAGATGTTTATCAATCAGTACCGGAAACGATATGCTTCGGAGCCGGACAACTATGCCTTTGAAGCTTTTGATATGGGCTGGTATTTTCTGAATGCACTAAAATATTTGGGGCCCAGACCAATGCCCTGCATCTCGCAATTTCAAATACCTTTATTGCAAACACAGTTTTTCCTGAACAGCAGCCAGCCGGAAAAAGGCTACGAAAACAGCTATTGGAATATTTATCAATACAAACATTTTCGGCGGGAACCCATCCCAAATGCTTACTTCCTCAATCAAAAAAGGTGACCGATGAAAAATGTGATTTTTGCTTCTCTGACAATTTTGCTTTTCGTGTTTACCGGCTGTGAATCAGGCCCTAAATCTTCCTATTGGGAAAACGGAAAATTGAAATCAGAGTTAAGCTACAAGGACGAACTGCTTCATGGTGATTGCAAATGGTACTACGAGAACGGCATCCCGCAGATGACAGCCTATTATGAAAATAATCAGCTAAACGGGAAAATGACCCGCTGGCACGAGAACGGTCAACTGCAATCTGAGGCGTTTTACAAAGATAATTCGCTCGACAGTGTTTTTCTGATATATAGCATTGAAGGCAAAAAAGTGATCAGTGAATATTACCAAAACGACACCCTGCACGGCCCCTATTACAGATGGTATGAAAATGGAAAAACCATGATAGAAGGAGCTTATTCCAACGGCATGATGGATGGCACCTGGTTCTACTTTCATGCTGATGGCAATATGGCTGCCAAGGCTGATTTTGAGATGGGAACCGGCATTCAAAAAGCCTATCACGAAAACGGGGTCGTGAGTATGATTACCCGTTACAAAGACAATAAAAAACACGGAAAGGAAGAGTTTTTCAATTATGAAGGCAAACTCAGCCTAATTAGAGTTTATGAAGCGGGTGAGCTGACCGAAGAAATTCCTCAGGATTATTAATCAGGATCATGAATAGTCAACCCAAATTCTGTCCAAAACCTACATCTGGGGACATACAAATTGAATGGTTTGGTTATTTGTTATTGCTTGCCGGCTGGATCTTTGCCCTGTGGGCTTATGTTGAAAGTCCGGAGGAAATTGCCGTTCACTTTAATGTAAAAGGCCAGCCCGATGGCTATGGAAATAAAATCACTCTAATGGTTTTACAACTGATTGGAACAATGACCTTTGTTGGGCTGACATGGCTCAATAAATTTCCCCATATCTTTAACTACCCAATAAAAATCACAGCAGAAAACCGGGAGTTTCAGTACCGTTTGGCAATGCGTTTGATTCGTTGGCTCAAGATCAGCATATTACTGATTTTTCTGTTTATCACCTTCGCCATGTATCAAAGTGCCAGGCAGGAAGAAGCTTCCGGAATGTTGGTCTGGCTGATGCCCGCGATACTGGCGGTCACGTTTTTACCTTTGATCATTTATTTCCTTAATCTATCACCCAAGAAATCCCAAAAATGAAACCCTTAATTTTGCTATTCGCTGCACTGCTTTCCCTGTTTATCTCCTGCACACCGCAAGCTTCAAGACAGGAAACAGAAAGTTTTGTTTTTAATGGTAACGGTCACTATTTCAGTGGTTCATACATTTTTTCAGATCAGGAATCCATGCACACGGTTGTGATGCTGCTACCCGACAGCCTCTTCCTGCTGCTGAAACGTGTAAACGACGAAACACAATGGCAGGCTAATGCCGGAAACTGGCAATTCAAAAACGAACAGTTGCTGCTTGATGGAGGCAACGAGAGCCGTTTGTTGTCCAGATGGTCCGGCAGACAATTGGAGGTTTTAAATAACGCTGGTGAATCCATCCTGAAAGAAAAGAAATTCCTCCTCTCCGAAATATCTTCTGACAGTGCTGCCAGGCTTAGTTTTGAGATTACAGGAGCTTATCGCTGGTTTGCCGATGCTGCCAGTTTGAGCTTTTGCGAAGCTACTAAAACGATACCTGTGCTGATGACCGAAGCTAATATTGAGGCCGAAAGAGCTTATCTGCTACATCGCGAAAACACAGGCCGTGACAAACTTTTTATGCAGGTGGATGCCCGTTTATCACGTAACGATCAATCAGAAAGCAGTTTAAAGGCTGCACTCACGATTCAGAAAGTGAAACAAACTTTTCCGGAGATGGAGTGTTATTAAGATCAGAAAATAAATCTGTTTTTACCTGCATTCATTTTAAAAAGTAAATCGTCAATGCGTCTCAAAGATCAGAGTACAACAAACAAACTCCTGCTGGTATTGGCCATCCCCCTGGTTTTTTATATCCTTAAGGAGCTGCATTTCATCTTTGCCCCCTTGATGTTTGCGTTCTTTATTTCGTTGTTGTTTATCCCCATGCTGCGTTGGATGCACAAAAGAGGGCTTCACCGGATACTGGCACTTGCAGCGGTTATCCTGATCATTGCCGGCACCTTTTATGGCGCTGTTAAGCTGATCAGCCGCACCGGAAACGAAATCATGGCAGGTAAGGAAATCCTTTACTACAAACTCGACGACAAAATCGGCGATCTGGTTTTACCCCATGCTGAGTTGCTGGGTTTTCAAACTGTTGAGGGCGAGAGCACCATAAAAAGCATTTTGATGAACCCGCAAATCAACGAGAAGCTTTACCAGAATTTTGGAGATACCTTTATGTTTTTTCAGCAGACGCTGGTCACGCTGCTGATGACGCTTTTCTTTCTTGTTTTGATATTGGCGGGCACATTCAACTTCAAACTGCTGATGCATGAATCGCTCTTGCTAAGGCGCACACAGACCATCAAGACGTATTTGGCCATTGAGCGCAGTATCGTGAAGTTTTTAAAAGTGAAGTTTCTGATGAGTTTTTTTACAGGGCTGGGTTTTGGCTTGATTGCCTGGAGTTTTGGTATCAGCTTTCCGCTTTTCTGGGCAGTGTTTGCCTTTGCCATCAATTTCGTTCAAATGATTGGATCGGTGATAGCCACTGTGCTGGCAGCCCTGTTTGCCTTTATCGAACTTGAATCACCCGGAACAATTTTACTTGTAAGTCTCTTATATACGGGAGTGCAGCTGCTTTTTGGATCGGTGCTTGAGCCGGTGCTGATGGGCAAATCCTTTTCCATCAATGTGATAACGGTGCTGGTTATGCTGATGTTTTGGGGTTATCTGTGGGGTGTTCCTGGATTGATCCTCTCAATACCCATTACTGTGCTACTCAAAACCCTGATGGAGCAGTTTCCGGCAAGCAGAAAACTGGCTGTGTTGATGAAGTAATTAGGCATTAATTACCGGAGGCTTCCGATAAAATCAATCGAAATCATATAGTATAAGCCAATATTTAGCCGACGACTTACAATTCATAAATGCAGTAATCCTCATTTTCAAACACTTTTTTATAACTTGATAAAGATATCTCGTTTCCAAAACTCTTCTTTAGGATTACTACAAATTTCAAGCCTTTATCCTTTAGAGATTCAATATAATTCGTGTCTCTAATTTGTTCGTTGCTATTGACCCATCCTTTTCGATGAGCAAAATACATCGGGGTGGGGTACTCACCACTATTTATCAAGATCAAATCGTCCGGCAACGATACTTTGTTAAGGTCATCTTCAAGACTCAGCAATTCTTTATCCTTATCTTTGATTCTAAAATCATGTTGCTGATTGGCAATACCTTCAACGGACAAGGCAATCAGAAGGATTATCGCAAGCTTTGAATTCCTTATGGACGAAAGTCCGTACCCTGCTATTAAGGCCATTACCGGAACAAAAGGAACGATATAATAACTATGATAGGCAAAGGTATGCCCAGCTTTAAATATTATTATTAAAAAGCTTATAAATGTCAAAATAAAAATCAAATAAATCTTACGGTCGTTTTTTACAAATGACAAGGCCAGCCCATAGATAAACAGCGCAAATGCAATGAATTTTATGGCTGTTTCGTAAAACTTCTCAAGTGTTTCATTCAGGTTTTGAAAAATCTCTCCAAAACCCTGACTAATACTTTTACCCATAAAAAAGTGCAAAAATCCAAATTCTTCTACCAGATAAGGAACCCAATAATAATACCAAAGCACAACAGGCAAAAGGCCTATGAATGAAACAACAAAAAAGACAATTTTTCTTTTTACAGGAATGCCGCGATTGAAAACAAAAACAGCAAAAACTACGAGCAGAAAAGCAGAAGGAAGTTTTGATAAAGTTCCCAGCATCATCAGGAACCCATAAAAAATCAAATGGATCAAGGCATATTTTCGGGATGTGTTGTCTAAATAATTGCTTCCATAATAGATACTTGCAAGGATCAACGACATTGAGAAAGTGTCAGGCATTATTTTTCGGGAAAACTGAAACCAGATGGAAACAGTTAAAATGATGGTAGCATTAAATGCCGTTTGTCTGGTAAAATATTTACCCGTCAGTTTGTAAAAGAACCAAAGCCCGACACATGACACCAATAAATTGATGAGCCGGCCATACCAGTGTTGATAACCAAAAATCTTGGCTACCAGATAAATCAAATAATTAAATAAGGGAAACTCCATGCCCGTTATTCCGGTTTTTTCGCCGGCAATATCAATTCTCGGGAAAAATATATTGTTATCAACTTCCAAAAAGTTTCTGGCAACCATCGTAACAGTAGACTGTCGCCAATTGTGGCCTATTTCCAGGGGTGGATCTGTAATTCCAATCAATCTGATCACAAAAAAGAAAAATATCCAGAATCGGATATCCCTGAATAGTATTTTAATGTTCATTTATCTTACACTTTATCTCATTAATAACATCACCAATTCATTGTGAATCATGTAAGTTAAGAAAAAATCATTTTCATTAGCCAGTCCAAATTTAACAATTTGTGCTTAATTCAATCAACGAGGCAGATTCAGTTTTCATCAAGTTAGCCGTTTCAAGCCTGCTGTTTAAAATAATAATTGCTTGTCGGGATTGATGAACATAATTTTAGTATTTAACCAAATATCAATAATTTATCCCTGCAAATAGAGCGTGAGTGATTGATTTACTTTGCCCCCTTTTGGGACAGGACAAACAAAGAAAATTATTATAGTATTATTCATGATTCGTGATACTCATAAAACATTATTGACTTTCAATACCGTATTAAATCGCCTGTTGTGAATTATCCTGAATTTAACGAATGTAAGGCCGGTTTTTATTTGGCCTGACCGTCCTTGAAAATTAATGGTTAATTATATTATTATCTCAGGAATAATAATCAAATAACAATTGAAATTAGATTTATCAATTGACTGTTCTAAAGAAAATATCACCGGATAAGGGTGAAACCTCCTACCAATAAAATCTGGATTCCAGCGCTGAAATCAATCCATAACTTATTCTCTGATCTTATATTTCTCTGTATTGATCAGATTACCGTCTTCATCAAAAAACTCCCAAATTCCATATTGCAGATCATTCTCATATTGTCCGCTAATACTGACTTGGCCATTAGGATGATAGGTAGTAAAAGGGCCGTTCAATTTGTCATTTTCATAAAAACCTGAAGTCATAAGGGTTCCATCATCAAAGTATTTATTCCAAACACCTTGTAGTTTTCCATTTTCGTAAAATAATTCTTCGGCTGGCTGGCCAGACTGCGGATAATAAGTTACCGAAAGGCCATGTTTTTGATCAAACTGGTAGGCTTCACGGGCAATAACAGCACTGTCAGCCGCACTGTAATACGTCCATACACTATCCTTTTTCTGATTAAGGTAAATGCCCTCTGCCAGCAGAAACCCTGTAGAATCAAATGCCCGGTGCCAGGCTTTTCGGCCGGTATGGTCAAAGCTGTTGGTAGCTTTTAATCTGCCGGATTCATCATAATATCTGAAAATACCTTGTGGCCTGTCGTTTAAAAAACTGCCTTCGTAGCGCAGACTTCCGTCCTGATAAAAGCCTTTCCAAAGGCCGGTTTTTTTTCCGTTTTCGTCGGACAGATTAAGCATTTCCTGTGCGAGTGCAAGTTGCGGAATTATCCATCCAAAAACGGAAAGTAAAATCAACTTGGTCAGAAAAGATTTAATTCGAACTGTTTTCAATTTCATCATCATACTGTTGTAGCTTGCTTAGTTGAAATAACGTATTTTTGCCAAAAAGCTTATCTGTGTCTGAATATTCCTCTGTACTCCTCGAAAATGCCGTGAATGAGTTATCCCGTTTGCCCGGCATCGGCAAAAAAACGGCCTTGCGTTTGGCCTTGCATCTGCTGCGCGAAGAGCCTGCCAAAACGGAAGCTCTGGCCCAGGCAATCACGCAGATGCGTTCTCGTATCCTGCTTTGCGAACGCTGCCATAACATCAGCGACACTCCTGTTTGTGCCATCTGTGCCAACCCGCGCCGCGACGAAAACAGCCTGTGTGTAGTGGCTGACCTGCGCGATGTGTTGGCCATTGAACGTACGGCCACTTTTAATGGCTTGTATCATGTGCTGGGTGGTGTGATCAGTCCGGTTGAAGGCATCAGCCCCACTGACCTTCATATCGACAGCCTGATACAACGCACTCATGTGGAACAGTTTAATGAAATCATCCTCGCCTTGCCGGCAACCATAGAGGGCGACACAACTAACTACTACATCTTTAAACAATTGCATGATTTTAAAGGTAAAGTCACTACCATTTCAAAAGGCATAGCCATTGGTGATGCACTGGAATATGCAGATGAAGTTACGTTAAGCAGATCAATACTCAATCGGACAACTTTTCATCTTTAGATTAATTTATTCCTCACGAAATAACTCCAGTTGATTTTCGGTAACATAAAAATCGGGTGGCACATCATAAGTATAAGCGGTGATAAACCTCCCTATATTACGCTTAATCAGTTTGATAGGTGTTGTCTTTCGGGCTTTGCAGTAATTCGTAAGTGAGCGATACTGCCCTTCGGTAAGTTTAAAAGTGATTGTTTTAAACTTCCTGCGCCGCCGTTTGGCAGATTTGGAACTTTTTGCCATGCGATTACGATTTTCGTCTTGCGAATTTAGTAATATTCCCCAAAAAACAAAACCTTATGACAAACCCGCTATCATTTGCTGTGCAGTTTCAATCATACGATGAGCCAGAGCATCAGCCTGCTCTGCTGTTTCGGCTTCCGAATAAATTCTGATGATGGGTTCAGTATTAGATTTACGCAGATGCACCCAACCATGCTCAAAGTCTATTTTCAATCCGTCTATCGTGCTGATTTCCTCATCGGAATAATGCCCGGCAAGCATTTTCAATAAGGTATCCACATCGGTTTTGGCATCAAGCTGTATCTTATTTTTCGACATATGATAAACAGGATAGGTGGCACGCAAGGCTGAACAACTTTTGCCGCTTTTGGCCAAATGGGTCAAAAACAAAGCCACGCCAACCAAGGCATCCCTTCCATAATGCAATTCAGGAAATATCACACCGCCATTGCCTTCGCCTCCAATGATGGCATTTGTTTGCTTCATCAGCTCCACCACATTCACCTCACCTACTGCCGAAGCCTGATATTGTCCGCCATGCTTGCGGGTCACGTCACGCAAAGCCCGTGAGGACGAAAGATTGCTCACCGTGCTTCCAGCTTGCTGTTGCAACACATAATCCGCCACTGCAACGAGGGTATATTCCTCACCAAACATCTGTCCGTTCTCATCCACAATGGCCAGCCGGTCCACATCCGGATCTACCACAAAGCCTAAACTTGCTTTCTTTTCTTTTACCAGTGAAGCTATCGCTGTGAGATGCTCTGCCAAAGGCTCGGGATTGTGCGGAAAATTACCATCAGGTTCGCAATACAAAGGGTAAATTACCTCCACTCCAAGCGCCTGCAGCAATGCAGGAATTGCCAGTCCGCCAGTAGAGTTTACAGCATCCACAGCCACACTGAACCCTGCATTTTTTATGGCATCCCTATCAACAAGTGGCAAGTCGCAAACCATCCGGATATGCTTTTCGATCCAGCAATCCTGTCTTTCATAGGAACCGATCTTTTCGATGGATGCAAAACAAAATTCTTCCTGGTCTGCCTGTTCAAGCAGCCATGCTCCTTCTACTGCTGAGATAAACTCTCCTTTATGATTCAGCAGTTTTAAAGCATTCCACTGTGCCGGATTATGACTTGCTGTAAGGATGATTCCGCCATCAGCCCGCAGAGCCGGAACAGCAAGCTCAACCGTTGGGGTAGTACTCAGTCCGATATCAATCACTTTAACACCCATTGCCTGTAAGTTACCACATACCAGCTGGTTAACCATAAATCCCGAAAGCCGGGCATCGCGGCCAACCACTAAAACCAGTTGTTCTTTCAATCTTTCTTTACGAATGAGAGTTACAAATGCAGCAGTAAATTTTACAATATCTAAAGGGGTGAGTGCTTCTCCGGGTTTGCCTCCAATGGTTCCCCGGATGCCGGAAATTGATTTGATCAATGTCATATTTTGCAGGCTTAGTTGGAGTGCAAAGATAGGTATTAGCAAGCAAAAGGAAGCTTCGCAACACATTAAATTATCACACTTTCTATCCAAAATATTATCTTCGCTCACTAAAACAAAATAGATCAACACATGACGCATTCTTCAGCGCCTCCCAAAAAAAGTTTTTTCGATCGTTTTCTGCATTTTGTTGAAGTAGGTGGAAATGCCCTACCCCATCCGGCAAGTATTTTTGCTTTGTTGGCCATACTTGTATTGATAATTTCATGGATCGGTCATTACCTTGGATGGGTGGCGGTTCATCCGGCTACCGATGAGCAGGTGCAAATTGTAAATCTGCTATCGAAAGATGGTGTGCATCGTATTTTTCTGGATATGGTAGATAACTATACTGGTTTTGCTCCCCTCGGCATTGTAATGGTAGCCCTTTTGGGTATTGGCATTGCGGAAAGCAGTGGATTGGTGGGTGCTGCCATCAGATTACTGGTACTCAAAGCACCATCCTCACTCCTGACTTTTGTATTGGTGCTATCAGGAACACTTTCGAATGTGGCTTCTGACCTGGGTTATGTGCTCATCATCCCTATGGCGGGAATCATCTTTCATGCCGTTGGCAGGCATCCTATTGCGGGCATGGCGGCAGCTTTTGCAGGTGTTTCAGGAGGTTTTTCGGCCAATCTGATGATCGGAACTATCGATCCTTTGCTTGCCGGTTTATCCACAGAGTCAGCCCGAATCCTCGATCCGGACTATTATGTGCTGCCAACAGCAAACTATTACTTTATGTCTGTGTCAACCTTTTTGATTGCTTTTTTGGGCACCTGGGTTACCAATAAATTTGTTGAACCCCGATTGGGGAAATATACTGGTGATGTGGAAAAGGAACCTATAAATCCATTGAGCAAACAAGAAAAAAAAGCCTTACGCTATACCATGCTGCTGATGCTTGGATGGATAATCCTGATCCTGGCAACAACCTTACCCGAAAACGGATTTTTCAGAGGTCCCGAAAATAGTATTTTAAGATCGCCGCTGCTCAAAGGGTTTATAGCCTTATTGTTTTTTGCCGCCGGAAGTTTGGGTGCATTGTATGGCTTTATGACCAGAAAATTCCAAAACGATGCTGATGTGGTAAAAGGTATGGTTCAAAGCTTTAAGACACTGGCAGCCTTTATGGTTTTGGTGTTTTTTGCGGCTCAGTTTGTGGCGTATTTCAAATGGAGCAACCTGGGTTTGATCATTGCCATCGAAGGGGCTCATTTTCTGCATAAGGTCAATATGGGTACCGTGCCTTTACTCCTGCTTTTTGTTGTCCTATCGGGTTTTATCAATATGTTCATGGGAAGTGCCTCAGCCAAATGGGCAATTTTAGGCCCTGTTTTTATTCCAATGTTTATGCTGTTGGGCTTCTCTCCCGAACTCTCGCAGGCTGTTTTCCGCGTTGGCGACAGCGTTACAAACATCATCTCGCCCATGATGAGTTTCTTTGCACTGATTATCGTTTACTTTGAAAAATACGACAAAAAGGCCGGTATTGGTACACTCATTTCTACCATGTTGCCCTATTCCATCTTCTTTTTTGTGTTTTGGAGTTTGTTGCTTATCGTCTGGGTTTTACTCGGGATACCACTAGGACCTGCAGCACCAATTCACTATGGTGGACAGGGATAAGTTATCAACAAAATCCTTGTTTTTCCAGTTAAAAAAAAACTCCAGGGCACTTGTTCAATCACTTTTCTGGCTGTATTTTTGAAATAGTTAAAGAAAGTCTTAACCCACTTAAAATTTTTCTGGGATATTTAGCTTAATTTTGTCCCGAATTGGAAAAGAATTATGAGCGAAGATTTTCAATGGAACGATGATTATCAGGTAGAACTTCTGGCTAACCGCTTCGAAGAAATGCTCCATGATGGAAGTCCTGTGTATTTTGATGCAGAGGAATTTGAAGTTCTGATAGATTACTATCAAAGTGCCTACAACAACGAAAAATCACGCGTTGCAGTGGAAATGGCCATACAGCAGCATCCTTTTAATAGTTCAATCAAAGTGAAAATGGCGCGTCAATGGGCAAGCGAAGGAAACTTTAACAAATCGCTCGAGCTGCTTAATGAGCTGGAAATGACCGAACCCAACGACACCGACCTGATTATGACCAAAGGCTCGGTGTATAGCATGATGATGGAATTTAGCAAAGCCATCAACGAATATAAAAAAGCACTATTGCTTGCTGACAGCGAGGATCTTGAAGATATTTATGCTACCATCGCCTTTGAATATGAAAATCTTTCCGACTTTGAAAATGCACTCGATTTCCTGAAACAGGCACTCAAAATTTCGAAACAACCCGAGCAAGTGCTCTCAGAAATCGGGATGGTGTTCGAAATGCTGAATGATATGGATCAGGCCATTGGCTTTTTTAACCAGCAAATAGAATTAAATCCTTATAGTACAGCTGCCTGGTTCAATCTCGGACTGGCTTATTTTCAGCAGGATCTTTTTGAAAAAGCCATTGATGCCTTTGAATACGTTATGGCCATTGATGAAAAACACATGATGGCAATCATCAATATCGGGCAGAGCTATGAAGCTATTGACGATTATGATAAAGCCATCGAAACCTATCACGAAGCCCTGACGATTAATCCACAGGATGCCAACGTTTATTACAGGCTTGGCGAATGTTTCGAAAAGCAAAATCGATATACTGATGCACTGACACATTACCAGAAAGCCACACAGATTGATGAGTTCCTGGCTGAACCCTGGGCAGGGATAGGAGTGATTTTTGATGAAGAAGGCAATACAAAATCGGCCATAAAATATATGCAGCGTGCTATTGAGCTGGATCAGTTCAACACTGAATTTTTGCTTATCAAAGCAGATATGCATATTAAGCTGGAAGAGTTTTCGAAAGCCGTGGATTGTTTTAAAAAGGCGGAAGAGCTCGATCCACATGATCCCGACCTTTGGATCGAATATGCTAACCTATATGTGCTGCAACAACAGTTTGAAAAAGCTACCCAGATCCTGAAAACTGGCCTTATCCATCAACCTGCAAACCATCGACTGCGCTACAGACTGGCAGCCATTTTTTTCAGACAACGCAATGAAGTTCAGGGTCAGTTTCACCTGGAATCAGCACTTGAATTCGATTTTGAAGGACATCAGGAGTTTCTGGATTTTTTTCCGGGCGCCTTGGAAAATATGCAGATTGTTGAGATGATCAGCCTGCATTCCCCGAGAAATTAACCCTATTTAAGACCAACAACAATCAAAAAAGTTGAACTCCCAATTGATTTCCATAAATGGACAAAAAGCTTTCTTTAGACAAGGTATAACGCTTGATCTTAATTTTAGATTATCGCAATTAAAACTACTTCAAAAACTTCTAAAAGATCATGAAGATCAATTACTTGATGCGCTCTTTAAAGACTTAGGAAAATCTCCCTTCGAAGCTTATGCCACAGAAATAGGATTGTTGCATGTTGAGATAAAAAAACACCTTCACAGACTGAAGTATTGGTCTAAGCCTCAACATGTAAGCTCTTCACTGACAACTTTTCCGGCCAAAAGTTGTATTGAACATATTCCTTACGGCGTTAACCTGATCATTTCGCCCTGGAATTATCCGTTACAGCTTGCCATATCGCCCTTGATTGGAGCAATCTCTGCAGGTAATTGCGTAGTGATAAAACCCTCGGAATACAGCAGTAATACCTCAGCCGTGCTGGATGAAATGATCAACACCAACTTTGATCCGGATTATATCCGACTTGTTCAGGGTGATGCAACAACGAGCAAACAATTGCTTGACGAAGCTTTTGATTTTATTTTTTTTACAGGCTCAACACGTGTCGGAAAGGAAGTGATGAAAGCTGCGGCCAAACAGCTAATACCAGTTGTACTTGAGCTCGGCGGTAAAAGCCCGTGTGTAGTGGATCATACCGCCAAAATAGAACTGGCTGCCCGACGTATCATCTGGGGTAAAACTGTTAATGCCGGACAAACCTGCATAGCACCGGATTATGTGCTTGTGCACGAAAAAGTACGCGACAGCCTTGTGGAAGCCTTGAAACAAGAGATTGCCCGTCAATGGGGTGCTTCGGTAATTACGAATAAAGATTATCCAAAAATTATTGGCAAACCACAGTATGACCGTTTGCTGCAACTGATGAACGGACAAAAAAATCTGTATGGGGGTAATTCATCTTCAGAGCATCTGAAAATTGAACCTACCCTGGTAGAGCCTGCTTCATACGATGCGCTGATCATGCAGGAAGAAATCTTCGGACCAATCCTGCCTGTCCTTGGTTTTTCGGATATTCAGCAAGCCTTGGAAATAATTGACAGGCATCCTAAACCTCTTGCCATGTATGTCTTTTCGGAAGAAATGAAAACTGTAAAAACACTCACATCCAATGTGTTATGCGGAGGCATTACAATTAATGATACCCTCATGCATTTTACCAATGAAGAAATGCCTTTTGGCGGAGCGGGAAACAGTGGCATTGGAAAATATCATGGTAAATACAGCTTTGAAGCATTTTCGCATCAGAGGGCAGTGATGAAACGCGGCACCTGGCTTGATGTGAATTTCCGGTATTCACCTTTTAACTCAAAATTAAATTTACTAAAAAAAATTCTCCGATAATCAATGAAATCCATTATTCTGCATTTAATCAAAGGCATTGCCATGGGTGCCGCCAATATAATACCAGGCGTTTCGGGTGGGACTATTGCACTGATAACTGGCATATTCGAAAGGCTGATTGATGCCTTCAAATCTTTTGACGGAAAGGCCGTGAAACTGCTGTTTAAGTTTAATTTAAAGGCTTTTGCCATTCATACTGATTTAGTTTTTCTTATCAGTGTTTTTGCCGGTGTAGGCCTTGCTATCATATCCCTTGCCCGGCTTTTTGATTTTCTTTTTACCAACTATCCGGCCTATATCTGGTCTTTCTTTTTTGGTCTGGTGCTGGCGTCAGTTTACTTTGTTGGAAAAACAGTTCATTCCTGGAAAATATCATCTTTGTTAAGTTTTATTATAGGAACAGCCTTTGCATTTTCAGTAACCTTTATGACACCGGCTACCGAAAATGCCAATTTCTTTTACCTGGTACTATGTGGTGTTGTGGCTGTTTGTTCCATGATACTGCCGGGAATATCCGGAAGTTTTGTTCTTATCCTCATGGGTAATTATCAACTCGTAGCCATAGAGGCTATCAACGAGCGTAATATAGCCATCTTGTTGCCCGTCCTAATCGGAGCAGTGGTTGGTCTGATCGCTTTTTCACATTTTTTGTCCTGGTTACTTAAAAAGTATAAGGATCAGACAATCGCTTTATTAACAGGCTTCATTTTAGGTTCTTTGAGCATAATATGGCCATGGAAAGAAGCAGTGTATTTGCTTGATGCTACAGGAGCACCAATACTCAAAGACGGCCTTCCGAAAGTTGCGCGCTATATTCCCGAATTGCCGGCAGAATTGAATCAGGAAGTATTGATTTCGGCCTTGTTGATGATAGTCGGAATACTCACAATTTGGGCAGTAGAATATGCAGCAAAAACTAAAAAATCGGTGACAGAGACAACAGCATGAAGATATACGGGCTCATAGGAAAAAAATTATCCCATTCGTTTTCAAAAGAATACTTTAACAAAAAGTTTTCCGAAAACCAGGTGGATACTGCCTATGAACTCTTTGAACTCGATGATATTGAACAACTTCCAAAATTAGTTTCGTCTTATCCTGAACTGGCTGGTTTAAATGTTACCATTCCTTACAAACAACAAGCTGTTACTTATTGCAGCAAACTCGACAAAACAGCCCGGATGACAGGAGCAGTCAATACCTTGGTTATCAATAGAAAAAATGATACTATTGAACTTATTGGATACAATACTGATGTGACCGGATTCGACCAATTGATCAAACCTGTGTTGAAACAAATACTCAACTCCAGAGCAATTATCCTTGGCACAGGTGGTGCCTCCAAAGCGGTTCAATACAGTCTTCGTTCGCATGGTATTGGTTTTACGATTGTAAGCCGGAAAGCATCCAAGATGAATCAGATAAATTACGCTATGATCACGCCATCGTTTATTCGCAATCATCATCTAATCATTAATACAACTCCTCTGGGCATGTTTCCTGATGTTGATTCCTGTCCTCCAATTCCTTATCAATACCTGAACGAAAATCATATTTTAATTGATTTGATATACAATCCTGATGAAACAGCCTTCATGAAAGCCGGAAAAAAACAACAGGCGATCACATTCAATGGATTACCCATGCTGATTGCTCAGGCAGATGCCTCCTGGAAAATATGGACAGGAAACAAATAAAACAGCTACTTAAAAGAAGTATTGTGTTTTATAAATCATAAGTTATATTTGCAGTGCGCAAATAAAAAGCCAATAATGAGACGATTTTTTCAATTACTCGGTCCCGGATTGTTATATGCCGGTGCGGCGATAGGTGTATCGCATCTTGTTCAGTCAACACGGGCTGGAGCTGAATTTGGTTTTGACCTGATGTGGGTACTACTGGCAACCAACTTACTTAAGTTTCCGTTTTTTGAGGTAGGCAGCCGGTATGTGCTTGCCACCAATCAAAACCTTATCCATGCCTATAAAAAAGAAGGCAGTTGGGTGCTTTGGCTTTTTCTGATACTTACTATTGTTACTATGTTTCCTGTTATGGCAGCCCTTACCATAGTTACTGCCGGCTTGTCGAAAAGCCTGATTCCCACCTCACTTGATATAGTCCAGACAAGCATCGTCATTTTGCTCGTCACCATGGTAGTATTAATAATAGGACGTTACAAACTTCTTGATCAAATGATCAAGCTGGTAATTTTGGTACTCACCCTCACCACAATCATCGCCGTTGTAGCTGCATTTGGTGTAGAGCGCGAAATGGTTGAAACAAGTTTACAGCATTTCGACTGGATGAATAAAACCCATATATTGTTTCTGATCGCCTTTATTGGCTGGATGCCGGCCCCCATTGATATAGTGGTTTGGGGTTCGCTGTGGGCACAAAGTAAAAATGATCATATGAAAGAAAAACCAACAATCCGCGAAGCACTGATAGAGTTTAGAGTTGGTTTTTTTGGAACCATGATTATTGCCGCAGCTTTTCTGGCTTTAGGTGCTTTAATTATGTATGGAACTGGAGAAGATTTGTCACCAAGTGGTGTGGTATTTGCCGATCAGCTGATCAGGCTCTACACCGAAAGCATCGGAGAATGGGCTTATCCCGTGATCGCACTGGCTGCTTTCACAACCATGTTTAGTACAATCATTACTGTTGCTGATGCCTATCCACGAACACTAAGAGAAGCCATCCGTCTTCTGTTTCCAAAAAGCCCAACCAGAAGGCTGAGTTATACCCTTTGGATGGCTGTATTGATGGCCGGAGCTATTTTTATTTTGAATCAAGCCAAAAGTATGCATGTGCTGGTTGACCTGGCAACCACCTTATCCTTTATCACGGCACCAGTGCTGGCTTATCTCAATTATCGGGTGATCACGAATAAGGACATTTCAACACAGTATCAGCCAGCAAGGTATCTCAAAATTTGGTCTGTTATTGGTATAGTATTTTTAACGGTCTTCACACTATTCTATATTGCCTGGATAATATTTGCCTGATCAATTTCCAATGTACCAGACCGATATTGACAAGCTTACGTAAACAAAAAAGCTTCTTACGATTTACGAACAAATACTATCTTCATTTACTACTGATGCGTATAGTTCTTAAATTTAAAAATATTGACCAATTAAAAATTCTGGTGTCTTGAAATCAGATGATTACATAAGTAAGATTTGTATCAGAAGAAAATCTCAATTCAAATCCCAAAATATAAAAACACTCTATAATTCAATAAAATCAATGTGTTTAGATTATTATTCAAAAATTAACGCATCACCAGTAATCTTCATTTATGAATAAATTTGATATAAAGTCTTCTTGATACCTGAAATAAGGCTGATCTGTCACAGCAAAGTTCTCAAAAAAATCCCGGATTTCAGAAGAAACCCGGGATTATCCTAAACAACCCGACTTTACTATTATTCGTTCATCACAACATCATACGCAGCTTCTCTTTCGGCCGCATTTCGTTTCCAAACGGGAACAATCTCTTTCAGGAATTTATCCTTTTCGGCTTCCAGTTTTTCCATTGGAAGTCCAATATATTCCTGAGCTTTTGCTTTGGTGGAAATATCAGGATAAGCCACCTCGCGATTCACACCTTTTTCGGCCAGCAATCTTGCCAGTTTGATACGGGCAGCCTGAGCATTATCAATTGATTTGCCAAGAATACGGGCACTCTCAACCGGTGAATGAAAAGAGCCGCCATGCGAAGCTGCCACATAATCCCAATACCATTGTCCTACACGAATATCATAAAGAATATCCTTCATTTCTGAATCAATTGCCCCGTTTTCCCAGGCTAATCCGGCTTCAACATGCGCCCTGACCAACAATTCCTCTGCCTTTTTGCGCATTTCAGCCACCCTTTCCTGCCGATCATAAACGTTCTTCATCAGGGTATTTTCACTTTCGCGGTGACAGGTTTGGCAAGCCTGCGAAATATATTTAAGGGGTGAGGTAACATGATGATTTGAAAACTTCAATCCACCTTCGCTCACATAAGGCATATGGCAATCAGCACATGAAACACCACGCTCGGCATGAATTCCGGTTGTATAAACCTCATAATCAGGATGCTGGGCTTTAAGCATTGGCGCTTTACTAATGGCATGTGTCCAGTCGGAGAAATTCATCTCATCATAATATTTAAGCATGTCTTCCGGTTCGTAACCATTTACCCAGGGAAAAGTGAGGTAATTAGGCCTGTTTACCGGGTCTTCGTTATCGAAATAATACTCCACATGACACTGGGCACAAACAAGCGACCGCATTTCCTGGTGAGTGGCCTTTGTAATATCCTTGCCCTGAGCCTCATAGGCCTCAATCAAGGCGGGTCGCGAAATGGCCAGATCCATCGTTTCGGGATTATGGCAATCGGCACAGCCAATCGAATTGGTGATTTCTTCACCATGTAATGCCCATTTTCCTTTATAAAACTCAGCAGGACCACCCAATTGATTCATCATGCGGGGTACATCCGGACTTTTACATGTCCAGCAGGTACTTGGCATTGGGCCTTCATCAGGAGCCAATGGCCCACCTGTTCTCAAAATATTATGAATATCTTCAACGGCATGGGAATGACCTCTTCCCTGATTATATTCTTTCGAAAATCCATAACCCGCCCACAGCACAACCAGCTCAGGGCCTTCTTCGAGCATATCACGCATGGCGTTACCGCCATGTGGCGTTCTGAAATCAGTTTCCTGCGTTTTGCGATAGGTTTCGTATTCTTTTGGGTAATTTTTCCCCCAGATTTCATTACGAGGTTCAAACCTGTTGAGCTTCACTTTGGGCTTGTAAGCAAAAATAGCTTCTGCCCTGCGCTCGGTGATGGTAGAAACAAGCAATCCCAGAAAAAAAACAACTGCCAGGGTTACTACAAATAGAGTCCAGTTTACCCAGGGTTTTCTCTTTTGTGATGTATTCATGATATCAGGTTTTTGGTTTTTTATTCTTTGTTCAACATCTCTTTTAGCCAAGCCGGAACAGGTGAAGGCAACATCGGCACCCGTGCATAAGGCGTGCTGGATAAGCTTTTAACCCGACCATGCGGCACTTCCCTGTGACACTCCCAGCAAAGTCTTTCTTCGAACTTATGATGAAACACTTCCGTTTGAATCAGCAGTTTTTCGTCAGTTATCAATTTGCTGTGGCAGCGGATACAATTTTCCTGTACAACACCTATACCCGCCTCTTTAATGAAAATATTCTGTGGTTCGAGCCGGAGTGTAAACATGGTCGCATGGCGGGCACCATCCATGGCTTTGAAATAATAGGTTCTGAAAATATTATCATGTGGCACATGACAGTCGTTGCACGACGCAATTTCACGATGCGAGCTGTGTTGCCAGGTAGCATACTGAGGTGCCATGATATGACAATTTACGCAGGTTTCGGGTGCATCTGAAAGGTAAGAATAGGCTTTACTCGAATAAAACGCATAAAGACTTAAACCTGCCAGCGCACCCAGCATCAGGATAACTGCGAGCTGCCATTCGGGCGGAGGGATTAATCGTTTTAATAATGGGTTCATGATCTTAACAATTGGTTCAGATAATTCAAGTATTCGAGTATTTAAATTCTAATACTTCTACAAATGTAGGTAAAGCCCTTATATCAAACAATAAAAATCGACAGCCGAAACTTAATTTAGAATCAATTCAAATTATTTAAAGATAAGCTTCTTCTTTTTCAGCCAGCGCATCATCCCCGACCATAATATCAGCAGCAATGCCAGTCCAAAAAGTGGGATAATCAGGATATAGAAATCCCCGATCAAAGCCTGAAAAATTCGCGCAGTATGAACCTCCAAAGCCAAATTCCACAAAGGCATGGGCTCATCAGCAATCGAAGCAGGCATTTCGATTTGGTTTCCAAGCAGACCCTTGTCATAATCATAAATCAGCAGATCGTTCTCCAGCCTTACCATTCCTGAAATCATATGTTTTCCTAAGGGTGAACCTGCATTGGTTTCCTTTTTAGGTATTTCCCCAGTAATCATATCCCGAATATAATTCTGATCTGTCTGCCACAGAAACAAACCGTTAAAGGAGCCCACAGCATACATCCCTTCGGCAACCGGTTCAAAAACGTTGATACCCATCACCGAAAGTGGCGGAGTGCTATCAAAAGCTTGTAAAGCTTGTTGAAAATTCGCATCAGCTTTGAAAATACCTTCATTAGTACCAACCAGCCAGTACTGAGCTTTATCGTCCCAGTGAATCATTCGCAACTGATCATGCCAGGGATTGGGATTGCTGAGTGTTGAAAATGGAATTTTAGCCACACGCGATTTCGCAATTGCAATGAGCAAAGGCGGCCTCAAAAACATACCGGTGAAAGTATTCAACAATAAAAATGCTACTACCCAGATACCCAGCTTATTGTGCCATTTTTGATTAAATTTCAACTGATTGAGCTGAGTTTTAACTGATTTTGCCTTTTGTTTTCTGTTTCTGATCCATTTGGGATAGAAAAAATAGATGTATCCGCTAACCACCAAAAATATTAGAATAAACGCCAGTAAATCAACAAGTAAGATGCCAATCCGGCCATATATTTCGCCACTGTGCAACACCCAAAGCGTTTTAAACAAACCCACTTTCCCATCATCATTCACAGCTCTTGGAAGCTCAAAACGGCTGAAATCAACCGGTTTCGGTACATCATCAGCAAATAGCAGCTCTGATCGGGTTAAAAAAACCAGTTTATCTTCTCTTTGCGTGATATCCACAAATCGTGAATCGTGTAAATCAAACGGGATAACTGACCAGTCAGCTTCTTTTTGATCAAGCTGATATAAGCCGGATTGAGCAGCCGCATACACCTGCCCGGACTTACTTTTAAAAAGCTTGTTAATTTTACGGTTATCTGCACCCTTCGGAAAGCCATCCCAAAAGGATTTATAATGAGAAAAAGCGGTATCAGTCAACCAGATACCCACATTACCGTAGATCAGCAAACTATCACTTCCCAGTAGCAAACCACCTCTTACAGCAGCATTATTCCAATTACTATAGTGATAAACTTCAGGAAGCCAGTTTCGGTTTACATCTATACCACGAACCAAATTCCGGTGATTAAGGATAATACCGGAAACCGCCCAGAGTATTACAAAAAATCCCAAAACCAGTGAAAACCACTTATGTATCCATTTCCATTTCTTCATCAGGCACCCTTGCGCTTCTACTTAATCACTTATGCCCAGTCCAATAATCGCTGCTCACCCTGTAGAGCGCGGATTTCAGTAGCATCCATACTCATTTCCAGTACACCTTTGTATTCCCCTTTGCTATTGCGCAAAGCATAATACTGTATCAGAATAAACCTGCCTTTAAGATTTATCCAGAATTTGGCTGTTGAATGGGTTCCCGACCTAAAACCTGTGATAATTTGCTCGACGATATGAACGCTTTCGGGCGGATGACAATTTCTTACATCACGGCCTATGATTGCAGGCGAACGCGGGAAAAATCGATCCTCTGGACGGGAGAAATAGCGCACTTTATCGTGCTCATCCACAAAAGTGACATCAGCCGGTAAATGATTCAAAATAAGCTCCAGTTGCTCCATATTCAAAGTACCGGTTTCGGTAATGAATAATCCAGACGCAATTTCATCTGCTGATCCGGATACATCCTGAAGTGTTTTTTGATTTTCGGTGAAAGTTTTGTCTGGTGTTTCAATAAACGCAAATGGAAATTCAAAACTTTGTATGTGCATCTGTAACCATTCTTCAGTTGTAATGGTTTCAGCAGCAACAGGATAAATAACCAGTTCTTCTTTTTGAATGATGCCGAATGCCATGAAGAAATACTTTCCGATTTTTGGGTTAATCTCCTCCCATCCGACCTGATTGTCTTTGAGCAGGCTAATCAGTTCCTTCAGCATTTTTCGGGCGTCGTCATGCAAGGACCACATTACTTTTAATGGGCGGTATGTCTCCCATTTCTTTTCCAGATATGGAAAAAGGATGTTTTCCTTTTTCACATAATGCCATTCAAAGCCGGTCAGTTCTTCAAAACGGGGAAGCAGTTCGGAACGTAAATCCTCAAAATCTTTGGCTTCTCTTTTGCTGTATGACTTAAGCACTTTTTTGATCTGGTTCAACTTAAAGCCAAAAGCCTCATTTTCGAGCATCAGATAGTATAAAAAACTACCTGCTTCAGGCCGTTTCCAGGGATATTTACTCAATTGCCTGAAGAAGGTATTCATAACCTTATCTATATCCTTTTTAATGGTAGATGCCGTGATACCCATCTGTAGTTGACGATCTTCGAGCCGGAGCATATCGTGTGGACTAAGTGAATTTATGGCTTCTGCATATTTTTCCATCAACTCCCTGCCCGGTTCACCATTCATCATACCTAAAGAAAATGCCAGCAAATCCTGCAATCGTTTTTCAGTATTGGAAATAAATTCAGACATTAGAATCGTTTTTAAATGAGTTAATATCCAATTCCAGCTGCCATAACATTTTCCGGATCAAAGGCATGGCATGGTGTTACGGCATACACCATATCGCAATGCGGGCAATGCGTTTCAAAGAAAGTCATTTCAAAATCGCCCCCACAGTTTTCGCAACTCAGCTGAAAAGCCATTGGCATGGGTTGTTGATCAAAACCCATTTGTCGTACTTTATCGGCAACCATTTTTCCGTTTTGAAAGCTGCCCGAACATCCGTCATGCATCATCGTGTTTTGATTTAATTTGTTATACATTCATTTTATATTGCAACACTGCACCACTTCTCAGAGCTGTGCGTATTTGCTGTTGTTTGAGATCGGCCTTTTCCAGTTCTGCCATCAAAGCACGCTCTTCGGCAGAAGTTTTGATAACGCTGTGAATCCCGCCTTTTTTGATTACAATCCGCTGATCGGCCATCAGGGCCAGCAGGGGATCATGTGTGGCCATCAGAACAATCTTATCTTCTCCCGTAAGAATCTCCAAGGCCTTCTTGCGATCAATACCTGCATTTTCTATTTCATCAATCAGCACGACCGGCGACTGGCTCAATAAGGCCGTATCGGCAATCATCAGTGCCCGCGATTGTCCACCACTCAGTGCTGTAATGGCTGTGTCGGGACTAAATTTTTCACCTGCCAATTCGTTAGCATAGCTGATGATCTTGTTGATCAAAGCCCCTGAATCAGTCACCATACGGCTTTTGGCATGTAACTCCAAAAAATCCTTTACCGAAAGATCCATCACAAAGTTCATATTCTGTGAAAGCTGGGCTACCAATTTCCTGTTGCCTGAAAATCGCCAGGCATTATCTGGTAATTCCTCATTAATCAGAATTTTACGCTTTGTTGGCGTATCGCCTTGAGCAACCCATTCAATATCAGCCAGCAAACGACTTTTACCCGAACCTGTAGGCCCCACAATGCTGGTAATCGTTCTTGGTTCAAATTCAAGCTTTTCAAAGCCTTCGTTCTCGCCTGATTTATTGGTTCCGGGTAGAATAGTGAGTTTGTTCACTACGAATGACTCTTTACCAATAAAAGCCTGCATTTCGGCAATAAAATCCATTAACTGATCAAGAAAATCATGCATATCAAATGCATGATCTTCAGCCTGTTCTTCATCAATCAAACTAAAAAGTTCAGCCAATGGCTGATTCGGATTGAATTTTGTCATCCAGTGTTGTCCTTCGAAAAATGAAGAAAGAAAAGGATATTTTTCGATAAGTGACTGAGGACTATGCTGTAAAATTTCCCTTTGCGTCATAGTCTAATTGTTTTTGATGTCTATTTTGCGCACATTACCCATCTGATAAGATTCTCCAATTCTGGTTTCGCCAAGGCAATAACTGCACAAGGCAGAAGGCATCGAAAAGCGCAACTTTTTTCCTTTAAGGGTGTCAATCTTCAGATTTTCATCAAAAAGCAGTGTGCTCAATTCGTAAGCCCCCTGTCCGGTTAATCCGTTCACGTGCATGATAACAGCTCCCGGATTTACCGCATAAACACCTGCCGCAAATACTTCGCGTTCGGCCTGAGAAACAATATCACCTTTTGTAATCACCACAATATCAGCCATACGCAACATCGGGCCAATTTTTCGAGGGGTATTTATTCCGCTCAGGTTATCTATCACACATACTGCTTTTATCTCTTTGATATAAGGTGAGCAGCGATTGCACAGGCCGGCACTCTCCGAAACCAACACATCAAAATTTTCTTCCAATCCCCAGGCAGTAACTGCCTCAATATTCGAAACGAAATAATGATCCGGACATAAAGATCCTGAAAGTCCTTTCTTCACCGGAATCCCGGCTTTTTCATAGGCAAGGTCGTCATCCGTGTGTAAACAGTCGAATTTGACAGCACCAACTTTTAAACCTCGATTTTTTAAGTTCTCAGCCGCTTTCAAAATGACGGCAGTCTTCCCGGAAGAAGGCGGTCCTGAAATAGTTACCAGATTCATACAAGAGATTTTTTAGATTGAAAAGCTTCATCAAATACAGCTGTACAAACTTCAAATTCCTGATTCAGATTATGCTTGTTAATATAATCCCATCCCAGCCATAAGTATTTGTTTTCCATGGGAATGCCATTATCAATTTCCGGATGAAGGCTTGGAAACAAACCCTGATGAGCCAGGATTGAAGCCAGCTGTTCTCCTCCGAGGAAAGCCGAAATCTTTTCTAATTCCTGCTTTTTACTTTCTTTACCTACCACAAAAATCGGACTGACAATTGCACCATCTTTTGGCCAGACAGCCATCATCGGTCCGCCAGCTTTGGCCATTCTGGTAAAGAAATACGGCATGATCGTAACAGCAGGTTTTTGTGATTTTGTGCGATCCGATTTAAGCATTTGCGCCGGATGAAGACTTTTCTGCATATTACGCCCAAGTGCTGCAACACCTTCCATCCCGTATGTATTCCTAATAGTAAGCATGATAGCATTAAAAAGATCGAAATCGGAAACCGGTAAACTAATACTATCCTCCCATTGCTCGTCAAGCAAATCGCTCCAGCTTTGTGGAACCGGTCGTTGGTAAAGCTCCTGCTGGTTCACAAGAAAAATTGCCGGAACGACCGCAAGAATGCCATAACGCGATTCAGGATCTTTAAGCTTATGCGATTCATTATCAAAATCAGCATTTATCTGCTTCCAGGGCAGTGGATCAGTAAGATCCTTGCTTTTGATGAAACGCCCAAAATAGTCATCCTCAAAAAACAGGTCGAAACCCGCCGAAATATAAATATCATCCAAATCCTGAACTGAGGAAGCACTGCCAATGTCATCCTTTAACCAGTCGAGTCCCATCGAAGCGGCTTTCAATTCGGCATTCACATTCTGTTGTAATCCTTCTTTTTCAAGAAAAGCATTAATAGCCTCCTGAAGTGGCAATCGTACAGGACAAGGCAACAGACCCTTTATGTTAATCCGTTTATTTTCAGCGTCCTGAGATTTATTTCCGTCACCTGAGGCAGCTTCCTCCAACATCGCCATAAAAACACTCAGGTCAATGCCTTTCATCGAAAGCGCAATATCCAGGCGTAGTGACCGTCCCAGTAGCCGGCGTTTCTGCTCGTCGGCCATTTGCGGAAAACCATTTCTTACAAAAACATCAACTGTTTGCGGGTAACGTTCAGTGATTTCAAAAAGACTTTCAGCAGGATTTATCAGGTTCATAAAATGAATTTTTGACAAAATTAAGACTTAATCAGGTATTTATATACCTATTTTCTTGTATAAAGTCATTCTAAATATAAGATATTGTTAATCTGTTTTTTAAGAATTTAATTTAGAACGCTACGTTGAGGAAGTAGCCCGATTAAAACATAGTTATCCGATTGCCTCCTTAATCTTTGGAATAAAACGGGAAGCAGTTTCATATCCAATCTCAAAAATTGTGTTAGCCTGCTCGAAATCGAAGGTGCCAAAATCTTCCATTTCAGGAGAATTAACATAAATATCACAACTGTTTATTTGGTCGCGCAGGGTGTTTTGCACAGCAATATGCAGGCAACGCTCCACAACAGGCATAAAGGATGTGAAACTTGTATCAACCTGATTGAAATAATTACAATCCAATCCAACCACAACGGTATTTTCGGCCTTCAAACAAGCGGCAGGCAAATTAAGGGTTAGTCCGCCATCAAGGTAATAATCTGAATCAATTTTTACAGGCATAAAAACTATTGGAATTGAAGCAGATGCCACCACTGCCTCAATCAGGTCGCCTGTCGTAAGTAATTCATTCTGACCGGTATTAAGATTACTTACAGAAACAGTAAGCGGAATTTCAAGAGCTTCAAAACTATTATGATGGATAAAAGCGGTCAGTTGCTCCCGAAGCACTTTCATCGAACCCAATCCACCTTTAAATCCAATCCAGCTACGAATGTGTAAGATATCGGGTGTTTTAATTGCCTTAAGCATTTCCTTTGGACTAACGCCAGAAGCATAAAATGCCCCAACAATGGCTCCCATACTGGCACCGGAAATCGCGGCTGGCCTAAGCCTGGCTTCGTCAAGTGCCTGAAGAAAACCAGCATGAAAAATTCCCCTGGCACCACCTCCACTCAAGGCCAATGCATACTTTTTTGGAGAATTTCTCATGCCTATTTCAATTACCTAACAAAATTAATTGATTTCACGTGGTAAACCTAGCGATTTAAGTGCTTTCAAGCCTTAATCATTACCAAGACCATTTTGAATGCCTGAACAGCTTTAAGTGCATGTGGCACATTGGCAGGCATAATGATGTTTTCATTTGCCTTGAGTTGATGACTTACACCGCCAATGATTATCTCTGCTTCGCCTTCAATAATCATGACCAGTGCATCAAAAGGTGCGGTATGTTCTGACAATCCTTCTCCTTTGTCGAAGGCAAACAAAGTAACATTTCCTTTGTCGTTTTTGATAATCTGTTTGCTGACTACCGCTCCGGTTGCCGTTTTTATTTCGTTTGGAAAACTAAATTTTTCGGATAATTCCATAATTCTAAGGTATTAATATGAGCAATTGTCAGTCCGACAAGTGCCCTGTGATTAATAAAGTGTAATTAAGCCATAAAATACAACAAATCTTTCTCAACCGTATCAATCGGACTAATTCCAAAATTTTGTACCAGAACATCAGCCACATTTGGAGAGAAAAATGCCGGTAAGCCAGGCCCCAGATGGATATTTTTCACTCCAAGTGAAAGCAACGCCAGCAACACGATCACCGCTTTTTGTTCGTACCACGCAATGTTGTAGGCAATTGGCAATTCGTTGATATCGTCCAGTTTGAAAATTTCTTTCAGCTTGAGTGCGATAATGGCCAAAGAATATGAATCGTTACACTGTCCGGCATCCAGAACCCTCGGGATGCCGCCTATATCGCCCAATGGCAATTTGTTATACCTGTATTTGGCACACCCAGCAGTGAGAATAACAGTATCTTTTGGCAGTGCTTCCGCAAATTCAGTATAGTAATTGCGACTAATCATCCGGCCATCGCATCCGCCCATCACAAAAAACTTTTTAATAGTTCCGGACTTAACAGCATCAATTATTTTATCTGCCAGTTGGATCACCTGATTATGTGCAAATCCACCAACAATTTCGCCATCTTCAATGGCAACAGGAGCTTTACATTTTTTTGCATGTTCAATGATAGCCATAAAATCTTTTTTTCCTGTTTCCGGATCAGCTTCAATATGTGGAAAGCCTGTGAATCCGGAAGATCCGGTAGTATAAACCCGATCCGCATAAGCAGCTGATTTTCGTGGTGGAACGATGCAGTTAGTTGTAAACAAAATCGGGCCGTTAAATGTTTCAAATTCTTCCTTTTGCTTCCACCAGGCATTTCCGTAATTACCATACAAATGCTTGAATTGCTTCAACTTAGGATAATAATGAGCGGGCAGCATTTCGCTGTGTGTGTAGATGTCAATTCCACTGTCTTTGGACTGGGCGAGTAACTGTTCAAGGTCTTTCAGATCGTGGCCCGAGATTAAAATGCCAGGGCGATTACCTACACCAAGTTTCACTTTAGTTATCTCAGGACTTCCATAAGTTTCGTTATGTGCTTTATCAAGCAAGGCCATTACTTTTACGCCATAGCTACCAGTCTCCAAAACCAGTTTTGTTAACTCATCAGCAAATAAGCTGTCATCCTGCACATCCACAAGTGCCTTAAAAGTAAAGTTGATAATGTCGTCATCCATATAACCCAGATGAAGTGCGTGCATTCCATAGGCAGCCATTCCCTTAAGACCGTAAATTACCAATTCGCGTAAAGAGCGAACATCTTCATTTTTGGTCGCCATTACACCCACAGTGAGTGCTTTTTGATCGATTTCTGCCTCATTAACAGGAAACCATGTGGCACTTTCCTGCCTAATCACTGAAACATCAAAACCCAGCTCTTTTAGCTTTTTATGCAGGTGATTGCGTAGCTCGAGACCCTTCAGCACCTTTGTTTTAATGGCCTCATAATCAAAGTTGGCATTGGTAATGGTTGTAAAAAGTGCGTCCCAAACAAATATTTCAGCCTCTTTACTTTTAGTCCCCAAGGCAGATAGCTTTTGAGCATAAACTGAAACACCTTTGGCAACAAACACCAGCATATCCTGCATAATTGCCACCTCCGGATTTTTACCGCACACACCCACTTTTTCACATCCAATACCTTTTGCTGCCTCCTGACATTGATAACAAAACATTTCCATAATTCTTCAGTTTTGGTTTAACTTGTTATAATTTAATTTACTATGATAATTTTTGTTTCTCTATTGGTGATATAATAACACAGGAAGAAATTCATCATTTTATTGCTAATTAAAGAACAATAAACAGATATTCTGATCCAATAATAGAAGAAATTCCGTAATGTTATCCAATTTATTGTTATTATTTTCACAATGCAAAAATCCAAACATTTTTTGAATTAAACAAGAAATTCAGTATTTATTTACCTATTTCTATGTAAATATTTTATATACAATTGAATATAAATTAACTAGTATAATTAAAGGTAATCCTGAAGCGTATGTGATCTGAGGTGTTCGCGAAAATCTACTGTCATTTTGTGGGTCACATTGTCCATGATGCACATTTCAAAAGGGCAAATATGTTTGTCGAGCGGACAGGTTGTTACTTCTATTTTTCCTTCAATTGACTCATAAATTTCAAGTAAACTAATTTCCTTGGGATTTTTCTTTAAGGTAAAACCACCAGATGGCCCTCTGTGTGACTCAAGAAAATTATCTTTTACCAAGCGTTGAAAAATCTTGGCTACATGATGTTTTGAACTTCCAGTCAGTTCAGCAATATGGATTACATTGGCCATTTTTTCGGCCTTGGCTACAATAATCATCCCGTGTAATGCTATTGATGCTGCTTCGGTAAGTGTTACTATTTTCGACATTATTAAATAAGTAATTAAATACCAAAATTACAGCTAAATCTAATTGGCCAGACAATCCCAACAGATTTTTAAAAAAATATTACCCTATTTAGATCAGATATAAATTACCATGAGAAAAATTTCATGAATCATAGCCGGAAAATGCCTTTGAGCATTGTGAAATTTATCATCTTTGTTCTAAAATAATCCGGTTTAAGCCTCTGCTGCATGATAACAATGATTTTACAACAAACTTTGATTATCACCACATTTGTGATGGGTATGATGATGGTAATTGAGTACATCAACGTACAAACTCGTGGAATGTGGTCTGAAAAACTCGAAAAATCGCCATTTACACAAATTTTCCTTGGATCGGTGATGGGTATAATTCCGGGTTGTCTTGGAACCTACACTATGGTTTCTTTATATGTGCATCGCGTGGTAATGTTTCCGGCCTTAATTGCGACCCTGATTGCCACTACGGGTGATGAAGCCTTTCTAATGTTTTCAACCATACCTGCAACTACACTTAAACTCAATGCCATTTTATTTGTTATTGCATTGATAACCGGAGTATTAACTCATATTTTTGTTAAAAACAAATACATTGGGCTTAAGTCAGAAGGAGCACTCCCACTCCACCATCAAAATGAGTCCTGCAACCGGTATCATCCGGCTTTGATTGTCGAAAATCTGCGTCAGTTAAGTTTTACCAGGGCTTTGTTGATCGCTGGTGTATTGACGATCCTGATCACTCTTTTGTCTGGCTTTGTGGATGGAAGTCATCATTTAAACACGCTAATGGGTACTAACGAAATTGACTCGCATATACACGATCATGCTCACGATCACACCCATGATCATGGCGGTGAGGCCGACTGGATAAGGATTACAATGATCCTGCTACTTGGTGCTATTTTGTACATCGTGCTAACCGCCAAAGAACATTTTTTACAGGAGCATCTTTGGCAGCACATCATCAAGAAACACTTCATCAAAATTTTCCTTTGGACATTTGCTGTAATACTGGGCATCTATTTTGCAAATCAGTATATTAACTTGCAGGGATGGATTTCTTCCAATCTGTATCTTGTACTATTAATTGCCTTACTTATTGGCATTATTCCCGAATCGGGACCACATTATATTTTTGTCATCCTATTTGCACAGGGAGTTCTGCCATTAAGCATACTTCTGGCCAGTTCCATTGTTCAGGATGGTCATGGATCGCTGCCATTGCTGGCCGAATCGGGCAAAGGATTTATTGCAGCAAAAATAATTAACATAGCTGTAGGAGCTATTGCCGGAATCATGGGCATTTGGTTCGGTTTTTAGTGAATTTTGGTTAAATAAATTTCGGAACAATTTGATTTTTTGTATCTTTACATCAATAAAACCAATAAGATCAAACCGATTAAATCAGACCAAAATGAGAATAATACTTGCAACCGATTTTAGTGAAGAGAACGAGATGCTCTTCCCTTATGCACTTGACCTGCTAAAGGAACCTGGCGGAGAAATTATCCTGTTTCATGCCTATATGGATCAAATTCTGATGGGCGACAGCAGTTTCCCGGGCGGACTTGATTCAGATACCTTTTTCAACAGAGAGCTGCTGGCCGAGATGGAAGCGCAAGCTTCCAAATATATGCAGGAGAAGCAGGAAAACCTGGAGTATAGAATTTCAGAAGCAGGACTAACCAACATACGTGTTTCGGCAGTTTTAAAAGGTGGTGACCCTGAGATTGAACTGGTAAACCTTACCGAAGATCAAAAACCCAATCTCGTTTTGATGGGAACACGCGGCAAAGGCAAAAAACGTTTTCTGGAAGGCAGCATGGCAAAAAGTATCATGACAAAAGTAAATGTACCATTGCTTTCCGTTCCTGAAGGCTATCATTGGACAAAGAGCAGTGAGGTGTTATATGCGACCAATTTTGGCCGGTTCGACGTAAGCACGATCAACCGGATATTCAACTTACTTGAACAATACAAGCCTGTAATTCATGTGGTGCATCTGATCACCGATGAGGATGACGAAAAACCCGACTTACTCATGGAGGAACTCAGGCTGGCCTTTAAACATGAAAAAGCCCGTCAGATGATCAGGTTTCATCTCATAAAATCAACCATGCCAAAAGACGCGATTGCACTTTTTTGCGAGCAAAATCATATCAGTCTGGCATCATTTATAGCCCACAGACGAGGATTGTTGGACTATATTTTTAAAGATAAAATTGGCAAGGATGCATTTTTCGAACTCGGCATTCCAATGTTAACATTTAGAGAACCTTAGCCTTCAATATTTCATTGTACCATTCGTCAAGTTGTTGGCCAACAGCGTTGAAACCATATTGAGTAGCAACCGTATTTCGCAATTCTGACGTAATGTATTTCTGATAAGTTTTAGAAATATTGATTAAAGCCTCCGCCAATCCCTGCTCATCTCCGGCATCAACCAAAAGGCCATTCGACTCATTAAGCATTTCGGGTATCCCTCCTACCCTTGTTGCTACCACCGGAATGCCACAGGCAAGCGCTTCAAGTATTACAACAGGCATGTTTTCGTAATTACTGAAAAGCACTAAAACGTCTGATTTTGCTAATTTTTTCGCTAATTCTTCTCCCTGCATAATGCCTGTAAAAATAATCTTGTCGTTGAGATTAAATTCACCGGAATAAGACTTTAGCCAATCGAAATCCATACCATCACCAATCAGTGTGAAACTGAAATCAAGTCCGGCATCCGACAATCTGCCTATGGCACGTAGCAAGCCACTTATATTCTTCGATTTATCTTCAAAACAGCTGATATGCACAAAATTAACTGTTTTGTGTTGTGGTTTGGGTAATGGTTTAAAAAGCTCCATATCAACAACATTAGGCAATACAACATAACGTTGATTCGTAAGCTGATAGCTTTGCATGGCACGCATCAAGTCAAGGGTAACGGTTGTAACCATTGCAGCACGTTTAACAACAAACCTGCTGATCATCTTTCTGAATGAACCATTAAACCCCTTATTAACAGGTAAATATCTCGACCAGTGCTCAGTTATGAGATAAGGAATATTACGACGAGCAGCTAAAAACCATCCCAATAATCCCAGCCGTGTGAGAATATGCACATGAATCAGATCGAGATTTTGTTCTTTTTCGGCGACCTTTACCGCGATAATATTAGCCCTGAAAAAACGCCAGTGATTAATTATTTTGGAGAGCAAAGAAATTCCCCTACTTTTCTTGAAATATACAAGGATTTCCCTGAGTTCGCTGTTTGTAGTTTGACAAATTTCGTAGCATTTATCTGCTTGTGGATCAGCATGTACATATATTACAGAAACCTTGTTTAATATCGCAACCGCCTCCGCATGACGCCGAACGAACAACCCAAACATAGGATCGTAACGATGCGGATACCATCGGGCCAAAAACAAAATATGCTTTTTCGGGCTTTTCAAGATTTTATCAATTGATCCACAAAGGTAACAGCCTTTTCCAATCTTTGTCTGCCCTTTCCTGAAACTATCCGATAAGGAAAGTGCATTTTTTCCAGATGACTTTTGTAAAGTTCAAACAAAATCTTTCTTTCAGTGGGATGCTCACGCAAAGGATCAGGTTCCCATTCGAGGTCGATATCGCACAACAAATACAGGTCGTAACCTTGGTTTTTAAGGGCTTTCTCAATGAAATCATCCTGCAACCCAAAAACAAACTCAAGCCAGATTTTGCACACCAGCATCTCTGTATCCGAGAATAAAACCGCCGGATAATCTGCCATAAATCTCTGTTCGAGCTGAAGCTGTCCGTTAGCGATATTTATGACATCAGCTGCATGATATTTCGTTTTATTTTTCAAATAATCACGGGCAAATTCCGGAACCCATTGGGTATGGTAATGCTTGGCAAGAGCTTCGGCAAGCCATGATTTTCCTGTCGATTCAGGTCCGGTGATGGCAATCCTAACTGACATTACTTGCTAGTTTTTTCCAGGCGAGATAACCTGCCACTGCAATAATCAAAAACACCAGAAACTGGAAACTGGTGAATACCAATCCTTTAAAGTAATAAAGAGGAACAGAGATCAAGTCGCCTACCATCCAGTAAATCCAGTTCTCAACCTTTTTCACTGCCATTAGCCACATTCCTGTGATAAATATTGCGGTGGTGAGTGCATCAATGGTGGGCACATTGCTATCGGTGTAATTGATCAGAACAAAACGCATCAAGACAAATGAAAGGAGGGTAGCCAACAAACCCATCAAATTTTGAGTACGGCTTGCAAATCTAACGGGCCGTTCTGATTTTCCGGCTTGAGGGTGAGTCCAGTGATACCAACCATAAACACTCATCACAAAATAAACCAGGTTGATGAACGTATCAGCATAAAGGCCTGCAAAAAAAGTGATGTACATATAAATCACTACACTGACAATTCCGGTGGGGAAAACCAAAATGTTTACTTTTTTGCTGTACCATACACTCAATAGCCCAAATATCACGGCGACAGCTTCAAACCAGGTCGTTTGATAGAGGTTCTCCAGAAAAAGCTCAAAAAAACTAACGGCTTCCATCAATATGGTTTAAGTCGGCATTGATAATCTTGAGTACAAAAACACTATGAGGCAGATCAAAGGATTTCTTTATCTCTTTAGTAAGTGTTTGCATAATAAGGTCATACTCACCAAAAATCTGAGTACTCATCCCATTGGTTTTTACAACCAGCCCTGAAACCTCATTCAAACGGCGAATAAAATCTTTTATCGGTGAAATATAATCAACTAGCAAGGGATAATAACTCACTTCGACGGATGCTTTCATAAGACTTTGAATTTTTACTATAAGAAAAAACTAAAAAAAGTATCTTTGATGCGCAAAAGTAAGGCTTTTCGGGGATTGAAGTCATAAGTCCGGCGAGCATATAATCAAATCAAAAAAAATGGAAAGAACATTTGTGTGGACAGGAAGTTTATTAGCCGGGATAGCGGTAATATTTGGAGCTCTGGGAGCGCATTGGCTCAGGGAAAATATAAGTATTACGAGCTTACAAAGTTTTGAGACCGGTGTAAGATATCAGCTGTTCCATGCTTTGGCCATTCTCTACCTGGCAGCTCTTCCCAATAGATTTAAAGGTAAATTATGCGTTGTCACTTATTACCTTTTTACTTTTGGCAGTCTGTTTTTTTCTTTTTCTATTTACCTGTTATCTACATCTGACCTGACCGGGGTTAATTTTTCCTTTTTAGGTCCCGTAACACCCATAGGGGGCTTGTTAATGATAGGTGGCTGGTTAATGCTTTTTATCAATAGTATCCGGAGTTTTAAGGAAGTTTAAAAATCAAACCAGTTTTAATTTCCTGGTCGTCATTTACTGATTCGCCTATCGCAATACTACGATGCAGATATCGCATTTTTAAGATGAGGGCTAAATTCTTAATCACATCAACTGTAAGATTCAAATCTGCCGAAAACCTGAAATCATTAAAGTCTTCCAATGCCGGTTGGTAATACGTCACAAAACCCAATTGCGCCTGATCTGACAAACTCATTGCCAGAGAAATATAATTAGTTGATCTGCTATGGCTTACAACGACATGAGGGTCAGTTGTATAGTGCTCACCTTCATGCATCACACCAACTCCAATAAATAGCTTTAAGGGTTTGTTTAAACTGGAATCAGAAAACAATTGCACCAGATCCGACCGAATGCCCATCCCCAACAAAAACCTTGATCGCAGCTGTAAAAACTGATCAAACTCAAGCTGTGTAAAGGCTTCTGCCATAATCTTATCCATATTCAACTGCCTGATCGTGCGCAGGTGAATAAATCCCTTATTCTTGGTTTTTTGCTTATTAGCCCGCTTGAAATCATATTCAATTACGCCATAATAATCCTGAATGGGATAATTCCAGTCAAGGCGCAACTGCTCGCCAACTTCAAACTCATTAGTATTTCCGGAAGAAAAATCGATACTGGTGGTATTTCGCATACTAAAGCCAGGTGCGTCATATTCCTTTCTGTAACGCTCTGTATTTACCTGCGCAGAAGTAGTAAAGGCAAAACAAACCAGTAAAAGGATGGCACCAACAAACCGCATTACTATCGCATATCAATCACTTCATAATTTGGGTAATCAGCCTCTTCAAAGTCAAAAAATCCGGCATCCGGCAAAAATTTCTCATCCAGTTTTTTGATTACATACATAAATTCATTCCCACCGCTGTCGAAGATGGTAAACTGTTTAATATGAAGACCTTTCTCCTCAATGTCGATATGAATTCTTGAGAATTTCTTGCCGCTTTCGGGTTTTAACTCAATGGTTTTAATTTCAGGGTCCTGGTTTCGTCGGCCAGCATGATAATAACTGATTTTATGATCGTCATAGTAAGAGGTCAACAAACGACTTGGTGTGATATTTTCATCACCTTCCTGGGCATCGCTAACCATAACCTCTTCGGAATCTTCGAGTACTGTCCAGATTGTATTGCCGTTTGAAATAACCGTCTGACCAGCCATTATAAGTTTATAAGCATCTCCCTGAATATAAACTTCACCCGACTTTACTTCATCAATACCAGCATCGTGGTTGATCATCCTGTAATCAAAATCAACCTTCATAGCCGGAAAAGATTTTGTTTGGTCAATCACTTTTTTTAAAAGGTCTCCGGCATTATCCTGGGCATTCAGCTGCAGAGCCATTCCTGCAATCACAATCAAAATAAATTTTCTCAAGGTGTTTTTCATTCTATTCTTCATTAGACATATCCAAATCTTTCAAAAACTGTTCCAAAGCCATTTCGTTGGCCACTTTCACCTCCCGTGCCTTACTTCCCTCAAAAGGACCAACGATTCCAGCGGCTTCCAACTGGTCTATAATTCGTCCGGCACGGTTATACCCTAGTTTGAGTTTGCGTTGCAGGAGCGAGGTTGATCCCTGCTGCGTTTGCACAATGATCCGTGCAGCATCTTCAAATAAATCATCACGTTCGCTGGCATCAAAAACATCAGATGCTATATCCTGATCTTCAGCAAATTCGGGCAGATAATAGGCATCCGGATAACCTCGTTGCGAACCAATAAACTCAGTAAGACGCTCTACCTCAGGAGTGTCGATAAAAGCACATTGAAGCCGCACCAAATCGTTACCGGTGGATAGCAGCATATCGCCGCGACCAATAAGCTGATCAGCACCTTTGGTATCAAGTATCGTTCTGGAATCCGTTCCGGAAATCACCCTAAAAGCAATACGTGCTGGAAAATTGGCTTTGATAGTTCCAGTGATGATATTGACTGATGGTCGCTGAGTGGCAATTATCAAATGAATACCAACAGCCCGGGCAAGCTGCGCCAGGCGCGTAATGGGACTTTCAATCTCTTTTCCGGCAGTCATTATCAGGTCAGCAAATTCATCAACCACCAACACGATATAAGGCAAAAACCTATGCCCATGCATGGGGTTCAGTTTCCGTGATTTAAATTTAACGTTATATTCCTTAATATTTCTTACTTGTGCATCTTTGAGCAGTTCATAACGGTTATCCATCTCGATACCCAGCGAATTGAGTGTGCGTACAACTTTTCTGGTATCTGTGATGATGGCCTCTTCTGAATCGGGCAGTTTGGCCAGATAATGTCGTTCGATACGACTAAACAAACTAAGTTCCACTTTTTTGGGGTCAACCAATACAAATTTAAGTTCAGCAGGATGTTTGCAATAGAGCAGCGAAGCAATGATAGCATTCAGGCCAACAGACTTTCCCTGGCCGGTAGCACCTGCCATCAGGATATGAGGCATTTTGGCCAGGTCGGCAACAAAACTCTCATTAGCAATTGTTTTGCCTAAACCAAAAGGCAACTCAAATTTATTATCAGAGAATCGCTCAGAACCGATTATCGTTCTCATCGAGACGATTTCGGGCTTTTGATTAGGAACCTCAATACCAACCGTACCTTTACCCGGAATGGGTGCAATGATTCTGATTCCGATGGCTGACAAACTTAGTGCAATATCGTCTTCGAGCCCTTTGATACGGGCAATACGAACTCCCGCTGCCGGAATAATTTCATACAAGGTTACTGTGGGTCCGATGGTGGCTTTTATCTTTTCGATACCAATACTATAATTGGCAAGTGTTTCAACGATCCGCACCTTATTAGCTTCAAGCTCACTCCGCTCAACACTGATGCCACCTTCACCATAGTCGGTTAATAGATCCAGGTGCGGAAATTGATAGTCCGGTAAATCAAGCGTTGGGTCAAACTGGGTGTCAAGACCCTGACGTTCGATTGTTCCTTTGGTACGTGTTTCTTCCTGTTTGACGGGTTCGATGCTAAATTCTATTTCTTCATTCTGTGCTTCGGTCTGCATTGAGTCATCGTCAAGAGGTAAATCAACTTCAAGACTTACAGAGCCATTCCTGTCAGTATCATCGTCTTTCAGTTTGTTTCCCGTGCCTGATTCAGATCGCCAAAAATCCGAATCATCTTCCTCATCATCAACAGCATACTCAATGGTGTTGTATCTGTCGCCAGGCAAGTCAGGAGAAGGCTTGGTATTTTTGGTTTGCTTTTGATCACTTTTACCTGCATTTCTGTTTCGGCTGAATGTAAGGTTAAACTCAACAATGACATAAGTAGCAAAAGTGAAGATGAGTGCAATAATAACACCGGCTGTTCCGATGATCCCCTGCAGGTAGATATGAAGATAATGACCTAATGCACCTCCCAGAACATTCATCGGATCAGACCTAAAGACGAACGCCAGCAACAAAGGAAGCCAGAGCAAATTTAAGAAACCATACTTCCAAAGCGACCAGCCTTTGATCAGATTAATTCCGGAGCCCAGATTAACACCCCATATAAATAATAAAAGTACCAGAAAATAGGCTCCAAGACCAAACACTTCTTTTACAAATAATTGCGAAATATAAGCTCCCAGATTTCCGGTCCAGTTGCTGATATTCAGTTCAACATCAGTAAGCAACCGACTGATTGGCATATCCACAATACCATCATCAGTAACTTGATTAAACCAATTCACAAAAAAAGAAGTAAAGGCCAGAGCCATATAGATAGCTGCGAAAACAAGAAATATCCCAATCAGCTTTTTGAAAGGAAAATGACGACCTGGCTTGGTTCCCTTTTTTGAATCAACTGTAGCAGCAGATTTCTTATTAGCTGTTTGATTAGATTTTTCCTTTTCTTTAAAGGTATTGGTTTTTAACTTATTTGCTGGTCTGGCCATGCGTAACTCTCATTTGAATTGAAAACACAAAAGTAGCAAAATTGCCGCGACCCATAAAGCCTAAAATAAAAGAAGCACAAACCGGCTTTCTGCCAGTTTATGCTCCCTGATAAGTGACGCAATCGTCAATCAAAATTTGATCTATACAATTCCCGTAAATCCCATAAATGCCAGAGCTAAAATACCGGCTGTTACTAGTGCGATGGGCACACCGCGCATACCACCTGGCACTTCCATCAAGTCGAGGTGTTCACGGATACCGGCAAAAATAATCATAGCCAGTGCAAAGCCTGATGCATTGGAAATTGCAAAAACAACCCCTTCCATCAGACTAAAATCCTTCTGTACAGTAAGGATAGCAACCCCAAGTACAGTGCAATTGGTTGTAATCAATGGCAGGAAAACCCCTAGTGCCCCATAAAGTGCCGGACTCACCTTTTTTAAAATGATCTCGACCATTTGCACCAGGGCGGCGATCACCAAAATGAAAGCAATGGTTTGCAAAAACTGAATCCCCAGTGGCGAAAGTATATAAGTTTGAATTAGCCAGGTAACAAGGGTCGCAAGTGTCATCACAAAAAGTACGGCGCTCCCCATCCCAATTGAGGTAGAAAGTTTATTGGAAACCCCAACGAAGGGACAGATACCCAGAAACTGCGCCAACACAATATTGTTGACAAAAATGGCTGATATAATGATGATAATATATTCCATGGCGAATCAGATTTTTATTTCGACTTATTCAATTTGTTTGACAGCGCAATTAGATATCCCAAAACGATAAAAGCTCCAGGAGCCAGCACAAATACCAGCATCAGATCGCCAGGTATCAAATTTATACTGAATATTGCACCACTTCCGAGCAGCTCTCTTATACTGCCAAGAATTGTGAGAGCAAAGGCAAAACCCAATCCCATTCCTAATCCGTCAATAACAGAAGCGACAATTCCGTTTTTGGAGGCAAAAGCTTCGGCCCTGCCAAGCACAATACAGTTCACAACAATCAATGGAATAAAAAGCCCCAACTGCTCAAACAATGCCGGAACATAAGCTTGCATTAAAAGCTCAACGATTGTTACAAATGAAGCAATGATCACAATAAAACTTGGAATGCGCACCTTGTCTGGAATAAAATTTTTCACTAGCGATACAACAAGGTTCGACATCATCAGCACAAAGGCGGTGGCCAATCCCATGCCTAGTCCGTTGATGGCACTTGTACTTACGCCAAGTGTTGGACAAAGCCCGAGTGTCAAAACAAATACAGGATTTTCTTTAATAAACCCTTTAGTAAAATTTTTGAGGTTTTTATTCATTATTTCGTTCCTCCCATATTTGCCATGTAAGTTTCGTAAGCCCTTTTCACCGCATCCGTATAAGCACGCGAACTGATTGTTGCAGCCGTAATAGCATCCACATCACCGCCATCTTTTTTTACGGCCAGTTTAAAAGATGCCGGGTTTTGTCCGTTAAACTTCTCACTCCAGGAAGATTTACTCTTTTGCATTTTATCACCCAATCCAGGAGTTTCCTTATGTTCGAGCACCGAAATATTATTTATTGATCCATCGGGCAATAGCCCTACCATCAATTTAATATTTCCACTAAAGCCCTTATTCGTAAAAGTGTTTATGGCAACTCCAACAAACTGATTATTCTGGTAAGCCATATTAAATTGAAGGCTGTCTTCCTCCAATGCAGACTTCACCTGAAGCACTTCCAGCCTGTCAAATGCAGGTAAAACACCTTTAATTGCTGCTTCCTGCTTTGCTTTTTTAGCTAATGCAATCGGCTCTATGGTAAGGTTATAAACCATTCCGAGAGAAAATGCTGACACTGCCGTTATCAACAGCAAAGTGCTTACCATATTGTAAAATGAAGATTTTTTATTTTCAGCCATAACTGCTAACTTATGATGTTCTTTTTTTATTTTTTATTGCCAACCAGCCCAAATCGTCTTGGTTTAAAGCCGTAGTTGATCAAAGGCACAAAAGCATTCATGATCAAGATGGCAAAGGAAATACCTTCCGGATAGGCCCCCCACATACGGATAATGATCGTTATCAAACCAATACCAATTCCATAAACCCATTTTCCGCTGATATTCATCGGCGAACTCACCATATCTGTAGCCATATAAATGGCTCCCAACATCAAACCACCTGTAAATAGATGGAAGACAGGATCAATATAAATTTCCGGATCAATCAGATGAAAAATCCCGGCAAAAACAAAAACGGTAAGGATGATCGAAAAAGGCACCTGCCAGTCAATAACCTTTCGCCAGATCATAAACAAACCTCCAATTATTAATGCAATTGCTGACATTTCGCCTAATGATCCACTCATATTTCCGGTCAAACGATCCAAATACGCCGGCATAGAAGGATCAGCCAGAATCTGATCAATATTTTTTCCGGCATCAAGGCCTTCTTTCAACAGACCCAATGCTGTTGGTCCGGTAATGGCATCCGTCAGACTATTTGCAAAGAGTGGTTTTGGAACAGGCCAGCTGGTCATCTGAACCGGAAAAGAAATCAACATGAAAACACGTCCGACCAGTGCCGGGTTAAAGGGATTCTTTCCCAGACCACCAAACGACATCTTTGCAATTCCAATGGTGACCAGTGCACCGATCACCATAATCCACCAGGGTAGGTTTGCCGGCACATTAAAGGCCAATAATAATCCAGCCACTACTGCAGATCCATCGGTAATAGTAACAGGCCCTTTGATGAGGTATTTCTGGATGACCCATTCGAAGAACAAACATGAAATTACAGCGATCAACAAAACACGGACGGCATCAATACCAAAGAAATAAATGGATACCAGAATAGCCGGAACCAGTGCCAGCACCACTGTGTACATGATCTTTTTAACGTTTTCTTCTCCGTGTACGTGCGGAGAACCTGATATGGTAAATTGACTCATTGTTATCGGATTAATTATTTACGCGAACGAATAAGCTGACCTACTTTGTTCTTCCCAAGTCTCAGAAAATCAAGCAATGGAAGATTTGAAGGGCAGGTAAACTGACAGGATCCACACTCGATGCAATCCATGATTTTCTCCTTTTCGGCACGTTCGTGCAAGCTTAGTTTTGCCAGCTTTGCCAAAAGAAAAGGCTCCAGGCCCATCGGACAGGCTAAAGTACATTTTGAACAACGTATACAAGTTTGCGGAACTCCACGCTTGCTCTCTTCATTTTTCATCAGCAAAATACCTGACGAACCTTTCACTACAGGAACTTCCAGGCTGGTAATAGCTTTTCCCATCATGGGGCCGCCATTGATAATTTTACCAGTGTTTTCAGGAAGTCCCTCAGCAGCATCGATAAGCATTTGAACAGGTGTTCCAATTCTGACCAAAAAGTTTGAGGGTTTTTTAACAGCTTTTCCAGTCACCGTTACAACCCTTTCAATCAAAGGCTTATTCTTTTGAACAGCTTCGTAAACAGCAACAGCAGTTCCCACATTACACACCACACAACCCACTTCGATAGGCAGTTTCCCTGAAGGGACCTCCCTGTTAACGGTTGCTTTGATCAGTTGCTTTTCACCACCTTGTGGATATTTAACTTTAAGTGGTTGAATATCAATGCCTGCATACTGTTTGGCAAGCTCCGTGAGGTGATTTATGGCATCAGTTTTATTGTTTTCAATTCCAATGATGGCACGTTCGACAGCAAGGGCTTTCATCAGAATTTTTATTCCGATTAACAACTGTTCGCCTTTTTCCAGCATCAGACGATGGTCGGAGGTAAGATAAGGTTCGCATTCCACACCGTTGATAATGAGGTATTCAGCCTTTCTTCCATCCGGTATCATCAGCTTCACATGTGTAGGAAAAGTAGCACCACCCAAGCCTACAATGCCGCATTCTTTGATCTTATCAATAATGGTTTGTTTGTCGGCTTTAATATCTCGAATGATAGTTTCAGAAGTATCAATTCCTTCCTCCCACTTCTCATCTTCCTCAACGTCAATAAATATGGCCGGCCTGCGATAGCCCGAACTGTCGATGGCATCGTCTATTTTGAGCACCTTTCCGGTAAAGGGTGAGTGCAGATTTGCAGAGATAAAAGATTCGCCTTTAGCAATCAACTGACCTGTCTTAACCTCGTCACCACGTTTTACAAGCGGTTTTGAAGGGGTACCCAGATTTTGGCCAAGTGGCACTACCACTTGTTTTGGAAAGGCAAGTTTTTGAATAGGTGAATTAGCCGAAATTTTGTTTTCTTCCGGATGTACACCACCCTTTTTAAATGTTTTCAACGCAATCATCTTCCTTATTATTTATGATTGTGATTCAATATTAGAATCCTGTTTCGTGTCGTGTGTTACAGCCATTGTTTTGTTCGTCTCAACGATTTCTTCTTCCGTTTCAGGCTTTTTCTTCCTCACCGGAAAGTTAATTTCATGAATTGAATTGGTAGGACAAACCTCCACACATTTGCGGCATAGCTTACATTTTATCGGATCGATATAGGCCAGGTTGTTGTTCATGGTGATGGCTTCGAAAGGACATACCTTGAAACATTTTGAACAACCGATACAAGCCACTTCACAGTTCTTTTTGGCAATGCCACCTTTGTCCTGGTTGATGCACGAAACAAAAATTCTGCGGTCTTTTTTTCCCTTGGGCCTGAGCTCAATGATACCTCTCGGACAAGCTTTGACACAGGCTCCACAAGCTACACATTTATCATTCACCTCTGGTAGTCCTGTTTCAGGATTCATGTGGATGGCATCAAAATCGCAGGAGGCCACGCAATCGCCCAGACCCAGACAACCAAACTGACAACCACCTTCACCGGCGTAAAGATTGTGTGCAAAGGCACAGGTTGAAGGGCCATCATAATTTACCTTAGCCGGAGAATTAGCTTTGCTGCCATTACATCGAATTACAGCAATCAAAGGTTCCTGCTCCTCTACTTCGAGACCCAGAATGGCAGCAGCTTCTTTCATTACATTATTCCCACCAACAGGACAGTTCAAGCCTTCGAGTGAATGTTTTTCGTTGGCTGATTTTACCAAGACTTCAGCAAAACTACGACAACCCGGAAAACCGCATCCACCACAATTTGCTTTAGGCAAAACTTCATCAACGAGATCAATCTTGGGATCTTCCACCACCTTAAACTTCTGTGCGACGAAATAAAGTATCACAGCTGATACAGTTCCCAGAAGGACGAGTGTCATTAAAGCATACATCAAAACTTCATTCACAATATGTAGTTTTTAAGTTACAAACTTCTTTTTCAGGTAGTTTGACCATAAACGGCTCAAGTCAAATAATACCATTTGCTGCCTATTCCTGAACAGCAAGGCAAAAATAACAGATTAGCTTGTATTTTCAAGCAATTGCAAATGTAGTCACTCAAACGCTATATAGTTGTTATTAAGTTACTTACGCAATAAAGTATAGGTTATGTAAGATGCAAAAAACCCGAAACATACTGATTTTCAGTTAAGTTTCGGGTTTGTTTAGAAACTTTCTAAATTGCCATAGAATCAGCAATTTAGAACATATTTAAAGAACTCTATATTTGATTATCTCTTCAAATTATTGAATTAAAACCTTTTTAGTATAGGTTTGTCCATCAACACGAACTTTCAGGAAGTAAGTTCCGGCATCCAGATCTGAAGCGTCAATAGTAGTCAGCAAATTTGATTTACGGGCTTTTCTATCTGATTTTTTCAGCATTTTTCCCTGACCGTCAAACAGTTCCCATTGAATATCGGAACGACCATCAATATTTACTTCAAGTGTGAAAATGCCAGTAGTCGGATTTGGCGAAATGATAATCCGGTCATCGGCCAACTGTTCATTGATGCCGGTACAATTATCAACCGTAAGCAAAAGTACATCTGAATCCTCCCCTTCACAAACTTCACTTGCAAACACCTGCAAGGTCAGTTCGACGGCTCCATTGAGAATATCAGTTTCGCCCGGTGTATAAACAGCATTCAATAAATTGGCATCACTAAAAGTACCGTCTCCACTGGTAATCCAAATGGTGCTATCAGCATATACAGCTTCGCCGTAAAGCTCAATCACCTCATCCTGACAAATGAGCGTGTCAGCACCGGCAATGGCTTCGGGAAGATTGTGAATAAAAAGCGTGAAATCATCAGTAACAATACTTCCATCCCATCCGGTGGCTGTTACAGTAAGGGTAACTTCGCCAGTGGTTCGATCAGTCGGGCCAGCGGCATAAAGTGTGGCCAGACGATCGGTATAAAGCAAGATGCCATCTCCTGAGGTTTCCCATAAAACAGACTCAACAGCAATAGCTGTGGCTTCAGTTTCGATTGTTGCCTGACTAATACACATATATTGATCATCGCCTGCATCAACTTCCGGAGCCACTCCGGGTGCAAAATTGAAAGAAGCAAATTGAGTACGCCAGTTGCTTCCCAAACGATACATCTGAGCATACCAGAAAGTTGAATCATCTGCCGGATCAATAGACATGGTGCTATAATCGCCCCATCGATTTACATTAGTTTGCGAACTTGAACCCTCAACGATTACAGTTTCCGGAATATTAAACTGGCCAAGTGGTGCATTTGCCGTACGGCCAGCATACCGAATGCTGGGGTAGGTAGTAGAGCTGGAAACGCTATAACCTACAGCGATATTTCCGTTGGCATTCATGGCGATGCTGCCCATCCAGCGATAATCATTATCCGGCTGCCAGGTTCCCTGCTGGTAAACAGACCAATTTGTGGAAGTCTTACGAAGTTCGTACCAGCGAATAGAAGCACGTGCATTAGCTGTTACCGTATGGTTTGCAACCAAGGTGCTGTAGTCTCCAAAATTTCTGTATTGCAGACGAAACATCAACTGCCCGCCAATAGCATCCAAAGTTTGCGTGGTGCCGGGTTGCGGAATTGAACCCACGCTGGCGTTAAAGCCTTCAACAACAAGGCTGTTTTGCAGCGAATACGTTGATGAATTTGGATTATCCCAGTTGATGGTTGCTTTCCAAATCTCAAGTTGTTTATTCCCGGTGCGATTGATATGAGCAAACCATGCCGGTTCATCCGAGGGTGGTGGTGTGCCATCATAATCAGCAGGAAGAATGCCATATTTTGAATTTGAGATTGGAAATACAATCATCCGTGCATCCGGATCGCCTGCCAGCATAGCATCACGTTCCAGCGCAACAGCTCCTCCTCCAATATAAGAGGTAGCACTTGAATTGAAATAATTAAAAGTACCCAGATAAGCATTGTGCCAAACACCAAACTTTGGATAATCGTTGAAGTAGTTAAACTCAAAAGCATAACGATACCACGCTCCTGTAGGGTCGCCTGTTTCGGATATTGCCACAAGTTCCCAGAAGCTTCCATCATCGGTATGTACTGCGAACTGACTGGCAAACCAACGATCTGCACCTTCATCGTACACAACGATTGGGTCGCCGTCGTTGGTGCCACTCCAAGGCCCTGGAAAGCCGTCCCAAAGTGTACTGTTATCAGCAGGTCCGTAGAGTTTTACTCCCTCCTTGTTGTAGATTGCAAAAGATGAATTTATCATTAAAAAATAGTGATCCGGCCCCACATCTCCTTCTGTGTCGGGGGGAAAAACTCCATTAACATTTCCCAAACCCATCACCGATCTTAATGGCCAATAATCGCCATCGCGCTGAGCATTGCCATGCACAACAGCATCAATCACATTCAAATTTTCAGGTACCTCAAGATCAAAAGGCGGGTTTTCGATGGTGGCATTCCCAACCAGATCGTTTTTCCAGGCTCGTTTGCGCTCTCCCGGTATTATGGGGGCGATGTCACGCAAGGGTTGCGTTTTTTCGAAATAGGTAGCTTTTACTACTTTCTCGGGGTTGTGTACTGTGCGATTAAATGCATCTGACTGCGAAAAAGCAGTAAGACCGAAAAAAAGCAACAGTAAAAGTGTAATACTCTGTTTCATTTTATTAAAACTATTGATGACTACTATAAAAAAGTTAACATATCTATATGAACATTCAGGCAATAAGCTGGAAACTAAACTTTTTACTCAACTTACTCCTGAGCTGATAAAGAACAAAAAAATAAGGAACTAAAATACCGAGTGATAATAGTCCCGCAATTCCTTCACTTAGTCCGGCCGAGATGCTGATAATCAAAGTGGCTAGTAACACCAGAAAGGGTAGAATATATCCCAGAAAGACAGCAAAATTTCCAAGAGATTGTTTCATCATAACATCCACCTGCTGTCCGCTTTCGAAATTATGTTCTGACGGAAGCTCAATAAAAACCCTTTTTTCTTCCATTTCCGACATATTGCAGGCTCCTTTAACCTGACATGAGTTACAAGCCGACTTTGCCAGTATCATCACTTCAGCGATATGACCCGAAATCTGCATGATAACACCAGGATGCGTAACAGAATTGGTTTGATCAGACATCTGATTTAATTCATTAACAATGCAAAGTTAAGCATAATTCCATTTTCTGTCAGGTATGCTGCACAACAATATACAATTAAATTCATCCTGTTCAAGGTGTGGAGACCGAAACCGGAAGTATTTTTCCATTAAAAAAAAGTGAGCCCTTAACTGCAAAATCCGCAATAAATGCCGCCATTTCATCAGCTGAAAGCGGTGCTTTGTATCCCGGAAAGGCCTGGGTTAGCATTTCGGTTTGCACAGCACCCAATGCCAATGCATTCGCCCTGATACCACGATCTTTCAATTCTTCGGCCAAACATTCCATTAAAACTGCCAGAGCTGCTTTTGAAGCACTGTATAAGGATAATCCCGGAAATTTTGCACTCCCCTGATAAGCTCCCATACTAGTGATTCCCAACAAATGCGAACCCTCGGCCAAATGAGGCAGTAAAAACTGAAACAGCCTGAATGCACCTTTTATATTAGTATCAAACATTTGATCGAAATCAGAATGGCTAAATGCTGCAAATGGCTTATTAACTAATAAACCTACATTGTAAATGACAATATCAGGCTTAAAATCATACTTCCTTATTACCTTATCTAAAACCGAGGTAAAATCATGTTTGGAAAAATCCAATGCAACAGGAATCAGGCTCACAGAACCAGAATTGATATTGACTTTCTCTTCCAGAATCCTAAGTTGACTGATATCCCTCGAAACAGCCATAACTATATTATTTCCGGTTGCCAGCATCTGTTTCACAAGCTCCAACCCTATTCCTTTTCCAGCTCCGGCAATTAAAATTTTGTGTTGCATATATTAAGGTGTTTCTCGTTCTTCCCTTTCAAATTGTTTCCGCATCTGGGCAACGTCAACAGCACTGATTGTCAGCATTCCGGTTTCGTCAACAGTTACTGAGATATTGAAGTCGGCGTCTGAAACAAAAGGATCGAAGTTCATATAAGCCACACCTTTTAAAGGTGTGGTGTTGTAGGTTTTAGCCAATTCTACAGCTTGTTTGTAATCTTTTGACAAAGGAATACCGGCCTGGCTGGCAATCCTTGATGCTTCAGCCATAGCCTTTTCGTAATCGCCATTATACACCAGTAAAACCGAATTGAAACCCTCCTCAGGATTATTGATTGAGGTAAGCTGTGAAAAATCCTTATCGAGTAATAGTCCGTGAGGCTCTGACAATCCAAGTGCTAAAGCCCAACCAGGCAGGGAAGTAGCCGGATTAATATTAGATCGTCGGGCGATTACCCGTCCAAAAGTTTGCTTTACCTCATTCAGCTGTTCATCAGCCTCTTCGTCAGTAAGATCGCCTGATGCTCTGCTTTTTTCAACGCGATCAACTTCGGCCTGCATGGCATCAACAAGATCCATCGTTTGCCCAATATTTTCCATAGACTCATTAAAAGAATTCAGCTCCTTCTCAAATTTTTCTGTTTCTGATTTTTCCTCCGGAAGGCAGGAAATCAAAAGCAATAAATTGAATATCAGCAGCCAGGATATATAACGCAACTTCATAATTTTGATCGTTTGAGAAATAGCAAAGTTAATTTTTTTGCCCTGAAACAGCATATATAATTATGGTGAATGAGAAGGTTGCCAGGAAATAATCACAATCAAATAAGCGATTTTGAAATATCATTTATTCAAAGAATCAGGACATTAACAGGCTCTAAGTCATTGTCAGGAAAAAAAACAGTAATTTTACGGCAGCGTTCGATTTCCAAATAATGAAAAATATAGTTCTCATCATCAGCTTTTTACTTTTGATTTGTGATGCTGTTACAGCACAGGACAATTCTTATATGTTTACTGAAATCAAACTCTTGATCGAAAACCAGGATGCTGCCGGACTAAAAGCACATATGTCTTCGGCGGTTTCGTTGAATCTGCCCGGACAAAAAGGTGTTTTCAACAAGCAACAAGCTGAAAAGCAACTAGATATTTTTTTTAACAAGCTCAAAAATCCTGATTTTAAACTTTTGGAATCAGGTAATACAACCGATGCAAAAGCTGGCTATCTGATTGGAAATTTAAAAGATGAAACTAAATCATATCGTGTATATATATTGATCCAGACGAGTAACAAACAGATACAATCCATAGAAATCAGCCTGATCAAATGAATGCTACCGAAGAAATTATTGAGAGTCATATTTTAGCTGCTATTAAGGAGGATCTTGGTGATGGTGATCACACCTCACTGGCTACGATACCTTCAGAGGCAAAAGGGACGATGCAACTACTCGTAAAGGAAGCCGGAATTATTGCCGGTGTGGCTGTTGCCCAAAAAGTGTTTAAGCTAATTGACCCTGAAACAGCTTTTGAACAGCTTATACCTGACGGAAAATCCGTAGAACCCGGTGATATTGTATTTAAGGTGAAAGGCAAAGTTGTTTCAATGCTTTCGGCCGAACGGCTGGCACTCAATTATATGCAAAGAATGAGCGGCATTGCCACTAAGACGGCGGCCTACAAAAAGCTTCTCAGGGAGTTGCCAACCGTATTGCTCGACACCCGCAAAACAACACCAGGCCTGAGAATTTTTGAAAAAATTGCTGTTGCCATCGGAGGCGGAGCAAATCATCGTTTTGGCCTGTTTGATATGATTCTCATTAAAAATAACCATGTCGATTTCGCCGGAGGAATTGCTGAAGCACTAAAAGCAGTGGATAATTACCTCAAAAAGCATCAAATTGAAATTCCGGTTGAGCTGGAAGTAAGAAATTTTGATGAACTGGAAAAAGCACTTCAGATTGGGGGCTTTAAACGTATCATGCTGGATAATTTTAGTCCGGAAAATTTACGAAAAGCAGTCGTTTTAATTAATGGCCGATTCGAAACAGAAGCCTCTGGCGGGATCACCGAAACCACCATTTACGATTATGCAGCTACAGGCGTTGATTATATATCAGTAGGAGCTTTAACGCACCATATCAAAAGCCTCGATTTGAGCCTGAGGGCTATAAAAGCTTAATATGTCGCAAATTGCTTTGTTTTTCGCTAAATTGAAATCGCTGAGTCGTCGATTAAAAGAACGCATTGAAGCCATACTTCGACTGCTGATCCTGCCCGGATTCGATAAAGTTCCCTTGTACGACGTACTGATTTTCTTTGCCAAAGGCATTTTCAAAGGAGCATTATCCATACGTGCTGCGGCTGTTGCGTTTAACTTTTTCCTGGCAATTTTTCCTTTCATACTCTTTATTTTCACTTTGATCCCGTATATTCCAATCGAAAACTTCCAGCAAACCCTCATGGGACTTTTCGAAGATATCATTCCTCCGGATACCTTTCATGAAGTGGAAGAAACGATTACTGAAATCGTGATGCGCCAAAATACGGGATTGCTTTCGTTGAGTTTTATCCTCACCTTTATATTTAGCACAAACGGCATCAGTGCGATCATGGACGGATTTAATAGCACCTGGCACAGCATCGACACAAAAAACTGGTTGCAACAGCGGCTCTCTGCAATATTTCTGTTGGTTGTGCTTTCTATTTTTGTTGTACTTGCCATTTCATTGATCACAATGGGCGGGGTATCAATTCATTGGATGATTGCCAGAGGCTGGATAGAGCGTGGTTTCACGGCACAGCTGTTACAAATTTTAAGATGGTTAGTAATCGTATTTTTAACCTTTCTCAGCCTTTCGATGTTGTATTATTACGCACCCGCCAGGCGTAAAGAATACCATTTTATCAGTCCGGGAAGCATTTTGGCAACCGCACTTTTCATTTTTGGTACGCTGGCTTTTAACTTCTATATATCTAATTTTTCGCGCTACAATGCGCTCTATGGCTCCATCGGAACGCTGATCATCTTTATGATGTGGCTGTACTTTAATGCCATTATTTTACTCATTGGCTTTGAGCTAAACGCAAGCATACTGCTCGCCAAACGCGAAAATCGGGCATTGGAAGATATTGAGAATTAGTTTTTAATAAACTTAAGTAGTTTTATCTTAGACTTCCCTTCCAGTTTGACAATATAACTACCAGCCGGAAGATGGCTGACATTAATCTCCAGCTTTTTAATATCCCTAAAAATCGAAACATTTTTAATCTCTTGGCCATTTAAGTCATAAATAACCAGACGTTTAAAAGCTATAATTCCGTTTGAAGAAATTGTCAGCAACTCATCCACAGGATTAGGAGTGATAATCAAGCTTTGAGAATCAGTTAAAGCTTCAGTCAGTCCACTGCATTCATCGAGATAATAATCAGCACTGGCTAAGTTCGTACAACCATATTCATTTGTGCAAGAATAATTTATGGTATGAAACCCTGGTTCTAATTGCTCTGCAAAAAAGTAATTATTGATTACACCTTCACCTGAAAAAACTCCCCCCGTAGGATAACCGCCCGTCAATAGAAACGGAATTACATCAGCACAGATTGTATCAAAATTTAAGACCAAAAAAACATCTGGCAAAGGCAACACACTTACATTGACTTGTCCCTCCATCCATACCGAACCTTTTTCATTGAATGCCAAAACCCTATAGGTTCCAGTATCAGAAACCATCCATGAAATCGTATCTCCATGGCTTTGCAATGCCGGCCCTATTGAATCACCTTGATGATAAAGGGTGTAATATATACTTGAATCAGATTCTGCAAGATAAACACTCAAACTATCCGTCTGGCCAAAACAAAAGGAACCTCCACCCATTAATTCAAATATAGAAAAAGTTTGAAAACTAAGTGGTCCGAGCCAATCACTATAACCACCATTCTGACAAGTATTTCTAACATAAACATCATAATCGGTGGCAGCGGTTAAAGTATCTATATTAAAAAAAGTTTCTTCCAAATCAGGGATAACCCAACCTTCATTATTCGGATCAAATCCGGCTGGTCCTATGGCCAAATCAGACGTCTGACTTTGATCCATTAATTGCCATTCAAAACCAACAGCGGTATCATTGAGTGCTACAATTTCCAAAGCAAAAGGTTTATAGCAAATATTTGAAGATTCATTCCATCGTAAAAAGGGATAGCCATCATTAATAATACCCTCAGGGTCGATTTCCCAAACATTATCAAAATCCCATCCAGCCTCTAAATAAGTTTCCGTATTTTTCATTGCGGCTGTCGATTTTGGTGTAGCAGACCAATCGGTATTTGTTGATCCGGCTACCTGAATATCATAAAAATTGCCCTCAAAAGGACCTCCAGAAGGCATCCCAACAAACCCACGCACATCCGATGCGTAAGGATCAGTATCAATATTTACAGCGGCATAAGAATTTATTACTGATTTTTTTCCATTCCCGAGGCTGGCATCACCAACAAGCCCACCTGCTCTATCGCCATTGGCAACAATTGATCCAATGGCATAGGAATTGACAATCTCTGCTTTGTACCACATTGTACCAACCAATCCCCCATAGGAATTGTGCGCTTCACTGATAATACCGACCTTAGCAAAACACTCAATTACCCTGCTTCCGGTATTAGTAGTTGAGGATGTAATTGAACCAATTAAACCTCCAATGAAGTTCCAGTCGAAGTAAGCATTTTTAAAAATCATTCCCTCTGCCGAACATCTGTAAAGGCTTATATCATCGGCACTACCGACAAGCCCACCAGAAAATCGTTCCTCAACATGTAATTCTATATTCTCTGCCGAGCAATTACTTATTTCAGTGCCTGAAAAGGCAGTCCCTAATAAAGAACCAACTTTATACCTACCATTCACAAATACATTTTTCAGCTTAACATCACTTAAGGTGCCACCTATCATATGGCCAAATAAACCATTATCTCTGCCATAAGGTCTTTCAATAAAAAGATTAAAGATGTAAAAGCCTCCTCCATTAAAATGTCCCTTAAACGGATTAATGATTGTTCCTATTGGCTCCCAGCCACTTCCGCTATTAAATGGGTAAACATCCAGATCAAGATTGTTAAGTAATAGGAAGTAGTCGTTTAGATAGTTTCTTACCAAATCCAGTTGCTCCGGCGTTTCAATCAACCAGGGATCACTGTATGTTCCAGATCCACCTGCAAAGTCAGATTTTTGATTTCGATCAAGAAGATGTTCTTCTGCGAAAACATTAGAATTAAAAAACATTACCACACTTATAAATAATCCCAAAAAAACAAAGAAAGGTAAATGCTTACTTCGGATAACTAATGATACTAAAATATTCCTTTTCATCATATCTCCTATTTAAATAATTATTGAGTTCCATCTAAAAACCACTTTAAGTAAGGGTAGCCATCATTAATTTTTCCATTTGGATCGATAGCCCAAATGTTGTCAAAATCCCATCCCTGCGCTTCAAAAGTTGTCTGGATCTTCATCTGAGCAACAGTTTTTGCATCCACTAAAGTATCTGAATACCTATAGTTTAATTCACCTGTTTCATAAAAATTGCCTTTGAAAATCCCACCTTCATTATGCCCGACAAAAGCATGTATCTCTTTGTTATGGGTTTTGGCTAAAATCCGCATTGTTGTATAAGTATTCACTATACACTTAGGTTTAGCTCCCAGTCTAAGCTCACCAACTATTCCACCGGCATAATCCCCTGAAACCATCATTTTTCCTTTTGAATAACAATTTTCAATCGTTGCATTAAACCACATGGCTCCAACAAGTCCACCAAGCAAATTATGCGTATTGCTGCTTATGGTAACATCAGCGAATGATTCTATTACAAAACTACCTTTATTTGTGGTTGAAGATGTTATCGATCCAGATAATCCGCCAATAAAATTCCAATCCTCATAAAAACCCTTTTCTATTGACCCTTGAAATGCACACTGATATATCAAAACATCATCACCACTTCCCAAAATTCCACCAGCATATCGTTCTTCAACTTTCAAATGTGCATCATCTACAATTACCCGCCTGATTTCGGTTCCCTTAAAAGCAGTACCACTAATAGCACCAACCTTATAGCCTCCCCAAATTAACACATTAGATAGTCTTAAGTTTTCAATACGTGCACCAACTAAAAAACCAAATAAACCATTATGTTTCTCCAAAGGACGATTTATTATTAGATTGGAAATTGTAAATCCTCCGCCATTATAACTTCCTTCAAAAGGTGTTTCAATACAACCAATCGGAGTCCATCCTACACCTGAATTATAGGCAGGAATATTTAAATCAATATCTGTAACTTGTATGTAATGTGCTGACAGATTATTCCTTACCATAAATAGTTGTTCGGCTGTTTTTACTTTATAGGGATTTTTCACAGTACCATCCCCTCCTTCAAAAACAAGCTGATCTTTAGTTATTTTTTTACTTAAACCACTTTCATCTTCAACAGTTTTATCACTATTCATACAAGCTGTTAGAAAAATGAAAATCAGAAAGATTAAATTCTGTTTAAAAAATAATTGAATATTAGATAACATTTTTAAACGGCTGGTTTACTGTAATCGATTGGGATTCTGTTTAATAGTGATAGTCTCACAAAATTAAGCTCTTTTCGTATGAAATCAAACAAAAAGAGATTTTTTTTTCTAAAAATAAGGATTAAGCCTGACAAATGCAGAAAAAGCAATAAACTGACTACATTTGCGAAGCAATTTCTCATCATACAGATTATTATCGAAGCATGAAGATACTTGTAGTAGTTGACAACGAATACTTTAATGATCCAAGGGTCAGAAATGAAGTTGAAATTGCCTCAAAAGTTGGCCATGATGTTACTGTTTTATGTTTGCGCTTTGGCAAAAAGCAAAAAATCTCCCTTGCAGCAAGCGACAAAATTATTCAACTGAACATTTCAAAACCAATAAAAAACTTTCTGTTTGGTCTTCAAAATTCCCTCCCCTTTTATAAATTATTCTGGGCATATCATATTAAGAAACAGATTAAAATCTTAAATCCAGATCTTATTCATGCACATGATTTATATATGAGCAAAGCTGTTCATAAGGCAGCAAAAGTGACAAAAACTCCTTTTATTCTCGATTTGCATGAAAACTATCCTGCTGCTATAAAAAGTTATTCCTACGCAAATGGTTTCCCAAAGCGTTTATTGGTAAAACCAGCCAAATGGTCTAAGAATGAAAAAAAATACCTGACCTACGCTGATGGAATTGTTGTTTTAAGTGGCCATTTTAAATCACAGCTTATTGAAAAATATGCAGCATTAACTCCTAAACCATTTCTGGTTTATCCTAACGTAGTCAATATTGATCAACTTTTATCTTACGAAACGACTTCCAGTGAATTTCATGGTGAAAAAAGTAAAATTTTACTTTATTTTGGTGTCGTAGGAAAAAGACGCGGAATTGATGTGACTATTGAAGCAGTAAGGGATTTGGTTAACAGAAACTATGACTTAAAATTGATGTTAATTGGACCTGTTGACAAAGCTGAAAAAACTGAGATGCATTCTCTTTTTAATCAGGAAGATGTAAAAAAGTTTCTGATTCATTATCCCTGGAAAGATATTTCAGAAATTCCTAAATTTATTAGTGCCAGTTATTTATGCCTATCACCAATAGTGAAAAACGAACAACATGAATCCGGTGTTGCCAATAAAATATTTCAATATATGCTATTTGAAAAGCCCATCATTGTTTCGGATTGTCAGCCTCAGGTTGAAATAGTTCAAAAGCATCAATGCGGATTAGATTTTAGAAGTGGTGATTCAATTGATTTAGCTTCAAAAATAGAAAGTCTTGTAAATAATCCAGAACTGGCAAAAAAAATGGGAGAAAACGGAAAAAAAGCAGTGGTTTCAACTTATAACACGACTTCTTACAAAAAAGCTTTCAAAGCTTTTTATGATGAAGTTTGGCAAAAAAGCAAACTTCAATTTTAATCTAGGCAAAATAACCCATGGGAATCATTAAAACACAAAGCATTACCGGCACAATCCTGTCCTATCTGGGCGTTATTTTAGGCTTTGTGACAACCGCTTTGTTATTTCCGGAAATATTAACCAAAGCCGAAATTGGTTTGCTGCGATTATTGGTTTCTGTATCTGTACTTTTTGCGCAGTTTTCCGGTCTGGGATTTAATGCGGTAACTTTGCGTAATTTCCCCTATTTCAGAAGCCTTGAAAATAATCATCATGGATTTCTGAAACTGTCATTAATCATAAATCTGGCAGGATTTTTAATTGCCATGATCATTTTTTTCTCGATTAAACCGTGGTTAATTTCTCAAAATATTCAAAAATCAGCACTATTTGTTGAATATTTTACTTATCTGATCCCACTAATCTTTTTCACGACCTTTTTTAATGCACTCGACAGCTATTACAGGGCAATTTATAATGCTGTAAAAGGATCACTTTACAAAGAAGTTTGGCAACGTGTTTTTATTATGCTATCGGTTGTGTTGTATTATTTTGATTTCATAAGCTTTGCCCAACTCGTTTTCCTATATGTTGTTTCAATGAGCCTGCCGACCATACTCATTGCATGGTCCATCTATCGCAGTGGACAATTTGTTTTTGGAAACTTCAGAGGGTTCATCACCAAAGAAATGGCACATAATATGCGGTCAGTGGCAATTTTTGGTATTGCAACCAGTTTTTCAGGCATTCTGATCCTGAATATTGATGTGGTGATGATTAATGATATGTTAGGGTTGGCAGACACAGGTATTTACTCTACAACTTTTTATTTTGGCACGCTGATTCTAATTCCCTCACGATCAGTCATTAAAATCGCAGTGATTGTTATTGCCGATGGTTGGAAATCGAACGACACAAAAAAAATCATGGAAATTTATGATAAAAGTAACCGGACCTTATCTGCCATCGGACTCCTGTTATTTCTGGGATTAATGCTAAACCTTGATCAGGTTTTTGATATTCTGGGTTCCGATTTTGAGGCTGGACGCATGGTTATTGTATTTATCGGGCTGGCCAATCTGATTGAAATGTTCACCAGTGTTTCTCAGTACATCATCAGTAATTCGGCTCAATACAAAGTAGTTACCTGGTTTTTAGTTTTTTTTGCTGTTCTTCTGATTCTCACAAACCTGATATTTATACCCCTATACGGGCTGGTAGGTGCCGCATTCGCCTCACTTATCGCCAGATTTATCTACAATTTTATTTCGTGGGCTTTTGTCTATTATAAATTTGGAATGCAACCATTTAGCTGGAACTACCTGGTAATGATCGCGATAGGTTTAATTGCTTTTTTCCTTGCCCGACTTACACCAAATTTTGATTGGTATGTGTGGGAAATTATGGTTCAAAGTACGGTTTTCACACTGCTTTTTACACTAATGCTTTATATATCCGGGTTTTCAGATGATATCAATCAAACCATAGACGGATTGCTGGTGAGGCTGCACATCAAAAAATAACTAAATTCGCATTTTCCCCAACACTTGAATTTAAATATGGAACCTACGACACATAAATCGAACATCATTTTCATTGGAAGCGGTGCGATAGCTACGGCACTTGGAAACATACTCGCCGGAGATGAAGACCTGAATATTTATCTGCTTTCTATTGAGCAGGATGTAGTTGAAGATATCAACCAAAACCACATCAATTTCAGGCATTTTCCCGCCACACAACTGCATCCATTTCTGAAGGCCACCACCGATGTGAAAATGCTTAAAAGTGCAGATCTCATCTTTTTGGCGATCCCGTCAACAGCGATCGTAAATTACCTGAAACATAACAAAGACCTGATCCCTGCAAAAACGCCAATCATCAATCTGGCAAAAGGATTTGGCAATGGATTTCAACTTATTCCCGATTGTATTACAGAGATGATATCCAATCCCATTGCCTGCATGAAAGGGCCATCCTTTGCACGTGAAATAATCAACCGACAACCAACTGCATTTACAATTGCTGCCACTGATCAGAATATTCAGGATTTTCTTCAGGAAATTTTCTCAGGCACAACAATACATTTAGATTATTCAGACGATCTTCATGGTGTGGAATACGCGAGTATCTTAAAAAACATCTATGCCATCATAATTGGAATTGTTGACGCAAACTTTGACTCTCCAAATTTGAGGTCGCTGGTGCTTTCGAAAGCTATCAACGAAATGCGACAACTGATCAAAACATTTGGCGGACAGGAAGAGACAATTTTTAAATATTGTGGATTTGGAGATTTTTCGCTTACCGCATTGAACGATTTAAGCAGAAACCGAACACTGGGATTGCTGATCGGCAAAGGTTTTTTCTCGCAAGATATTTCCGAAAAAGTAGTCCTTGAAGGAAGAATTGCAGTTCAGGTATTTTACGAAGAGCTTGAAAAACGTAAGCTTACCAGCCTCAACTACCCACTTATGACAGAGCTTTATAAGGTATTTAATTCTGATTATGACATTGGCAAGTTTGTAAACAATATCCTTAACGACTAGTTATCCGGTCAAATTCATTTGCCATCTTACGCGTCAACTCATATCTTGAGTACTGATAGATATCTTCAGGTGAGTTAATTAAACTGCCATTCTGAAATTTTTGATAAAAGCTCCTAATGTAATGCTTAAGCTTCTCCTCCTCCTCAAAATCCACCATCACTCCTGCCCCGGTTTCTTTTAATATGGCAGCTGCATCACCGGCAACAGGGCCAATTCCTAAAATTGGCCTACCGGCTCCCATATATTCAAATAACTTACCTGTTAGAATGAGATGAGCATTGGGCGTCCGATTAATTAATAGCAACAACACCTGGGCACGCATCTGCTCTATAACCACTTCTTCATGAGGCAAATAAGGCAAAATTTCGAGCTTATCCATCAGCTCATTAGCTTGTAGGGATTCCCTTACAAATACATCAACATTGCCTATCAACTTGATTTTTAAGTCTGCTGAGAAAGCATCACTTTCTTTGCATAATTCATTCAGTACTTTCCATAATATGAGCGGATTACGCGTTTTGACGAGTGCTCCAATGTGCGCCAGGCTAAAACCTGATTCCGGATTTAATTTCTCAGTTTTTTTAAAATCTGACGTATCAAATCCATTTGGAATAACAGCATAATTTCTGTTATAAATCTCAGTGAATTCCTTACTCATTCCTGGGCTCACAACCGTCACAGCATCAGCATTTTTCAGCACCTTAAGTTCCAATTGATGATGCTTGCGGTCAGCCCGTTTTCCCAACATCAAATCCTGATAGTAATCAATATTGGTCCAGGGATCCCTGAAATCAGCCAGCCACATAATTCCGGTTTTTTCCTTCAACTGCATAGCAATCAGATGCATACTATGAGGCGGGCCGGTTGTCACAATTAAATCAACAGGATTTGATTGCAACCATTTTTTCAAAAACCTTACTGATGGCTTAATCCAAAAACGCCGGGCATCCGGAATAAAAACATTTCCTCTGATCCAGATACTAAGTTTTTCAGCCATTCCGGGCTTTTTCTTTTCTGACAAAAATGCCGTTTGTATGCGTTCATCACTTTTACGACCTGTAAATGCTTTATACCAACGATAAGGTTCCCAAACCCTGGTTTTGATCACTTCGATTTCTGCCGGAATCTCATCAACAAGACTTTGATCAATCTGTGGAGATTCCGGATTTTCAGGAGTATAAATGACTGGTTCCCAGCCAAAATCCCGCAAATACTTCACAAACTTAAGCCAGCGTTGCACCCCTCCTCCACCGGATGGCGGCCAATAATAAGTGATTATGAGTACTTTTTTCATAACGGTCAGGCTTCTGCCTTTTTCCGTTTATATATAGCATTAATTACGATTCCAAATGCTACTAAAATGAGGAGCAATGAACTAGCAAGGCTAACTTTTTCGCCCACAGCCCAAACCTTTGGTTCGTAACGCATTTCAAGCTCATGATTACCCGCCGGAATTAAAGCTGCCCGAAGTACGTAGTTGGCTCTTATCAAATCCTGCTGCTCGCCATCCACATACAAATTCCATCCTTTTGATGTCCATATCTCTGAGAAAATAACCAGCTGATTTTGTCCGGATTTGAATGTATAATTCAATTTATTTGGAGCATAGTGTGTTAACCTGATCGTAGCTGTTGAATCAGAATTAGGGTCAAAGTCACTCAGCATCTCCTGAAATTCATCATGCAACACAGCAGTATTGCTGAGATTTGCAGCTTCCAAAGCATCAATCTCTTCATTGGGTGTTTGAACCCACTCAATATTCTCAGCAAACCAGGCATCACCAAAGGCAAACACATTTTTCAAGGGAGAAGCACTCGGACTATAGATATAATATCGTGTGTTTAACATATTCAAAACCTGCTGTTTAGCCAACACCTCATTGATTGAGGCCAGATTTGGATTATCATTAAACGCAGCCGATATCTCCTGAATCTCCCGTTGTATGTAATGATCGATCATATCCTGATAACGCTGCAACTTTGCACCATGATAACCCCCTATGGCATGATGATAATAGCTGGTGCTGGCATCGTTAAAAATATTCTTTGTCAAATCCAACACCCTGAAATTCGGATCGTTATCCTTTAAAATTTCCTTGTCAGCCTGCGTAAGCTGGAATGGATTCTCTGTCTTTCTCTTTGGGACAAAATTGTTATTATTCAGATAGCGTTGTGCCACAGGAACCATATCGATCAAAATCAGAAGAGTAATGGCAGCAATAAGCCAGAGCGCTTTGATTTTCTTATTACTGTACAAATACAATATTGCTGCAGCCAATAAAATAAAGATGAAACTTCGTATTGCATCTGATTTAAAGATACTTATCCGAATGGCCTCAAGCTGACTTAAAAACAAATCTATTTGTGAAGCATCCCCGGGATTCGACTGACGGATACGGTTAAACTGTTCCAGTTCAAACTGGCTGAAGAAGTTGAAAAAAGTAGTCGGCAGCAAATAAAACAAGAGTGCCAATCCACCGGTTAGCCCAAACGAAATCCAAATATACTTTTGCCTATCGCGCAGGATTTCCGGATTTTGATAGATTTGATATAGTCCCAGAAAACCTAATAAAGGAATTGTCAATTCAGCGATCACCAAGGTCATTGATACCGCCCGGAATTTATTATAGCCCGGAATATAGTCAAGGAAAAAGTCGGTGAAAGGCATAAAGTTTTTGCCCCAGCCAAGCAAAATTGAAAGTATAG
>JAQVLA010000051.1 GCA_028704385.1 Bacteroidales bacterium | reverse complement strand
AAGTAGCTTTTGGTACGATTGGTGATGCCTCCACTTCCGAAGGTCATTTCTTTGAAACCATTAATGCTGCCGGTGTTTTGCAGGTGCCAATGGCCATTTCCGTTTGGGACGATGGCTGGGGAATTTCTGTTCCCAATAAATTTCAAACGACAAAAGGCAGCATATCCGAAATACTGAAAGGCTTTGTCAAAGAAGGAGATTCGAATGGTTATTACATCTACAAAGCAAGCGCCTGGGATTACCCTGAATTGTTGCGGGTATATCGCGAAGGCGTTGACAAATGCCGTACCGAACACGTTCCGGTACTTTTTCATATCACCGAATGCACCCAGCCACAAGGCCACTCCACTTCCGGCTCGCACGAAAGGTACAAATCATCCGAGCAACTGGAGGAAGAGATCCGGCGTGATGGTTTGGTTCACCTGCGTGAATGGATTTTAAAAGAAAAACTTGCCTCGGCCGACGAACTGGATAAGCTTGAGAAAGAAGCTGCCAAAGATGCCCGTGAAGCACGTAAAAAAGCCTGGAAAAACTTCCAGCAACCACTCCTGGATAAAAGAGATGAGTTTATCAGAATGACTGACGTAACTACCTGCAACTGTGCTAAAACAAAGAAAATTGAAGCGATCAAAAGTGATTTAGCCATAATTGGTGAACCCATCCGAAAGGACTTACTCTCGTCCGGAAAAAAGATTTTACGACTCATCTGTGATGCCTGCACAAACCCCGAAAACTCTTTAAAAACAAATGTCACCAACTGGCTCGAAAAAGAATTGACAGAAGGCCGTGAGGCTTACAGCAGCCATCTGTGGTCAGAATCTGAAAAGGCAGTCAAAAATATTCCCGGTATCGCACCAGTTTTTGATGAAAACGCTGATCTTGTACCTGGAAGAGAAATCCTCAGAGATAACTTTGATAAACTTTTTGAAAAATATCCCGAGCTGGTTGCCTTTGGCGAAGATGTGGGCAAAATTGGTGGTGTAAATCAAACCTACGAGGGCTTGCAGGAGAAATATGGCAGCCTGCGCATCAGCGATACAGGTATACGCGAAGCAACGATTATCGGTCAGGGTATCGGAATGGCGATGCGTGGTTTGCGTCCCATCGCCGAGATTCAATACTTCGATTATTTACTGTATGCTCTCGAACTCATTTCGGACGACCTTGCTACCATGCAATACCGCTCCAGAGGTGGCCAAAAGGCTCCGCTGATCATCAGCACCCGTGGCCATCGCCTCGAAGGCATCTGGCATGCCGGATCGCCCCTGAGTATGGTAATTAATTCAATCAGAGGCGTGCATGTGGCTGTTCCGCGTAATATGACCCAGGCAGCGGGCTTCTACAATACATTCCTGGCCTCTGACGAACCTGCCCTTATCATCGAACCGCTGAATGGCTACCGGCTCAGAGAGCGAAAACCACTCAACCTGGGAGAATTCAGAATCCCTGTTGGCAGGCCCGAAATTCTGAAAATTGGCACTGACCTCACTTTGGTTACTTATGGTTCCTGCGTGCGTATTGCTGAAGATGCCGTGTTGCAGCTTCAGGAGTTTGGGATTGATGTGGAACTGATTGATGTGCAAACTTTATTGCCCTTTGATATTGATCATACCATTGTTGAATCATTGAAGAAAACAAATAAAATTGTGTTCTTTGATGAAGATGTTCCCGGCGGAGCTACCTCCTATATGATGCAGCAGGTTATAGAAAATCAACAGGGGTACAAATACCTTGATGCTGAGCCCAAAACACTTACAGCTCGTGATCACAGGGCTGCCTATAGCACTGATGGTGATTATTTTTCGAATCCCAACGCAGAGGATGTGTTTGATGTGGTTTACAACATCATGCACGAATACAATCCACAACGCTATCCTAAGATTTTCTAGCTGCATGCCATCATCTATGCATGTCCGTAGCCAGCGGACGTGAACAATGTTGATACATCATATTTAAAATACATTGCCTGGCCATTTGCCTACAATGAAAAAAATCAATAATCTATTCTTAGTGCCTGAATTCGCCTATTAATAGTTTTCCCCGTACAAAATATTCAGGAAACGCAAAAATAGGAAGGCTGACGGATAATCATCCTGTGTATTGAAATAAACGATAATCGTACATTCCTTTTCATTGCTGTGGTAGGTAGAGTTGGAAAATCCGGGTAAATCCCCACCATGTCCATAGAAACTACCACAACGCATCAATCCTGACCCGTAACTTATTTTTCCCATCCACAGATCAGGATGGGTGAAGAAATCCTCTGTCAGTCTTTTTTGTTGAAGAGATTCTGTGAGAAAACCTCCCCCAACAAGCTGTTCAACATATTTTTGTAATTCCCGTGGTGTCGAATAAGCCGAACCGGCAGCCCAGCACAACGACATGTCGTAATGCTCGGTAACATCAGTATAGTCATTCGTTTCCGAAATTTCGTAGCCTTTACCATGATTACCGGGAAGCAATATCCCTGAGGTCAAGAATTTCGTGTTGTTCAGTTGAAGAGGTTGAATTATACGGGTGTTTATTTCCGTTTCTACTGAATTTCCGGTAAGCTTCTCTATTAACTGCCCGATTATATACGTATTGGTGTTTGAATATTGAAAACTTGTCCCTGGTTCGAAATAAAAATCATGAGTGAATCCAAGGTCTATTAATTCCTGTGGTTGCCATATTCTGGAAGGATTTGTACTCATAGATTGCATAAAAACCGGCAAATCCTCTGAATAATTAAAGATTCCGCTTTTCATGGTGAGAAGCATCGAAATTGTAATATTGTCGGCTTGTGGATAGTCGGGATAGTATTTTGACAATTTTTCGTCAAGTGCTATTTTCCCTTCATCCACCAATTGCAGCAATACGGTAGTTGTCATGGTTTTTGTGTGGCTTCCAATCCTAAAAACATAACTGCCATCCATGGGTAAGTTGTTTTCAATATCGCTTTCACCGGAAGTATAAAGCCAGTCGATTCCTTTTTTATGATCGACCACCAGTGCAACAATGCCCGGTACGCGGGTTGATTGAACAACAGAATCTGTGACAGCCTTCAACTGTTCAATTAGCAGCTGATTAGGGTTGGTTTCGGTATCTTTTTTGCATGAGTTAAGTAAAATCATTGCAAAAAGCAAGAAGGAAATAAGTGTGAATTGATCTTTTTTCATGTCCCTAATTTATTGATGAACGTTTTGTTTAATGGTTCAAATTTCAATTTTTTGATGAATGCTGATGGTAGTCTGTTCACCTTAAGTGAATCAATCTAAATGCCTCGTTTGATTTTCATTTCAATTCTGTTCTATCCCGCTAAATTAGCAAATACTGACGTTGAAATGAAATTAAGTTTTCAAACAATTTTTGTGAAACTTCAACTAAAGTCACCAAAAATGTCTTACTAATTCAAAGAATCTTTCAATTACTTTAGCATATGTTTGCTGTCTTATATCTCACGCTCCAAATAAACCCTATGCAATGTCCATAATGACAAAATTTAGCTGAGATACTCTTATAAACTGAGCTTGTTCCGGGAAGCTTTATCCGAATGAAGTCCTGTTTTTCAGCAAGGAGTGTTCTGCTGTTCTAGGCATTATCAATTCCCAGATTTTTATATGTTTCCAATAAGGCGTCGTGGTTATCAGTAATGATTAATACTTTATCCTTTTCATGTAGTATTGTCCTACCTGTCGGCACAAAATATTTTCCTTCACGGTTTACCAGCACAGCTAATGTATTTTCGGGGAATGGCAAATTCATAAGCTGGTTTCCACTTTTTAGAACATTATGAGTTACTTCAATTTCTGAAGTTACAGATTTAATATCATTTGAAAAATCAATATCAAAATTTCTTATTTTCTTTATTTTTTTTGGCTTTTCGACTAGTTTAAGTAATCTGGCAACACCCGGAAGGGAAGTGCCTTGCACAATTAAAGAAACTAATGTACAGAAAAAAACGATATTAAAAATCAGTCTGGCATGTGGTACACCTTCAACCAGGGGAATTATTGCAAAGATTATCGGCACAGCTCCCCTCAGCCCCACCCAGGAAACATAAGTTTTATCTCTGAATGCCATTTTGCGAAATGGCAGCAGGCATATAAAAACAGTGAGGGGGCGACTAAAAAATATCATTACAAAACTTATGATAAGACCCGGAATAATTATGGGTATCAGCTCATGTGGGTTCACCAGTAAACCTAAAGTCAAAAACATACTAAGTTGTGCCATCCAAGCCAAACCGTCAAAAAAATTGAGTGATGAACGTTTGTGGACCAATTTTGAATTACCAATAACCAATCCACTAATGTAAACAGCGAGAAAACCATTCCCTTTTGCAACGTATGTCACGGAAAAAATGAAAATACAAAAGGTAAAAATCAAAATCGGGTACAATGAATCATTTCCGATTTTAATACGGTTAATTATTCTTACTGCTAACTTACCTATGGCAAAGCCCAACAATGCCCCAATACACAGTTGCAATACCAATGTGCCGCCGGCTAACCAATAATTCGGATGAATATCCTGCTTTATGATACTTATCAGGGTTATAACTAAAACGTAGGCCATGGGGTCGTTACTTCCACTTTCGAGCTCCAGCATTGGGCGGAGGTTATTTTTCAACTGCATATTTTTGGCACGAAGGATAGAAAAAACAGAGGCTGAATCTGTTGATGCCATTGTTGAAGCTAATAACAAAGAGCTTAAAAGCCCAACACCTGCCGATGCTAATGTCATTCCTAATACTACCCAAACAACTACACCTGTGATTAAGGCTGTTAAAAACACGCCCAGCGTAGCTAACAGGACTCCTTGTGTAATGATGGGACGTATTTCTGAAATGTTAGTGTCCAGGCCACCAGAGAAAAGAATAATGCACAAAGCAACGGTTCCGATGTTGTTCGCAAACTCAAAGTTATCAAATTGTATTCCTAACCCGTCGCTGCCACTCAACATCCCAACACCCAAAAACAACAACAATGCAGGGACACCAAATCTTGAACTTGCTTTACCTGCCAAAATGCTTAAGAAGAATAAAGCTGATATAACCAGTAATAACACCTCAACCTGTATACTCATATTTTTAATTATTCCCTAATTAATTGTCTGTACTTCTGTCACTTTACACTGCAAGTCAACGGCAACGAAAATGTTACGTCCGGCATTTTGGTGCACTTCACCTTTAAGTTAGATTCCTTTTTTTTGTACGAGTTGACACCCTCATTAACCAACCGTTTGCCAAACTTTTTATCCTGCCCAAACAAACAACGCACATTTGTTGAAAGCGGTTGATAATCGTCAAAATTACGAATTTTTTCGGTTGATTTTAAAAGTGCAGAAATTCAGAAAGCTTCACCTGAAAAAATTCAGTCTCTAAAATTAGCAGGGTAAAAATCCCTTAAACACTGGATTTATTCCGGCATGGCAGAACACTTGTTTTACCACTTAAACCCTTATGACATACCGTTTTTGCCAGCGATTCGTTGTTCAATTTTCTCGAAATTTTTCTATTGTTATTGCTGTATCTTTTTCTGTTTGCCGTGCGTTTGGCTTTGCATCATTGATGTTGGAGTATTCATTCTTGATGACCAAGCGTATTAACTACACTAAAACTATCACTGAACACACAAAAATTTAAAAACCAAAGAACCTTCCAATTTATATATCACTCGTTTGTCGTCTTACATTCTACTCTCCTATTTTAACCCTTTGCAATTTTCATAATAAAAGGCTTCGGTTGGGGATTCGATCAACCGAGAGTTCTTCCGATAGCTATCGGAAGGGCACTTCTTGCCACATGAACTCCTGATTATTGCCAACCGAATTTTTAAAATTTTAATCCAAATCCTATCATTAAATTGTAATTCTTCCAATCATTGGCAGAACTATTATTAACTAAATCATTCGTTAATACATCTTTGAGTCCATAATTAAATCGTGTTAATATTACTCCTTTTAATCCATGACTTAGGTTAATCTCATAATCAAGTTGTATAGATAAACCATAATCAATTGAAGTATAATCCTTTTTTATATCGGAGTCATATTTTTTTTTTGGTTCCAATTGAAATACTGGGTCAGATGGAAATTCTGGGTCAGGTTCTGCAATTATAAATCCAGAAGTATCAATATATGAAGTCCCTTTCTCATTGGCACTAATTAACAAACCAAGATATGGTCCAGCGGATATTGTAATTGGCAATAAATCAGATAAACGAAATTTAATCAAAACAGGAAAGCTTAGGTAGGAATTTGTCAAATTACCTTTATTCTCAAATAGACTTATTTTACCATTTATTTTAAGAGATGTCAGATTGTAATTCAGTCCAGTGCTAATCGAAAATTTACTGTTTAAATCATAAGAAATCAATGCCTCAAGAAAGTATCCAAAATTTGTACTATAATCTGTCTGTGGGTAACCTTCAAACTCAGGCCAAATCTCAATTGTCTTTTTATAATGAATTGTCAAGGTAGTTCCAAAATCCAGTTGATAATTAACCTTTTTAAAATCTTGCGAGTAGATTTCTCCCAATGAGATTAGTCCAAATATTAGAATCATTAAAATCTGTTTCATATTGTCTAATTGTTCATTTTTAATATGGTTGGCAACGGCAGTCCGTCTAAAAACCTCCGTTTTCTTTTGTTTCAATACATTTTCACCCTGCTAAATTAACAAATACTTACGTTGTAAGGAAGGCATTTTTTCAAGCAATATTTGTGAGGGTTTTTTTTG
>JAQVLA010000050.1 GCA_028704385.1 Bacteroidales bacterium | reverse complement strand
CGCCAGCGGCTGATCGTTCTTCTTCCCAGGTGTCGCCTTTCACGAAGCCCCGCCAGATTTCGCTGCCTTTTTTGTAAATCTGCACACGATTTTTAAATTTATCGCTGTCAAACAGATCAGCAAACTCACCTTCAGTTTCTTGAAAAAATCGCACAGTAGCACTGCTTGCATAGATAACAGGCAGTTCGTCTCCGGCATTGTCGCCATATGCAATCGTAAGGGGGTTGCTTTGCCCGTCGCGTTGCACACTTACACCTTCAAATCCATCCTGCCACACTTCGATGGTGGTTAACGATTCGTTGATGTCGCGGTAGTGTATTTCAAGGCGTTTAGCGTACATAGCTTAGTTTCTTAATGCCATTTTGCGTTCCACTTTTTTGAGCAATATCCTTAGCGTTTCGCCGCTAATCTCGAGGCCGCTTTGCTCAAGCTGCACATTAACCGATCCGCTGCTCATTGTTGCCTGCTGGTTGAATGAATGCCTGGGATCGTTACGGGTAAGCACTTCCTCGCCCGAGTTGGCTCTTATCAGCATCTTATCGCCCGAGAATGAACCGCCCGGCACTATACCGCCGGTGGCAAACTTAGGTATGCTGGCAAATATGCTAACCACAGCGGCCACAGCTCCGAGCATCGCTATCAGGTTTGCCGGAAAAGGCAGCTTCGACGCTCCGGCTGCCGCACCTGCCATCGCCTCGCTTTGTTTTGCCCCCACAACTGCCATACTGCTTGCCTGTTGTGCGCCTGTGAGTGCTGCAATTTGTGTAATGAGTTGTGGTATCTGATCGAACAGGGTTCCCACAAAACCCATCCATCCGCCTGCTGCTCCTCCAATTGCGCCCGCAATTGTATTAAAGCTGCCAGCAGCCGATTGACTAAGTTCTTCAAAACTACCAGCAAGTAATTCATTTTCATTTTTTACAGTTGAATATTCTGTAACTATATTGCTTGCAAATGCTCCCTGATCTACTGATGTGGGGGCAATGGATGTCATTGTAGGAAGCGGCACATTACCCTTGCGGGCAGCCATGCCGTCTTGCATGCTTTTTGCATAAATACGGCCAGCTGTTTCACCAGCCTCAGCCACTGCACCCATGTCGAGCTTTATTGGAGGTAGATAGGTCTTTTCTACTTCCTTATTCCAGTTTTGTTCAAATTCGTTATAAATATCTACTACACCTTGCGATACACCATCTATTGTTCTATTGAACATATCCTGAAAAATGCCAGGTATATCATTAAAATTGCCATTAATTAAGTTTATGACAATTTTTCCTAAATCCTTGAAATTATCAAAAACGATTTTGAAAAATGTTTCAACTGCAATTTTAACAGCATCAAACATTACACCTATTCTCCCAACAGCTTTTTTTACATCTTCACTTTCGTTGTATAGCTTTATAAACTTATTGATTATATCAACACTGTACTGTATCGCATTCACAGCAAAGTCCATAAATGCTGTTTTGATGTTGGTAATCAGGGTATTCCACCCTCCAAACACCTGCGCACCCATTTCATTAAATTTTGCCATGCTTTCGGCATATTTCATATTAGCCGCAGCAGCACCTCCAGCATTAAGAATTACCTGCCTCAGATCAGTATTTACGTCATCAAGGGCAAATACAAATTGTAAAGCATCTTCACCGGGACCGCCAAAAATGTCAGCTAAAGCCGTCCCAACTGCCGCTGATTCAGGTGGAAGATTTTGAAGCCTTGCACTTACTTGTTGCATAGCTTCAAACATGGTAATTGTGCCTGTTTTGATGCCTTGCTCAATAGCTGTTGAACTTAAACCAATGCCGTCAATAGCTTCTTTTGTGGCTTTGGTCATCTCGCGCAATCTTATGCTTCCTTCCTTAATAGTATCGGCAGCTTTATCATTAAACACACCCATCTTATTGCCTTCGGCTAATATTGCCACCATTTCTGATGCTTGCAATCCCGCTTCTTTAAAGTGGATGCTATATTCTTGCAATTGCTCTAAAAAGTCGCCATTTGCATTAGCTGCACTTGCAAGTCCGGCATTCATGATGTTAAATGCTGATTTCGAATTTTCGCCAAATGTCACCATCAGCTGATTCATGCCGCTGATGCTGTCTTTCATATCCACATCATAGACATCGGCTAAGGCTGTAGCTTGCCCGGTAACTGCATTTAAAGCTGCACCCTGCAAGCCCATAAGCTTTTCAACTTCGCCACTGGCAGTGCTCATTTTTTTCGCATACTCCCCAACCGCCCGGGCAGCATCCATAATCTTGTCGGCTGCAAATAAGGCTCCAGCTGCTACGGCTGCGCCTTTTAGCATGCCTTTAAGGCCACCAACCTGCTTTTGCATCTGGTCGGTTTTGCCCTTAAAGTCAAGGATGTATGTGTACTTCTTGTCTGCCATTTTTATTTCCACTTTTCGGCCAGCCGTCGGAAGCGATCCTCAGTGCTGGGGGTTACTTTTTTTGCTTTTTCCTGCTTTATCGTTTCATCCCCTGGGAGTGTAAGCAGGTCGAACACGCTCAGTTGTTTCTTCCCTTCCGGTGGGCACATTGCCCGCCACACCTGCCACCTTGCCACATTCCATGCCAGCTGCTCGCTATGCTCGGCTTCGGCTCTGATGCGTTCTCGGAAGGCTTCGTAAGCCAGCATAAACTGATCGGGTGTGAGCATGAGGAAGGTTTCGAGGCTCATGCCCATCTCGCCAACAGCTATGCTTATCTGCCCATCAAAGCCGATTAGCCTTCCTTCGATTCCCCCGGCAACTGCTGTTTAGCAGCCTTTTGTTCAGCTTCTTTTTTAGCCTGCTCCAGGCGGCTAAACACTTCAAAGATCGTTTCGTCTGTTTCGTCAACAAACTGCTCAAATGTGGCATCAAACGGCATTTGTGCACGTTTGGCGCAATCCTTTAGCTGAAAGTAAATGAAAGCCAGCATAGCATCCTGCCTGCCTTGTGCCATCATCTCGGGGGTGTAGCCTGCGGCTGAAGTGTCGAATATGCCCCTGTTCGTGCGATAAAAGGGATATCTTGCTTTACGGAAAAGAACGAATGTTTTAATCATTGTGTTTGTTTAAAGGTTATTTGAAAAGTCAGCCGGCTGCCCGGCTGACTGTTTTTTTTATTTAGCTACCAACAGTCTTGGTTTCCACTTCGCCATCAGACTGGAGCACAGCACTGAAGGTAGAGTCAGCATTCACACCATCCGAGCGGTCAACGCTTTCGATGATGAAAGTGCCTTCTTCATACTTGTCGCCACTTGCTTCGGCCACTTCTGCTTCTCCAGCTGTTACATCAGCTGCCAGTCGTCCGGCATACTTAGCCATTACCGAAGCACGGGTTTTAGCGAGCGCAAGCAGATCAGCGTAGCCATAACCGTCGTAGGTTGTAAGGCCTGAAACATTAATGGTTACATCCATGATGCCTGCTTTGCGGCTGCGCCATGCGCCTGTATTTTTTGTAACACGATCCCGCAGTTCGGTCTTCCAAGCAAGGGTATGCTCGGTTGCATGTGCAATAGGTGTCCATACTGGCGAGACCTCGGTTCCGGTGTTCATATAGAGGAGTATGTCGCCTCCATTTACAATTCCTGTATTTGCCATTTTTTTAAGGTATTAATGATTTTAATTTTAAAATAATCGTCACTATAAGGATAGCCAGGCAGATGGCTCCTGTCCACATAAGCAGCTTCTGCCAGCTGTATAATTTGTTGATATAAACCGGCTTTTCCACCTCAATCGGTATCTGCTGCCTGATAATTGTTTCTTTGCCGGGCAGATAAACCGTATCGGCAGCTTGATTGGCCAGCACTTTCAGTTCGCCTCGCAGGGCATCAAAGCTGGCCAGCAGCTCAAGTTTGCGCCCTTCGAGCTGCTCAATATCTTTTAGCACAACATTGTTAAGGCTGTCGCACTCAAACAAGGCTGTGAGGCTTGCGCTGTCGGGGGGCAGCTGCACCGGAAACGGCTTTTCAATTACGATGCTGTCATTCTGCAAAGGCACGTAACGGATGATCGTTTCGGGGCTTTTGCAACTGTGTGTAAACAGCATTGAAATGGCAATTAAAAGTATGTTAATTACTGCCTTCATCTTTGGTTTTTAAGATTCTTTTCAATTCGTTTAGTTTTTTTATCAGATGGGTATTTTCTTCCTTCAACTGGATCACCTCGCGCTGCAACTGCTCAACCTGCAAGATCAGCTGCGCATTTTGCCGTTTCACAAGGATAAGCTCATTAAGCGTTTCGGTATAATTGTCCGTAAGGCTGTTGATGCTTTTTTGCAGATCGGTCAAAAAGTCGTTATTTCGCTTGCGCTTGCTTACCAGCCATGTTGCGGGTGCAACAAGCGATCCGGTCGAAATTGCAGCTATCAGTATGTTTGTCCAGTTGTTCATTCGCTAAAATGTAAATAGTTTTTCGGGATCAATCCATTCGCCATTTTGCTTCACGGTAAAATGCAGATGCGCACCCGTGCTTGCGCCTGTATTGCCCGTTTCGGCTATCTTTTCACCTTCCACAACCATTTGTCCGGGCCTCACGAGTTGCTTGCTCAGATGTGCAAATCCATACCTGCGGCCATCCTGCCCTATCATTGCAAGCGATAAACCGCCCCTGTCATGTGCCCACACTTGCATAATCTTGCCGGCCACCGGTGCAACTACATCGTTGCCTATTGGGATAGCTATATCGATACCGTTATGAAAGCTCAGGGCTTTCGTAATGGGGTGTATGCGGGTTCCAAATCTGCTGGTGATGCGTCCGTGCTTTACAGGGTTTGTCATTGTTCAGGTTTTAAAAGAAGCCCCCGGCACAATGGCCGGAGACTTATCATTAACACAACGATAATTAAGATGCAGGAACTTCTGCAAGTGCTACAACACCTTTTTCATCAGTGCGGCAAATCTCAGCACCAAAGCGAACTTTAGCATTGATAACAGTACCCATATAAACAGGACTGTCGCTTTCGATGTAGGCCTTTGGTGAACTTTCGGCATAGCAAACCATGCCCGAGTGCCAGAACAAACTTACAGGACGGTCAGTGGCTGCTGTGGCGGGTGTCCAGATTTTTGCATTTGCAGCGGTGTATAATGCACCAATATGGCCATTCTTTGAGCGTACCATAATGTTGAATCCAAGAATTTTGCCCAACACACCTTGTTCCAGTTTGGAGGTGTTTCCTGTTTTGTCGTAATCAACAAACTCGGCAATGCCAAGCAGGTCGTTATATACGTCAGGCGTAACGAGTGCGTAAAGTTCACCAGGTACATTGAGTGCATTTGCAAGCATCAGCTTTTTCTTTACATTTAGGATGTCAGCTTTTGTGGCTGCTTTGCGGGTGCTGCTCAATCCGGTTACAGATGTTGCGCGGGCGGTTCCGGTCGTAACAACAATATCACCAGTAGCTGACGGCAACCACTGATAAGCTGCATAGTCGCCTGCTTTGGTATTGATTGTTCCAGCCTGCTGCAATTGCTTGTTGAGGCGTTTGTTGTAGTTCGTTACAATTTCTTCTTCATCCTCAATTACTAAAGGCTTTGAGTAGATGAGCTTCATCGTACCGGTCACCTTGTTATCGGTGCTCTTACCAACTTCCAAAGGCAGTTTGGTAGGTTCACCCAATACCGCTTCATCCAGATCGGTAAGGTTAGGGATTTCAAAAGTGGCAGCATCAACGGTTAAACCGCTTTCGCTGATCGCTTTTTTGTAAAATTCATTCAACGGGAAAAGCTGTTTTTGCAGCTCCCGCGAATATTTTGTCATTTGTATCTGTGACATGATTTTCAGTTTTTCAGGTTAATTACTTCAATTCAATTAGTCGATCTGTATCGGTGTTGCAGCTTCCACAAAGTTGCTACCGTCATATACGAATATGGTGGTTTTAGTTTTACCAGCCACACCGGTAATTGTAGCACCACTCATGCCAGTTCCGAAAATCGTTGTTTCGGTTCCGTTGGTTTTAGATTTCACAAGAAGCAAGGCTCCTGCACTCACTTCCTCATCAATGGTAAGGTTAAGGGTGCGGTTGCCGGTTGCTTCAACAGTAACGCCATCAATGATGGTCATTCTGTTTTCGATACTTATTGCCTGTGCCCCGCTAGCTGTTAAAGCAACTACATCAGCGGGTCCGAAAGGCCAATCAATTTTTGCCATTTTTTATGGGTTTTTTCAGGTTAATTACTTCATTTGTTTACTGATACTTGGCATCGTCAGCAGCTTTCAGCTTTTGATACTTTTCAGGGTCTTTGGCTTTCATCTGTGCCAGGGCTTGTGGGTCGTTTTTTTCGTACCACTCAAAGTCCTTATCATCGCCTTTGCCTTGTGTGCCGGTTGCGGCTGCTTCCAGCTTCGCAATCACATCGCTAAGGCGTGTGCCCGATGCATCGAGGTCTTCTTTTTTCACGGTTATCATCGAGGCAAAAAGCTCAATGTCGGTAGTGGCAAGCTTCTTAAAGTTTGCCTCATTGTCGGCTGTGATGGTTCCGGCTGTTTTACCAATTTCAAGCAGTTTGGCAACGAGTTTATCATTGCGCTCTTGCAAGGAGGCAACAGCTGTTGTATGATCTTGCTCAAGCTTGCTCACGGCATTCATAACGTCAGCTTCAACAGCCGTTTCGGGCAGCTGAAACTTTGCAATTAATTGTTTCATTTCTAAATTATTTGATTCAACACTAAGTTCATTCACTTGCGCTGCAAGGCTCTGGTAGTCGAGCTTTGCGAGCACTTTCTTTTTTCCTGTTGTGATAATTT
>JAQVLA010000049.1 GCA_028704385.1 Bacteroidales bacterium | reverse complement strand
ACAGATGAATACGTTACAGTTTTGCTCATAATGCTTTGTTTGGTTGAAAAACAAATGAACCATTCATTTTGGTCAAAAAGGTAAAAAAACTACCTTTGTGAAGTTGAGTTAACAAATGTAGGGATATATTTGCTTTTGTAGATATGAAATTGCCCGAAACTTTTTATTTAGACAGATTCTAATTTATCATTGATGCGTTATCCTTTAATTTCCAGCAGCTTTTTTACGCAAAACAGGAAAAAATTTTCTGAACTGCTACCCCGGGCAAGTCTGGCCGTGTTTGCTGCTGCGGCAAAAATGCCACGAAATGGCGATCAGTTTTTTACTTACCGGCAACAATCCGACTTTTTTTATCTCACCGGCATCGAAGCCGAAAACGCATTTTTGATACTTTATCCGGATTGTCCCACACCCGAGCTTCGCGAAGTGCTGTTTATTGAAGCCTACAATCCGGTAAAGGCCACCTGGGAAGGACATATGCTCAACCAACAAGAGGCTATAAATATAAGTGGAGTAAAAACAATAAGAAAAGATGATCAGTTTGATGCCACCTTGCGCGAGCTGATGCACAGCGCGCAGGCAGTATATCTGAATCAAAACGAATATCCAAAATATTCTTCTACTATTCCTGACAACAATAGTTTACTAGCCGATAAAATAAAATCTGCTTCCCCGCTGCATAGTTTTATGAGGGCTGCACCGCTGCTCGAAGGCTTGCGTGTGGTAAAATCCGATACAGAAATTGAACTCATCCGCAAAGCTGCCACCATCACCGGAAGGGCATTCCGAAGGATTTTAAAATTTGTGAAACCTGAAAAATATGAATTTGAAGTTCAGGCCGAGATTGATCATGAATTTACCATCAACAGAGCTTCGGGTCATGCTTATGCACCTATCATTGCCGGAGGTATCAACAGTTGTGTGTTGCACTATACCGCAAACCACGGTAAACTTGAGGCAGGTGATTTACTTTTGTTTGATTTTGGAGCCGAATATACCAACTATGCAGCAGATATGAGTCGTACCATTCCGGTGAACGGGAAGTTTTCCGAACGCCAAAAAGCCTGCTACAATGCCGTTTTGCGTGTTTTAAAAAAAGCCATTAAACTTTATGTGCCAGGCAATACCATCGACATGATAAATAAAGCCACCTGGAAAATGATGGAAGAAGAAATGATCGGGCTGGGTTTGTTCTCTGCAGAAGACATTAAAAATCAACATCCCGAATCACCCCTTTACCAGAAATATCTGATGCATGGCGTGGCACATCATATCGGACTGGATGTGCATGATCCGGGGCTCAAGCATCAACCCTTAAAGGCCGGAATGATGATCACCTGCGAACCGGGAATTTACATACGGGATGAAAAAATTGGCATCCGGCTCGAAAATGACATACTTGTCACCAATTCAGAACCCGTAGATCTGATGGCAGATATCCCTGTTGAAGCAGATGAAATAGAAGAACTTATGCAATATAAATATTAATCTAAAAATACCGAAAAATGTTTCAGAAAGAAGTGTATGCCGAAAGGCGTCTCAAACTCAAACAAGAACTCAGCAAGGGCCTGGCAGTTTTCATGGCCAACCAGGAAGCTGCATTTAACTATCCTGCAAACACTTATGCTTATCGCCAGGACAGCCATTTCTCCTATTTCTTTGGTCTCAACCACCCTGGTTTTGCCGGTGTGATAGATTTTGAAAATGGCAATGAGATCATCTTTGGCGATGATGTGGACATTGACGACATCATCTGGATGGGGCCCCAGCCTTCAATAAAAGAACAAGCCTGGCAAGTAGGTATCAGCGAAACTTATTCCTATTCAAAACTTGAGGATTACCTTGCAAAAGCCAGCAAATCCGGCCGGACCATTCATTATCTGCCACCTTACCGCGGCTCGATGATGATCACACTGGGCCAGCTTCTCAATATCCCGGCCACCGAAGTAAAAGCCAAAGCCAGTCTTCCGCTGATCAAGGCTGTTGTAAAACTGAAAGAGATCAAGTCAGAGCTTGAAGTTTCCGAGATAGAGAAAGCTGTTGATATCGCCTGGCTGATGCACACCACAGCCATGAAAATGGCCAAACCCGGCATGATAGAACAGGAAATTGCAGGTACCATCGAAGGTATTGCACTGGCACATGGCGGCCCTGTTTCCTTTCCTGTAATTCTGAGTGTTGACGGACAAACCCTTCATAATCATCACCATCATAACGTCCTCAAAGAAGGCCGGATGCTGGTAGTGGATGCCGGAACAGAAACACAGACCTTGTATGCCAGCGACATCACACGTACAACACCTGTGGGCGGAAAATTCAGCACACGTCAAAAAGAAATTTATGAGATTGTACTCAAAGCCAATATGGATACCATCGCTGCCATCAAACCCGAAATTTCTTACCGCGAAGTGCATTTTCTGGCTGCGCACATCATTACCGATGGACTCAAAAATCTTGGGCTGATGAAAGGCAATACCAACGATGCTGTTGCTGCCGGTGCACATACCTTGTTCCTGCCTCACGGCCTGGGCCATATGATGGGCATGGATGTGCACGATATGGAAGGTCTGGGAGAGAACAATGTAGGTTATGATGACGAAACGAAACGATCGAGCCAGTTTGGCACCGCTTATCTGCGCCTGGGCAAAAAACTGAAACCCGGCTTTGTTCTGACCGATGAGCCCGGCATTTATTTCATCCCTGCCCTGATCGATAAATTCAGAAGCGAAGGCCTTTTCAAAGACTTTGTGAATTACGATAAAGTGGATACTTACAAGGATTTAGGCGGGATACGTATCGAGGATGATATCCTGGTAACAGAAAATGGCAATCGTGTGTTGGGTCGTCCCATCCCAAAAACCATTGCCGAAGTAGAAGCTACCTGTGCCGAAGCCCGTGAGTGGCTTAAGATTCCGGGAGTTTTCTAGCTAACTGAATATGTCTGATAACTGAAATGCTGATTAGGTTGACTGTCAATTTAATCAGCTTTTCTGTTTTGTATAAGCCACACCAGCTCAAAAATATCAGTCTGGTTCAGTACTAACTTTATCCTAAATTTGTTTGTCATTCATTTATCTTAATCTCAACCAAAATGAAAACCATCACCTATAATCAAAAACAAATTGCCTACCACCAAGCAGGTGCCGGCCAATGCCTGATGCTGGTGCACGGCTTCCCGATGGACAGCAGGGTCTGGCAAAATTTTATTACAGCACTTGCCGAACATTTTTGTGTGCTTGTCCCCGATTTACCCGGATTTGGCCAGTCAGAAATGCTGGCCGAAAGGCATGATATGAGCCTGATGGCCGATGTGCTTGCTGCAATTTTAAAGGCCGAAAAGATCTCTAAGTGTGTGTTTGCAGGCCATTCAATGGGTGGCTATGTGGGCCTTGCTTTTGCAGCTGCTTATCCTGAAATGTTGCGCGGCCTCGCACTGCTACATTCACAAGCCGCTGCAGATGATGAAAACACGCGTGAGCAGCGAAACCAAAACATACTGAAGGTTTCTAAAGACAAGAAAACCTATCTCGAAGGCTTTGTTGATGGTCTGTTCGATCCGGATTTCCTGAAACAAAATCCACAATCAGCAGGCTATATAAAAGACATCACCCAAAGCCAGGACGAAAAAGCGATTGTTGCTGCCTTAGCCGGAATGCGCGAACGCGAAAGCCATATCGAACTGCTCACACATATTAAAGCTCCGGTGCTCTTTGTTTTGGGTAAAAGCGACAGCCGAATGCCGCTTGTAAAAATTATGGCGCAGACCGTTCTTCCGGCACATGGAGAGTTGCTGATGCTAAAGGGTGTTGGTCATATGGGTTTTCTTGAAGCACCTCAAATTGTACAGCATACACTACAGTCATTTACTGAACGATGTTATCTGACTTAAAAGACTAAGCCTGACATTTACCAGTACATTTATGCCTCACGCTGGCTCCGATTTGCCTGCACTGAGTCTGACGAAGTGTAATCGGTGTGCAGTAGTGGATATTGCTGCTTCCGTCCGGCAGGATGCGGTGCAGGCCATACAGCCCATCGGGTCTGCTCAGGTAAGTGAGAATAGTGGTTTGGCCGTTGTGGGTGATGTACTCGCAGGCGCCATCCCACAGCTTGAGGATGGCGGTTACTGTTGCTTCGTCCACGTACTTTTGCCGGATGCGCTGAAGGTGATGGCCATACATGATTGAAAGGCCAAGCATGCCTTGCGTAAGGCTTTTGAGCTGCTCATAACTGGTGTAGGCTGCCAGTAGGGAATCCGACTCAGACGGGAAAATGCCTGCTGTGGTTGTGGGCTGCTTGCTAATCATGGACTGATGAAGCTTGTTGATGATAAAGTAGGCTTTTTTTGTTAGTTATGGTGGACACCGATTGCAAATCAGCGCCAGCAGGGGTTACTTCCATGTTAAAGAGAGAAAAAGTAAGGTTAGAAAGATATAACTGATGCCAATCGTTTTTGCTAATTTTCTCTCGTTAGGAGTATATCGATCGAATTCTTTGTGAATAACTTTATATTTTTTAGTTCTAAATAGAGTGAAATAATTTATTATAAATAATATGCCCCAGATAACTAATACTAAATAAATATTTGAATGTTCCTTTGTTAATTTGAATAACTTCAAAACAGTAATAAAATTAAGGGATTCAAAGAAAGATAGAAAAAAAATTGCACCTGTATTAGGATTATCAAAGGCAAGATTATGCTTTATTCTTTTTAAAAACACTTCTATCAAATAGCACTGAAAATATATTGAATAGAATATCAATCGCATACTAATAAATATTTTTAGGATCTTCAAAAATTTCTACAGCCTCCTCAAGTACTTCAATAAAGTCTTTTACTTCTTGATTATTCGGTTCTAAAATCAATGCTTTCTTAAAATATTTGACTGCATTGGAGTATTCAGCCAAAATCCAATAAGTATTTCCAATATTGTAATTTGCATCATACTCCCGATAACCTGCCTCAGCCACAATCAATAAATCTTGTATGGTATCATCATACTTTTTAAGAAAGAAATTGCACCCGGCCCTCAAATAAATTGCTTCATAATTTAAAGAGTCATCTTGTAGGATGATTTCAAGCAGTTCAATTGCTTCGTTGAACTTTTTTCTGTCGTAATAATCCTGTGCCTGTGCAATAATATCATCTGGACTATTCTTAACAGTCCTATCGCTTATACAGGATGAAATAATAGTCAGCATAATGACGAGATATAGAATTGATTTACTAAACATTTGTTTTGGTGTTAAAATTTACTTCTTGCAGTTTCAATTGCTGATCTGTATCGCATATATTCATTATAATGCCAGGTGCTTCCGGTTCGCTGATACATTTGGTAATGGTATTGTGCATCTTGCTGTAATATTATACTAACTTGCCGCTGTGTTTGAGGAGAATTTGCAAGGTCTGCTACAGTTTTATAAATTGTTACATAACCATTGCGATCAAGCAAAAACTCAGCTATTGTTAATGCGACTCCCAGGTAATCCTCTTTATCAAACTTATTTAGTCCTTCAACAGCCGTATTAACACGTGAAAAAGTTTTAGATATTGGATTAGGGTTGTAAAGATTATACAATGTGTTAGCTCTATCAGCCCATTGATAGTAGCTTGTTGAGTAACCCGAAGATCTGGATTGACGTGGAGCATAACTAAATTGATATGGTGCCATATAGGTATTGTCAGATACAGGGCCATGACCAACCGTCCAACGTGAGCCAATTACTACAACTTCAGGTAAAGTTATACAATCATCACAAGCTAACATTGCTGGTGCGGTAACAGAAGCCTTGTTCAATGAAAAACCATAACTATAACCTAAATTAGGATTAAACCCCATACCATACGAATCCATTGTAAAACCAAATGCACCTGCAGACATACCGCCATTTTGACTCCAACTAATGCCTACCGAGGTTAAATTCGAGCCAAAACCCGGAATCGGTAACCCCAAACCTGTACCTGCAGATATAGTATAACCCGTTTGTGTGCCCCAGCCTGCCGAAGCTGTAAAACCACTTGCTGTTCCACCCACAGTAAAATACGTATTGTTGCTTCCAGTACTGTGACCGATAGTAGCTTGTGCACTCAACACACCTGGAACACCAACTACAAATGTGAGTCCGAAATCAACCCCTCCGTTACTGAAGCTTATGTGCGGAAATAAAAATAGTAACTCCCCACTCGGATCCGTAAACATCAACGGATTATTCAGCGCATAACTATACCTGTTAAAGTTTTGTGAGAAATCAGGGGTTTGCACGAAGTTGTCGGGGGCTAACATGCGGCTTACTACCGGATCATACATTCTTCCATTCATGTTTATGAGTTGGAAGCCATCGAGGCTTTCCTATATCAAAGCATGTAATAGACAAAAATATTCTCATCACTTACTGAAACAACCTGTCTATTTATTACTTCAAATTTCAATTCAAACAACCCGAGCGGAGGTAAATGAATGTAAAGATAGTTGTTGAAATCTGGAATAAAAGATGAATCGTATCTCATATTCCAGACACCAGAATTAATCGTATCAATAGTTGAAATGAAATCAGCATATTCATCTTTATCCATTATTCGAGTATATCTTAATGAGTTAAAGCCAGATACGATGAATAAATAAGTATTTAACAAGTCGTTTGATTCACTAATATCTTTGTCGGCTACATATTTGTTAAAAACTTCCAAGTTTATCTGTGATGATAGCCAATTGCTTCTTCCGTAAAACTGATAAAACATTGAATCACCATCCCTCAAGATTTCTTCTACAAAAGGATCTGTTTTTGACTTTAGAATGCCATAGCAATGCGTTTCAAATGTTATTTTATTATTGGATAGCATTAATAGTTGAAAATTCCTTGTGCTGTCAACAACTTTTTGGGTATAATTCTTATAAAACCCTGTCAGACTGTCTAAAAACCCTCTTCTTAACCACTATTAAATAATATTAAAAATTCATTACAAAAAGCATCAATAATCCAATAATAAGTTGTACATTTAATGTGTAAATAACACATGCAAATGAAGTA
>JAQVLA010000029.1:7721-29221 GCA_028704385.1 Bacteroidales bacterium | reverse complement strand
TACCTTCTCCAAAAGCAGTTGCCAGCAATCCTTCAGCATTGATGCTGCCATGCAGGCTAATCTGTTGTGGCTGTTCGGCTGTTCCAACCCGGAAGCTTCCGTTTTCGAAGGCAAATCCTGCACTTTCCGAGGAAGTAAAAAGCAGGTCGTTATCTGCTCTGGCTGCTATCTGATGATTTTCACCCAGCATAATAACCGCAGATTTGTTGGCAGAAGTTGATTCCAACAACAAATTGGCATCCTCTCCCTCATCTGCACGAATGTGCAGCTTGGCCTGGGGATCGGTTACGTTGCCGATACCGATGCGACCGGTGCGGTTAATGCCCCATGAATCACTTACAGTAAAGGTTGGAAGATTTGAATTGAAACCTACCATAAAACTATTAGGAATGTTATTTATCAATGGGTTGTCAATATCATATCCGGTACCAATTACAATTGCTGGTGAAGTATTAGTTCTTAAAAACCGACCTAATGCTAATGAAGTGGCACCAGCTGCTATTACACGATTGCCAAAAGCGAAAGATGCTGTCCCTTCAGCTGATGAGTTAAATCCACCAGCAAATGAATAATTGCCCGATGCAGAATTACCATTACCAATTGCACTTGAATATAAACCGGATGCAGTAGTTCCATCACAATTAATACTGGCACACTGGCTATATCCATTATTTTGAAGGATAAATAGTAGTAAAAAACTGAACGATATTGCCAAGTAATGTATAGACTTGTGATTTTGTAAATTGATTTTCATTGTTTTATGATTTTTAGGGTTTGTATGAGTTGTTGATTTTGAAAAATTGAAGCAAAATATATTCCTGGTTGCATCGAACCGACTTCTAATTGATTAATGCCTTTATTAAGGTAATATGATGCGACAAGCTGACCAGACACATTGTAAACAATTAATTCACATGATTCCGGTACATTACTCAAAGTTATCCTGTCCTTTGCAGGAACAGGATGTATTACTACGCTGTAATCTGTGTCATAAAAAACATCTGTAGATGTAACAACATCATCTAATTGAACTTTCAATAAGTAGTAATCCGAATAATCAGCTCCATCATACTCAGATGCTGTGCCTGAAATCAGACACCCTTCGTCTGAGCATGCTAATAAGTCAGAAATATAATATCGACTATCACCATGATGAACTTTTACTCCCATCAAATCTATTTGATCGTCGTATACAAGAAATATAATGTCTTCTTTGCCTGGTACTCCAGTAGGACTTTCCCAGTCGAATGCTGCAACCCAAATAGAAGAATCGTTAGCAAGCCCAATGCTTCGCCTTAAAGGAGTGTACACCTTATTTTCCGTATAGTAAATAGAGGTTTTTATTAATTCAAAATCAGTGTTATATAATCGCATTTCTACACCATAAGTGAGTACAGGTCCTGATTCTAATACCTGATTAGCAATTGCTATATTTCCATCTTTTAACCTTACAGCACAAATTGGAGCCAGAAAATAGCTGCTTTCGCTTTCGAGTCTTCCACTATCAATAATATTTAAGTCTAAGTCAAACTCAATCCAGTCTTTAACAACAGAATTTAATGATAAATTACCAATTAAATAGAAGCCTGTGCTATCAGCCTTGAATATCATTTCACTTGAATTCCCTAAATCTTTCCAGGAAGGAAACAAACTAAACTGAAGCCTGTTTCCTTGCATATCAAACTTCGTTAAATATAGTAGACTATTAGACCCGTATAATACTGTATCAATAGTTCCCTGTAAAATTATTTCTTGATCAGAAGTAATTAAAAAATTTCTAACATTATGAGTAGTTGTATCAACAGGTGGGCTGGGTATAGGATCAATTTTCTCCCAAACCATCTCAAGATCAGGTGTAAGCTCACATAAATATGTATAGCGTGCCTTTAGCCTGTCAATGGTATCTGCTAGAGTTCCAAAAAACAACAAGTTGCCATTTTCTTTAGGAAAACCGAAATGGAATGCAGAATTACTATCTGCTTTGGGGAGGAATTTCTCAGTAATAATATACCCTGCTTTACTGATCTTATAAACAGCTGCTGAAGACAACAAACTTTCCTCAGATAAGCCTTTATTTCCGGCTACATAAAAAACATCTTGGAATTCAAAAGAAAATACACAATTGTCGTTTGTATTTGGATCACCAAAACTTATTTCAAAAGAATGCTGAGAATAGCATTGCAAAGAGAAAAATAAGCTCAATAAGATAGGAAAAAAATATTTTTTCATAAAAGTTTTATCATATGCTTCAATACTGAAAAGTAGTATAGTTCTTGAGGGTAGTCTGGTGCATCAGCATAACATACCTTCATTCCATAATTGAAGGTTCCTTCATGGTAATACTCATAGTTACCAGGATTTAAACCACTAATTTTTTTGCTTTCATATTATCTGGTTTTTATTATCCTTCCTGTTTCAGGTAGAATGTTGTTTAAAAAGGTTACTTTGTAATGATAAATTCCTGCATCAAGATGATCAACTGCTATGCTGCCATTTAGCTCCCGGCCAATTGTTTCATAAACCAATCTTCCCATATTGTCATAGAGCTGAAGACTCGAAAAAGGCAGTACGCTTTGATAGTTTAGTTGCGAAGAAAAAGGAACCGGCCAGAAAGCAATATTGCGCTCCTTGATAAAGGTTTCTGAACTTGCTGTGATCAAGCCTTCCTCATTTAGTTTTAAAAAGATAGGATTAAAGATATGGGTATCGTGGTCGTACCAACTCCCACAAATAAAACTGCCGCCATCACGTGTGGCCAATACATAAAAGGCATCATAATAGCGGTCGCCTCCAAAATACTTAAAATAACGGGTTTGCAACTGCTTGTCGGTTTGTCCGGTCATAAGCCAACTCACTCTGCCAGGTTCCGGTATGCCTACTTTCTGATTTCTATATCCTATAAAGAAGATCGAATCCGGACTAATAAAATCAATGTTGTTACTCCCAAAGCCGCATACATCTTTCGAATTTTGCTCGCCATAATAATCATAATGCACAGCATTGAGTGAAGTATCACTAATCATCAAATACATTTCATGATCATTACTTGTGCTATTAGGTCTAAGCTTGATATAGGAGTACAAAAATGTTGCGTCTGATATCCATCTTACACTGGTATTGGCGTGACTACCATCAGGCAGATAGGCCGCATCAATATATTGAAAAGAGGTATCGAATACCATCCGCACCGGCCAGCTACCATAAAAGCCAACCATCCTCATCGAAAACACCCAAAGTTGACTGGAATCAGGGCTTAATAAATAATCAGGCATAGATTGAGTGCGATACTCAAATGTGCTTACATCTGAAATCATTCCTGTGGTATCCATCCAGGTGAAATTCAGATAGGAACTTGTACAAGGAAAATCACATGTCCTAAATAGTAACATATATGCATCTTCAAATTCGAATACACTACTTACAATCAGTCTAAAATAATTCCCTATTAAATGGTACTTCGTCCATAATTGGTTAAAATCGCTATCAGTTCCAATGATAACTAAAAACACCTCTTCTTCTTCTACCGGCTGAGCATAGCCCAGCAAGTAATAGCCATTGTGTTTGTCCTTTACGATCTGGCTTAATCTGAAAAGTGTATCGCCCAGGTTAAATTGTATGGTAGAAGTATCACCATTAGGATTAAATTTTAACAAATAGGATTTAGTAGGTGTGCTGGGTGCATAGTCCACTCCGGTTGCTTCCGAAATCAGCGCATAGATATTTCCTTCCTCATCTTCAATGGCTTTTCGGGATTCCTTTCTGGTCGGATAATTCAACTCAAATACAAAAGTGTTTTGGGCAAGTATATCCTCACCCAAAAAGGAAAACAAAAACAGCATAGTGAATAATATAGCTTTCATACTTAATCAATTGGTGGTATTTCTATAGCCACACCACATACTTTCATGCGTTTTCTGAAGTAGAAAGTTGGTATATGATAGATGGTTTGAACATCATTTTCATATACACTTTCGATATTTGCCATTGCAAAACGTTTATTAGCTGTATTCTGAGCAGAATTAAGCCATTCATTGATAAAGGCTTTTTTGTAGTCAAAATAAAACTGCATTTCGTGTATGCCGGAGCTGTTGTAATCGTACTCAAGACATTCCGTAAAGTCATCAAATGCTGCTACTGCTTCGGATGCAGCAAACACCTTATAATCCAGATAGTTTACAAGCGGATTGTTTAATTGATGATCCAAATAATTAATTTGTAAAGTTTCGGTAGAGCCGTAAAATGCCCAACTACAATTTGAACCCGGATCAGGGTTATAGAATTGGAATAATGCAGCCTCAAAAGTATTTGGTGCATTGGTATTGATCAAGTTACCAAAGCAATCCCATACAGCATAATCTTCATACCTGAAAGTTTCATCATTTTCAAAATCACCGGCATTTTGTAAACTTCCAATCCCTGACACAGTAACAATCTGCAGTTTACGTTTATTATCCGGCAATGATCCGGCATCATTGATCATGGCCATAATGAAGCGTTTGTTTTCGCTGCTGATGGCATGATATTTTTCGGCTAATCTGGATAAGGATTCATCGTAGCTGGCAAATACCTGCTGGCACATGGCTTCATAATCGTTTACCAGTTTCATTTCCACATATACCGTATCCCGGTGAAACTTTGCACTGGTGGCATTGCTGTTGGCATAGTAGTAATTTAGTGTTGCATCAATATACCAGATAGCTGAATCAAGGCTGATTTTTTCGCCACTCTTATAGGGTACGCCCTGTTTCCAGGCTTGCATGGCTTCGTTAAACTGCTCAACAAGTTCGGCAGGGTTGTCATCGGCTAATACATTGGTATGTACTTCTTCGCTGCTTTTATGGCACGAACTAAAATTAACAGCTATCCTTCCACCAAGAAGGAAAATGGCTAAAACGCCTTCTTTTTCGATTTTTGAACTAATAATTATAATTTTAGGTTAGTAAAATAAAACACTTTTTCGGTTTATAAACCGATGTAGTCTTTTCCTGAATAATCAATTGATGAAGCATTGGTTCAGGTTTTGGTTATAAATTGCACTGTCCCTTCTTCACCCATTATATTTCAAACAGAAGTCAAATCTAATCACTTTTTTTTGAAAAAACTAAAAAAAATTATTAGTCTTCTGATTAGCTGTGTTTTAAAAAGAAATAATATTTTTTGTTCTACTTACATTATGTAAACTTGGTTGTAAAAAAGGACGGTTACTATTTATTGAAGGATCGGGCTTGAGCTTATTGGATACAGCACCAAAAAAAAGTATTGATATTGGAAAGTGAGCCCAAGCAGGGAACTATACAATGCTGCTAACCACCTATTTCATCAAGCTCGAGCCAGCGCATTTCCATTTCGTCAAGTGCTTTGTTTGTGGCTGCAAGTTGTTCACTGGTCTCACTTATTTTCTCGTAATCTGTAAGGTCTTGCAGGCTTAATTCCAATTGTTGTTTTTCATTCTCCAGTTGCTGAATTTCTTCTGTCAGCTTCTCAAATTCCTTCTGTTCTTTGTATGTCCTTTTCAATTTGGGTTTTGAGACTTCAATATCCTGATCTCTAAGCGCTTGTTTCTGATTTTGTATGGTATTACGTTCGTCTTTTTCGCGAAGCTCGACCATGCTTTTATATTCGCTGTAAGTTCCCACAAAACCTTTCACCCTGCCCTCTCCTTCAAACACAAAAAGCTGATCTACAACTTGATCCATGAAATATCTGTCGTGCGAAACCACAATCAGACAGCCTTTGTACTGAGTCAGAAACTGTTCGAGGGCATCCAGGGTCATCAAATCCAGATCGTTAGTAGGTTCATCAAGGATCAGGAAATTGGGATTACGAAGTAAAACGGTGAGCAGATAAAGTCGGCGTTGTTCGCCACCGCTTAATGAAGAAATCAGTTGATGCTGCATTTTTGGCGGAAATCGAAACCAGGATAAAAGTTGTGAAGCCGTTAACTGCCGCGAATCAGAAACCGGCACTATTTCAGCAATTTCCTTGATGAGTTCAATAATTTTTTTGTTTTCATCAAACCTGAAGGCTTCCTGGGTGTAATACCCAAAAACAACTGTTTCGCCGCTTTCAATCTCACCTTTATCGGGTGTTAGTCTACCGGTGATCAGATTTAAAAAGGTAGATTTCCCTACCCCGTTTTTGCCAATGATACCAATGCGCTCACCTTTCGTAAACAAATACTCAAAATCGTGGATGAGTTTATTCTCACCAAAAGATTTGGATACCTGTTTCATTTCCAATATCTTACTACCCAGTCGTTGCATTTGTACATCAATCTGCAATTGTTGCTGGCCTCGTTTTTGGCTGGCTTTCTCTTTCAATTCATAAAAAGCATCTATCCGGCTTTTCGATTTTGTTGTACGCGCCTGAGGCATACGCCGCATCCATTCCTGTTCCTGTTTAAGAAGCTGTCCTGCCTTAGCTGTAGCTATTCTTAACGCCTCTTCCCTTTCAGCACTTTTCTTCAGATAATGACTGTAATTTCCTTGATGAACATACAGTTCACCTTCGTAAAGCTCAAGAATTTTGTTGCAAATGCGGTCCAAAAAATACCGGTCGTGAGTAACCATGAGCAGGGTGATATTCGCCTGACTCAAATAGCCTTCCAGCCACTCAATCATCTCAATATCCAAATGATTGGTAGGTTCATCAAGCAGCAACAGCTCCGGATCGTCCAATAATACCAGCGCAAGTGCCAGCCTTTTGCGCTGACCTCCGGAAAGCTGCCCAATCTTTTGCTCCTTCTGCACTATACCAAAGCGATCGAGCAGCTGACCTAATCGCTGCTCATAGGTCCAGGCATTCAGGCGATCCATTTCTATCGATGCCTTTTCGAGCAGATTCAGATTTTCAGGATCAGGATTTTGCTGCAGCTCCATTGCCTTTTCATACTTACGAATCGCCTGAAGCACATCACTATGACCTCCTGATATCAACTCTTCTATACTTAGTTCCGGATCAAACTCAGGTTGCTGTTCGAGATAGCCCAACCGAATGCCTTCTGCAAAAACTACTTTTCCCTTATCCGTTTCTTCCTTTCCGGTTAATATCCGCATGATTGTGGTTTTGCCCGTTCCGTTGGCTGCCACCAATGCTGTTTTTTCACCTTTTTGCAAACCAAAACTCAGGCCTTCAAACAAGGGAGCATCACCATACGATTTGCCTATCCCGTCAACAGAAAGATAATTAGACATCCGTGTATATTACTTAGTTTTGAGCCGCGAAATTAATCCTTATTTTTGTTGTCAGGATATTTCTGTTTTTAGACGCTTTCCCATTACCGGAAAAAACATCAGAAACAGGACTTTTCTTAAGACAGTATTAATTGCAATGAATTATATTTCAGTATTTTAATTGTTTTGGCATAGTTATTGAAAACAATATAGTACAAAATTTAAAAGCCATGAAACATCTTCATAAGATCAGCTTGTTAATTCTCGCTCTGCTAATTATAAGTGCATGTAAGAAAGACTACCAGGAGAATCCGTCCAGACCTGCCGATAATACCGCCAATCTTCAGGTTCCGGCAGGATTCGACTGGAAGACAACGAAAGATATCAACCTGGAAATCTCACTCCCGTCTGACGGATTTTACCCCTTACAGTCGAAAATTTCTGTTTATCAGGGCAATCCACACCAAAACGGGATAAAACTGACTGAGGGTTCACTCTCGCGTGAACAGGACTTCACACAACAATTACGCATACCTGCCTATCTCGAAAGTCTCTATTTATATCTGGAAACCAGCACAGGTGCTACTCATCTCACCGAGGTTGATCTGATGGGAAATCAACTTATTTATGCTTTCCCAAATCTGGAAAACAAGCAGGCACCATTCAAATCAAGCACTGCCGTCCAGGAAGACGGTCCGGAATGTGATGATTGCGATCAGGTTGTTTCCGGCAATGGCAATGCGGTTATCCATCATGGAAATACCGTGTGCGTACAGGACAATTTTACCGGAAGTGTTTCATTTCAGTCATGGAACGGTGGTGGTACACTCAAGATATGTGGTACAGCTGTAGTTAATTCCATTGAAGTAGGAACAGCCTGCAATATCATCATTACGCAAGGAGGCAGCCTTACAGTTAACTCCATCAATATGTGGGGCAACAATAACAGTATACTGGTATATGCCAACTCCAGCCTGACCATAAACAATGGTTTTATGTCAACAGGTCATGTTGAAAATCATGGAGAATTTATTGTAGGCGGTGCTGCCGTTATTCAAAACCTGGCTTTTCCATTTATTAATACCGGTAACTTTACAACAAATGGCAACATTGAAATAAACAACGAAACAGCTACCAATAGTGGTGTAATGACATCAGGAGGATATATTCATCTCAACACCAATAGCAGTTTGACCAATACCGGAACAATCAATTCGGGTAACCATATTGAACTCAACAACAGCAGTGTAACCAATGATGGCACCATTAATGTTGAAAACAATTATTTTAATGTAAACAGCAACGGCAACCTCACCAACAATGGAGATATTACTCTGGATAATGGTGATTTCAATATGAATTCTGGTGGCACAATAACAAATAATGGTTCTGTTACTGTGGATGGTAAGATCAATTTCAATAGTGGTGGCAATGTTTACAACAACTGCAAAATGACCTGTACGGAAATGTCGGAGTTTAATTCCGGAAACATCAATTTCGAAAGCGGTTATTTCAGAAGTGATACCAGGATCCAGATCAATGGTGGCTCCAACACCCAGCTCAAAAACGGAAGTATGCTATCGACACCGGAAGTATATCTGTTCACAAACATTTACGGACAGGGAGCACTCAATTCCATTAAGGCACCGAATGAGTTTCGACTTTCGAATGTTGATGTTAGTGGTGCTATCGAAGTATCGACAAATAATCTTAACAACCTTTCCAATACACCTCTGAATCAGTTATTCGTGAATGGAGCTACTTTAGTTGGTGTGGGTGAAGAACAAAACTTTTTGGCCGTCACCGGATGCAATCCCGAAGGCATCGGAAGTGTAGTTGTGAACGACACTGATGGCGATGGTGTGCCGGATGACCTGGATGAATATCCCACTGATCCCGAAAGAGCTTTTCAGTCGTTCTATCCTAATAGTGTTGAATTCACTTCTATTGCCTTTGAAGATCTCTGGCCCGGACTTGGGGACTTCGACTTTAACGATGTAGTGGTTATTATGCAATACGAAATCGTTACCAATGCCCAAAACGAACTGAAGGACCTGAAAGCTAAATTCCGACTGATGGCAGCCGGAGCAAGTCTTGACAATGGTTTTGGTGTTGCCATACCCGTGAATCCCGCCAATGTGGAAAGCGTAAGTGGCAGCAGGATTGTGGGAAACAGTGTGAACATCGATCCAAAAGGTTATGAGTCAGGCCACAACGATCAAACAGTTTGGATTGTTATGGATGCCATCAATCAGATCTATCAAAACACCGGCTTCCTGAATACCATGGCTGATGTGCCATATGTGGAAACTGACACCATACAAATAAGTATGACTCTGAGCAATCCGCAGGCCGATTTTGGAACTGCTCCTTATAATCCTTTTATTTTTGTAGATCAGGATCGTGCCAAGGAGATTCATTTGCTGGATAGCCCGCCTACCGACCTGGCTTCGGATGAGTATTTCGGCATGTGGGAAGACAATTCAGATCCTGCCATGGGAAGTTATTACAAAACAGGCAGCAATCTGCCCTGGGCCATTGAAATCCCTGTAAGCTTTGATTACCCTTTCGAAAAGGTTGATATTTTGCAAACACATCTTAAGTTTGGCGAATGGGCTACTTCAGGTGGCGAAAGTTTCCAGGACTGGTATCTTGACAAAGCCGGCTACAGAAACGAATCAAACATCTATACAAGACCTTAAACAACGAAACAAGTTAAAATCCCTGTTGGTATTAAACCTTCAGGGATTTTTTGCTTTCACATATGCTCTGCAAAAAAAAGCAAAAAAAATGACCAGCAACAAGGCTGATCATTTTCTCTCATAAAATTGGTTTGGGGCAATACCGCCATTTATTAGTGTTGGTCAAAGTTTTTGCGCATATACTGCATTCGTTCGAAGGCAGCTGAGTTCTCGGTCTTCTTATTCACAAGCCCTCTGAAATCATCAATCTTTTTGAAATGATTCTTTTTCATCCAGTCCTGAATACCATTAATGATTTCGCTGATATACGGAATTCCGTTTTGATAGAGTGTTGTACAGATTTGAGTTACTGTGGCACCTGCCAGCAATTGCTTAACAACGCCAATCGAATAATGAATTCCTGTGGAAGCAGCCAGGTCGCATTTGATACCATCGGCACTCAACAGGGCTATCCAACGCATAGGAATTGATTTTTCGTCAGGGCTTGAAAACACATTGTCAGTAACCACTTTCATGCTGGCAATATCCACATCCGGATTATAGAAGCGATTGAAAAGCACCAGGCCATCCGCACCTTCATCAACCAGACGATTGGCCATTGCAAAGATATTGGTGAAATAACGGCCCATTTTTACAGACACCGGAATTGTTACCTGAGCCTTCACGGCAGTCAGAATTTCTACATACATATCCTCGATTTGCTGACTGCTGATCCTTTTGTCGAAAGGAAAGATGGCAATATTAAGCTCAATGGCATCAGCGCCGGCCTCTTCGATCTTTTTTGCAAAGACAGGCCATTCAACCGGACTAACACAATTTATACTGGCAATAATCGGGATATCAACAGCTTCTTTGGCATCACGAATTAATTTGAGGTATTCCTTTACACCAGTGCCTTTTGATATTTCTATCACATATTCTGAGGCTTCGGGATACCAAAAATACATCTCGTTGCGCTTTAATCCAGCTGCCGCTTTGGCAATGATCTGCTCCTCAAAAAGTGATTTGAGCACCACTGCACCAGCACCTGCTTCGGCACAAGCCTTGATGTTTGGTAAACTTCCGGTTAATTTAGAACTACTAACTACAATTGGATTTTTTAATGTTAATCCAAGATATTTCGTACTTAAATCCATAGGAATTGGTTTTAATTAGTTATTCAATTTTTTTATCAGATATTGTTGAAAGAACTCCAAAGCAGCTTCCAAATTATTTTTTGCCCCTTCGCTTAGTTTTTCCTCAAACTCCCAATGGTAACCTTTCAGATGTAAAAGCCAGGTTTCGGGTGTTCTTGAAAACAGTTTCCGACACAAATCTAACACAAAAGCCGGAGATACGGCATGCATGGTAAATTCTACTTTTGCATCCGAGGGTTCTACTTTAGTGAAGCTGAATTGCTCGATAGGTTCTATGCTTGCATCAACAAAAAAGACATAATCATAGGCTGCAATCTGCTCGGCATCTTCAATATTCAACTGGTAATTGGTATCAAGCGTAAGGTTGTTCCATCCCATTTTTTCGACCCACTGTTCCATCTTTTCGATGAATGCGGCTCCCAGGCCATCGTCCTGACGGCCCGGATTGCCGTATCCAAAAATTAATATAGATGGTTTTTGGTTCATCAATGCGAGCGCTTACGATCCAGGATTTGATCATTGGGTCCCACAAAGGTAAGCTCTAACGGCATTTTTCCAAGCGCATGGGTGGCACAACTCAAACAGGGATCATAAGCACGTATGGCAACTTCCACTGCATTCATCATTCCTTCGGTAATCACCTCTTTCCCGGTCATTATCGATTTGGCAACATGATTCACAGCCTTATTCATTGGCTCATTATTGTTTGTTGTAGAAACAATGAGGTTTGCCATTTCTATCTGGTCATTATCGTTGATACGGTAATGATGGAAAAGTGTACCGCGTGGTGCTTCGATCAGGCCTACACCTTCTTTTTGTTTTTCGCCTTTGATTACCAGATCATCTCCCTGAAGATCAGGATCATTGAGTAGTTGGCGAATCATCTCGGCAGCATGCAATGTCTCAATCAAACGGGCATAATGCATATGCAAACAATGATTATTTGGTTTTCCGTTTGTAAGGGCTTTGTAGGCTTCAAATTCTTTTTGGGCAAGTGGTGTTGGAATAAAATCAGCTGTATTTAATCGTGCAAGTGGTCCCACACGATACCAGCCTTTATCTTTTCCATATTCCTTCAGATAAGGAAACTTCATATAACTCCAGCTACGTACCTCTTCTTCAATGTAGTTATCATATTCTTGATAATCAACATCATGCAGAATTTTCTTTCCTTCGGCATCTACAGCACGCAACACGCCGTGATAGATATCCAGTGCACCGTCTTTGCGTACCAAACTCAGGTGATTGCTGGGGAAATAAGAGAAGTTATCGACAAAATCCTTATTAGCGAAATAGTATTTCTTAAAGAAATCCAATGCTTCTTCGGCCCAGCTTACCATTTTGTCGGCATTGAGCGGATCAGCACCTTTCAAAAACTCATCACGTTCGTCGATGCTGAGGTTTTTGTTGATACCACCAGGTATTGCACCCGTACCATGTATCTTTTTACCTGCTGTAGCCCGGATGATCTCCTGCCCAAATTTACGCATCATAACCCCTTGGACTGCCAGTTCGGGATTGGTAAGTGCAATGCCAATAATATTACGTGTAGCCGGATCACCATCCACTCCAAAGAGGAAGTCGGGAGCACTCAGATGAAAGAAATGCAGGGCATGCGATTGAAAAAACTGCCCGTAATGCATCAGACGGCGCATTTTTTCGCCTGTTGGCGTGAGACCATCACCCGTACCGGCACCCACAATAACATCAAGTGCTTTGGCAGCAGCCAGGTGGTGACTTACCGGACAGATGCCACACAGACGTTGCACCAGCACAGGAGCCTCCCAATAGGGCCGTCCCTGAACAAACCGCTCAAAGCCACGAAACTCAACAATATGCAAGCGACTTTGCTGGATATTACCCTGTGCATCCATGTGGATAGTGACTTTTCCGTGGCCTTCCACACGGGTTACAGGTTCTATGGTTATTTTCTTTGACATAATTCAGTAGTTTTAGCTTAATCAAATTTTACAACTTCGTAGGGCAATTTCATTGGATCGCCTGTTACCAGTGCCACCAGGGCATCCCAGATCAGATCGGCTCGTGGCGGGCAGCCTGGCAGGAAGTAGTCTATTTTTACGATTTCATGACAAGGATATACCTTATCCAAAAGCATCGGAAGTTCATCATCGTTGGGCATTATCCCATCTTTATTCAGCTGAACCGTTGGACCGCCGATATAGGCCTCGTGCAGACATTCCTCAATGGGGATGCCATTACGTAATGCCGGCAAACCACCCATGATGGCGCATTCGCCGAGAGAAACAAGTATTTTACAGTTTTTACGGAAAGATTTCAGAACTTCCACATTTTCACTGTTACACACACCGCCCTCGATCAATCCGATATCAACCGGTTTGGTAAAAGTTTTTATATCATCCACGGGAGATTTGTTAAACTCGACCAGTTCGATCAGGGTTAATATCCGTTCATCAATATCCAGTATTGACATATGGCAGCCAAAACAGCCGGCCAGTGATGTTGTTGCTACTACAGGTTTGCTCATAGTTTTTCCTCCCGTTTATTAGAGTTTTATATCGCTACCAATTGGTTCTTTATCAAATTTTCGTTTTCCGATTGGTGTATCAAAACCTTTTTCTTTCACAAGGATTGAACCTACCGGACAGTTTTCCATAGCCAGATGTGCTGTGGCAATATCTATGGTTTTTCCCATTTCTTCGTCCAGCACCACTTCCAGCTTATGACCTCTGTTTCTGAATACGAAATAGGAGCGCCCGTTCTTGTCCTTGATCGTCTTGATACAGCGTTTGCAGAAAATACAGCGGTTCTGATCCTTGATGATCCTTGGTGAACTGGCATCTACAGGTTTCATCGGAAATTCATAAGGATAGCGTGGCACCATCATCTGATAGCGATAAGCAAGTGCCTGAAGTTCGCAGTTGCCACTTTTTTCGCAGGCCGGACAAAAGTGATTGCCACTCACAAATAGCAGTTCGATAATCGATTTGCGCAAATCCTGTATTTCAGCTGAATTCGACTCTATCTCCATTCCATCCGTCACCGGGGTGGTGCATGACGTCATTAGCCGGCCATTGATCCTCACCGAACAAATGCGGCAGGCACCTTTTGGCTTTACGCCTTTCATATTACAAAGTGTAGGAATATAAATGCCATTGTCAGCAGCTGCATCAACAATAAATTTGCCCGCTTCGGCCATACATTCCTTACCATCTATTTTAAACTTTATCAGATTACTCATGATATTCAGGTTTTTCTTGTTTGTGACTAATGGTGATTAAAAACCGGCACACGGCCAACAAAGTTGCAGGATGCCTGCACTGATTTTTCAAGATCGAATCCTTCATCGAAATCTTTATCTTTTTGCAGCAAGGCTTCATACAATGGCCTGAAGTTTTTAAGGCTGCTGATGATTGGGTTGGCTGCCGTCTGGCCTAAGCCGCAACGACTGGCATTGAGCACCCTGCCCCATTCCTGCAGGTCTTTCAGGTCTTTGGCCACTCCTTTTCCGGCCAGGATTTTCTTTAATTTAGTATTCATCACCTGTGTCATATTTCGGCAGGTGCTGCACGAACCACAGGATTCTTCAATAAAGAATTCCATGAAATTTACCACTACATCACGAAGCAGATTTCGTTGTTTGCCAAAAATAATCATGGAACCACCGGTCGATAGATCAGAATAGCCCAGTGTACGATGAAACTCATCCGGCCCTATCAATGTTCCCGACGGGCCACCAACCTGAACTGCCTGCACATCATAGGCTCCAACCATATCCAGCATATCTTCCACATTAAATCCCCAATTAACCTCGTAAACGCCAGGGAACATGCAATCGCCCGAAATACTCAGGATTTTTGTTCCCGTTGAGTCATCGGTTCCAAACTGTGTAAACCATTCACCACCATTTTGTACGATGCGAACCGCCGTAGCAAAAGTTTCAACATTATTGATGATTGTCGGACAACCCAGATATCCCTTCTCAACCGGGAACGGAGGTTTATCACGAGGCTCACCTCTCTTGCCTTCGAGTGATTCGAGCAGGGCCGATTCTTCGCCACAAACATAAGCCCCCGCACCAAACTGAATCCGTATATCAAAATTAAATCCTTCGATACCGCTAATATTGGTTCCTAACAGGCCTTCTTTCCGCATTTTGTGGAGCACCTCTTCCAGGTAGTCCTTCATATAACGGTATTCGTACCTGATATATAAGATTCCCTCTTCGCCGCCAATGGCATAACCTGCCAGTGCCATTCCTTCAAAAACCAGCTCGGGCTTTTCGGTGAGGATCACACGATCTTTGAATGTGCCCGGCTCGCCTTCATCTGCATTACAAACCACATAATGCTTTTCACCTTTGGCACGACGGCAAAATTCCCATTTTAAACCAGTTGGGAATCCAGCTCCTCCTCTACCCCTGATGGAAGAATGTTTGATCTCGCCAATCACACTCTCGGGCGACATGGCAGGAAGCTTTTCCCTGATGACAGTACCATAATGGTAATCATCAGAAAGGATCATCCCCTTACGGCGGATATTGCTCGAAACCATTGATCGCAAGCTTGGCAGATAATTTTTACCATCTCCGAAACTTTCTTTCCTGAGTTCTTCAATAGGTTTGTCTTCCTTCATCATTTTTACAAGCTCCCTCACCCGATAAGGTGTGAGGCGTGTGAACACCATATTATTGATGATGGCAGCAGGCTCCTGGTCGTTCATCCCGATACAGGATGTGTCAAACAAACCTATTCTCCCATCACTGGTTACCTCACCGAATTTAATTCCGGCTGATTTCTCGAAGGCCTCTTTAATGGCCTCACGCCCAAACATATAAGCTACAGGGCTATTGTTGAGGTAAACCACATATTTGCCACGGGGTTTGGAGCTGAAAAAATGATAAAAACTAAGGGTTTGTTCCACATCAGCCTGCGACATATCCAACAGCTGCGAAAGCGTAGCTATTGCATTTCTGCTGATATAACCCTCAGCTTCCTGAATGTCAATAAGCATGTCCATCAATCGGTTTCGATTGGTGTTGTACTTCTCAACGATTTGCTTTACGGTGTTTTCCATGAAGTGATATTTTGTGGTTTATGGTTATTTACAAGGTATTATTTAACTGTTGTTAATCATTTCACAACAAAAGTACTATCTTTTGACCAGCATACAACACAAACCAAAAATTTAGAATGGATTTAAATTGCAGCAAACAAAAACGCTCCCAAACCGGATGGTAAGGGAGCGAAAACCAAAAATCAACGCTTAAATTATCGCGTTTTTACTTTTGAAACAACACGTTTCTCATACACAAACAAATGCTCTCCGTCAGTGGTAAGAGAAAAACCTGATTCTTTGCGTGCTTTAAACTCTTTGAATTTTCCGGTATCCACATCAAAGGCTGCCACATCAGCTTTTTCGGTCTGCATGATCACCAGGTCTTCAAAACGTTCGAAGAGTGTCGATTTTTTGTACTTTCCACTCGTCAACAGGTCTCCGTTATCGGCATTAAAGGTCGATACTCCTTTTTCACCAATCACAATTACAATATTATCCTTGTAAGGCATGATCAGGGCAGCTTGTCCCACACCACCTTTGGAAACGGGTACTTCAAATTTATCTGCTCCGGTATTGATATCAAGGTTGTATAAAGATTTCCCGCTTGACACAATATAGTCATCCCCGATTAATATAGCATTCGTAATGCCCTTCCTGAATTTCTCGGATTCCCACGCCAGTGTACCATCCTTAGTATTAAGTGCTTCTACGCCAAAAGGTTTCACCTCAGGATATGTTACACCCCATTCTTTTACCCAGCTGTCGCCCGACCGATACTCTCTGTAAAACTGTGTTTCGACACGGCCTCCTATTTGAAGCGTTATCTTATCGCCAATAACATCCATGCCCGGAATTACGCGTGCACCCTTAATTTCGTATGAGGTCCATAACAGTCTGCCAGTCTGAAGATCATATTTTTTAACGTATTGATTTTTTTTGTTCGACATATCGAGCACATATACATCGTTACCTACCACTACCGGATCGGCAACTGCACCATAAACACCAAACTTTTTAGTGCCGGAAGGCCCCTTTACCACATCAGCCGTAAAATCAAATGCAGCAGACCAAAGTGAAGCACCAGTGTTATAGTCATAAACCTGAATACCGTTAATCCTCAGAAAGACCTTATCATCCACAACACTCAGATCAAAGATAAACTCTTTGGTAATCACTTTTTTCTCGGCCCGGCCGATGTATGTATTTTCCCAGAGCACTTCTCCGTTTTTCATGTTGATCCGAACAATCTGATTCTTGTATCCGGTAAATAATGCCATGAGTCCGCTGGGCATAAAATTGACCATTACAAGTGTACGGTCGTTAGGATTATACACGTATCTCCCGACTGTTCCACTAAATTTGGCAGTATTCCAAACCTCTTCGCCAGTGCGTGCCTTGATGAAGACCAGCTGACTTTTCAAGGTGATGGCGAAACCGTCTTCTTCAGGAATATACACTACTGCTTCTTCAGTGACGTTTTGATATTTATCAGAGGTCCACAAAAGTGCTCCGGTTTTCATATCAATACAGGCTATCTGATCTTTTCCGAGCTTGCGATCGAAAAGGAAAATGGTGTTCGACTCCCAAAAAGCCTCCAGTTCGTCCACCTTACGCAAACGCGGGGCAATATCTTTATAGGCACTGCTCCAAACCGTGCTGCCATCGGCATTGTTGAATACTGTGATTTTTTTGTCGTCGGCGGCAAAGCTATAGGATGCTGCATCGTCTGCAAGATCGGTGCCGTAATAGGAAATTTTATGATCGAGTTTGGTCTCCCAAACTGTAGTCATATCATCCTGCGCCACTGCCAGAAGCGTTACGAAGAAAAGAGCTAAAAAGGTACTTAAAGTTTTCATAATGTTGATTTTTTGAGGTTGAGAAAATTAATTGAATTGAAAGCTATGATCGAATTTATAGTCGTTGCCTTTAGGCATTTTGAAATTGAATTTTTGTTCCATCAGAAAGTCTTTTAGCATATTCTGTGACTTGATACTGCCCCCATCATTTTTTTTCACGAAAACAGTTAATACTTTGCCTTTCTCATGAATGGTGATTGTCAACTCAAAAGTTCCGCTGATCTGATGTTTTGTTGCAAAAAGCCAAAGCGAACCATCCGGGGCTTTCATGGATTCGTCCAATGCTGTTTTGGCAGCTTCGACGACTCCCTTATAGTCCTCTATCAGTACTTTTTTCTGTGCATAAAGTCCACCAAACAACAGGCTGAACAATACTATTAAGCTTAGTTTTTTCATTTTTCTATTTATTTAGTTGAGGTTTCCAATAGATGAGATGATTCCCATTTATCATCACAACAGTTTCGTTATCACGCAGAAAGTCGAAAGCAGTACGGCCATCAGACGGCAAAATGCTTCCTCCAGAATTTTTTTCGTACAGGCGATAGGCCAGCTCAAACCGATCCAGCATTTTCCCTTGTTCAAAGTCGTAAATCTGTACTTCAGGAAAGCGATTTGTAAAAGAAACCACTCCAAAATAGCGTCCATCCCGGCTTAATTTGTAAATGGGTTCGGCATTGGTCCGCGACATAAATCCTTTGCGTAAAGCCTCTCCTGTTGATGCATTGGCGATAGAAACATAGGCTTCGCGGAAACTGGTAGCCGATTTTGCCTTGGCATGTGGGATATGCTGGACAAATATCAATTGTCCGTTAAAAGTGAATTCCAGTTTGTAAACAATATTATACAAGTCATCAACAGTGTATTTAAGTTTAAAAGTTTCGGTATCGAAAACACTGACCCTTTCTTTGAATTTGCTGTCGATTTTCAGTGACTTTTTGTTTTTCTTGTAGCGGGGATCCTTTTTGAGCTTATCAGCATCAGGTTTATGTGAAACGGCAATCCATTTGCCATCAGGCGAAACTGCAATGGCATTGGTAGCGTCTTTTACCTTGAAAGTTTTTGCAGGTTTCGCATCGGGCAAGGTCCAAAAAGCTATCTCATCACCAGTAATGGTCACAGCATATTGCTCGTCTTCAGTAATTATCACCTGATGGTAATCGACAAATCTTTTGATCAGACGGCCGGTTTTTGCATCAATTATTTCAAATTCTACTTCACGATCCTTATTCAAATTGAAATCAAGATAAAAAAGTTGTCGCAAAAGCACATAGTTATCCTTTGCGCTAAACTGCACTTCAGAGCCAGCAAACCAATTGGCGTGATCCCATTCTGCTTTAACCTGTCTGGTTTCCAGATCGTATAAATAAAAAGGATTGCTTTGTGTGCTGCTAATCGCCAGGGTTTTTTGATCGTTCGACAGATCGATGCCGGATAAAATATACAAATCATCTTTGATTACAACACGCTCAAAATCAGTATTTGTACTCTGGCCTTTCAAAGCAATTGTGATCAGGATTATCAGAATCACCAGTACATTTTGTATCCATGAAATTTTCATGTCATGTCATTTAAAAATATCACAGCACTTCCGACTTGCAGAATTGTTGAAAACCTCAAAAAATCAGGGTAGCAAGCAGAAGTAGCTGTGAAAATAATTTTAGCCTGTCTTTTAGATTATAAGGTTTCAACAGCAACAAAAGTAGCTTTGTCACTTGCTGATTTTTCTACCTTAATCATCGTAAAAACACTCGGTTGTTTACCGTATAAAAGCGATGGATTTATTATAAAAGACAGGTATAGTATTGTATTTCAATACTTTAAAAGCACATAAAAGTCATTTTATAAAGATTGAAATTATCTCGCGCAGATAGCGCCTATCTGTGCTAATCCCAATGTAATGATCATCAATAATAGTTGCTGCGAAAATCTGTGGTATAGGTTGGAAAATCCTATTACCAGAAACTAAAGCAGACTATGGATTCAAACAATGTTGAGCTAAAAATCTTCTTTTTGTATTCGTAGGTGATTTTCATTGAGCATCTTGAGAGCTGCCGAGCCATACCAGGGATATAGATCCGCCTTTAACAGCCCGTAATTAATGGCCGGGTCTGCTTTTAACAATGTTCTCACTTCGGTGGTGTCGGTACTGTTAATGATAAAAATCCCTCGGAACTGATCTTTGTTCTTAGAATTAAATGGCCCTGCCAAAACTAGTTTGCCCGCTTCGGCCATCACACCCATATTCGCCATATGGCCGGCAAACAAACTGTCTCTGATTTGTTTGTTATTTTCCACCACACTTCCGGTTCGAAGCATTACAAAGGTAAAGGCACTGTTGCCATAAACATCGGCTCCCAACTGCTTTGCCAAAATAGAGTCATATTGATTTGAACTCTCTTGCGCTGTAATCGAAAGACTTATAAAGCTACAGAATAAAAAAAGTAATGAGTATATTTTCATAGTTGTATTTATTAAACGTTAATCATTTGTTTCATTTCCCTTAGGTGAAATACTTTGTGGCCGCTCATGCTGCTTTTTGCTGCAAGCAACATGGTTTTCGCTACAAATGAGGCCTGGACTGGTCGATAATTTTCAGGCAGAAGAAAGCCTATCGGTTTCATCAGCATTTTGCCGATTGATTCACCCAACCTGAATTCTTTTCGTTGTCCCAAAAGCATCGAAGGCCTGAAAAAAATCGTGAGCGGCAGATTGAAACCTGTAACTGCTGCTTCCATTTCGCCTTTGAGTCTGGTATAGAAATTCCGGCTCTTGACGTCGGCTCCAATCGAAGAAACGATTAGTAGTTTTTCCACTTTGGTTTCGGCACAGTATCGTGCTGCGTTTACGGGAATGTCATAATCTACTTTTCGATAGGCGATTTGGTCACCTTTTACTTTTTTATGGGTAGTACCCACACAAACAAACACGGCATCACTTCCTGCAATGGCCTCTCTGAAAGCTGCTTCATCCTGAAAGTCAATGATTTTTTGTTGGGTTTTGTCATTTTTCAATGCCACAGACCTGCGGTTAACGAGACGGATTGTATGAAGAGATTCGTCATTTGACATTAGTTTAAGTAGTTCGTTCCCGATAAGCCCTGTTGAGCCAATAATAGTATAGGTTTCGTTCATGGGGCAAATAAATGTTTTGCTAAAGTAATGGAATTTTAATTTTGGAGAGATTTATTCTGGAATACCTTCCGATAAAAATTAATAAGCTGGCCAGACAGAACAGATTAGATGTCAGGGCTCCGCCCCTTTCGGAATATGTTGATATTTCTATTTTCTGCTACGAAGATGTCAGGGCTAACGCCCCTTGTGGGATTTGCTGAAATATCTATTTTCTACGAAGATGTCAGGGCTAACTCCTTGTGGGATTCGATTAATGATCTTTTTTTCTAAGATGTCAGGGTTACGCCCCTTTCGGAATATGTTGATATTTCTATTTTCTGCTACGAAGATGTCAGGGCTACGCCCCTTGTGGGATTCGTTAAAATATCTATTTTCTACGAAGATGCCAGAGCTATGCTCCTTGTGTGATTTGTTGAAATATTTATTTCCTGCTACAAAGATGGCAGGGCTAACGCCCCTTGTGGGA
>JAQVLA010000029.1:0-7621 GCA_028704385.1 Bacteroidales bacterium | reverse complement strand
AGGTTGATTCTGTCGTCAAGTATATTTTAAACCAACCTGAACACCACAAAAAAAGGACTTTTCGAGAAGAATACCTTGATCTACTGCAAAAGTTTGAGATTGAATATAATCCTAAATATCTGTTTGACTGGATTGAATAGCTATTTGGTGATTAGATTTTAGAGGGTGGCATGGCTAACGCCCTATTTTGGACTCATTGAAATATCTAATTCTTCTAAGATGTCAGGGCTACGCCCCTTGTGGGATTCGTTAAAATATTTATTTCCTGCTACAAAGATGTCAGGGCTAACGCCCCTTGTGGGATTTGTTGAAATATTTATTTCCTGCTACAAAGATGTCAGGGCTCCGCCCCTTTCAGAATATGTTGATATTTCTATTTTCTGCTACGAAGATGTCAGGGCTAACGCCCCTTGTGGGATTTGCTGAAATATCTATTTTCTACGAAGATGTCAGGGCTAACTCCTTGTGGGATTCGATTAATGATCTTTTTTTCTAAGATGTCAGGGTTACGCCCCTTTCGGAATATGTTGATATTTCTATTTTCTGCTACGAAGATGTCAGGGCTACGCCCCTTGTGGGATTCGTTAAAATATCTATTTTCTACGAAGATGCCAGAGCTATGCTCCTTGTGTGATTTGTTGAAATATTTATTTCCTGCTACAAAGATGGCAGGGCTAACGCCCCTTGTGGGATTTGTTAAATATCAAATTCTTTGAAGATGTTAGGGCTAACATCAATTTGTGATTACGCAGTTTGTTTCTTTTCTTCACTGAACAAAAGGGGCAGCGCCCTGACATCTTAGTAGCAGCAGGTCAATGAATGGAATAACATCAGAGGGGCAGAGCCCTGACATCTTAAACAATTTAGAAATACACCAGAATTTATTGTTTAATAACAGCCCCAAAAACCTTAACAACCAAAACATCTCCCCTCATCCACGACCCATCACTTTCATTATCTTTGCGGCCAAACATTAATCGCTATGAGCAACAGCAATTATATATCCCTGGATTATTTCAATCTTGACGAGCTCCTTTCGGAGGAGCATAAAATAATTCGTTCATCCATTCGCGATTGGGTAAACCGATCTGTGAAACCCATCATCGAGGATTATGCCCAGCGTGCTGAATTTCCTAAGCATCTTTTCAAAGAGATGGGTGAGCTGGGAGCTTTTGGCCCTTACCTGCCTGAGCAATATGGCTGTGCAGGCCTCGACCAGATGGCTTACGGACTCATTATGCAGGAACTTGAGCGTGGCGATTCCGGTATCCGTTCGGCTGCCTCTGTGCAGTCTTCACTGGTTATGTATCCCATTTTTGCTTTTGGAAGTGAAGAACAACGCCAACATTATCTTCCTCGTCTCGCCAATGGGGAATTGATCGGCTGTTTTGGGCTTACCGAACCCAACCACGGTTCAAATCCGGGCGGTATGGAAACGCGTCTGCATGATGATGGTGATCATGTGGTTCTCAACGGTGCCAAGATGTGGATCACGAATGCTCCTATTGCGGATATCGCTGTTGTTTGGGCTAAAGATGAACAGGGCATCATTCGTGGTCTGATTGTTGAAAAAGGCATGAAAGGTTTCACAGCTCCCGAAACGCATGGCAAATGGTCGCTCAGGGCTTCTGTGACAGGTGAGCTTGTTTTTGACGAAGTAAAAGTCCCAAAATCCAATCTGCTGCCCAATATCAAAGGGCTCAAAGGTCCGATGATGTGCCTAAACAGCGCACGCTATGGCATTGCCTGGGGGGCTGTGGGTGCTGCCCTCGATTGCTATGATGCTGCACTGCGTTATAGTCTGGAGCGCAAACAGTTTAACAAACCCCTGGCAGCATTTCAGCTGCAGCAAAAAAAGCTAGCCGAAGCAGCCACAGAAATCACCAAGGCGCAGCTGATGGCATGGCGACTGGGAATGTTGCGCAACGACGACAAGGCAACACCGGCACAAATTTCAATGGCAAAACGAAACAATGTTTCCATGGCTTTAAATATTGCCCGCGAAACACGTCAGATATTAGGCGCAATGGGCATCACAGGAGATTTCCCTATGATGCGTCATATGATGAATCTGGAATCGGTGATTACCTATGAAGGCACACATGATATCCACCTGCTTATCACCGGAAACGACCTCACCGGAATTAGTGCTATTGTTTAACCATACTGCATTATCTGCTAATACCACAAAGCTGAAACAGCACCCTGGCTCCTACGTTACCATCCCAGTCGTTTTCGCCGGGAGCCACCTCACACAGGTCGAAGCCAATCACCTGCTTGCCTGATTCTTTGATTTGGTTGAGCAGATACATCAACTCTTCAAACTGCAGGCCTCCTGGTACAGGAGTGCCTGTATTCGGACAAAGCACCGGATCGAGGCCATCAATATCCACAGAAATATAAATCCTGCCAGGTAATTCAGAAACCATCTGCTGCACCTGTTCGGCATACAGCCTACCTTCAAACTGTTGCTTACGCAGCTCCCTGTCAAAATAAACACTGATCTTCTCCTGCTTTAGCCGGGCAAATTCAGCTTCCTCGTGACAATAATCCCTGATACCCACCTGAACCAGTTTTTTAAGCTGCGGAAATTGGGTAACCACATTATAAAAAATGGAAGCATGAGAATATTCAAAACCTTCGTATGCTTTACGCAAATCCAGATGTGCATCGATCTGCAAAACGCCATAATCTTCCTGCTGGTCGTGCAGCCATTGATGATAGGCCAACGGAATGCTATGATCGCCACCCAGCAAGCCGACAGTTTTTCCTTTTGCCTTCCAGTAAGCTATGCGCGCTTTGAGCCAGCTGTTTTTTCTGATAGTTGCTTCAGTTATACGTTGGTAAATGGGCTCAAACTTTTCGGGAAACTGCTCCAGTTCACCTGTTTCAGCTGCCTGTATGATGGTTTCCGCTTCCGGAATCAGTGCATCATGAAGTTGTCGCAATTCCTCAGGAAATTGATCCATCCAAATGCCTCTTTTCCATAGGTCGGGATAATCGTGATGGTGCAGATCAACCTGTTTGGAGGCTTCATAAACTGCTGCAGGTCCGTTGGCAGTGCCCCGGCCATAGCTTGTTGTAAGCTCCCATTCAACAGGAATAATTATGATTTTCGCATTTTCGGAAGTAAATGGCAGTCCAAAAATACCAGCATCAGTTGAGGCTGCTGCATTGGGATTGAAATTCTCTGGGATATTCATAGATTATCAATGACTTATAAGTAAGTTTCGTAAAGGTTATCAGCAATGTTTTTTCGTTTCTCGTTATCGTGTTCCAGTGCTATTAGTTTGTTGTAAACCGTTTCGAGTTCATCGGCTTTCAGCAGGTCCACCCAGTCAGCAGCCTGTTGATGTACTGATTTGATTCTGAAAAGGTAGCGCAACAAGTCTTCCTCCTCCGTATTTAAAATCCATTGCAGCAAGTTGAGTTTTTGTTCGGCGATATTCATGACAATCACTTTTGAACAAAATTAGGCTTTTATCCTGAACCGATGAAAGTCTGCTTTCAAACTATAAAGCCTATTTTTGCAAAAAAACCGTTTTGGATCTTTTCTCGTCACTCTACCCTTTTGTTTTTTGCAGTTTGGCCAGTGGCAGCAGTGGCAACAGCTATTATATCGGCAATGGTGATGAAGGTCTGCTGATTGATGCTGGCATCAGCAGCCGTCGTATCGTTAAATCACTGGCTGAAAATGGGATCAGCATAAGGCAGGTAAAAGCTATCCTGGCCACACACGACCACAGTGACCACATTAAGGGATTGGCTGTGCTTGCCAACAAATACAGGCTGCCGGTAATGGCCACACCCGATTGCCTGAAAGGGGTCAGCCAGCACCCACTCACTGCTGAACTGGACAAGGACTTGATGCAGGAGATCAGGACACGAAAAGCTTTCCGGCTTTCAGGCCTGGAAATCACGGCTTTCAGCGTGCCTCATGATGGTATGGGAAGTGTCGGTTATCATGTGCGCAACAGCCATGCCTCCCTGACGCTGGCTACCGACCTGGGCGTTTTAACAGATGAAGCAGTACATTTTTTGAAGTCAGCAACAACTATCGTACTTGAATCAAATTATGATGAAGATCTTTTGCAAAATGGCTCCTATCCCCCTTACCTCAAGCAACGCATCCGAAGTCATCAGGGACATCTGAGCAATGCTGATGTAGCTGCTTTTCTGCAACAACACTTTCACTCAGGTATTCAACAAATATTTCTTTGCCACCTGAGTCAGCACAACAACCATCCTGAGTTGGCAAGGCAAAGTGCTATTGATGCACTTAACGGCTGCACGCCTGATGCCGCCAAAATGCTAACAGTGCTGCCACGCGGACAACGATCGCCTTTGTTTCATTTGTGAGGATAGGGGGTTGGATCATTACGACTGATAATTAAAATTGCGTTGCGATGATATTGCAAGGTCGTTGAAATTGGTTTGCTCCTACAGTTCAACTAACTCATGAATCAGACAAAATGTTGTAAAGGTCAATATTCAAATAAACGACTTCCTTTCCAATCTTTTTCGGTATTAAAACCCCAATTTCTTCAAGCTGTTTGAGGTATTTCTTGGCTGTATTCACACTTTTCATATTCCTGTCTAATAGTTTTCTGGGGCTTAAATAAGGTTGTTCAAAAAGCTTCTCGATGAATTCTTTTCTTATTGCCGGGTATTTCTCACTTACTAATTCAGATATTTTTGTAAACAGGCTATCAATTTCTTCAATTTTGCTAATGGTATATTTTGATGTTTCCTCAATGGCTTTAAGCATATAAATTATCCAGGGAATCCACTTTCTGTGACTTGTCACGTTTTTTAGAAGTTCATAGTACTCGTCCTTTTCCCGAATAATATAGGAACTTAAGTAAAGTATCGGCACTTCCAGAAGTCGTTTTTGAATCATGAGAAGAATGCTTAAAATTCTTCCTGCCCTTCCGTTTCCATCTCTGAACGGGTGAATGGCTTCAAATTGATAATGTGAAATTGCAATTTTTAATAAGGGATCATAGGGAAATTTTGTGTCATTGTTGATGTATTCAACAAGATTATTTAATTTTTGCTGTATTATCTTCGTTCCTCTTGGTGGGGTATAAACCACTTCGCCTGTTAATTGGCCGCTTCCTCGTTTAAGTATAACAGTTTCGGTTTGGGGCGGTCTGATACCATCATCAACCTGCTTTATTTCTTTATAAATTTCGATAAGTGTTTCTACCCTCAAAGATTTCTCTTGTACAATATCATGATAGCCTTTCCAGAGTGCCTGTCTGTATCTTAATACTTCTTTTGCATTTCCTTTTAGCCCATATTCACTTATTGTAAGGGCTTTATATAGCTCATCGTCAGTTGTAAATTTATTTTCAATTTCCGTACTTGCTTTTGCTTCTCTTAATGCAATGGTACTCACAAGCATGGATTGATTTGGCAGCTTTTTTGCAATTCCTTTTAGTTCAGCAAGGGCTTTGTTTGCATTGTTTAAAGCAAGAAATACTTCTTTCGTTTCCACTTTGTCGTCTTCAGGAGGAAGAAGAGGCAAATTGTTGTAGGGCTTTGTTCTTTCGTATGGTTCAGCAAAATCTGACATTAACATATCTTTTTGTCAAAAATACATTATTATTGACAGTTACAAGGTTTTCTGTCAAAATATTCGATAAAATCCATTGAAACATCAAAATCACTTGATTTTTGACACTTAACAAGTGAAGTTGATTTTTCAAGAAATCAATATTAAGGTTTTGATTCTTATTCCAATAAGCGATAATATCTATTGAAAAGAAGGATCAAGGTATAGCTCCGTATAAATGAGGGGGTAGGTAGTACCGGTAATACTTGCCAGGACGATTTTAATTAACGCGTTATAAACGCCTTGTAGTGACGTTAATTTGTTTTGAGAATTAATTCATTTTTTTGCCCTTTGAAAGACCAAAGGGCGAAAGCTCTAGCCTACAGTATTTTCCCCATGTCCTGCAACAAATTCTCAATCATACAAAGCATTACGCTGCTGTTTCAGCCTTTCGTCGCTGATGTAATCATCATAATTCATCAGCTTGTCGATCATCCCCTTTGGCCCTATTTCGATGATGCGGTTACACACTGTACGGATAAATTCATGGTCGTGCGACGACATCAGCACATTGCCTTTGAATTTGATTAGGGTGTTGTTAAAAGCCTGAATCGACTCCAAATCAAGATGATTAGTAGGTGTATCCAGTATCATCACGTTGGCGTTGCGTGTCATCATGCGGGCAATCATGCACCTTACTTTTTCGCCTCCCGACAGCACATTGGCTTTTTTGTAAACCTCCTCGCCGGAGAAAAGCATTTTACCTAAAAATCCACGCAGATAAACCTCCGTGGTATCATCAGAAAACTGTGCCAGCCAATCCATCAGGCTGATATCTTTTTGAAAGAGGTGATCATATTCCAGCGGCAGATAGGCTTTGAGGATCGTTTGTCCCCAGACGAAACTTCCGCTGTCGGCCTGCTCATGTCCTTTCAGGATTTTAAAAAGCATGGTCATGGCACGGGTGTCGCGCGACAGAAATATGATTTTATCATTTTTTTGTACACTGAAGCTGAGCTTGGTAAACAGCAGTTTATCGCCACTGCTTTTGCTCAAATCGGTCACCTCAAGGATGGCATTGCCAGGCTCGCGCTCCGGAGTAAAAATGATGGCAGGATATTTTCGTGTTGATGGCTTAATTTCTTCAATGTTAAGCTTTTCTAACATTTTCTTGCGGCTCGTTGTCTGCTTCGACTTAGAGGCGTTGGCACTGAACCGCTGGATAAATTCCATCAGCTCTTTCCTGCGCTCTTCTGCTTTTTTGTTTTGGTTTTGAAGCTGTTGTAGCGCCAATTGACTCGATTCGTACCAGAAGGAGTAATTCCCGGAAAACTGCTGTACGCGTCCAAAATCAATGTCAACAATGTGTGTACAGATTGAATCCAAAAAGTGCCTGTCGTGCGAAACCACCAGCACCGTATTCGGGAAATTAGCCAGGTAATTTTCCAGCCAATTCACTGTTTCAAGGTCGAGGTCGTTGGTTGGCTCATCGAGCAGGAGGTTATCCGGTTTGCCAAAAAGTGCCTGCGCAAGTAAAACTTTCACCTTTTGCTGACCACTTAGTTCACGTACCAGCCTGTGATGCATATCCTCCTGAATTCCGAGGCCACTCAACAGACTGGCGGCATTACTCTCGGCATTCCAGCCATCCATATCGGCAAACATGCCTTCGAGTTCAGATGCCCTTAAACCATCCGCCTCGCTAAAGTCTGTTTTGGCATAAATGGCATCTTTTTCCTGCATCACCTCCATCAACTTACCATGACCCATCAACACCGTATTCAACACTGTATGATCGTTGTATTCGGAGTGGTTCTGTTTTAAAACCGAAAGCCGTTCGCCTGTTCCCATCATAACACTTCCTTTGGTGCTGTCCATTTCTCCGCTCAAGATCTTCAGCAAAGTTGATTTTCCGGCTCCGTTAGCACCGATAATACGTAAACCTTCGGCCTAGCACGTATTGCAGCAAAAGTTTGATCCATCTAACTTGCGCACCAAAAAAAGCATGGATAAAGCAACAAGATATTATGAGCTCATAGACCTTCAACAAGCCTCAGGACTTAG
>JAQVLA010000014.1 GCA_028704385.1 Bacteroidales bacterium | reverse complement strand
CCAATATACTATCGTTTTCGAGGGCTTCCGGTTTTGCGTAAATGTTATACTCCTGATAGTCAGAAACGGCAAAGGAAATAAGATAATAAGCAATTGGATACTTTGATTTCCATTCGTATCGCAACTGGTTGTTACCCAAATTGGTAACATTTGTAAGTAAGCCTTGTGAGCCGGCCATTTCGTTGGAAGTAGTGGTAAGGTAAACCCAAACCGAATCAGCTTTGTCTGTCAAAACTTGTTTGTTGGGCCACCAGTCTTTGGCTGCAAAGGGTTCTGAAAGCGTCCAGGTAACATTTTTTTGCCAGGTATTGGAATAGTCATTGGTAATACCGGCAAAGAAACCTCCTGTGGGTGGTGTGCCTCCATAGGTTATTGTGGCAACAAAGGTTTCTCCTTGCTGAAGTGTAGAAATTTCGACCAGCACATTATCCCCTTCCCAGCTGATGTTTTCGGCTGCAACACCATTAAAAATCACTTCTTCGAGTGATAACGCCGCATTCAATTCAAAAGCAAAAATGTTCATTTCGCTGGCTACAACAGTTGCGTGAATTTCAACCGTTCCGCCTACATGGATGGAAGTGCTCGAAACCGATAAATCCAAGAAGTAAAAACTTACGTCGTAATCATGAACAAGTTCGCTCTGCCAGTCGTTACGATAGGCATAGATAGGGATTTCCTGCAATTGAGGATAATGACGACAATATCTGTCATGTTGATGCGATTCGTTAATCTGAGCGTTTGATAATAAAAACGCCACCAGCATGATGCCTGTAAAGAAAAAGTGTTTCATAGGAACGTAATTTGTGGTAAATACTTACCCATAGGTTATGTGTATATTTGCCGACTAAATTACACATCATTTATAATTTAGTATTATCACAGCTTAAATTAAAAAAGGAATGCCAGTCGCAAGCGGCACATTGATCGACAAGATTCGGGTTTTTATCAGGCGTTTTTACTTAAATCGTTTGATAAAAGGATTGCTGCTTGCTGTGGGAATGCTTGTCATACTTATTGTTGCCGTGCATGGTATTGAATTTTTGTTTTGGTTGCCAACAAGTGGCCGCAAATTACTTTTTTGGATGTATCTTTTTGGGGCTGGTTCAATTGCTGTATATTATATTTTTCTGCCTCTTTATCGCTTGTTTACTTACCGAAATCAGATGTCGGAGGCTAAAGCTGCTCGTCTTATAGGCAAACACTTTACTGAAATAGACGACAGGTTGCTCAATACACTTCAGTTGCAAAAGCGGTCTTCTTCAGTTGGAAACGAACCTTTGCTCGAAGCTGCCATCGAACAACGTACATCCAGGCTGGATGTTTACCAGTTTGGGAGTGCGGTTTCGTTAAAACCCACCAAAGCTGTTTTATTTACCAGTATTGGGTTATTGCTTTTTTTCATTGGTATTTTGCTCTGGAGTCCACAGCTGATAAATGAATCCGGAACACGAATCGTAAGGTATAATCAAAGCTTTGTAAAACCCCTACCCTTTGAGGTTTTGCTACCGGATATTTCGGAATTAAATACCCTTCAGAATGAAGATTTTGATTTGGAAATTCAGGTGTGGGGCGATGAAGTGCCGGAAGAGTTTTTTGTTGAGATCATGGGCGGCAGGCAGCTAATGAAGAAGACTAGTGCTAACCGCTTTTTGTTTCTTTTTAAAAAGCCTGGAAAAAACATTGAGTTTAGCATTGTAGCAGGCGAGTATCATAGTAGCCTGCTTGAGTTGAGAGTACATCCAAAACCTGTGATTCTTTCGTATGAGGCTAAAATTGAACCACCAAAATACACCAGGCTTAATAATTTTAGCGTAAACGAAAAAACAGATTTTTTTGTGCCGGAAGGAAGTAAAGTTTTTTTGAGTTTCTTCACACGCGACACGGACAGTTTATTTCTTAATGCTCAGGATTCTTTGTTTAGTCCGGCAAATATCGAAGGTAATAAGTGGGACTTTACTTTTAAGATGAAAGAATCTTACAATTTAGCGATCAGATCGTCAAATGCATTTACCGGCAATGGTGAGCGTTTCCCGTTAAAAATACAGATGATACCTGATGCCTATCCCGATATTGTGTGTGAGATGATAAACGGCGAAATGAGCCGGCAGTTTTATTTTTCGGGTGCTGTGGCTGATGATTATGGATTCAGCCGCCTTGCCATGGTTTATAAGATTTTAGATCAGAATAGCCGTGAGGAATCGAAACGATTTTATATTGATTTACCCCTTCAACAAAATTCGCGTCAAAACTTTTATTATTTATTCGAAGCAGATAGTTTTAATCTGGCAGCAGGTGATCTTGTTGAGGCCTATTTTCAGGTTTGGGATAATGATGCGGTAAATGGATCAAAATCGAGAAAAACAATAACGTTTAACCTTCAGGTTCCAGGCGCAGAAGTGATTGATTCAATTGCTGACAGCCGTGAGCGGAATATTTTAAGCGAGATGGATAAAACGCTTACCGAATCGGAGCAGATAAGAGAAGAGCTGGAGAAATTGCTTCGTGATTTGGCAACAAAACAACAGCCCGATTGGTCGGATAAACAAAAGCTGGAGGAACTGTTTGAAAGGCAGAAGCAATTGGAAGAAAGATTTTCAGCGCTTCAGGAGGAACAGAAGAATCAGTTGAAATTTGAGAAGGAGAATGAATTAGCAGACGAAAAACTACTGAAGAAACAGGAAGATATTCAAAAACTTTTTGATGAGGTTTTTGATGAAGAGATGAAAGCTCTGATGGAGGAAATACAGAAGTTGATGGAAGAACTTAACAAGGATCAGATGCAAAAGATGATTCAGGATCTGATGAACGACAGCAAAAAAATGGAGGATTTACTCGACAGGAATTTGAATCTTTTACAACAACTTAAAGTAGAAAAGGAATTGTCTGATTTGATAAAGTTGCTCGATAAGCTTGGTGATGAGTTAACAGAAAATGATAAAAAGGAAGAATCTGAAGAGCTTGATGCTGCACAGCAGGTAAAAGAACGTTTTGAAGAGCTTCAGCAAAAACTGGATTCAATTAACGAGATGAATCAGAAGCTTGATAAGCCATTACAATTTGATGACACCGAAAAGATTGAAGAAGAAATTGAGCAAGAGCTGAACGAAAGCATTGAGCAAGAGCAACAACAGCAAATGGATCAGAGCAAGCAGAAGCAAAAGTCGGCTGGCGAAAAAATGAAGGAGATGGCCAATATGCTTCAGCTTTCGATGCAGGCTGGAATGATGCAGCAGCAAATGGAGGATGCACATACCATGCGTATTTTGCTCGAAAATGTGGTAAAAAGTTCCTTGGATCAGGAAGATCTGATGAAACGATTTACAGAGTTAAAAAGTGATGATCCGTCACGTTCTGAATTTATACGTAAGCAAAACGAACTAACTGCAAATTTTAAAGTTGTGGAAGATTCACTAAAGGCGCTGGCAATGCGGCAGCCAATGATTGAAAATTTTATTTTTGAAGAATTGAAAAGTGTGAAGTTCAGGATTGAAGAGGCATTGAATTTTCTTACAAATGGCAGAATGGGTCAGGCTGTCGGCGAGCAGCAGTTTGCCTTTATGGCTATGAATAATCTTGCCTTGATGCTTGCTGAATCTCTTGAAAGCATGCAGAATAGTATGGGTATGCCCAGCCCGATGAATGCGCAGGGGCAACCTAAACCCGGAGGACAATCTTCAGGGAAACAGCAGATGCAACAAATGCGAGAGATGCAGCAAGCTCTCGGAAAAGCACTCGAGGAAATGAGAAAAAAGCAACAAGGTAAACAGCAGGATGGTGGCGAAGGAGAGCAAAAACAAAGTATGAGCGAAAAACTTGCCAGAATGGCTGCTGAACAGGAAGCTATCCGCAAACAGATGCAAGATTATTTGAACGGCTTGAAGTCTGAAGGGCGTTTAGATGAGGAGAGTATAAATGAAATGATCAAGGAAATGGAGAAACTGGAGGAGCAGCTCGTGAACAAGCAATTGAACCAGAGATTAATTGAGCGTCAGAATGAAATCGTCAGCCGAATGCTCGAATCAGAGAAAAGTGAAGAAAAACGGGAGAAGGAAGAAAAGAGGGAATCGAATGAATTTAAAAATGAAAATTTTAGCAACTTTATGGAAGAACTAACGTATAAAAGGAAGCAAAAGGAACAGCTAGAATTATTGCGGTTGCAATCAATCGAACTTAAACCATTTTATAAAGAGAAAAGCAATGAATATTTCTTCAGGAAAAGAGAAAGGCACTAAGAGCAGTATTTCCCTATTGGCTAAGGATTTTTATGCTGCCATACGCGTTTACGATGCATTTGTACAAAAGAAGAGTATGGGTGTGGATGACGATAAATTAGAGGCCACTTGTCAAGTAGTTGGATATGAGATTATTAAACATGCCTATGATGAAAGAATGCCAAGTATGTTAGCAGTGGATTTAGAGATAAATGATATCGGAACAGCAGTTTATTTTTATTTTGATACAGACACGTTTGCTTTGGTTAAAGCAGCAGCTTTTGAGTCCGGATATTTTAAAAGTAAACTTGAATATTTCTGCGATGAGTATGTTGTTGATCAGAATAACCAGATGTTTAACTGTTATTTCGATACAAAGAGCCTGAACAAACAATTGAGTACTGATCGGGTACTTACCTTGCGTAAGTATTTGAAAACAAGTACTATAACCATACAAAATTTTCATGATTCAATTTGAAAAGTTTGATTGTGAGGTTCCTGCTTTTCTTGGTAAATCTACAAAACGTTGGATTGAGGAGGTAATTAAATCATATCAAAAAAAAGTTGGTCAGATCCATTATTTATTTTGTTCTGACGAAGCACTTCTAAAAATAAATCAGCAATTTCTTGCACATGATTATTATACTGATATTATAACCTTTAATAAAAGTATGAACAACGAAATAGTTTCGGGCGAATGTTATATCAGTGTTGAAAGGGTGATGGAAAATGCAAAAATCGTTGGAGAACTTTTTGCAGAAGAGTTACATCGGGTACTCATTCACGGGATGTTACACTTGATTGGTTTCGGCGATGGAAATGAGGAAGAGAAGCGACAAATGCGTTCCCTGGAACAGAAATACCTAACTTTGCGCCTTAACAACTAAGAAACAGTGTCTTATTCAATTGTTTCACGTGAAACATTATACTAACTGACTAAAATATGCTTTTTGATAAATATGATGTGATTGTTGTAGGTGGGGGTCATGCCGGATCAGAAGCTGCTGCTGCTGCTGCAAATATGGGCAGTAAGGTTTTGCTCATTACGATGAATATGCAAACTATTGCTCAGATGTCGTGCAACCCGGCAATGGGAGGAATCGCCAAAGGACAAATTGTAAGAGAAATTGATGCATTGGGCGGATATTCAGGTTTAGTTACTGACCGAACGATGATTCAGTTCAGAATGCTCAATAAATCAAAAGGCCCTGCTATGTGGAGCCCACGTGCTCAAAGCGACAGAATGTTATTTTCGTTGGAATGGAGACGTATGCTTGAGCAAACTCCTAATCTTGACTTTTGGCAGGATATGGTTGTCGGTTTAGTCGTGAGGGATAATCAGATCAAAGGAGTTCGCACCTCGATGGGTCATTATATTGAAGGCCACAATGTAATTCTTACGAATGGAACTTTTCTCAACGGAAAGATACATATCGGTGAAAAATCATTTGGAGGTGGCAGAATGGGAGATCGAGCCAGTCAAGGTTTGACCGAGCAATTGATCGGTCTTGGATTTAGGGCTGACAGGATGAAAACAGGCACTCCGGTAAGGGTCGACGGCCGTACTATTGATTTTAATAAGTTATCGGAACAAAAAGGCGATGAAGTAATAACTGGTTTTTCCTATCTCGGGGATGTAGCTTTGCCCAAACAACGTTCTTGCTATATGGCATATACAAGCAGGAAGGTGCATGAGACTTTACGAACCGGTTTTAAGTTTTCACCAATGTTTAATGGACGGATTGAGGGTATTGGACCGCGCTATTGTCCGAGTATTGAAGATAAAGTAGAACGATTCTCAGATAAGGATTCACACCAGCTGTTTGTTGAGCCTGAAGGTTGGAATACGATCGAATATTATATTAACGGATTTAGTTCGTCTTTGCCAGAAGATGTACAGTTTAAAGCTTTAAGAGAAATAGAGGGTTTTGAAAAAGCTAAGATTTTCAGGCCTGGTTATGCCATAGAGTATGATTTTTTTCCGCCGGAACAACTACAACATTCACTGGAAACAAAACTCGTTAAAGGATTGTATTTTGCTGGTCAGATCAATGGCACAACAGGTTATGAGGAAGCTGCTGCACAAGGTATTATGGCGGGCATTAATGCTCATAATCGCACGAAGGATATTGATCCTCTGGTTTTTAAGCGTTCTGAAGCCTATATTGGGGTATTGATTGACGACTTAATTACAAAAGGAGTTGATGAACCGTATCGGATGTTTACCAGTCGTGCCGAATACAGAATTTTGCTGCGTCAGGACAATGCTGATGCCAGATTAACAGAACAGGGCTTTAAAATGGGTCTTGCCACGGCTGAACGTTACGAACGTTTTAAGGAGAAAGAACGTAAAATTTCTGAATTGATTGAATTTTTGGAGAAAACAGGTGTGGCACCTGAACAAGTAAATACTTTACTTGAACAAAAAGGAACAAGTCCATTATCACAAAAGATAAAACTTTGCAGTGTTTTGTTGAGGCCACAACTTGGATTGCAAGAACTAATAACACACAACAAAGCCTTATTTGAGAAAATTTTGGAGCGTAATAAATACTCTTTGGAAGAGATAGAAGCAGTTGAAGTTTTGGTCAAATACAAAGGCTATATTGATAAGGAAAAAGAACTGGCTGATAAATTAATGCGGTTGGAAAATGTGACATTAAAATCCAATTTTGATTATCACCAGCTAAAATCTCTTTCTTACGAAGCAAGAGAAAAATTAAACCTTATAAAACCTGAAACACTTGGACAGGCCAGCAGAATTAGTGGGGTTTCTCCTGCAGATATTTCTGTACTTGCTATATTTCTAGGCAGATAGGGTTTTGTTTCACGTGAAACAATTACATTTATGTCAATCATTTGTCCGAATTGTAGATCAGAATTTACCAGATTTAGTCTGGTGTTAAAGGACTATTTTCTAACTCAGGAGGAGTTTAATATTTATCAATGCGCAAGCTGTAAAATTTCGTTTACCTTTCCTTTTCCTGAAGAATCAAAAATTCCTGAGTATTATGCTTCGGAAAAATACTTTAGTCACGATGATAATAAAAAAGGCCTTATTCCACTTTTATACAGACAAATCAAAACCATTAATATAAGTACAAAATTCCGGCAGGTAACAGAGAATATGCAGCCGGGTAAATTGTTGGATTATGGATGTGGTATTGGCGATTTTCTGGTTTATGCAAAGCAAAAAGCCTGGTCGGTAGAAGGTGTTGAGCCAAATGTGAATGCCAGAGAAATAGCTTCACAAAAGTTGAGTAAAGAGGTTTTTGATATTAGCCGGCTCAGTAGTTTTCCTGATGCACACTTTGACTTGATCACACTTTTTCATGTTTTGGAACATGTATATTCTCTCAACGAATTGATGTCAGAACTGGTGCGTATACTAAAACCCAATGGCAGACTTGTGATTGCTTTGCCAAATAAAAATTCCTATGATGCCCGTTATTACAAACAGTATTGGGCTGGTTGGGATGTGCCAAGACATTTATGGCATTTCACTCCGGAGAGTATTTCGTTGTTTTGTGCTAATTTTAAGCTTCACGATTATCAGCAATATCCAATGTGGTGGGATGCCTTTTACGTTGCACTTTTAAGTGAGCAATACAAGAAAGCTACTTTTTCGATGCCAAGAGCATTTTTAATCGGATTGATATCTAACATGAAAGCACTTTTTAGTTCACAATATTCAAGTGTTATTTATATTTGTAATAAGCATTAAATACTTAGAAATCAATACTATATAAACTATACCGGACAATTAGATTCGTATTTATTTGTAATTCAATATAGTAATTATTTGACAGTCTCACATTTGATTTGCTCTTTTATTAAGGTAAAATAATGGGTTTTCCGCTCATTTTTTGGCCGGATGAATTATTGTTCAACTTTTTGGAGAAAGTCTTTTAAAATTGAGTTTAAAGAGCCATTATTTTTCTTTAATTTAGCTTTGGTGCTGTTTTTGTAACTTCGAACGATTAATAAAATCCATATGAAGAAATCTTATTTGTTAATCGGTTTGATTTTTTTACTCTTTTGTTCTTTCATCGGACTTGATTGGTTTTTTAAGCAGATGAATGAAGAGGAGATCCTTACTGATCGATTAGAGCAAAGGTTGCAAACGAATAAGGATAATCTGTTTGCTGAAAAGGAAAATGTATTAAGCTGGAATGAAATACGGGATAAGAATTTATGTTTTGAGTGCCTGAACGAAAAGATTAGCGTTTCTGACGGGATTGACTTGTTTGTTTATCAGGATACCAGCCTGCTTTATTGGTCGTCCAATCTGTCGCAGCCCGATATTATTAGTCATACTTACTGGGGAGAAAACCAATTCGGTTTTGCAAAACTTTCTGATGGCATATATCAGTACCTTACATTTTCCGATTTGACTCTGAATGACACAAGCAGGTGGTTTGTTTTAATCGTGCCAATTTATAAAGAATATTCGATTCATAATCAGTTTCTGCAACCGCATGTAGCAGGAGATATTTTTGCTGATAATATTTCGGTTTCATTGATTCTGAATGAGGAGATTGTTTCAGGTTTTTCTCTGGAAAATCTGAATTATGAGATTGATACCTTGTTTCCTGTTTCTACCGTACAGGCAGTTATACTTTTTGTGTTGATTTTGAGTATTTATTTATTGCTTTTTTATTGGTTAATTTCAATTAAGTTTTTTGAGCGATTTACGAAAAATTCTGCTTTACGGTTTATAATTGCTTTGCTGGTTTTATATGCCGGTTATTGGTTTATTGAATTCATGTTGTCAATAAGTACGCTATTTGATTCATCACTTTTTAGTTTATATGACCTAAGTATTTTCTCAGTTGAAATTAGTTTTGGTGAAGCTGGTTTATGGATTGTTCAATTGTTCTTGTTCAATTGGATTTTAAAGAATTATCCTCCACTTCAGTTAAAAAGTACGCCTTATCAATTCAGAGTAATAACTCTTGTAACACTTTATTGTATAGTATTTTATGGTTTTTACCATTCGATTAGCAGATTGATTTTTGAATCGACTATTCCACTTTCATTTCACGAATTTTATGAATTGAACCTTCAAAGTTATTTGTTGCTCTTGATGATCAGCATGGTGGCCATGATTGTTTATTTGGTGTTGTTAAATTTGTTTTCAATCACTATATCAATAAATGAAAGTTATTGGGTTGCAGTTTCGGGGATATTGGTAATAATTATCACAAAAGTGTTTTTTATTACCGGAATCGAAGTTAGCAGTTTGATAGCAGATGGTTTTGCCTTGCTGCTTTTTGTTGTACTTATGGTTAACAGACATTATGAATTTTACGAAAAATATAATTTTCGGGTGTTTGCATTGGTTTTACTATCAATAATATTAACCTGGCTATTTTATGTTGAAAATCAGCGTAAAACCAGGAATGAACAGGAATTGGTGGCCATGCAACTAAATGTCGAGTCTGATCCGATGTTCGAATTTGTATTTAATGGTGTTTTCAAACAACTCACCAACGACACTATTGTAAAGGAGTTGATATACAGGCATGATTTTGAAGAACTTGAAGCTGATTCTGTTTACCAATATATACTTAATCACTACAATCATGATTATTTTTCAAAGTATAATATGAGTATTACATTGTGCGATGAATGGGATGAATTGCTCATTCAGCCAGGTGATTATGTGACAAATTGTAATACTTACTTTTCGGATTTGATTGAGCACAGTGGTTTTGTTTCTGATCAAAATCCGCATTTATATTATATCAGGGATAATCTTATTGGTGCTTATTATTTGGCCAGAATACCTGTATTTCGCGATCAATACGGTCAGGATTATATTTTATTTTTAGAGTTTTATTTTAAATATTTTCCCGAAGGACTTGGTTATCCGGAGTTACTGGTTGAACAGAATAATAGTTTGGCTTCATTGTTTTCGGCTTATTCTTTTGCCACCTATTCCAACGGAAAGCTGGCTTATAAGTTTGGAACGTATTTGTATCCACTTGTGATGGATCAGCTTGATGTTAAAGATGCTGATTTCACCGTCAGTAATGGTTTTAGACACTATTTTCTGGAGATGACAGATGATTCAGGTTTGGTAGTGAGCAGGTCAGCAAAAAGACTGATTGATATTATTGCGCCATTTTCTTATTTTATTATTGTACTAAGTTTTTTAAGGTTATTTCACAATAAAAAACTTATTCTTCATCCACTACTTTATTTTAGAACATTGAATTTCAGGACAAGACTTCAAATATTTAATTTAAGTGCATTGATAACTTCTTTTCTTATTATTGGTTTTATATCATCATATTATATTCGTGATATTTACCAGCAGAAATCGGATGATTTTCTTTCCGAAAGAACACAATCCATATTAATTGAGCTGGAACACAAACTTCAACAGGAGAACATCAACGCCACTCATCTCAGTGCTTATTTGCATCAGATTTTGACAAAGTTTTCGCAGGTGTTTTTTTCAGATATTAATCTGTACAACATGGATGGTGATTTGTTGGCGAGTTCGCGTCCGGAAATTTTTCAGCGAAGATTAATTAGTGAAAAGATGAATCCCGATGCCTTTGCAGCCTTAAAAAGTGGAAAGTCTTTTCTTTTTCTTCATCAGGAGCAAATTGGTCAAGGGTCGTATTATTCCTCTTATATTCCTTTTCAGAATGCAAGCGGCGAAACCGTTTCTTTTGTCAATTTACCCTATTTTGCGCGTGAGTCGGAGCTGCGAACCGAAATTTCCACTTTTGTACTCACTTATATGAACATCTTTATTTTACTGAGTGGCATTTCAGCATTTATAATACTATACCTTTCCGGACGACTTACCAAGCCTTTGTTATTGCTTCAATCCAGGATGAAAGCCATTCGCATTGATCAAAAGAATGAGCTTATTGAATGGAAAAGTCGTGACGAAATAGGACAACTTGTTGAGCAATATAACCAGTTGATTTTAGAATTGGAAAAAAGTGCCGAACTGCTTGCCCGTTCCGAACGTGAAACCGCCTGGCGCGAAATGGCCCGACAGGTTGCTCACGAAATCAAAAATCCACTCACACCCATGCGATTGAGTGTGCAACACCTGAAACGTTCATGGGATGATAGTGATCCGGAAATTGAACAAAAAATTGAGCGAACCACCAAAACGCTTATTGAGCAAATTGATACACTATCAGCCATTGCTTCAGCCTTCTCTGATTTTGCAAGCATGCCCGTGAATAATCCCGAACCTTTTGATCTGGTTGACCTTATTAAACGCACGGCGCTGCTCTATAGCGGCAAATCAAATATTGAAATTGACATCCTGATTAAAGACAACGCTGTTTTTGTGATTAATGCCGACAAAAAGAATATTGGGCGGGCCTTTGGAAATCTTTTTAAGAATGCTGTTCAGGCCATCGGGAGCAAGCCTGAAGGAAAAATAAGCATTGAAATTTCAGGCACTGAAACAGAGGTAAAAGTGATAGTGCTGGATAATGGCAAAGGGATGACAAATCAGGAACAAGACAAACTGTTCACCCCTAATTTCACAACCAAATCAAGTGGAATGGGGCTTGGACTTTCAATTGTGAAACAGATTGTGATTTCGGCTGGAGGGCGCATTAGTTTTGAATCAAGTATTGGCAGGGGAACCAGTTTTATTCTGGTTTTTCCTCTTTGGAATGACGACGAACAATAAAGGACAAAGCAATAGTCCGATTGTTTGTTTTTCGAAGGATTTTGATTGAAATCTCAGCCCTCTTTTGTTTCTGATCAGCCGGATTGATCTGAAAAAGTTGGAAAAGAATATCCCTTAAAAATATATCTTCTTGTGAAAAACCAGCAAGTAGATATAGCTGTTCGACAGAACGGAATCCTGAATTCCGGAAATGTCAACATTACTATTTATAGGCAATAAAGGCAATATGCAGTTCATTTTAGTCGGATAAGCTCTCCTTTTCTTTTGATGAGGTTTTTATAATCCCATTGAATATGTTTTGATTTTTCGATCCAGCGAACAACGTCCTCGGTGTTGATTTGGTCGGTGTTCGTATAGCGAATAGAGGCGTCTTTGAATTTTCCAGTACCAGGTTTCAGGTCCTTTTCATCAAAACCGGCACCACTCCAAAAAAACAATCGGATACAATCTTTTAGTTTGCTGTAGCCAACAATGGGATTTCCGTCCAGGAACCAAACCGGATGTGCATGCCAGATTTTGCTATCGGCTTCTGGCAGGTTTTCTGCAATTAAATTATACAACATATCACAGACGGCCTTTTCATCTTCGGTTTGGGAATCATTATAGGTATTAATATTCTTCTTCATACGTATCAGGTTTTAAACCGCTAAGGCAGTTACTTTCACAATGCATATTAAATCAGATTGTTATAGCTTATCCAGTTTCCTTTTTTTGGGCCAAATATATTAAATAGGTTTTAATGTACTTAGTGAAGACATTCTCTGAAGATGAATTATCAGACATTAATCCAACTTCAATACAAACGTATTTGTTTGATAATATTAAAAGTAAAGTGCTACTGATCGATCGGGTTAATAGATATTTTGAATGAGCTTTATTGCAACTAATAACAAAGCATTGCTTTGGTATGCGTGCTGAAATAGTTTTTTGCAATGGCTAACAGCTATTTTTTTTCTAATGAATGAGAATGGAGTCAAAAACTAATTGAAAAATCCTTTCCTTTTATACCAATTTAAAAAATTTGCTTGCATGGTCAGATAAGCTAACTTTGCTTCCCATAATGGCAACAAACCCTCTGAAAAGCCTGGCAGGGCAAACCGTAGTTTATGGAATGGGAACAATTATCCCACGCCTGCTCAACTATATGCTGGTGCCATTTTATACCCGTGTGCTTTCTGAAGAGCATTACGGACAGATGACAGAGCTGTATGCGTATGTTGCTTTTTTCCTGGTGTTGCTCACCTATGGGATGGAAACTGCATTTTTTAGATTTGCCCAAAAAACAGATACCAACAAGGTTTTTAATGCAGCTTTATCAGCTATACTCACAACTTCAGCCGTTTTTGTTGTGCTACTATTTTTCATTTATGAGCCGGTCGCCGATTTGATTCAATATACCGGAAACCCGGAATATATCGTTTTTGTCGGGCTGATTGTCACGCTTGATGCCGTCACCGCTATTCCTTTTGCTTTGCTTCGCAAACAAAATAAAGCGCGTCGATTTGCCACCATAAGGATTTTAAACGTGAGTTTAAATATTGGCTTGAATGTGATTTTTATCGTGCTCATTCCGGAATGGGCCATGAAGTTCGCAACGGATGTTTTTGGACATAATTCCAGTTTATTGCTTTGGGTTTTTGTAGCAAATCTGATTGCAAGCCTATTGAGTTTGGTGTTGCTGTGGCCACAGCTGAAGCGGTTTTCATTTTGTTGGGACACTAGCCTAATCAAACCTATGCTTAGCTATGCATTGCCAGTGTTGGTTGTGGGTTTGGCCGGTATGGTGAATGAAGTGATTGATAAAATCCTGCTGAAGTATTTGTTGCCCGATCGGGAAACCGCCATGGCACAACTTGGCATTTATGGTGCAAACTACAAGTTAGGCGTGCTGATGACGCTTTTTATTCAGATGTTCCGTTTTGCAGCTGAACCTTTCTTTTTTGCGGAGGCGGAGAAAAAAGACAGCCCGGAACTGTTTGCTCGAGTAACCAATTATTTTATAATTAGCGGATTACTTATATTTCTGGGAGTTACCTTGTTTATGGATGTATTTCAACATTTTATCGGCCCTGAGTTTCGTTCAGGGCTAAACATCGTTCCCGTTGTATTAATTGCCAACCTGTTTTATGGTGTGTTTTTCAATCTTTCGGTTTGGTACAAACTTACCGACAGAACAAAAAATGGAGCAGTAATTGCGCTTATCGGGGCTTCGGTCACCTTGTTTGCCAATATCCTCCTGATTCCGGTAATGGGCTATACGGGAGCAGCCTGGGCACATCTGGCTTGTTATTCAATCATGATGCTGATTTCTTATCTGTGGGGCAGAAAAATTTATCCGGTTCCATATCAGGTAAAACGTTTTGTACTTTATCTTTCCCTGGCACTTTTACTGTATTTTATTTCGGAGTTCTTACGCCCCGAAAAACTGCTTATTCGCTTATCCTTCAATGGGCTGCTTTTTGTTGTTTTCGTCCTGCTGGCTGTTGTCTTTGAGTATAAAGGTTTCCGTGATTCTGCAAGAATTTCCTGATTTTTACTTTTTTAACGAAAGCCATGGCCTGAATAATCCTTATTTTTGCCGCTGCCCAACAATTGCTAAAACAGTTTTATGGAGATATCAATTGTAAATCACTCAAAACATCCTTTACCGGCCTATGAAACTTTAGCTTCGGCCGGAATGGACCTGCGTGCTAATCTGGAATTACCTGTTCGGCTGGCTCCTTTGCAGCGGGCACTTATACCAACCGGATTATTCATTGAATTGCCAGTAGGATTTGAAGCCCAGATCAGACCACGAAGCGGTTTGGCCATAAAACACGGGCTTACCCTTCTGAATACTCCAGGAACGATTGATGCAGACTATCGTGGTGAGATTAAAGTGATACTGGTAAATCTTTCCGACCAGGATTTTGTTATCAACGATGGCGAACGCATTGCCCAAATGGTGATTGCCCGACACGAAACAGTACAATGGAAAGTAGTCGAAAAACTCGGCGAGACTAGTCGTGGAGCCGGAGGATTTGGGCACACAGGAAAATAATAAAACACAAACAGTAAATCAATTACAATGAATATTATCATCCCAATGGCCGGCATGGGCAAACGCATGAGGCCACATACACTCACAACTCCCAAACCAATGATTCCGATTGCCGGAAAACCTATCGTACAGCGTTTGGTCGAAGATATCGCCCGTGTAGCAGATGAGCCGATTGATCAGATTGCCTTTGTGATCGGTAACTTTGGTAAAAATACAGAATTGGAATTGCTGAGCATTGCTGAATCTGTTGGTGCCATGGGAAGTATCCATTACCAGTTTGAAGCACTGGGTACGGCACATGCTATTTTGTGCGCGCAGGAAGTACTTGATGGCAAAGTTGTTATTGCTTATGCTGATACATTGTTTAAGGCTGATTTCAAGATGGATAGCAGCAAAGACGGTATCATCTGGGTTAATCGGGTGGATAATCCCGAACAATTTGGCGTAGTAAAACTTAATCCTGATCAAAGCATCGAAGGTTTTTATGAAAAACCTGCCGAATTTGTATCTGATCTGGCAATTATCGGCATTTACTATTTTAAAGATGGTGCTTATTTGCGTGAGCAACTCCAGTTTTTACTCGATCAAAAAATTACTACCGGAGGAGAATACGGCATAACTGACGGGCTCCAAAACATGATGAAAGCAGGTATGGCTTTTCACACCGAAACCGTGACAGAATGGCTCGACTGCGGCAACAAGGATGCAACGGTGGCAACTAATCGGCGGGTGCTTGAGTTGGTGGCCGGAAGCGAAAAACTCATCCATGATAATGCCGATCTGGACGAAGCCATCATCATCGAACCCTGTTTTATTGGCGAAGGTGCTGTGATTCAGGATGCCGTAGTAGGACCTCATGTTTCCGTGGGAGCACATACTGTTGTTAAAAATTCTGTGATCCGCAACAGTATAATTCAGCAATATAGCTATATCGAAAATCAAATCATTGATAATAGCATGATTGGCAGTTATACCAGCCTTAAATCATCGGCAAGGAATTTAAGTGTTGGTGATTACAACCAAATTGAAGATTAAACCAATTAATTATGTCAATACAAAACCGCTTGGTTACCTTAATTTCCTGTCTTGTTTGGCTTACCGGAATACCTTTATTTGCTCAGGAAATAAGTTCCGATTCATTGACTGGCATGGTTTCTGAACGGAAAAACGCCATACTTTTTGCTGATGGATTAAAAGCAAGATTGGCAGGCAACTATCAAAAAGCACATACTTTATTTGAGCAGGCTCTGCAGGCTGATTCAACTGATCATGCCAGTATGTACGAACTCAGCGAGATTTATGCGCGCGAATCAAACTACGACAGAGCCCGACAATTAATGAAAAAGGCCGTTGATTATGATGAGCAGAACAGCTGGTACAAAATACGACTGGCACAGATCTACAAGGTGTTGGGTAATTATGAAGCTTATGCAGACATATATCGTGAGTTGCTGAAAATGGATCCCAACAATACCGACTTTTATGGCGAACTTTCGTCAGCCTTATTATTACTCGAGCGTTATGATGATGCCCTTACGGTTTTTGATCAGATTGAGAGACAAATTGGGGTGAACGAAGTGCTTAGCATACAGAAACAACAGATTTACCTGCTACTGGGTAAAAATAAAAAAGCTATTGAAGAAATCGAAAAGCTGGCAACGGCTTATCCTTTTGAGGTGCGTTATCAGGCCATGCTGGCCGAATTGTATCTCAAGAACAAAGACCGCAAAAACGCACTGGTAACATACGAAAAAATTAAAATACTTGATCCTGATGATCCCTATGTTCATGTCTCACTTTTTGAATTTTACCTCGAAGATAAAAAGTACGATCAAGCCTTTGAAGAGCTGTTGCTCGCGCTTGGAAATCCATCACTCGACATAAAAACAAAAATGCAGATAGTCCCGTATTGGGGACGACTTGATCTGCCTTCGGAAACTCTTTTAAATCAAGCCCTTCAGATAGGCCAGACCCTGGTGGCAGCACATCCGGATCAGGGTTATGGATATCTTTTGCTTGCCGAGGTATATCAGGACAAGGAAGACTATCAAAATGCAGCCGAAAACTATCGCAAAAGTTTGGCTGTTGATTCCGGATTTTACCGGCCATGGGAAGGTTTGTTGTTTGCACAACTTAACATGAAAAGCTTCACGCAATTGATACAAACTGCTGAAAGAACACTGCAAAGTTTTCCGGAGCAGCCTTTGCCTTATCTGTTTGCAGCCTTTGGCTATTTCGATCAGAAAGAGTTCGAAAAAGCCCGTCAGCTGCTCGAAACAGGACGTAAGCTGGTGTTTGGCAATAATGCCTTGCTGGCCGAATTTTACAATTATCTGGCAGAAGCCAATCACGAGCTTGAAGATCATCAGCAATCGTATCATTATTATGATAAAACACTGGAAATAAATCCGGATAACTCAGTCGCCCTGAATAATTATGCCTATCATCTGGCAGTTCGGGGTGAGCAACTGGACAAAGCACTGACGATGGCAGCAAAAGCCGTTAACCTTGCACCTGAAAACGCTTCAAATCTCGACACCTATGCCTGGGTATTTTTCAAAAAGGGTGAATATGAGGATGCCCTTTATTGGATTAAAAAAGCACTAAAATTTGATGAAACCCCAAGTGGAGAGGTGCTTGAACATTATGGCGACATCTTATTCAAATTGGGAGAAACAGACAAAGCTGTTAAACAATGGCATAATGCTAAAGAAGCTGGCGGAGCCAGCGAGCAGATTGAGTTGAAAATTGAGAAGAAACAACTGTATGAATAGAACTAAATTTCCGGTATTTCTGAGTGTGGTTGTGTTGGTTGCCATTTTTACTCTGCAGGGATGTAAAACAAAACGGGCAATGATCAAAAAGCCGCTCAAGGAACAGGGCGAAACTTTCTTATTAGAAAAAATGGCGGCAAGCGAACTGCGTTTTGATTGGTTTAGTGCCCGGTGTGCTGTAACAGTGATATCTGATAAAAAGACAAAAACAGATTTTCGTGGTCAGCTGCGCATTCAAAAGGACAGCGTCATCTGGTTGTCGCTCTCACCGGCACTGGGTATCGAAGTAGCTCGGCTGATGATCACACAGGATTCGATCTGGTTTATCAATCGCATCGAAAAAAACTATTTTAAAGGTGATTACGATTTTATCAACAGTTTTTTTCAGACAACAATAGATTTCGACATCCTTCAGGCATTGCTGCTTGGAAATGATATGACCCATTATGAGGATGATAATTTCAGAGCAGGCATTGATGCCATGGATTATCGATTGTCGGCTACACAAAGGTCGAAAAAGAAAAAAATGATTCGTGAGGAAGAAATTCCAAACATCCTGGTTCAGAATATCTGGCTCAATCCGGATCATTATAAAATAACGAAAGTAAATCTGAAAGAGTTTGGTGAAGAAAACAAACAGCTTGAAGTGAAATATAGCAGGTATGCAGCAGTGAATGATCAACTAGTGCCAGGTTTGCTCGAAATGTTGCTTCAGGCCGACAAAAAAATGCAGATCAGATTGCAATACAGCAATATTACGACAGATGAAGCCTTAAAGTTTTCTTTTAGCATCCCGTCCAAATACACTAAAATGCGTTAATTTTATCCGCAATGAAAGCTTTTTCCCGCTACGTTATTTTACTCGTGGTGCTGTTCTTAAGCGGTTCCGGTAACTATTTATTGTATGCCCAGCAGAATGTAAAAGAACTCGAAACAGACAAAAAGCGGATCGAACAGGAAATAGCTTACACCAACAAGCTGCTGGAAGAAACTACACAAAGCAAAGAAATGACTTTTGAACAGTTGCTGGTGTTACGTTCCAGAATTAGCAAGCGTGCCAATCTGCTGGCAACCATTCAGAAACAGCTTTTACAGGTTGAATCACAGATCAGCCGAAGCACACGTGAGATCGAACGCCTTGAAAAAGAACGCAAAGCCCTTCGCAGGGAATATGCCCGCATGATAGAGATTGCGTATCAAAATCGTGGGAGCTACAACAAATTAATTTTCCTGTTTTCGGCCAACGACTTCAACCAGGCTTTTCAACGCTTGAAGTATCTGCAACAATATGCCGCCTTCCGACGCAACCAAATAGAAAAGATCGAAGAAGCCAACGAAAAAATCAAGGCTGAACTACTGCTTCTTGATCAGGAACAAAAGAAACAGAAAGCACTTTTGGATGAGGAAAGACGCGAACAAACAGTATTACAAACAGAACAGCAGAATGTGGATCAAAGCGTGAAAACACTGGCGCAAAAAGAGAAGCAATTACGTAAAACAATTCAACAGAAGGAAAAAGAAGCACAACAGCTTCAGCGCACGATCGAACGGATCATCGCTGAAGAGGTTCGTCGTGCCAGCGAATCGAAAACCGAAAAGGTCCCACGCGAAGACCGTTTGATGGAACTAACCCCCGAAGAACTTACCCTTTCAAATGCCTTTGCCGGAAACAAAGGAAAATTGCCCTGGCCTACCGAACGCGGCATTATCGCCTCGCGATATGGATCGCATCCGCATCCGGTGCTCAAAAAGGTGACAATCAAAAATAACGGCCTTGATATAGCCACCCAAAAAGGTGCTTCGGCAAGGGCTGTTTTTGATGGTGTGGTTGTGAGTACAAATACAATTACCGCAAGCAATATTGCCGTGATCATCAGGCATGGTGATTACTTTACGGTTTATACTAACCTGGACGAGGTGTTTGTTAAACGTGGGGACAAAGTGAAAACCAAAGACCTGATTGGCCGCATACACACCGACAAAAGCTCCGGGAAAACCATGGTTCATTTTGAGCTGTGGAAAGGCCGGCAAATTGTTGATCCGGCAATCTGGCTGGCACGATAACCAAATTTTTACCGAAACCCTTCCGGTTTTTTTAGCACGAAGGTTCTGGAAATGTTAAAGCCAAAAAAGATATCACCTTTTCCCCATTCACCGGCAGTTTCGGTGATATATGCCCGTTCAAACATGGCCTGGGCGTTAGAGAAATGCAATTGAAAAACATGGCCTCCGGTTTCAATATCAAACCCAAGCGACAGTGCATTGGTGCGTTTCAGGGTCGTTTGGTCATCGGGATAGTAAAAATATTCAGCATTAAACGAAACACGCTGACTTAGCTTCAACCTACCACCTACACCAAGCGCAAAAGAGGTGTTCTTATCTGCGTTTGCAGGAACCAGATTCTTGTGAATCATTGTGGGAGTCAATTGCAAAGTAAGTACACTGCTGAATTTGCGTGCAATCAAAAGCTGATTTACAAACGACATTCTCGAACTAAAATAGTTTTTCCGTTCCGGATACTGCCACCTGAGACTGTTTAAAGCCAAAGCTCCCACATAGGAAACGCTAACCGGCATATTTTTGGCTCCTGTGCTTTGTCGCAAAAGCTTGGCTTTTACAAATCCATCATAGGTTTTTTGCCAGCTGCTTCTGCCTGCTCCCACTGCCAGCCAATCGTTGATTCCGTATTCCAAGCCCAATCTGATGGTTGCCTGATCCAGCCCGAACAGCTCATAAGCTCCCAAATTGAGTGCCCCAAAATTATGCTGAATCATAAAGATCAAATTACCCGATGCCGGATTTTCGACAGAATGTCCGTAAACCACCCTGCCTGCTTTAAAGCTGGCATAAGCATAGTCCGTTGTGGGCTCATCCTCCTCAAAAAGATCAAAGAGTTCGTCCTGAGCCTGAACAGTAAAACTCAGCAGGATGAACATATATAAAACATAAAGGATTTTCATAAGTATTAAGGTTAATTATTTAATGCACCTTGTTGAACCCAGGCTTCAAATTGTTTTATCTGGCATTCGCTTAGTTTGTTACCGCTCTGAGGCATGGCCGGAAAACCTGGCTCATGATTTATGGCCCCCAATAAGCGGCCATTGACTGCTGCATCCGAAATTTGGGTATGATTCTCCAGACGCAAACCTCCGGATGCTCCGGCACCTGAGTGACAGCTCAAACAATTGTTGTTGACGATTGGAAAAATGTTTTCACTGAAACTGATGTTTTCGGTTTTGCAGTTGTTTCCTTCTTCAGGATATAAGGTTTCTTCGTTGTCTTTGTAACAGGAAGAAAGCCCTAAAACAAGCATAAAAGCCAACAATAATTGTATTCTGTTATATTTAATTATTTGGTGTTCCATCTGAGATCCATTTTTCAAATTGAGTAATAATACATTGATTTAGCTGTGCTCCGTTTTGTGGCATTGGTTGATAGCCGTTTTGGTGTTTGATGGCACCCAAAAGCCTGCCCGAAGCCGCCACAGATGCAATTTGGCTGTGATTGGTCAGCAATAAAATTCCTGTTGGGTTTGGGCCTGAATGGCATCCCAAACAGGTATTTTGAATAACAGGAAAGATTTGCCCGCTAAAGGTTACATTCAAAGTGTCGCATGAGGTATTTTCACAATGATTGTTTTGCGCACCCTGCAAAATCCATCGTTCTATCCTGGCAATTTGTTCGGCGTTAAGTGGCTGATTTGGTGGAGGTGGCATACGATCATCAGGGTCTGAATCGGTTATTTTCTCGTATAAGTCACTTCCATCAGGATTGCCCGGCCTTACATCAGCAGTTTGCATGATGGAAGCATAATCGGTCAGAATAACACCGTCCTGGGCGGTTCCGGGATCATGACAACCTGTTACTCCACATGAACTTATCAGCAAGGGCAATATTTCATTTTGGAAATATACCGTATCCGGATCGCATTCATGGCCAATTTCCGGATCAGTGAAGGTGGTATCCCTGATCCATATGGTTAGGGTGTTAATATCGCAATCACTCAATTTTGGCAGCCCGTCAGGCATGGGCGTAAATCCGGGTTTGTGGTTGATAGCTCCTGACAGACTTCCGTTTTGTGCCACAAAAGCGAGCTGTTCAAAATTGCTTAAATCAAGTCCGCCAGAAGGCACAGTGCCTGAATGACACGAGTAGCAATTATCTTGAAGTATGGGAACTACTGAGGAGGTATAAGTAACCAATGTTGTGTCGCAATCATCGGTTGGAGGCCCTGGTTTGACTGATTCATCAGGATCATGTTGGCAGGATAACGCAATAAATGCAAGTATGACTGCAGGAAAGCATAAAGTGTGTAAGTGCTTCATTTTTGATTTTTTGCATCAATGGCGACAAAAATACAGTTTGAATTGATTTGCTAGTGTTATAATATGCTTAATGAGAAATTTTTATTACTAAACAGGAAATTATAGCACTTTGGTGATAACCCGTATTTTTTTAAGTAAACAATTTTTAATCTGGTAATACCCTTTATTTGCATTAAGGCACAATGAAATTTTTATAGCTAATTCAAATGTGTTTTGCCTGGTTAGCTTATCTTTCTCATCCTAAACCGTAAATAGAATCCCTGATATATTCGTTTTTCCGGAAAACATACTTACTTCCTAAATTATAAGCAATACAAACACTTTTAATAATATAAAGCTGAAATACTGTTGCTTATGCTTGTATTGTAGGTTATATTTGTAGAGATTATCTCCGGATTATTTTAAATATATTAAACCAAATTTAAATAAAATGGCGAAAGTTGTAGTGTTGGGAGCTGGCATTTCAGGTCATACAGCAGCGGCGTTTTTGCGCAAAAAACTCTCCAAAAAACATCAGGTCATCGTGGTTTCTCCGGCCAGTTATTACCAATGGATTCCATCTAATATTTGGGTGGGGGTAGGACGAATGACCGTCGATCAGGTTAGGTTTAAACTGGCTCCCAGATACAAGCGAGTTGGCATCGAATTTCATCAGGCGCGGGCTGTGAGCTTGCACCCACAAGGTGATACGGCTTCAGGGCAGGCGTTTATAAGGGCGGTTTACACCACACCTGAGCAACAGGGCGAAGAAATCAGGCTGGAATATGACTACCTGGTGAATGCTACCGGCCCAAAACTTAACTTTGAAGCTACCGAGGGTCTGGGTCCCGGAAAAAACACTGTGTCGGTTTGCTCTTTTGATCATGCAGCTCATGCCTGGGAGAAGTTGCAGGAAGCTTTGTTAAAAATGGAAAATGGTCAAAAGCAACGCTTTGTGATTGGTACTGGTCATCCGATGGCAACTTGTCAGGGTGCCGCTTTTGAGTACATCCTGAATGTGGCTTATGAGATAAGGAAACGCAAACTTTCGCATATGGCTGATCTTACCTGGCTTACCAATGAGTATGAATTGGGTGATTTTGGCATGGGTGGTGCACACATCAAAAGAGGGGGTTACATTACCTCAACCCGTGTTTTTGCCGAAAGCTTTCTGCGCGAAAACAATATTCACTGGATCAAACGTGCAGGCGTAAAAAAAGTGGAGCCCGGACTGATTCATTACGAAACACTGGATGGCGAAAATCACACGCTGGAATTTGACTTTTCTATGCTCATTCCCGGGTTTGCGGGGGTTGGACTTAAAGCTTTTGATAAAAACGGAGCTGATATCAGTTCCAAGCTTTTTGCACCTAACGGTTTGATGAAAGTGGATGCAGATTACACTGCTAAACCTTATGAAGAGTGGAGTGTTAACGACTGGCCCGAAACTTATCGCAACAAAGATTATCCCAATATTTTTGCTTCGGGTATTGCTTTTGCACCACCTCACGGGATATCAAAACCAATGATTAGCAAAAACGGAACCAATATTTTTCCCACTCCACCACGTACTGGGATGCCATCCGGTGTTATGGGAAAAATTACTGCCTTGAATATCATCAACCTGATCAAAAAAGGGGAACACGAACTGAAACACCGTGCTAGTATGGGAAAGATGGGAGCCGCCTGCATTATTTCGGCTGGATATGGCATGACAAAAGGTGCTGCCGCCACCATGACGGTTTTCCCTATAGTGCCTGATTTCGAGAAGTTTCCGGATTTTGGGCGCGACATTAGCTATACCATGGGCGAAGCCGGACTGGCGGGCCACTGGCTGAAATGGTTTATGCACTATATGTTTTTGCACAAAGCCAAAGGTTATCCTTTTTGGTGGCTATTACCCGAATAATCATGATCAATAGTATTCACAAAAAAAAATCTAATGAAAAACAGATCCGTAATACCTTATAGTGAAGCTTTTTACCCTCCGCTTCCAACAAAAGGAACCATGTTTTGGCGAAAATTTGTTCCCTGGCAGTTGATTCGTTTCTTTGTGTTGAATATAAAGATTTTAAGAATTGTTGTTGGAGGGCACTCCTGATCAGGGATTGCTTTTCGATCGAAAGATGGCATTGCTATACTTTGATTTCTAATTTATTCAAACTTAAGTGCCATTTTTGCATCTTTAAATTAAAAACTGAATCCAATCAAAGCAAAAGGTAGTGTTGAAATGTTCATTTCTGAAAATGATTCCAAATTTTGGAAATTAATCCACATTATGGATAAAAATAAATTTTGAATAAATCTGTATAAAGTTAATAATCAATTAATTATCAAAATGGCATAGCGCTTGATTTAATACTAAAATCAATACTAAAAAAATGAAAGCACTAAAAATTTTTACAATTGTATTACTCAGCACACTGGTGTTTGCTGCCTGTACTAAAAATAATAATATCAATGATCCAGGTGAAAATCCGGTGATCGAATCAGTAAATGATTTGGTTGTTCCTCCTGATTTCGATTGGAAGACACAGCAAACCATCGATGTGGTTGTAAGTCTTCCGCAAACCGGTGAACTAAAGCCGCTTTTGATCACCAATCGTGATGGTTCAAAGCGTTATTTCCGCGGTTTCCCTGAAGATGGTTCCAGAACCCTGAGAACCAAGATAACATTGCCGGCTTATGAATACGAGCTCAGGCTGATCTACAGCGGGACTAATGGACCCAATATGGCCTTCATCAGCAATGGCCAAATGTATTACGACTTTGCATCCAGCCAAAAATCCTTGACTGTTGTTGGTTGTGATCTCAGCAATTTCACCACCTATTCAAAAGGTGGCTGGGGACAAAAGGCAGCCGGAAATAATGTGGGCGTACTTCGCGATCAGTATTTTGATCAGGTTTATCCTGATAGTTTTGTGATTGGTGATCCGGATAATTACACCATAACTTTTGATAACGCAAGCGATGTAGAAACGTATTTGCCTGGTGGTGGTGGCCCACAGGTTTTAAATAAAAGCTGGATTAATCCCGGGAAAAAGGACAAATTGGGTAATATGGCCGATCAAATCATCGCTGCCCGAATGAATCGTGATTACAATGCAGCTGGTTTCCTTGGGGTGAATCCCAATTATGATTTGGGCGAACTGGTCTTTATTGATGGCCCTTTTGCTAATATGAGTGTAAATGACTTCTTAGCTATGGCCGAAATTGCACTTGGTGGTGGCGGTTTGAACGGGTATTCTGCAAACGATTATGCCAACACAGCCGAAAACATAATCAATAGCTTCCACGAAGGCAACAATGCAGGTATTCTGACTTGTCCTCCAAATCCTGTAGTTGAAGATCCTTTTGTTGAACTCACTGCCTCCTGCATCGATGGCGATGTGGTTTTCACGCTCTCAAATACTGGCGATGGCGCAATGACTTCTGCATTTTCAGGTTCACTGTACAAGAACAGCAATGAAATAGAAAACTTTACTTACCAGCTGGATGTAAACGAATCTTTCGTAATCATGGCTTCAGGTTACAATACGGATGTTTTCGAAATTACGGTTGAAACACCTCAGAATGAAACGCTTGAAGAAACACTTACTGGTTGTGGTGCAGAAGAAGAAGAGGAAGAAGGAGAAACTACCGAACAGCTGGGCGGCACATTGGCTTATGAAGACCTCTGGCCAGGAAAAGGTGATTACGATTTCAACGATCTCGTGATTGATTATGAATTCGATATTGTAAAAAACAATCAGGAAGTAGTACAATCTATCACTGCAACATTTGTTGTAAAAGCTTTCGGTGCCTCTTATCACAACGGGTTTGGATTCACATTCCCAACGGTTTCACCTTCTGATATTGTTTCTGTTACAGGTTATGATGTGGTCAATACCTCTGTTTTTGATATCACAGGCAATGGCCTCGAAAATGGTCAAAGCAAAGCAACCATAATCGTTTTTGACGATGCCCGTCGTGTGATGCCTCAAACTACCGGTGGTATTGGCGTGAACACCCAACTTGGATACGACTATATCGAGCCTGTTACAATAAGTCTGGAAATAATTTTTGCGTCCAATGCTGTTACCTACAGCGAACTCAATATTGGAGCCTTTAATCCTTTCCTTATTGTAAATACCGAAATCAACGGTGTTCCCGGTAATCGTGGCCTTGAAGTACATTTACCCAACTACGAACCATCTGATTTATTCGACACAAGCTTTTTTGGTCAGATGGAAGATGCTTCAGATCCGGCGCAAGGAAAATACTTTGTCACAGAAAACAATTTGCCCTGGGCAATTAATATTGCAGAGCCTTTTGATTGGGTGATTGAATTTCAGGATATTACAGGTGCCTATCATGTGTTTGCCGAATGGGCTCAGAGTGGCGGAATTAACTATCCTGACTGGTACAAGAATAATAGCGGCTATCGCAATAATAACCTTATTTATCCGATGCAGATCGGTAACTAACAACAAACAAGTCAGCTTTCATACATTATTGGTGTGCAACAGCCATCTTCGGCAACGGAGATGGCTGTTGCATTTTTTACCGTCTTATCCCATGCTGTGATTTTTCTGATTTTATAGGAATTGTGGTAACTTTGAGCGATTTTTCAAGGCCTGTAGTCTTATGTACAAATACATCTTTGGTCCCGTTCCATCACGACGTTTGGGTATGTCGCTGGGGGTTGACATGGTTCCGCGTAAAGTGTGCTCACTCGATTGTGTGTATTGCGAAGTTGGGAAAACAACCAGTTTAACTGTTGATCGCAAGGCTTATATTCCGACAAAAAAAATTATATTAGAGCTGGAGAATTATTTTGGTAACAATCCTGATCCGGATTTCATCACCTTTTCGGGCTATGGAGAGCCAACACTCAACAGCGGTATAGGAGAATTGATTGATTATTTAAAAGTTAAAAAACCCGATTTACCATTGGCAGTTTTAACTAATGGAACCCTTATAGCTGATGAAAAAATCCACGCCGAACTATTCAAGGCTGATGTGGTTCTTCCGTCGCTTGATGCTGCCACGGCAGAAGGTTTTCAAAAGATAAACCGGCCTCATAGTTCGCTTGATATCTCCAAAATTATTGATGGTATCGCCTCGTTCAGAAAGGTTTTCAAAGGAAAGATCTGGCTTGAGATCTTTATTTTGCCAGGCTATAATGATCAGGAAGCAGAGCTTATTGCCTTAAAAGAAGCGATAAAAAAAATTGAACCCGATCTGGTACAACTAAATACCCTCGACAGGCCCGGAACAATAGAAGATTTAAAACCAGCAACTTACGAACAGCTCAAAGCCGTTATCGACTTCTGGAAGCTGCCCAATGTTCAGATCATTGCATCAGCCGTAACCCGCAAAAACCAAAAAGCCTATCGCAATGATATGTCGTCTGCCATCTTGGAAACCATTGCCCGAAGACCTTGCACGGCACAGGATCTTACTCAGATTATGGGGCTACATATCAACGAATTGAATAAATACCTTTCCGTTTTGGAGGCTGAAGATAAAATTAGTCAGGTAAAGCAGGAGAGAGGCGTTTTTTACAAGATTAAACCGTCGTAAAAGAATTTAGTAGTCTATAAAAAGTGTCGCTGCAATCCCGTCAGCAAATAATTTTCCTTTCTGGGTAAGGAAAAGCCGATTACCACGCTGCTCAATTTTTCCATCCTGAATGAAAGCTTGCGCTTGCTTTAGAGAATAATTACTGAATTGTTCACCAAAAGCATTGTGAATATGTTCCAGATCGCAGCCCCAACTGGTTCGCAACGAGGTCATCACATATTCATCATAGCGTTGTTCGAGTGTGAGTTCTTCTTTTTCAAAAACACTTTCAACTTGTCCGGCCTCGCGAATATATTTATTCAGGTGGGAAACATTCCATTGTCGCGAATAGCCGTTAAACGAATGTGCCGAAGGCCCTAAACCCAGATAGTTACCTCCCAACCAATATAAGCTGTTATGTTTGCTGTAATGATTTGCTCTGGCAAAATTGGATATTTCGTAATGAATAAATCCCTCATCTTCCATTCGTTGCATCAAAATTTCAAATTGACTTGCCGATTGTTGTTCGTTTACCGCCTCAAGTTTTCCTTTGCCAATAAGATGCGCCAAAGCTGTTCGGGGTTCTACTGTTAAAGCGTAAGCCGACAGATGTTTGAGGCCTGTTTGGAGAAAATAGTTAATGTTTTGATGCCATTTATCATCAGTGAGCGTGGGTATGCCATAGATCAAATCTATGGTTAGTTTTTCAAAACCGGCCTCCAAAGCATTATTTATAACGGCTTTAGCATGATCGGCCGAATGAACCCGGTTTAAGTAAGTGAGGTCATCGTCAAAAAAGCTTTGAATTCCGATGCTCAGTCGGTTTACAGCAGTTTTCGACAGCATTTTCAGCTTTTCTTTGCTCAAATCGTCCGGATTTCCTTCCAGCGTTATTTCGGCTTGCGGATCAATGTTATAATGTTTGTATAATTCGTCAAAAATGCTGTTCAGTTCTTCTTGGTCGAGCATACTTGGAGTTCCGCCTCCAAAATAAATGGTATGCACATTTTCGTCCTTGAGATAATCTTTTTGAACCGCTATTTCGCGTTTTATCGCAGCCAAAAAATCAGGTTTTTGCTTCAGCGATGCTATTGAAAAGAAATTGCAGTAATGACATTTTTGTTTACAGAAAGGTATATGCAGATAGATTCCGGCCATAGTATTTTGTTGAATGCTTTGAACAATGTGAAAAATGTTTTGTTTAAGCTTCCAGTATTCAAACGAAAGAATCGTTAAACAAACTAGTCGAAAACAAAAGTAAACAAACTTAAAACTTTTCATTTATGAAAAATGCATTTTTATCTCTGGCATTTGTATTTGCAAGCACTTTTGCGATGAGCCAGACAACCAATTGGAATATTGATCATGCACACTCAAATGTTACCTTTGAAGTGTCACATATGGTTGTTTCAACTGTCACCGGAAAATTCCAGGAATTTGAAGGAACCATCAAGGCAGATAAAGAGGACTTCTCTGATGCCTCGATAAGCTTTACCATTCAGGCAGCTTCGGTGAATACCAACAACGAAAAACGCGACAATCACCTGCGCGACACCGATTTTTTTGAGGTTGAAACCTACCCCACTATTGATTTTAAAGGCAAAAACCTAAGCCAGAAAAGTGGTAATAAATACACGCTGGTTGGTGATCTGACCATGCATGGAGTTACCAAAGAAGTTGAACTCGACGTACGTTATAACGGACAGATTAAAGATCCATGGGGCAACACACGTGCTGGTTTTAAAGTTAGTGGAAGTTTAAATCGTGAAGATTACGGACTTACCTACAACTCGGCTCTCGAAGCTGGTGGCTTTATGATTGGTAAAGAAGTAGATATTCAGGTAAACCTTGAGCTGGTCAAAGAATAAGACTTTCTCTTATTACCCTTTATATTTCAGGAAGCGGGCTGCAAAGTCCGCTTTTTGTGTTTTTGATGAAGGAAAATTCAACTGGAAAGTTCGAAAAAATGGTTATTTTTGTTTCAAAATCGTTAATTAAAATTCTTACTTATGAAGAAGATTTTGTTTTCCTGGCTGATAGTCGGAATGTTTTTCCTTACTCTTAATCAGGCTATGGCGTGTACCAATTATCTGGTCACCAAAGGAGCCTCGGTGGATGGTTCCACAATGATCACCTATGCCGCTGATTCGCACGTTTTGTATGGTGAATTGTATCACTGGCCGGCAGCTGAATATTCTGAAGGAACGATGATGGATATTTATGAATGGGATACTGGCAAGTTCCTTGGAAAAATTGTCCAGGCAACTCGCACTTATAACGTGGTGGGCAATATGAATGAGCATCAGGTGGCTATTGGTGAAACCACTTATGGTGGCCGTCCCGAACTGCAAGATTCTACCGGAATCATGGATTATGGAAGTTTGATATATACCACCCTGCAAAGAGCAACTTCGGCCCGCGATGCCGTCCGTATTATTCACCAGCTTACCAGCGAATATGGTTATTACAGCTCGGGCGAATCCTTCAGCATTGCGGATAAAGATGAGGTTTGGATCATGGAGCTGATTGGTAAAGGCATCAATATGCAAAAAGATAAAAAAACCGGTAAAATGATCAATGCCAACAAAGGCATGTTGTGGGTTGCACTGCGCATTCCGGATGGTTATGTGAGCGGACATGCCAATCAGGCACGCATCATGAATTTTCCGTTGGCAAATGGAAAGCAGTCGATAACCTCAAAAGACATTGATAAAATCATGAACACTGAAGTGGAGGTGGTTTATGCAGAAGACGTTATCACTTTTGCTCGCGACAAAGGCTGGTACGAGGGCAAAGACGAGCACTTCAGTTTTTCTGACACCTATGCGCCTGTGGATTTTGGCGGAGCCCGTTTCTGCGATATGCGTGTTTGGACGATGTTCAACAGGGTTTCTGATGGTATGGATGATTATTGGGAGTATGTAAAAGGTAATATCGAACATGCAGATCAATTTAAAGACGGCCGGCCTAACCCCAACAAATATGCTACTAACCGTATGCCTTTGTGGGTGAAACCCGAAAAGAAAGTTTCTGTGCATGATATGATGATGTTTATGCGCGATTACCTGCAGGACACCGAACTCGATATGAGTGCCGACTTTGGTGCCGGCCCGCATGGATTGCCTTATCGCTGGCGGCCACTCACCTGGGAAGTGGATGGAATCACCTATGTGAACGAAAGAGCAACAGCTACCCAACAGACAGGCTTTTCTTTTGTTACCCAATCACGCAATTGGTTACCCGACGAAATTGGTGGAATCATCTGGTGGGGTGTGGATGATGCCAATGCTGCTGTTTATATGCCTTTATACACCAGTATGACCGAAAATCCTCACCATATCGAAAGAGGGAATGGTGCTATGATGGAATGGTCAGAAACCTCGCTTTTCTGGATCACCAATATGGTTTCAAATCTGGCCTATACCCGCTATAATATGATTCAACCCGATGTGAAAAAAGTGCGGGATGGCCTCGAAGCCATGTTTATCGAACGTACACCGGCTACCGATGAAGCTGCCTTAAAAATGTATAAAGAAGACCCTTCCAAAGCGGTTGCTTATCTTACTGATTACAGTACCGATCAGGTGACCCGTACTTTTAATTCCTACAAACATCTTTATCAGGAGCTGTTCCTGAAATACATGGATGGTAATGTGAAAACACGAAATCCTGGTCATCAAAATCCTCATGTTGAGTTTCCGGGATATAGTGAGCAGTTTTTGAGAAAAGTGGTGGACGAAACGGGAGATAAGCTTAAAATGATTGGCTCTGACGGTCATTAATCATTGGGTTTAATAAATATTCCAAAAGACGTTGCATCCCGATGTAACGTCTTTTTTTTAACCTTTGCCTCGATCAAATCTGGAACATATGAAAAAGACCATTGCCTTGGTAGCCCACGACAACCGCAAAAAAGACCTGCTCGATTGGGTGGAACACAACAAGGAAAAACTTAAAGACCATCGTTTTTTTGCTACCGGTACTACCGGAAAACTAATTGCTACGGTATTGGATGATGTGAGCCGTTTAAAATCAGGGCCTTTAGGAGGCGATCAACAGTTGGGTGCACTCATTGCAGAAGGCAAAATCGATTACCTGATCTTTTTCTGGGATCCGATGACGAGCCAGCCCCACGATGTGGACGTGAAGGCCCTATTGCGGTTGAGTGTGCTTTATAATGTGCCCACTGCCAGCAACCGGTCCACTGCCGATTTTATGATAACCTCGCAGCTGTTTGGTGATCCTGATTATAGACCTATCGTAAAGGATTATTCAGGTTATCTGACAAGAACAAGCTTTGAATAAAGCGATTAAGGTTGGATGGTGGCTGAGAAACTGCTTTTGCAGGAACAAAAAAATGGCTAATTTTGCAGCTTCAATTTTTGGCCCCATAGTTCAAGGGATAGAATGGAAGTTTCCTAAACTTTAGATCCAGGTTCGAGTCCTGGTGGGGCTACAAAAACCCACTTAACTAATTATTGTTGAGTGGGTTTTGTCTTTTAATTATGGTTTTGAATTACGATCTGCTTCTCATTTCTTTCATTGTCTTTTGGTATAATTTGTTTCAAGATGCTCACTCCTAAGTATATTGTCGTCCTATAAGTACGGTAATTGGGACGAAATATGGGTTGACAGTGCATAACAAATTCAAAAATGTTTCATTGGGACGACAATTAAAATTTGCCTGATGAATTTGATTTTATTAATGAAAGTAACAAAGTCATACCTATTATCTTTGTTTCTTCATTAAAAGATATATTACAAATACTTACTGACAGATGAATGAGAGCAAATCTGAAAACATACAATCAATTCGGGTAAAAGAAGGCGCAACATTTTTTAAAACACAGGAGGAGTTTAGAAAATGGCTCGAAATTAACCACAAAAAAGAGACCGAACTAATTGTTGGATTTTATAAGGTAGGAAGCGGAAAACCCTCCATGAACTGGTCGCAATCTGTTGATCAGGCCCTTTGTTTTGGCTGGATCGACGGAATAAGAAAATCCATTGATAAGGAGAGTTATTGTATTCGTTTTACACCGCGAAGAAGTACAAGTATCTGGAGCGCAATCAACATCAAAAAAGTTGAAGAGTTAACCAAAGCAGGCTTGATGAAAGATGCTGGCATAAAAGTATTTAAATCAAGAAAGCAAGACAGATCAAGGATTTATTCTTATGAGAACGATTTAATTTCCCTTGATACAAATTACGAGAAACAATTTAGAAAGGACAAGATTGCTTGGGATTTTTTCACTAAACAAGCTCCTTCCTATCAGCGCGCGATAATCCGTTGGATAATGAGTGCCGTGCAGGAAAAAACCCGTCAATCCCGCCTGGAAAAAGCAATACAGGAAAGCAGGAAACAGAAGCGGGTTACCTGATAATATCGGTGTTGGTTAGATCAACATGCCAATAACCAAAATGAGAATTCTGGCCAGGTATAGGAATTAAGCAGCAACTTTATTCCAAATAGAACATTTAGACTTGAAAGTGGTTCAAGAATGTGGATGTTTGATGATAGATAAAGCATTGTAAATCAAATAAAACAGTCATTCCATTCGCCTAAAAGAAAATTACGTATTCGCTCTCCTGAAATATATCACGCAGCAGGCTGTAAGTAAATATAAATACTTGTGAACGACAATAATATCAGGGAGAATACTAAATCCATCAATCCAGACGAACTTTCAAAAAATCCTGCTTTTACGCAAGTATTAGTGTCAAATGGATTTAATGTAGCAACTAAATTACTCCGGCGATTGGGCGTTTTCTTGTGAGCTATGCCAGGCAACATAAAAAAATTAAGAAAAATTTGCGAAACCAAAGAGTTGCATATATATTTGCAACCGAATAGTTTCATAAATTAGAAACACAAACAATGAGAAAATTAAAATTGCAAATACAGATATCTATTGATGGTTACATTTCTGGAATTAATGGAGAAATGGACTGGCTGCTGTTTGAATGGTCCAACGACCTTAAGAAATATGTTGATGAAATAACGCAATCCGTGGACACCATTTTGCTCGGGAAAAATTTAGCCATGGGCCTTATTTCGCATTGGGCAGCGGTTTCAAAAGACGATAACAATCCAGAAAAGGAAGCAGGCATTAAGTTTTCCGAAACCCCCATAATTGTTTTCAGTAAAACAATGACAGAAACAATATGGGAAAATACGCAAGTTGAAAATGGAGACTTTGTTGAAAAAATTATTGCTTTAAAACAACAATCAGGTAAAGATATAATCGTTTATGGTGGAGCCAAATTTGTGTCTTCTTTAATCAAAGAAAATTTAATCGACGAATATCATTTGTTTGTTAACCCAACAATTCTTGGGAAAGGGATGCCTGTTTTTCAAGAGGTTGACACAATACTAAAATTAAGTTTGGTATCTTCAACACATTTTGACTGCGGAATCATAGTTCTTGTTTACAAACCACTTTAATAATGCGCAGAGACATATTTCAGGCCATCGCCGATCCCACGCGAAGAGCAATAATCACTTTAATTGCTCTACACGCAATGACGCCAAATAACATTGCAGAACATTTTGATACTTCCAGACAAGCAATATCAAAGCATCTTCGCATTTTAACAGAATGCGAACTTGTGAAGCAAGAACAAAAGGGAAGAGAGATATTCTACTCTCTTGAAATTGATAAAATGAAAGAAATAGATGAATGGCTCGAGCAATTTAAAAAGATCTGGGAACTCAGGTTCAATCAGTTAGACAATTTAATATCAACAATTAAAAATGTAAAAAAATGAACAATTTACAATTCGACTTCCTTGTTGACAAGGAAAATAAATCCATCACTGTTGTAAAAGAATTTTCAGCGGAAAGGGCACTTATATGGGATGTTTACACCAAAAGTGAATACCTGGATCAATGGTTTGCACCAAAACCATGGCAAGCAAAAACTAAAATAATGAACTTTATTGAAGGTGGTTATTGGCTGTATGCGATGTGTGGTCCTAATGGTGAAGAACATTGGGGAAGAATGGATTATGAGCAAATTACACCAAAAGATAGTTACATTGCCTGGGATGGTTTTTGTGATTCAGAGGGAAATATTAACATCCAGATGCCAAGAGCAAAATGGCATACATTATTCACTGATAATGGAGAGAACACGATTGTAAAGACAATTTCAACTTACAATTCATTAAATGATTTAGAAACCGTAATCAAAATGGGTGTGAAGGAAGGTTTAACAATCGCAATTCGTGGCCTGGAGGAATTAATAACGCAATTAAAAGAACAACGCAAATGAAGAAATACAAGATAATTTTCTGGATTACTACGGGAATAATTTTCCTTGTCGAAGGTGTAATGCCTTTGAGTACACTGTTTTTTGCACCGGAACATTTTAATACAGGTACAAAACCATTGGGTTATCCTGATTATTTTGCCTACGCATTAATTATATCCAAAACTTTAGGAGCAACCGCGATAATGTTGCCAAAATTGTCTGGCACTTTACGAGAGTGGGCTTATGCAGGACTAACTTTTAATTTGATCTATGCTGTGTTCAGCCATGCAGTGGTTGATGGCAAATTCAGTTATATTTTGTCACCAATTATTGTGGGTATTATCCTTGCAATTTCTTATGTATATAACCGTAAAATTAAATTGTATGGCAAAAACAAATTATAAATCCATTGATGAGTATCACAGTGTATTTGGCGGTGAAATCCTGAACAGATTGGTAACGATTCGGGAGCTGGTGCATAAAGTTGCACCCGAAGCCCGGGAGGTAATTAGTTATCAGATTCCGGCATTCATCATTGGTAAGAAATATTATTTAATTTACTATTGTGCATTTGAAAAGCATATTTCCATATCAAGCCCCTGGAGTGAAGCATTGTTAAAGGAGTTTGAGACCGATCTAAAAGGATTGAAAGTATCAAAATCTGTTATTCAGTTTCCTCACAACAAACCCTTACCAACCAACTTAATAGAAAGAATTTTGAAGTTCAGGAAAATGGAATCCTGTTATTAACTTTACAATATTACTTCTATCCCTGGATTCCCATTAATAGGGGCAGTAAAATTAACTGCATATCTAGTGGGGATGCCTCAACAGTAAATCGTGATTCAAAAACACAATTGTTAAAAAATAACAGCAAATGTTTTCGCAATTCAAAAGACATGTATTTTAGCGGCATGAAAATAACTCAAATGAACAGCTTTTGGTGGTGGCTTCCGTTTCGATCCGAAATAGGGAAGTAACTACTTTGTGTCTGTTCGATTAACGATAGATGGCCGGAAGTGAAAACCTCCGGCCATTTTTTTTGACTTAATTTTTTGACTACTATGAACTCAACTGTGCTTGGCTGGATAAAAAAAGTGATCTTCCGATGGTGAAGCAGCTTGAAAAGCTTTTACTACATCGATCACAAAAATTATTCATCTAAAAAAATATTTATAAAATGGAAAATATCACTTTAAACGGAAATTCCACTACACAACAAAATCTGGGATCTGTTAACGGCCGGTTTGGCGAATTTGGAGGCATGTATGTGCCTCCCGTACTGGAAGGCAAACTTCAGGAACTGGCTGAACAATTTAACTATCACACCAAACAAAAAAGCTTTGAGGAGGAATTTACACATTACCTCAAAACTTTTGTCGGCAGGCCTTCTCCGCTTTTTTATGCCAGTCGTTTGTCAGGTTATATTGGTTCGAGAATATACCTCAAACGCGAAGATTTGAATCATACTGGTTCACACAAGATCAACAATACGATCGGGCAAATTTTGCTTACCAAAAGAATGGGAGCCACCGAAATTGTTGCCGAAACGGGTGCGGGTCAGCACGGAGTAGCTACAGCAACGGCAGCAGCACTTTTTGGCATCAAATGCAAGGTGTTTATGGGCGCTAAAGATGCCGAACGCCAAAAGATGAACGTCAGCCGCATCAAGCTGTTGGGAGCCGAATTAATACTCACCTCAGCAGGAAGAGGAACGCTGAAAGACGCTGTGGATGCTGCTTTGGGTTATTATATCGAAAATCCGGATGCGTTTTATCTGCTGGGATCACAGGTGGGGCCGCATCCATATCCTAGCATGGTGGGCTATTTTCAGAGCGTAATCGGCAAAGAAGCCAAAAAGCAGATCATCGAAACGGAGGGTCGTCTTCCGGATAATATTATGGCTTGTATAGGAGGCGGATCTAATGCCATTGGGCTTTTCAATGATTTTCTGTATGAGAAGGGAGTGGCCATTCATGCGGCCGAAGGTGGCGGAACAGGCGAGCTGGGGCAAACGGCTGCCACGCTGAGTCTGGGTAAGCCAGGCGTATTTCAGGGAACCTATTCTTATGCCCTTACCAACGAAAATGACGAAGTTTATCCTTCTTACAGCATTGCTGCCGGATTGGATTATCCGGGAATCAGCCCGCAGCACGCGCTGCTTAAAGATGTTGGAAGAGCACATTATCACCTGATAACAGATGCCGAAGCCATTGAGGCCTTTAAGCTATTAAGCCGGCTGGAAGGAATTATTCCTGCCATTGAATCTTCACATGCGGTGGCACTGGCCATGAAATTGTTACGCGGAAAATCAGATCAGCTGAGCATCATCAACCTCTCCGGAAGAGGCGACAAAGATGTGGAGCGCGACTTAATGTAAACAGCGTATTGGTTAAACTTAAGTGAATAAATTGGTTTGAAAGGAGTTGGCATTCAGTCAACTCCTTTTCAATGATCAGTGATTCTAGAATTTAGCGGTTCGGTTAAGCATATTCATCTTAAGGTTTACGGCATAAAGCCAGGAATCCATAAAATGCAGGTTGCCATATGGAAACATATCTTTCAACGATTCCTGATACACAGCAGCAGCATTCACATCAGGGCAAATCAGGTAATGATCATGAATGTAGGCGCCAGTGAAATGCGGAATGAAAGTAGATTGTGAGAAGACACAATTAGATGTAAGGAAAAAGATAATAAACGGGACAATTTTTCCATTCATAACGCAATAATTTCTTCAAAGGTTGCTGTTATTAAGCTTTTTTAAGCAAAATGCCTTGCTAAACGGCTGATTTTGATCTTTTGGCATTGTTTATTCAGCTATTTTTGCAGCACTTTTTTGAAGTAATACCAAGCAAAATTTATATGCTCAAAAACCACGGCCAGAAGCTGGCTATTCAGTACGGCACACAGGCAATCACTTACGATCAGTTTTTTGCCGGCCTTACGAAGTTTTCAAAACAAATTTCTTTAGCAGCAGGTTCACATGCAGTAATTTTTGCTGAGAATTCACCGGCATGGGCACTTGCATTTTATGCCATCTGGCAAAAAAGCGGGGTAGTTATTCCGGTGGATTTTATGTCCTCCACTGCAGATGTTGCCTACATCTTAAAGGATTCCTCTCCAGAAGTGATATTTTGCTCCGAAACGGGTGCAAAACTCATGCGGGAAGCTATTTATTTAGCAGATATTCAGACAAAACTTATCATATTACCTCAGCAATTTGAGACAGAAAGCTTAACTGATGAGGTTGGAGAAATGCCGGAATATCAATCTGACGACACTGCTGTTATCATCTACACCAGCGGCACAACAGGAAGTCCCAAAGGTGTGATGCTGACCTATCGTAACCTCAGGCAAAATGTGGATGCAGTTTCAAAAGAAATCAAGATTTATCACCCCGATTCGCGTGTGATGGTATTGCTTCCTTTGCATCATATTTTTCCATTGGCCGGTACTTTAATCATCCCGCTATCGTTAGGTGCGACCATTGCCATCAGTCCTTCGCTGAAAACAGAAGACATTTTAAAAACTCTTCAGGACAACAAAATCACTATCATCATTGGTGTTCCCCGATTGTATGCGGCCATACACAAGGGTATAAAAACTAAAATTGATAAAAGTGGTGTAGCCAGGATGTTATTTAAAATCGCTGCAAAATTACAATCCAAAGGCTTTTCAAAAAAGATTTTCAAGGCTGCTCATCAGAAATTTGGCGGAGCTGTTGAGTTTTTAGTTTCGGGTGGTGCGGCCCTTGATCCGGAAGTAGGGGGCGATTTTCAAACCCTTGGTTTCGAGGTGCTCGAAGGTTATGGCATGACAGAAGCTGCTCCGATGATCACCTTTACACAGCCCGGAAGGGTAAAAATCGGTTCGCCTGGCCATGTAGTGGCGGGTACAGAATTGCGAATCGTTGATGGCGAAATCACGGCACGAGGGCCTCATATCATGAAAGGCTATTACAACAGACCGGAGGAAACTGCCGAAGTGATCAGAGATGGTTGGTTGCACACCGGTGATCTGGGTTATGTGGATGTGGAAGGTTTTTTGTTTATCACCGGAAGGAAAAAGGAAATCATTGTATTGTCCAATGGAAAAAATGTAAATCCCGCAGAACTTGAGGCCGAATTGTTACAACCCGAATTGGTCCAGGATTGTGCAGTTTTTTATGCCGATGATCAGCTTCAACTGATTGTTGTGCCCCATAGTAACGAGAATCTGCCTTTGGATCAGCTGGAGATGAGCTTGCGCGAAAACTTGCTCAAGCCGTTTAACGAGAAGGTTTCTTCTTACAAACGGATCCACCGGATTCAATTTACCACTGAAGAGCTGCCTCGAACACGACTGGGAAAACTCCAAAGGTTTCGATTAGCTGATCTTGCAAAAGATACTTCAAGGGATAGGACTGAAGCGGTAGTTGAGATTGACAATCCGGTTTACCCTTTGCTGGTTGCTTTTGTTGAAGCAGAAAAACACCTTAAACCATTGCCATCAGATCATATCGAAAATGACTTGGGTTTTGATTCGCTGGATAAGATTAGTATGCAAAGTTGGATTGATCAAACTTTCGGGCTAAAGATTGAGCCTCACGAACTTACGGATTACGCCTCTTTGTTGGAGCTTAGCGAATGGATTGCTGCACATAAAACACGGATGGAAGAATCCCATATCAACTGGGCCGAAATCTTACGCGAGAAGGTTCAGTTGCAATTGCCTTCCACCTGGTTTACAGGTAATCTTGCTGTTTGGTTGTCGCGTGCTTTTTTTAAATTGTATTTTAGATTTCAGACCATCGGACATCAAAATCTGCCTGAAGGGCCTTTTATCTTAGCTCCAAACCACCAAAGTTTTTTTGACGGCATGTTTGTGGCTTCTGTTCTGCGTTACAAGCAAGTTCGTGGCACCTATTTTTATGCCAAGGAAAAGCATATTCGTCCACGCTGGTTAAAGTTTCTTGCTAATCGCAACAACATCATTATCATGGATTTGAATCGTGATTTGAAAGCCTCGATTCAGAAAATGGGAGAGGTGTTGCGCCGCCAAAAAAGCCTGATCATATTTCCGGAAGGTACACGTACTGCAAATGGTCATCTAGGCGATTTCAAGAAGACGTTTGCCATTTTGGCCAGTGAATTGAAGGTGCCTGTTATTCCGGTTTCTATCAGCGGTGCATTTGAGGCTTTACCAAAAGGTAGCTTTTTTCCGAAGCCCTGGAAAAAAATCAGGGTTGAATTTCTGGAACCCGTTTATCCCGATAATCATTCTTACGAGAGCCTGGCCAGTAATGTGCGCGAACGCATTCAGCAAAAACTTAGTAGCTGATAAAAAGTAAACGCCTAAATTTGAAAGCCTTATTTGAAAGGTTTTGTGGCAAAAATTTATCAAGCTGATCGAAAATTTGAGCCTGCATATTGTTGCAGGCTCCCTTTGTAGTGCCTTGTTTGCAGCAGCTTTGCTTGATGCAAAACTCCCAGTTTGGTGGTTTGTTGCCTTGGCCATGGCAGTGTGGACGATATACACACTGGATCATTTGTTCGATGCACGATTGAATCACGGAAGGATAATAAACAGTAGGCATAAGTTTCACGAAAAGCATTTTAAGAAGTTGCTTTTTGTATTGTCGTTGACAAGCCTGACAGTGGTATTGGTTTTTATTCGTTTTGCTAGTTTTCCAATGTGGATATCGGCTGGGGTATTTGCTGGTTTTGCCTTGATACATATTTTGTTAGTCAGCTCTTCAGTTTTTTCAAGGAAATTATGGCTACAAAAAGAGATCCAAATTGCACTGATTTATAGTGTTGGCATATGGCTTGGAGCACTACACCTTAAAGAAAATCCATTAGATATACAGATGTTTATGGTTTTTTGTTGCTTTACATTACTCGTTTGGTGGGAAACAAGTTTTATTGCATTCAACGAACTGGAAATTGATCTAAAACAGCAAAACAGCTCAATGGCTACCCGATTGGGCGAACAAAAAACAAAAAAAATGTTGTTGCTTGTGTTGATTTTTCAACTGGTTTTTTTATCAATTCAGTTCTTTTTTGTTGATGGAGCGGTAGTTAAAGCATACATAATTTTGCTAATGATGGGTTTAGCTTTTGCTTTTTTATTTCTAAAGCGTAAAAAACTGTCAAGAGCCGGTCTTTTACATTTTGCAGGTGAATTGGTCTTTTGTCTTCCGGTTTTGGTTTTTCTTATTTAAGAAATAAACAACAAACTCCCCACATCGGTTAATACTTCATTACTTAGCGAAACAATTTGATAACCAGCATTGTAAATAAAGCGCAAAAGACTTTCATATTCTTTAAGGTATTCCGGATTGCCACAGAGGATTAATTGTTGTTGACAAATTCCACAGCATCCCCCAAAAAAACCATGTTTATGACCAGCTAATCTGATCTGAGCAGGGTCAATGTAAAGTACTGATTTGCCCAAATTCTCAAGTTGTCTAAGAATACCTGAATCAGAGCATATGAAATGTTGCTCACTCAGGCTAATCAAATTGCAGCGTGTATATCCCTGATTAACATGCAAATATTTATCGGAATTATATTGTTCTAGAATGGTTTTATCCGTATGCTTTATGTTGTGAATTAAAAGATCAGGTAGTGCAACAGCATTGTAAATGGCTGTTTCGGGATAATTTGAACCAGGATTTTTATTACCCATGATGTAGTTTATTTTTGCCTTTTTTAGTTCCTTCCTGGTTTTTTCTGAGATTTCAGGAGCAGCGATAAGCAGTTCTGGATGTTGACAAAAGAAAATATCCGGATGAGCTGAAATAGAGTAATATACCTTTTTGCTTGGTTCGAGCCAAAGCGGTTTGGCAAGTTCTGCCAATGATTTTTTAGCTATTTCAGGCATTCGGCTGTCTGCTATGACGATCATAGGTTGGTAATATTTACTTTAAAAGTCCTGCCAATGAGTGATTTATCAACCTTGAAATGAACTTTTCGATATCTTTTTTCAAGTAGTTTTCGGTTGTGACTTCTAAATCCGGCAGCATAATTGATTTGGCTGGGTGGTATTATTATGTCAATTACATCGGTTTTAGGCCAGTCCGTATAACTTTGAAATAATTCTTCCCATAATTTTGAATAGACCAGCTCTGCAAATTGCGGATGATATGGGCCAGCTACCAAAGCAGCTGTGTTCAGCTCTTCTGAAGGATGCAAACCCATGCGCAGCACTTTAATCCCATACGACTCAAAAAATGTGTAGAGTTTGGCAGTTTGATTAACAGCTTCTACCAATGATAAGGGCTGATACTTTCCGGCACGATAAAGTTTCTCAAGGGCAGTATCTTTAATTACAAGGCAAGGATATATACGCGTTTCATTAACACCAAAATTGATGAGTTCCTTTGCAGTTTTCATGCATAATTCAGCTGTATCTTGTGGAAGACCGATCATCATTTGAAGGCCCAGAATAAATCCAGCTGCCAGAACTTGTTCGGAAGCTCTGAAAATAGTTTCTCGCGAATGTCCGCGACCACTGGCCTGCAACACCTTATCACTGGTTGATTGTGCCCCCAGTTCAATATGGGTTACCCTGTAGGATCGAAGTATTTCAAGTGTCTTGTTATCAATATAATCAGGACGTGTACTAATTCGTATGCCCGAAATGGAGCCCTTGTCTAGGTGGTTTTGAGCAAGTTGTAAATATTGTTTTTGTATATTTCGGGGCAGTCCGGTAAAGTTACCACCGAAAAAGGCCAGCTGAACCAATCGTTTTTCTGATTTGAAGCTCTTAAGATGAGAGTCAATTTTTTCGAGAATTTCCTGGTTTGACGGAATATGAAGCTGGCTGCTTATTGACGATTGGTTGCAGAATACACAGCGGTGCGGACAAGCCAGTTCTGGCATAAAAATTGGTATGTTATAATGCTTCATGCAAGGGCAAAATTAAGAAGCTTGATGGACAAATCTGATACTGGCAGTTGTATATTTGCTTAATTTTCAAAATGACAAATCAAAATTCAATAATTTTGCCAATTCGGAGTTATTGTTAAATAATAAAATTATGATGCAAATGAAAAGGACGAACATTTCGTTTCAGCGTATCAGTTTGATATTGTTGATTGTAGTGATAGCATTGGGAGGAGCCACAGGATGTAAAAGCAAGAAAAAACTTGCCCGCGAACAGGCTGCAGCAGAATATGCTGCCCGAGTGGAACAGGCAACCAGAGACCTTACAGCCATTTTGAACGATGACAATACCTGGTCGTTGGAAGAAAAGGAACGCCGGTTTGCTACAATAAAAGGATGGGGTTTGCAGGACGAAAATGTTTTAAACCTGATGGATCAGGTTGAAGACAAGCTGGCTAAGGAAAGAGCTGATGCCCTCCGAAAAGCCGAAGAAGATCGGTTGCGCCGTGAAGAAGAAGAACGATTACAGCGTGAGGCAGCTAAATACGGCAGTGTCGAAAATCAGTTTATGGCTATTGCAGCTGCACCCGATGTTAACACTGCAAATGAAAAGATTGAACGAGCTATGAGCTTGTTTGCTTCTCCCGATGTGCCGGTTTTGGTAATCATCAGTCAGGCGGGAGGTTTTAACGATTACGACAAGCCCACAACCATTAGTAAATATCTTAATTACCTGAAGGATCAGAAGGTTTATAACAACCGCATTGAACAGGTGAAATATGATGGCAACGGAAAAATTATTGAGTTGGAACTGATAAAAAAGTAAGCAAATGAAAAAGATACAATTCATCCTTGCCGTTTTGATCGGCATATTTTCAGTGAATATGGTTCAGGCACAGGACGATCTAAGTCCCGAAAGAAAACAGGCCATTGATAGCCTTGCACTTGAAAAAGTACGCGACCTGAGCAAATACATCAGTATTATTGGCAGCAAAACTACACCCTGGAGCGAAGCTAATCGTGTGATTGACCGCGCCGAAGAACTTTTTATGGCCGGAGCCGAAATTGGTGTTTCCTCTATCAGCCGTCCCGATGTGGCCTATTACAAAGTACGTCAATACTTTGAAAGGTTGATGCGGTTAAATTATGATCGTGTTGAGATTGAATGGTTTAAGATTGAATATGTGAGCGATTTACAACGTCAGCCAGATGGTACATATGTTGGGGTGATCACCATATTTCAGAAGTTTAAAGGCTACGACAAAGAAGGTGGCCTGGTTTATGAAGACACTACTAAAAAAGACATCACCGTTTATGTAAAACGCAAAGAAACCCAGATTGGAGGCCGTATCATTGGTTTCTGGGATGTGTTGTTGGGTGATATGCGCGTGAAAGAGACAAGTAAATAATTTTTTTTGAACGTTAAAACTTTAACCCCGTTTGGAGATGATCCGGACGGGGTTAATTGAAAAAGTATGGCTAATAGTTTCAATAGGATTGCTCTGATTAATCTGTTGTTAATACAGATTGCAAGTTTTTTGTTATTGTTTTCAGCTCCTGAATTGGAAGCTCAAAACCAGGGTCTGGGCAATGCACAGGTTGATGAAACAGCACTGTATGCCATGACCAAGCAGATGAGCCAGTTTTTTAGCCGTTTCAACAATGAGGAAGATCAGTTTGGGAAAAAGCTGTTTCCCGACAGTAAGGCCTGGCGCGATCAGCAGCAACGCAGAAACATTTTACCTTTACTGTTCGACAACAACAACCCGCGTACTTCGGGTAGTTTGCGAGATTTTTTTATTGATGACCTTACAAATTCCGACTCAAGTTTTCTTCGCTTCAAAGGCGGACGCTGGTATGCCGAAGTTTCATCAACCTTCGTGCACCAGGGCGAAGAAGTACAGATCATTCTGATTTTGATGATCGAAAAGGAGAACCTGGGATCAAAATGGGTACTAACCAATGTTTATTATCCGGCATTCAGCCGATTATTTCCAGTGGGCGAGATAGCCGATCGTGAGAAACACTTTTTGCATCCCATGAGCCACGAGCTTGATTTTATGAATATTTACAAAGCCTTTCAAAAACCTGAAGTAATTGAATATTATGCCTCTAACGACTATTCTCCGGATTATCTGAGTTTGTTTTTTTATGAAGTAAAAAATGGCAATCTGAAATTTAAAAGTGTAGATAAGATTAAATTTCATATCTTTCAGATCAAGAATTGGTATTTCGAAGTAAGCTGGTTCAACCGAAGTGGAAATAATACCGGATGGCTTATTTCGAATTTGATGTATGTGACTGAAAATGAAAAAGAAAAACTTCTAATGTTTTATCAACCATGAAAATTTTTACCTTGTTTGTATTGCTGTGGTTTATCAGCATCTCAGGTTTTTCGCAGCATCACGAATTGGATCCCGAAGCCATTGATCATTACAAGGCGGAATGCAGGCAATTGGTTGATTTTCTGGAAGGAACCCTCAATTTTCTGGGTGATTCGGCAGCCACGGTACAGGAAAAGGAAATTGTGATAAATCAAAGTTTTGCCAAGATTTTCAGGGATTCGGAGGTTCAGGTAGAAGATGATCTGGACGAGAACCGCGAAACACTTGTTAATAAAGATGTTCAGGCCTATCTGAAAGATGTGGATTTCTTTTTTAAATCGGTCAGATTTCAATTTGACATTCAGCAAATTGATCAGCTTGCCAATCAGGAAGGCGCGCTATATTTCAAAGTCAGGTTGATCCGAAAACTGGACGGAATCACTGTTCAAAATCAATATGTAAGCAACAGTCGTGAACGCTTTGTTGAGATTAATCTGGATCCGTTTAAAAAGGACTTGAAAATAGTGAGTTTTTATACCACTAAGCTCAACGAAAAGGAAGAACTTCGCAACTGGTGGAACAATATGGCTTATGAATGGCGTAATTATTTTGGTGAAAATGTGCTTGTTTACGATACACTTCCCATCACAGATATTTTATATTTGACAGCCGGTTCTTTTGTGGCACTCAAACCTTTTACGGTGATCAGGAACGATAGTTTTCTGGTGGTTGATCAGGATACGCTGCCTATGGCAATGCGTGAACAATTATTTGGACACCGCCCTGATACAGTGATTTTTTTAAACGACACCACACTTCAAAGGCTCCCCGACACCATTCCTGCAGATTTGTCACCCATATATGCACATTTGCGTTCGTTTACCAACCTAAAGGAAGTAAATATTGCTTACAAAACGCATTTCGCTGATCTGAAGCCACTTGCACAGCTCAACAACTTGCAGTTGATCAATTTTAGCAATACTCCCATTTCGGACATCTCGCCATTGCGAAATCTAAATAAATTAGAAGCGATCTATTTCAGTGGCACAGAGGTAAGCGATTTGAGTCCGCTGCAATATTCTGTTAATATCCGTGAGCTTTATGCTTTTGACACGCCACTTCGGGATTTGGAAACCATACGTTATTTACGACAGCTCGAGAAATTATATTGTTTCAATACAACAATTCAGGATTTAACACCAATATCAGACTTGAAAATTCTCAATGCGCTCAGAATTTCCGGCACCAATATTATGGATCTGCAAGCCTTGAGCAATCTATCTAATTTACAACTTCTTGATGTCAGTCATACTGCTGTTGAATCACTTGAGCCACTAAGCCAGATGCAAAACCTGCAATTGCTGAATCTGGATCATACTTCGGTATCGGATATTAAGCCATTGAGCCAATTACAGGCTTTATCCATCCTGCAATTCAGTTACACCAATGTCAGCTCACTTCAGGAATTAAAAGCATTGCCAAATCTTTCGAAAATTTATTGCGATCACAGTAAGGTGTCGGGCGAACAGGCTGTTGGATTTATGCGCGAACGGCCAAACGTACTTGTGATTTACGAAACAGAAGCCCTCATGGACTGGTGGAACACGCTTCCGATTTACTGGCGGGCGATTTTGGCCGAGCAAAGTGGTTTAAGCAATAATCCGGGTACAGAAGAACTGCATCAGATTATTAACCTCAAAAAGTTGAACCTGAGTGGTAATGCTTATCTTCAGCAACTTGATCCGATTTCCAGGCTTTCGTTACTCGAAGAGTTGTGGCTTCCCGGAACCGAAATAACTGATCTGTCACCTTTATCGAATCTGATTCTCTTACAGTCGCTCGATGTTTCAGGGACCCGTATTGCTGATTTAGGCCCTATCCGAAATTTAAAAAATCTGGAAACCCTCGACATATCCCAAACAAGGGTTGAATCGCTAGAGCCATTGAGTGAGCTGGATCAGCTAAAACTGGTTGAAGCAGATGGAAGCCGGGTGGCCACCGCTCAGGCTAATAATCTTAAATCAGTTCAACCAGGCATTCTGATCGTTTATCAAACACCCGAATTGAAATTGTGGTGGGGCAATCTCACCGAAACATGGCGCGATGTTTTTATGCAATCTGTGCCTGTAGATGTCAATCCGGGCGCGCAACAACTTCAGCTGATCGCAGATTTGAAGGAGATAGAAATTGAGGGATCTGAATTTGTTAGTTTGCAGCCTTTGACTAAGCTCCCGTATCTTGAAAGATTAAAGGTGAACACCAGTGCTATTTCGGATTTGAGTCCTATATCGGATAAAAAATGGCTCAGGCAAATTGAAATTACCGGAAGTCCGGTGGTGAACCTGAAGCCACTTTCAGGCCTGAAGCAGCTTGAAGTATTAAATATTGAAAGCACTCCGGTAAGCGATCTCAGTCCGCTGGAAGGATTAACCAGTCTCAAAGTTCTCAATGCCGGCGGAACGCAGATCAAATCCTTAAAACCCTTGGCAGGCCTTCATAAACTTGAAGAGGTTTCAATCTTTAATACCCGGGTAAATAAGCTTAGTCCGGTTGATCAGTTGCCTGCATTGAAGCATTTAAGATGTTATAATACAAGGCTTAAAGCAAAGGATATTGAAGCACTCAAAAAGCAAAAGCCAAAGTTAAATGTGTTGTATTACTAGAATCCGCAAACTTTGTATTTAGAAACTATCTGACATCTCAAATTCGAGTATGCCACCCACCAATAAAGCTTTGTGACTTAGCCTGAAATCTGCAACAGGATGCCCGTTTAGCAATACATTTTTTACAAAAATGTTTTTTTCAGACTGATTTCTGGCTATAATATTGAGTGTTTTTCCGTTACCCAAATCCAAAATAGCAGATTTAACGGATGGACTACCCACAACATACTCATCGCTTCCCGGACACACCGGATAAAAACCCAGCGCACTAAAAATATACCAGGCCGACATTTGTCCGCAATCATCATTACCGCATAAGCCATCAGGCGCATTGCCATACATGGTTTTTTGAATCATTCTGACACGCATCTGGGTTTTTTCAGGCGAATCGGTATAGTTAAACAAATATGGAATATGGTGCCCCGGCTCATTCCCATGCACATAAATGCCTATAATTCCATCACGTGTAATGTCTTCATTTTTAGCAATATGTTCATCAGAAAGTTCTAATGTAAAAAGACTGTCGAGCTTGGCGTCAACAGCAGCTTTGCCACCCATTAAGTCAATCATTTCCGGAATTTGATGCGGGACATAAAAACCATAGTTCCAGGCATTACCTTCGATAAAACCCTGACCATGCGTGTCGAAAGGATCGAATTGAGGTTTGAAATTACCATCGGAAAGGCGTGGATGCATATAACCGCTTTTGGGATTAAACTGATTAAGGAAATTTTTGGAACGGGTTTCAAATTCGTTTTTGATATCAATATTTCCAGTTTGAGCGGCAATTTGTGCGATACACCAGTCGTCGTAGGCATATTCCAGGGTTTTGCTCACGGCATTACTGCTTTTGTCTTCCGGAACATATCCAAGCTGCACATAGTGGTTTAAACCATCATATAAGGGATATTGTGCTGTTTTGGCCGCTGCATTCAAAGCGCGTTTTAGATCACCTTTGTAAGTTCCTTTTACAATGGCATCAGCCAAAACGGAAACGCTGTGATAACCAATCATACACCAGTTTTCGTTGGCATAATGAGACCAAACCGGCAACATGGGATGAACACTCTGATCAAAATGTGCCAGCATTGATTCAGCCATATCATGGCTGCGATCCGGCTGGACAAGATTAAAAAGTGGATGAAGAGCCCTGTAGGTATCCCATAGTGAAAAAATAGTATAATTCGTAAATCCCTCAGCCTGATGTATTTCCTGATCTAATCCCCGATAACGACCATCTACATCCATGTAAGTTATCGGACTTAAAAAACTGTGATACAAAGCGGTAAAAAAAACAACCCGATCCTCCTCATTGATTGTCTCAACCTGTAATTTTGAGAGTTCCAGATTCCAGCTTTGTTGTCCTTCGCGCACTACCCGATCAAAGTCCCAATGAGGTATTTCGCTTTGCAGGTTATTCAATGCCGATTTTGCACTTACTGATGAAAGTCCTACTTTGACGAGTAATTCCTTGTTGGAAGGCAGTTTTGGCTCAAGCCATATCCTGATTTTTTGTCCGGCAATTTCAGGAAAGTTTTGGCTTTCATCAAATTTTCGATAAAAGCCATTGTAAACAGAATTGTCATATTTTTTATGGCCATAGTTTTGCAAAGGAGCACTGAGTACAATAGCGAAGTAAACGGTTCTTGTACGCGCCCAGCCGCTTGTTTGGCGATATCCGGTAATTAAGGTGTCGTTTTCGACCCGAACGAAAGTCCAAACATTTTTATCCTCATAATTGTAAATACCGTGAATCAGATCGAGGATAAGGTAGTTTTGCGAAGGTTCAGAAAATGCGTAACGATGAAAACCTACACGAGTTGAAGTAGTGAGCTCGGCATTAATGTCATAGTCCTGAAGTTTTACCTGATAATAGTTTGGTGTAGCACTTTCGTGTTCGTGGTCAAATCGGGAGCGATAACCACTCTCGGGATTTAAGGCTGTGCCGGGATTGAGTTTAAGCTTTCCTGAAATGGGCATAAGTAGGATATCACCCAGATCGGAATGGCCAGTTCCACTGAAATGGGTGTGGCTAAAGCCAACAATAGTTGGGTCATCATATTGATAACCTGCACAATAGGCATAAACATCGGGATTATATTTTCCTGCTTTCTCGTAACTAACGGTATCAGTATCCGGACTAAGTTGTACCATTCCAAAAGGAACCGTTGCACCTGGAAAGGTATGACCCATACGCTGTGTTCCGATAAAAGGATTTACAAAATCGACCGGATTCGTTTTGTTTTGAGCATCAGCAGAAAATGTCAAAACAAACAGGAGTATAATAAAGGTGAATTTTTGGATGTTAACGGCTTTTCTTACTCTCAAAAAATCAGGTATTGCGTTCATAGGATTATTTATAAAATCAAACAAAATTCTGGTTATCAGCAGCATAACAGGCGGCACCAATAATCCCGGCCATATTTTGCAAGCTTGCCGGCATCACCTGTGTTTTGGTAACAAGCTGAGATTTGAATTTATCAAATTTTTTACTAACCCCTCCGCCAAGAATAAATAAATCAGGTGAAAAAAGCATTTCCAGATGTAAAAGGTAATTATTCAAACGCTTGCCCCATCTTTCCCATGTCAAGTCTTCACGTTCGCGGATTGCATCGGAGCAGTATTTTTCGGCACTTTTACCACGAAATACGAGATGACCCAATTCAGTAGCAGGCAGCAGAATCCCTTTATGGATTATCGCTGAACCAATGCCGGTGCCAATTGTAAGTACCATAACCATACCGGGGTGTCCGTTTCCAGCACCAAATCGCAGCTCACCCAAACCAGCCGCATCAGCATCATTAATAACAAAAACCTTTTGGCCGGTAGCATTTGATAACAATGATTCAACCGGAACCTCAAGCCACGTTTTATCAATATTGGCAGCGGTTTTCACCAGACCATTCCGGATGAGTGCCGGGAATCCACAACCTATCGAACCAACATAAGAGAAATGATTTGTCAATTCACTCACTGTTTCTGCTACCGCTTCAGGTGTTGCTGGTTGTGGAGTTGCTATTCGATGTCTCTCGGTGATCAGGGTTCCGTCAGTAGTGTTTACAACAGCACCTTTTATGCCGCTACCTCCAATATCGATTCCCAAAATTTCCATCTGATGAGTTTTCTCAAAAGTAGGAAGAATTTATAAGTAACAGGATATAGATTCGTTTTTGAATGACAAATCCATGAATGATACAAACTAACTGAAAAAGGTTAATAGGAAGAAAACCTTGGTAATTAAGTTTTAAGTAAGCATGGTTAAACGTAATTTTTATCCCCGGGACAGGATCCGTTTTCTCCTTCTGAACCATTGGGTTCTTGTTTAGTGGAATAAAAAAAGGTTACAAACTATAAAGCTTGCAACCTGCTGATATGAAGTGGAGCATAACGGAATCGAACCGTTGACCTTTTGACTGCCAGTCAAACGCTCTAGCCAACTGAGCTAATGCCCCAATGCGGCTGCAAAAATACGTTTTTTTGTTTTGTTCTTCAAAATAATTTTAACAACGAAGCATAAAATTACAATTAAGAAAGGTTTTCCCAATACCATTTGCAGGCTTCTTTTAGTCCATCTTTCAGATTAAACTGCGGATCGTATCCTAGCAGTTTTCTGCCTTTTTCGATAGAAGCCAGCGAATGAGGAATGTCGCCTTGTCGGTAAGGCCCGTGGGTGATTTTCACAGCAGCAATTTCAGCATCGTAACCTGCCAGTGCTTCTCTAAGCCAAACCGCTAAATCGTTAAGGGTTGTTCTGTCGCCATAAGCCACATTATATACCTGATTTACGGCTTGGGGATTGGTTGTTGTAGCAGCTTTCAGATTGGCCTGTATTACATTTTCGATGTAAGTAAAATCACGGCTGTATTCTCCTTGTCCATTAATGATGATGGCTTCGTGGCGCATGAATTGTTTGACCCATTTTGGAATCACCGCAGCATAAGCTCCCTCGGGATCCTGACGCCTTCCGAATACATTAAAATATCTTAAACCAATGGATTCCAATCCATAAGTGCGGGTAAAAACATCGGCATAAAGCTCGTTCGCATACTTTGTGATTGCATAGGGCGAAAGCGGTCTGCCAATTTTTTCTTCCACTTTTGGGAGGCTTTCCGAATCGCCATAGGTGCTCGAACTGGCAGCATAAACAAAACGTTTTGCACCGGAATCACGGGCAGCGATCATCATATTCAGGCTACCGGAAATATTAACTGCATTGGTGGTGGCGGGGTCTTTAATGGAGCGAGGAACGGAGCCCAGGGCTGCCTGATGGAAAATAATTTCCTGTCCTTTGCAGGCTTCCTGGCAGGTTTGAATATCTCTGATATCCCCTTCAATTAGTTGAAATGCAGGATGTTGCAAAAATGGTTCGATGTTTTTGTGATGTCCGGTGGCAAAATTATCCAGACAGCTAACTTTTGCCCCGATTTGCAACAAAGTTTCGATAAGGTTTGAACCTATAAAACCAGCTCCTCCGGTAACCAAAACCTGCTTATCTTTTAATTCATCCATGATTGTAATCTTTTAAACATTTTTCACCGGCTCAACTTTTGACCTGGGAATATTTAAAGAAATGATCTGACCAACAGCTTCAATTTGCACAACAAGCCGGTATTTATTACGATAATTTACCATCCGACCTATCAATCCTTCCATTTGTCCCTGCTTGATCCGAACCAGCTGACCTTCTTGAATGACAGAGGTATCCATCTCTTCGTGATCGTCCTGTTCATCCAAATAATAACGTATCGCCATGATTTGCTCGTCCGGAACGATAGTTGGTTTTCCTTCGAACGAAACAAAACGTGCTACATTAGGAACGTTTCTTACGGTATAAAGCTGTGATTCGTGTATATGAACAAAAATATATGATCTGAATAATGGTTCCTCAACTTTCTTTTTTCGATCGCTCCATTGCCTGTATCTGGTGATCAGTGGCAAATATGATTCAATTTCGAGAAAATTGAGCTCTATCTGTACCTTCTTTTCTGCCTTTGAACGGGTATAGATGGCATACCAATGCTGAGGCAGGAGCTGTTTTGCAGACTTAATCGGTAAGTCGGGCATAATAAGCTGTTAAATTTTGTTCAACAAGCGCTTGAAGAAGCCGGGCTTGTTGTCTTTTCCTTCATCAGTATAATATCCGTACCCATAACCGTACCCATATCCATAACCATAACCATATCCGTAACCATAACCATAACCATAACCACCACCCATACGGATGTCGTTTACAAGTATGTTCATCGGGATATTCCGGTCTTCTATATCTTTAACGATGGATTCAAAAATTTTCTTATGGGTGTAGTTTTGACGTACAATGAAAAGATTGACATCAGTATGTTTCATCAGCAGGAAAGCGTCTGTTACGAGGCCAACAGGCGGTGTATCAATGATGATATAATCGTACTGCTCTCTTAATTCATCAAATAATGTTTTACAGCGGTCAGAAGCAATCAATTCGGCTGGATTTGGAGGTACAGGCCCCGCCATGATCAGATCAAAATTATCTACTCTGCCCGAAGGTTGAATAATATCTTTCAGGCTGTGTTTGTTGATCAGATAGGTGCTCAAACCATTGGTGTTTGTCAATCCAAAATCCTGATAAATTTTTGGCTTTCTTAAGTCGAAACCAAGGAGTACGGTTTTTTTGCCATACATGGCATAAATGCTTGCCAGGTTGATTGAAACAAAGGTTTTTCCGGCACTTACCATATCAGCGGTTACTAAAATCACACTTTTTTCTTCACCCTTTACTAAATACTCAATGTTGGTTCGCACCGACCGGAAAGATTCAGAGATCGATGATTTTGGCGATTCAGCCACAACAAGCTGGGTGTCTTTTGTGTTGTGCAAAACCTGACCTACTATGGGAAGTTTCGTGATTTTTTCTATTTCCTTGCGGTCAACAATTTTGTCATTCAGATAATCACGTCCCAATATATAGCCAACAGGAATCAGCAATCCCAGTAAGAGCGCAATGGTATAATTGAGTGACTTTTTGGGAAACACCTGATTGCTAAGGCCAGACTGGGCAATATCCAATATTTCATTGTCAGGCAAATTACTGGCTTTTGTAATTTGTGCTTCGGCACGTTTCTGCATCAAAAAGGTATAGATGGCATCGTTTAAGTGAAATTTACGTTGATAACCTAACAATAACCGCTGTGTGATTGGCAACTTGTTGAGCTCTTTTTCAAGGTCTCCTATCCTGCGATCAAGATCGTTCAGTGCAATTTCTGAGTTTAATATGATGTTGTTGATGTTTTCGATCAGCGTCCGTTTGGTGTTTACAATCTGTGATTCGATACTAACAACTGTAGGGTGCTTATCGGTAGTAGTTAAAAGTTGTTCAGCTTTTTGTGATGAAAGATTAACCAACTCCTGAACCAGTCGGTTTAGCAAGGGGTCTTCAATACCCATGGCACTTGGTGCTACAAGTTTGTCCAGCTCGTCTAAATTAACTTGTATGTATTGCTGCAGGCTTCTATAGTATTTTGATTTCACCATCAGCTCAGCTTTTTGTTGCTCAAGGTTTTTCAAATAATCAAAAACCTGTTGAGATTGGAAATCCAAATTCATCAATTCGTTAGTTGTCTGGAAATCCTGAAGTGCTATTTCGGCACGTGTTAAGGAGTCTTGTATATCAATGAGCTGCCGGTCAATAAATTCAATGGTGTTATCTGCTATCTGGTTTTTCTTTTCGAGGCCGCGTTGCAGGTATAATTCAGTGAGTTTATTCAAAAAATCTGCGGATTTTTCCTTAATATTTCCTCTCAGGGATATCTCCAGAATGGAGGCTTCCCGATTGATGGGCTCGATGGTAAATCCCCTTAAGGTTCTTAAAAGGCTTTGGTAATCATTCAGATTAAAACTGAATTGTGTAGCAGTGTGTAATTCGGCATCAAATTTTTCGTTCAAAACAACCTTAAAACGGTTGAATTCATTATTTATCCATTCGCCGAATTTGTAGGTGCCCGAATAGTTGACCTTTTCCTTTGCCCCTTCCAGCGGTTCACCTTTCAGGTAATTATACTGACTGATGTTTTCGCCCTCTGCATTAAGCGAGAAGGTTCCATCCGAATTTAGTTTTATGTTGTAAAGCAAATTAACTGCCTGATCCCTGTTGTAATCAACTTCGACCGTGAAAGGAGAATTAAGATACAACTCTTTCTTGATAAAACCATCTTCCTCGAAATATGAAACTTCAAAGTCTAATGATTTTACAACACGGTCACTTAAGGAATAGGACATTAAAATGCCTATCTCATTTTGTAGGTTTTGTTGCGTGCTTAATCCGAGTCCGCCCAACAAGGCAGAGGGATCCATCTTGGTTTTGTCGTCTTTGACCAGCACGGAAGTTTTTACTTCATAAACCGGCTTGGTATATTTATTAAATAAAAAGGCAACTAAAAGTGCTATAAAAATAGAGATGGCAAAAAGATACCAGAAACGGGTAAACTTGAAAAACAATGCTTTCAGGTCAATGGTTTCTTCTTGTTGGTAGGCTTGAAAATTTTCCACGGTAGAGGCTGTTTTTTATTTGAAAAAGTTGATCAGTAGTAAAGCTGTTGAGATTGATGAAAACACAAGTGCATAAGGGAATGTGGCAAAACCGTATTGTTTGATTTTGAGCGGTTCAACATAGATGATGTCGTTGGGTTTTAGGTAGTAATAATCAGAACTCAGTATGTCTGCTTTTTCCATATCAACCATGATAACTTCTGATCCGGTTTTGGTTTGACGGATTATTTTGATGTCGTCGCGTTTTGCAAAATCCGAAAGGTCGCCAGCCATCGAAAGGGCTTCAAATATATTGATCTCACTTTGATAGACCTTGTATTGGCCAGGACGTTTTACTTCGCCTAATACGGTAAGGTTAAAGTTCACAAGTTTTACAATGAGTACGGTTTCTTTCAGGTATTCATCCAAAATCTGCTGAATCCGCTCTTTAATCTGTTCAACATTCAGGTTTTGAACATAAATCTGGCCTGCTAGTGGAAATTCGATAGTTCCCTGTTCACTTACTGTATAGCTGTTAAGATAAATTCCCTGATCATTCACGTTGGAACCCCCTGAGGTTCTTTCAAGAGGATTAAACATCATCGAAGTTTTTTCGTCAAGGCTAACAACTTTGATATAAAGGTTGTCGCCTGGCTGGATAATGTAACTGATAGCGCGTTCATTTTCGAATTGGGGTTTTACTTCTGTTTGCTCGGCCATTTGCAGATACATCATCTTTCTTTGTGGTACACAGGAAGATAGCACAGATGCGACGATCACTAAAACAATTAGAATCCTTGTGATGAGTGCTGATTTTTGTTTCATTTATAACAGCTTTAATTTAATGCTTTGATCTGCTTTGGTGTCGTTTTTAAGTCTGTCAACTCAAGGCAAATTTAAGCTTGTGGTTAATTGAGTAAGATTGTTTTTGATTTCAAAAATATCAATGAAGTTTGGAAGGCGCAAAAATAGTGCAATTTTTTGTCTTTATGAATAAAAAAATTGTTAAGCTGCTGACAAAGCTTTGCTTACAATTGATCTTTCGATTCTTTGAGTCGGATCCCTATTTTGTTTACTGCAGCAAGGTTAAATTTAGTCATCTTGCTCTCAACCCTGATGACTAATGGCCCCGATTCGTCAAGGTTAAAACCTTTTATAACGGAAAGTTCGTGTGTTACCATTTTTTGATTTTGGCTGCCGATCCATTCCTGCTTGTCATTTTTGAGCTTAAAAGTATAATCGCGCGATCGTGTTGCTCCGTTTGGCAGATAAAAGCTGATATTTACTTCAATATGATCTGTGGCGTAATTGTCGAAGTGTTCAAAGATAAAAAGTACATCCCATTTTACCGAGTTTTCTTCGGGCGAAAATGTATATTCCTGGATATCAAACCGATTCCAGATTTGATTTTCGAAAATGGTTTCTGATTCATAACTGGCCGGCGATTGGCACGAAACACCAAAAACGATCATCCAGATTAGTAGACTAAACGAAAGAAGTTTGTGAGGCTTCATAGTTATACAGCATTATTTTACTTGTGTTGCAAAAATAGAAATATTTGGTTTTTTTATTGATCTGATATTGTAAAGGTGTTACTTCCGGCCAAAATCAGCCGGAATTTCTCCCCATTGATCCGTTTCCCATTTTAAAATTGCTGAGCGAAAGTTGTTGTTTTTGAGCCAGTTTTCAGCTCGTCTGATCACTTCAAAAAGTTCTTTTGTTTTTTGATTTTCAGCCAGTTTTGTTTTGGCTTTACCAGCTTTAACCCAATTGATTGCGTTGCGCGAATCGCTGTAGATGGGATAATTAGTTTTATGCTTTTGCTGCCAGGCAAGACCATGCACTATCGCTAAAAACTCACCTATATTGTTGGTTCCCTGTTCGTAAACCTTGCTTTTAAAAAGTTCTGTGTTCGTTTCTGTAAAAACACCTCTGTACTCCATTTTACCCGGATTACCCGAACAGGCTGCATCCACACTGATTGAACTTTCGATGGGAGGATTGGAATGGCTTGAATAGCTTTTGGCAAGCTGATTTTCTTTATAATTTTCAGGGCCTGAACTGAATGCCTGTTGCGCTTCTTTTTCGTTCTTATAGCTTTTATAGCGTGCACCCTGAAAACCTTCTACCTGCTTGCGACAGGCCTCCCAGCTGGAATAAATGCCAGGTGTGTGGCCTATCCAAACGACATAATATTTTTGTTTTGCTGCCATGGCGCAAAAATAAGCAATTGCGCTATGCCTGCAATCAGGGGGGTATTTGGTAATAATTAACTTTGCTTTTTTTTGGAGATGGAATACAAAACGATCCTACTTCTTTTGTTTTATCTCGTAAGTCCTGTTCTGATAAAGTGGGCTTCAAAGCATTTTCGCTGGATCAATCGTCTGGGAACGGTTTTGGTGGCCTATGTGGCAGGATTGATACTTGGGCAATTAAGGATTATTCCTGAAAATGCAGTTGTACTGCAGGAATGGGTGATGAATTTAAGTATCCCTTTGGCTATTCCCTTGCTGCTTTTTGGTTCCCGGCTAAGCCAATGGAAATCGCTGGCACGAACAGGTTTAAAGTCGATGATATTGGCAGTGATCTCTGTGATTTTCATGGTGTTTTTAGGTTTTGCCTTGTTTCAGGATACCAACAGGGAACTCTGGAAAATCGGAGGGATGTTGGTAGGTGTTTACACAGGTGGCACTCCCAATCTGGCTTCCTTAAAACTGATCTTGGATGTGGATGAGAACACCTACCTGCTGACGCATACTTACGACATGCTTCTTTCGGGATTTTATTTGCTTTTTCTTTTGCTTCTGGGGCAAAGGCTATTTGGGATATTACTTCCCGGCTTTACCGGCAAAAGGGTGCTAAATGCGGATCAGCTAAATGTTACTGATCCAAATCCAATCAAGGGAAAGCTGATAAATAGAGTTGTCTTAACAACAGCTTCAGTAATGATTGTAGGTGTATCAGCCGGAATCGGCAGTCTGGTTCCGGAAAATCTGATGATGGCTACCACCTTGCTGTTAATCACAAGTTTTGGAATGCTGGGGTCTGTTGTTCCTGTGCTGCGAAATTCGCCACATAGCTTCGACCTAGGGATGTATTTTATTTTGGTTTTTAGTGTTACCGTTAGCTCAATGGTCAACATCAACGAAATGCTTCATGCTTCCCCTCAGCTGATTTATTACATCACCCTGGTTGTCTTTGGATCCTTAATGCTTCATGTTGTGTTGGCCTACTTTTTTAGGATTGATAACGAAACGGTTATGGTTACTTCAACTGCTTTGATATGTAGCCCTCCCTTTGTTCCAGTAATAGCTGCAGCACTTAACAACAGAGCACTTGTGCTTCCGGGATTAAGCATTGGAATAATTGGTTATGCCATTGGAAATTACCTTGGATTTTTAGTAGCAACAATTCTGCATTGGGTTGGATAATACTGTTCGAAATCGAATACTTCTGAGCGGTCACGCACACTTTTTGTACCTGGTATTCGGGTAAACTTCATAAAAACATTAGTTTTAAATTACAGTAATACAATGCGTTAAAATTTTTTGGCATTGTTTATGATATTCTGTTGTCAAATTTTGTGATAGTACCAATATCCGACCACAACATGATTAAATTCAATGGCATACATAAAAGTTATCAAACCGGTAACAGTAGTTTACATGTTTTAAAAGGGATTGATCTTGAAGTTACATCAGGTGAGATGGTTGCCGTAATGGGATCGTCCGGCTCCGGAAAGTCAACGCTGCTCAATATTATAGGCCTGCTTGATGTACACGACGGCGGAGATTATTACCTGGATGGTAAGCTGGTAAAAGACCTGAATGAAACCAAAGCTGCCCAGTTGCGCAACAAACATCTGGGATTTGTATTTCAGTCGTTTAATTTGATTAGCTTTAAAAATGCGGTTGAAAATGTAGCCCTTCCGCTCTATTATCAGGGAATTACAAGGCGCAAGCGTAATAAAATTGCCATGGAATACCTCGAAAAGGTTGGTTTGTTGCCCTGGTCTGATCATCTTCCCAACGAACTTTCGGGTGGGCAGAAACAGCGGTTGGCCATTGCACGTGCCCTCATTGGAAATCCAAAAGTGATTCTAGCCGATGAGCCAACCGGAGCACTTGATAGTGTGACCTCGCAGGAGGTGATGGAGCTTTTTACGCAGATCAACAAAAGCGGAATTACCATAATCATTGTGACGCACGAAAATGATATTGCGCATCAAACCCAGCGTATCATCCGGTTGCACGATGGAAAGATTGAAAAAGATCATAAAAATGGTCATTTTGTTCCTCATACTGAGTTTGCAAAAACCATTTAATCGCTCAGCATATGTTTGATATTGACAAATGGCAGGAGATCTTTAATACCATTGAAAAGAATAAGCTCCGTACTTTTCTGACCGGTTTTTCGGTAGCCTGGGGAATTTTTATGCTGATCATTTTGCAGGGTTCAGGAATAGGATTACAAAAAGGTGTCGAAAACCAGTTTCGTTCATCGGCTACCAATGCCATCTGGATATGGAACGGGCAAACAAGCAAACCCTACAAAGGAAACAAGCCCGGGCGTAATATCAGAATGAAAAATGAGGATTATGATTACCTGAATGCACATGTTGACGGGCTTGATCAGATCAGTGGAAGATTCCATGTGTGGAGCAATGTGCTGGCATACAAAAAACAATCCGGATCGTATACGATAAGAGGCGTACACCCCGATTATCAAAAGGTTGAAAAACTTAGCCTGCTGAGTGGAAGGTTCTTGAATGAAAATGATCAGCGCTTCAAACAAAAAAATGTATTGATCAGCAAGCTGGTTAGTGATGCGTTATTTAAAGCAGAAGATCCACTGGGAAAGTATATCAGGATTAATGGTATTCCATTTAAAGTGGTAGGGGTGTTTGTTGATGACGATGGAAGAGACGACAATATGCAATTGGTTTATATTTCCATTGCCACGGCGCAAACTGTTTTTGGCGGCGAACGGGATATACACGGCATGGTGGTTACAGTAGGTGATGCCAACGAAAAGGAAGCCAAAAAGATTGAAGACGACATCAAAGCAAAAATGGCAAACCTTCACAGATATGATCCTGAGGATGAAAATGCCATGTTTTTTTGGAACAGCGTTGAAGAGTTTACCAAGTTTCAGAAGCTTTTTGCCAGTATCAGACTCTTCATTTGGGTGATTGGCATTGGTACGATCATAGCCGGTGTGGTTGGAGTTAGCAACATCATGATGATAGTGGTGAAAGACCGTACCAAGGAAATTGGTATCCGCAAAGCACTTGGAGCCACACCAGGCAGTATTATCAGTTTGATTTTGCAGGAGGCAGTTTTGATCACAGCCTTCGCTGGATACTTCGGGCTGGTTATTGGGGTAGGCTTGCTCGAGTTGGTTTCGGAACATATACAAACTCCATTTTTCAGAGAGCCGGAGGTTGATATTTCCGTTGCGATTGGAGCCACTTTGTTATTGATCATAGCCGGAGCACTGGCTGGCTTTATTCCTGCCCGGCGTGCTGCTGCAATAAAACCTATCGAAGCTTTGCGGGATGAATAAACAAATTAATAAATAGGATATGTTTGATCGTGATCGCTGGTACGAGATATGGAGTAGCCTGGCCAAAAACAAGGTCAGAACTTTCTTCACAGCATTCGGAGTGTTTTGGGGCATTTTTATGTTGATGATCATGCTTGGATCAGGTAATGGGCTCGAAAATGGCATTACGTATGGCATGGGCGATTTGGCCACGAATAGCGTTTTTATGTGGACCCGGCCCACAACAGAACCCTATAAAGGCTTTCCACGTAACAGAAGGTATTATTTCAGAAACGATGATATTCAGGCATTAAAAGATAATATCCCGGAAATTGGTTTGGTTGCTCCCCGTCTGGAAGGTGGCGGTCGGCAATCCGGTAACAATGTGATTTATAAACAGAATGCCGGTGCTTTTAATATTTATGGGGATTATCCCGAATGGAACAAAATTGATCCGGCCGAAATGGTACAGGGCCGATTTCTGAATGCAAACGATATCAATCAGGCAAAAAAGGTTGCTGTGATCGGCCGAAGGGTTCGTGAAGTGCTTTTTGAAAAGGAGGAAGATCCCATTGGAAAATACATCAGGATAAGAGGGGTTTATTTTCAGGTTATTGGTGTTTTCAAGCCCAAAAACATGAATTTTAATTTCGGTGGCGACAAAGAACAAAGTATTCATATCCCATTCACAACATTGCAGAAAGTTTATAATTATGGGAATATTGTTGCCTGGTTTGCACTTACTTCTCAACCTGATGTGGAAGTAAGTGTCGTGGAACAAAAGGCAGCCAGGCTGTTGAAAGAACGACATAATGTTTCCCCTGACGATCACAGAGCGGTTGGCTCAGTGAATCTCGAAAAGGAGTTTAAGCAAATGACGGGATTGTTTATGGGCATAAACGGACTGATCTGGATTGTTGGTATTGGAACCTTGATGGCTGGTGTGATTGGGATTTCCAACATTATGCTGGTTATTGTAAAAGAACGAACCAAAGAGATTGGGATCATGCGTGCTTTGGGAGCCTCACCTTTGAAAGTGATCACCCAGATAGTAACAGAATCTGTCGTACTAACCAGTATTGCAGGTTATGCAGGCCTGGTTTTTGGAGTGCTTATCATGGAACTCATCGACAAGAACCTTCCCGAACCTGGCAATCAGGAAACAATGTTTATGCATCCTGTTATTGATTTTCAGGTTGCTGTGGTAGCCTTAACCATAGTTGTGTTTTCAGGTGTACTAGCCGGCCTCGTGCCTGCGCGCAAAGCAGTAAGCATTAAACCTATTGATGCACTTCGTTATGAATAAATCAAAATAACACACAAAATAAATTCAATTATTTATGAAAACTATCCTCAAAATTGCTGTTATCCTTGTGATTGCGGTCGTATTTATTGGCACTATTGTTTACCTCTACAGGAAATCACAGGCAGAACCGATGGTGTATGAAACAACAACAGCTTTCAAAACAGACATCATTCGAAAAACAGTAGCTACCGGATCGGTTGTTCCGCGAAAAGAAATCGAAATCACACCAAAGGTTTCCGGGATTATCGAAGAGATTTTTGTTGAGCCCGGTGATGTGATTAAAAAAGACCAGCTGATTGCCAGGGTAAAAATTATACCTGATATGATCAACCTCAACAATGCCGAATCACGTGTGAAAAGAGCCACAATCCAGCTGGAGGAAGCACGTAAAAATCACGAAAGGTATAAATCCTTATTTGAGCAACAGGTTATTCCGGAGGCAGAGTTTTTGACCTATGATATTGCCTTTCGTAACGCACGCGAAGAAGTTGAGACTGCCGAAGACAATTTGCAGCTGATTCGCGAAGGTGCTACCAAAAAAGCGGGAAATGTAACAAACACTTTGATTCGCTCGACTATTGACGGCATGGTGCTGGATGTGCCCGTTGAGGAAGGCAACTCCGTAATAGAAAGTAATACATTCAACAATGGAACAGTAATTGCCACCATTGCTGATATGAACGAGATGATTTTTGAAGGAAAAGTGGATGAATCAGAAGTTGGCAAGATCAGTGAGGGAATGCAACTTATCATGACTATTGGTGCCATCGAAAATGAAACTTTTGATGCAGTATTGGAACATATTGCTCCAAAAGGAATAGAAGAAAATGGCACAATACAGTTCGAAATCAGGGCTGCGGTTGATTTGAGAGAAAATCAGTTTATCAGGGCGGGATACAGTGCCAACGCTGATATTGTGCTTGAACGAAAAGATCAGGTGCTGGCAATTAACGAAGGTAATCTTTTGATAGAAAAAGATACAACTTATGTAGAAGTCGAAGTGGCTCCTCAACAATTTGAAAAACGAAAAGTTAAAACCGGACTTTCTGATGGAATCAATATCGAAATAATCGAAGGTCTTTCAGAAACCGAAAAGATAAAAGCTGCTACTATGTAGCGCTTTGTTGTGTGTTGGTTTGGTGCCCGTGGCCGGAGAAATTCGGCTGCGGGTTTTTGGTTTTATACTTCAGACAAAAAACTGTCCAGATTGTCAAATTTATGATGGTAATCTTCCATCGAACGTCTGATTACTTCCTGGGCTTCTTCAATGCCATAAACATGCGTTATTTCTACATTGCTTTCTTTGCCCGGCAAATCTTTGTAAGTAAGGAAATAATGTTTCAATCGGTCAAGTACCAGATCGGGGCAATCAGTGATATCACGATAACCACTATAAACGGCATCATTATCCAACACAGCGACAATTTTGTCATCAGCTTCGTTGCCGTCAATCATCCTGAAACCGCCAATAGGCCTGGCCCGCACCAAAATATCACCATGTGTGATGTCTTTTTCAGTGAGCACGCAAATATCCAAAGGATCGCGATCGCCGGTGATATCGTTACGTCCTGTTTTTTGATTGCAGAACTCGGCAACCCTGCTGGCACAAAATGTTTGTGGCACAAAGCCGTATAGGGCAGGAACCACATTGGAGTATTTTTGTGGCCGGTCGAGACGCAGATAGCCCGAAACTTTATCCACTTCATATTTTACGGTATCGGTAGGAACCATCTCAATAAAACAGATAACGACTTCAGGTGCATCAGAACCAATTTCGACGCCATGCCAGGGATGTGATTTGTAGCGTAAACCCATCAGCCTGCCAATGGGATCCATGATTTTCGACATAGTTTTTTAGCTTTCGGTTAGTGGGTGCAAAGTTAGGGCTTTTCGAAACTTTCTCTTGCTATTTTTGTGATGAAAACTTTAACAAGGTTATTTACCAATGTTTATCTGAGCCGGAATTGAAAGATGACCCTGCACCAGCTTCCATTGGTCATCCGAATTTTTATCCAGCACTCCGGTGAAACGGATTCCTTCGAAGCTGTGTGCCACACTGTCGTACATAAAATTATAATTCATCGTTTTGGTAAACCAGGCTGTGTTGCCCGTACAATTGATTCGGATAAACTGATCGCTGGTCGAAATGAGGGTGTTCGATATGCTGTTGAACTGATTACGATAAGCTTTGCGGATATTTTCCCAACCCATTAGCTTTTCATGGCTGTCAGTTCCGATCAGTATGATGCTGTCGTTAGCTGCCCAGCTTTGCTCGATCATTTTAAAGTCTTCGTTTTCGAGCGCAATAACGTAAGATTCAAGTAGGTTTTCAATAGTATCTATTTCGTTGGCAATAGCCGGATCGGTGGGGCATTGGTTACAGGCTCCCAGGATCAATAAAAATACAAAGGGTAAAAGTTTTTTCATGATATGCAGGTTTTATGGTTTGAGTTTCAAATTTTTTCAATCAATGAAGATACAAAAATCTGGCAGCAAAGGCATCAGAATAAGCTAATTTAGAATCATTTTAAATGGGTCATTTTGAACCATAAAGGTAAGAATAATATGCAACAAGCTGCTTTACAAAGAAATTCGTAAAAAATACTTTCCTATTCAAGGATTCTTTCGTAAAATTGCAGCCAATTTCTAACCCCTTGAATCAACCCACATAAATGGCGATCCATAAAGGAATAATTAGAAGCAGATCAATAAGTTACATAGCAACGATCCTGCTTATTGGTTTTTTTGCCTGGTCACTAAATGCGCACGCTGACGAAGATTTACACACAATTTCGGAGCATACTGAGCATGAAATGGAAAAAGCAAACCTGAATGCCGGAGAAATTATCATCGGCCATATTGTTGATGCGTATGAATGGCATATTGCTGATTATGGCCATACGCACATTACAGTTCCTTTGCCTGTGATACTGTATGATGAAGGCGAATGGCATTTCTTTCTTTCATCAAAATTTCATCATGGGAAGTCAGCTTACAAAGGCTTTGAGATAGCCCAGGAAGGCATGTTAAAAGGAAAAATTGTGAAACGCGATGCTGAGGGTAATTTTGTTCAGCCAATCGACCTGTCGCTTACCAAAAACTCATTGGCAGTTATCATCTACAGCACTATTGTGGTGTTGATCTTTTTAGGTGTTGCAAAAGCTTATCGCAGGCGCGAACGAAAAGCTCCCAAAGGATTTCAATCCATTATTGAACCACTAATTTTATTCATTCGTGATGAGGTAGCGTTGCCGACAATTGGTAAAAAACATTACGAACGATTTTTACCTTATCTGTTTACGGTATTCTTTTTCATTTTCTTCAACAACCTGTTAGGCTTAATACCTATTTTTCCTTTTGGTGCTAACGTAACCGGAAATCTTGCTGTAACAGGTGTTTTAGCTCTGTTTACCTTTTTTATCACCACTTTTACCGGCAATAAAAACTATTATGCACATATTTTTAACACACCTGGCGTTCCATGGTGGCTTAAGATTCCTCTGCCATTGATGCCGGTGATTGAGTTGGTTGGTGTGTTTACCAAACCTTTTGTGTTGATGGTGCGTTTGTTTGCCAACATCACTGCCGGACACATTATCATACTTGGTTTCATCAGTTTGATCTTCGTTTTCGGACAAACCAGTATTTATGCCGGTTATGGGATTTCAATCCTTTCTATCCTGCTTTCAATTTTTATTAACTTCCTGGAATTGCTGGTAGCTTTTATCCAGGCTTATGTATTTACGTTGTTGTCAGCCATTTATTTAGGCATGGCAGTAGAAGAACATCATTAAAAAGTAACCCATTTATTAATCATTAATATTTACAATCATGGAATTATTAACCATTTTGTTACAAGCAGTTAGCGATTTAACTCCAATTGCAAAAATGGCTGCCGGTCTGGCCGCAAGTATTGCAACCATCGGTGCCAGTATGGGTATCGGCCAGATTGGCCGTAGTGCATTGGAATCTATTGCACGTCAGCCCGAAGCTGCAGGCGACATTCGTTCAAACATGATCGTGTCGGCTGCACTTATCGAAGGCGTTGCCTTCTTTGCTATCGTGGTTTGTCTACTGATCGTTTTCATGTAACAGCTACTTTTATCCGACTTTGCAACGGTTGGTTGCAAAGTCGGGTTTTTATTTCATTAGGTGTATTAATGCTTAACAAAAATAACAGATGGAACTTGTAAATCCCGGATTTGGACTGATTTTTTGGATGACCCTGGCCTTTGGAGCGGTTTTCTTCATCCTGAAGAAGTTTGCCTGGCCGACTATTATTCAGGCACTTAAAGACCGCGAAAAACATATTGAAGAAGCACTTCTGGCAGCCGATCGTGCACATGAAGAAATGAAAAAGCTTCAAATAGATAATGAAGCCTTGCTTAAAAAAGCAAAGGAAGAACGAGACCAGCTGATGATGGAAGCCCGCAAATTGCGCGATAAAATGCTGGATGAAGCCCGTCTGAAAGCCAATGATGAAGCTGATCGGATTGTTGAAAATGCGAAGGTGCGTATCGAGAATGAGCGTAAAGCAGCCATTACCGACATCAAAAATCAGATTGCAGAAATTTCCATTGATATTGCAGAAATGGTTTTGCGCGAAAAAATGAAATCGTCCGATGCCCAAAAGGCCTATATCGAAAAGCTGATTGATGATAAACAGTTGAACTAATTCGCCACGAGCAAAATCAATATTAAGATGAAAAACATTCTACTGGCCAGAAGATACGCCAAAGCACTTTTTGATCTTGCCGTTGAAGACGGAAAGCTGGAAGCTGTTAAGGATGATATGAAGCTGGTGGCTGATGTAATGACCGAAAACAGACCACTCAGACGCATGATGGCAAGCCCGGTGATTCCGCCTGTTCGCAAAAATGCGGTCATAAAAAAGGTGTTCGAAGGGAAAATTGACAAAAGAAGTCAGGCTTTTCTGGATATCCTTATTCGCAAAGGTCGTGAAGAACAAATACATGATATTGCACAGCAGTTTTATGAAAGTTATCTCGAATACAAAAATATTGCAATCGTTGAGGTAACAACTGCTTCAGCCATTGATGGGACATTGAGCAGCAAAATGTTGAAAGTAATGGAAGCACGTACACAAAAGACTTTGCAGTTGCAGCAAAAAATTGATCCTGAAATTATTGGAGGATTTAAACTACGAATGCAGGATTATCAGTACGATGCCAGCATCAGCAAGGTCATCTCAAGGCTTCATAAAGAATTTGATAAAAACTTATTTATAAAAGGATTTTAACGCAACAATAACGGAATTATGGCAACTATAAAACCCGCAGAAGTATCAGCGATTCTACGTCAGGAACTGGCCGGATTCAAAACCGATGCCGTATTGGAAGAAGTAGGTTCTGTTCTACAGATCGGCGATGGCATTGCCCGTGTTTATGGTATGGGAAATGCCGAATCGGGCGAGCTTGTTGAATTTGAAAAAAATGGCCTGATGGGCATTGTACTCAACCTCGAAGAGGACAACGTAGGGGTGGTGCTTTTGGGCGACAGCGAAGATATCAATGAAGGCGATACCGTAAAACGCACGGGTCGCATTGCTTCACTTAAAGTAGGTGAAGGGATGCTGGGCCGTGTAATCAATACACTGGGCGAACCTATTGATGGAAAGGGCGACATAAGCGGTGAAACCTTTGAGATGCCTCTCGAACGTAAAGCTCCTGGTGTAATTTTCAGACAACCGGTTAACGAACCACTTCAAACGGGTATCAAGGCCATCGATGCCATGATCCCAATCGGACGTGGTCAACGCGAGCTGATCATCGGCGACCGCCAGACCGGAAAGACAGCGATTGCTATTGATGCCATCCTGAATCAAAAAGAGTTTTACGATAGAGGTGAGCCAGTTTATTGTATCTATGTAGCTATTGGACAAAAGGGATCCACTGTTGCTCAAATCGTAAAAACACTCGAAGATAATGGTGCCATGCCTTATAGTGTGGTAATCTCGGCAACAGCCTCCGATCCGGCTGCCATGCAGTTTTATGCACCTTTTGCAGGTGCCGCAATAGGAGAGTTTTTCCGCGATACAGGACGTCCGGCATTGGTGATTTATGACGACCTCTCCAAGCAGGCAGTGGCTTATCGCGAAGTTTCGCTGCTATTACGTCGTCCACCGGGACGCGAAGCATATCCTGGTGATGTATTTTATCTCCATTCACGTCTGCTCGAACGTGCTGCCAAGATAATCAACTCGGACGAGATCGCCCAAAACATGAACGACCTGCCCGAAAGCATCAAACCTATGGTGAAAGGTGGCGGATCGCTTACAGCTCTTCCGGTTATTGAAACACAGGCGGGCGACGTTTCGGCTTATATCCCCACCAATGTGATCTCCATTACTGACGGACAGATCTTCCTCGAAACCAATCTATTTAATGCCGGAATCCGGCCAGCAATTAATGTGGGTATCTCGGTATCGCGTGTGGGAGGTAATGCACAGATTAAATCCATGAAAAAGGTTGCAGGTACCTTGAAACTCGATCAGGCGCAGTTTCGTGAGCTGGAAGCTTTTTCGAAGTTTGGTTCCGATCTGGATGCTGCTACAATGGCGGTTTTGGACAAAGGTCGCCGCAATGTGGAGATCCTCAAGCAGCCTCAATATTCGCCAATGAAGGTGGAAAATCAGGTGGCAATCATTTTCTGTGGAACACAAAATATGCTCAGAAAAGTGCCGGTAAATAAAGTAAATGATTTTCAGGATACCTTCCTGCATCAGCTCGAAGAGCATCATAAAGACGTATTGAACGATCTGAAGGCAGGAAAATACACCGATGAAATAGTTAAAAAATTGAGTAAGGTAGCAGCTGATATTGCGGCTACGTACGAAAAATAGTCCATAGAGCATCAAAAATAAACCATTCAAAGGATGGCCAATTTAAAAGAAGTAAGAACACGTATTGAGTCCGTCAACTCGACAAAGCAAATCACCAGTGCAATGAAAATGGTGGCTGCTTCCAAATTGCGCCGCGCTCAAAATGCGATTACGACCATGCGGCCTTATGCAGCCAAACTGCAGGAATTGATGCAGGATTTGAATCGAAGCGTTGAGCAGGCTGACGATAATAAGTATGCGGTGGTAAGGCCAGCCGAAAAGATTTTGCTTGTGCCTGTAACATCAAATCGCGGCTTGTGCGGTGCTTTCAATACGAATGTGATTCGGGCAACTGTGAAGTTGATCAACGAAGACTATGAAGCCCAGCATAAGGCAGGAAATCTGAAAGTTTTTTGTATTGGTAAAAAAGGAGAAGATTTCTTTAAAAGTCGGAAATTCAGCATTTATAAAGCCAATCATGCTGTATTTGATAACCTTGTTTTTACTGAGGTAGTTCCCATTGCGCAAGAATTGATGGACGTTTTTGTGGCAGGCGTATTTGATCAGATCATATTTGTGTATAACCAATTCAAGAATGCAGCCACACAGCTTTTGATCCACGAACAGTTTCTTCCGGTCGAAATGCCTGTGAATGATGAAATCAAACAGCCCGAAGGTGTGGACTACATCTTCGAACCCGGCAAGGATGAAATTTTGGATGAACTGATTCCTAAAACATTAAAAATTCAGGTTTACAAAATGTTGCTCGACAGCTTTGCCTCCGAACATGGTGCACGAATGACTGCCATGCATAAAGCCACTGATAACGCTACAGAATTACTTAAGGACCTGAAATTAAGTTATAACAAAGCCCGTCAGGCTGCCATCACAAACGAAATCCTTGAAATTGTTGGTGGAGCCAACGCCCTGAATGGTTAAAATGGGTTAAGAAATAATTTAGAATGAACCTGGCAGGGAGTTAAGTTGTTTTATTACTAAAACTCGAAAGTTATGTTAAAGAAAAAAGTTGAAGATGCATTAAATGCACAAATTTTAAAAGAAGAACATTCGTCAAGGATTTATCTGGCAATGGCCATCTGGTGCGAAGCAAACGGATATCCAGGAGCGGCTGCTTTCCTGTATCGCCAGTCGGATGAAGAACGCATGCATCAGCTTAAGCTTGTTCATTATGTAAATGATCGTGGCGGAAAGGCTGTGATTGGCGCGTTGGAAACACCCGAAGCCAGCTATAATTCCCTGGTTGATGTGTTTCAGAAAGTGATGAAACACGAACAGTACATCACTGAATCGATCAACGATGTGTATGCGATCACCCTGGAAGAAAAAGATTTTACAACCGGAAACTTCCTGCAATGGTATATCAACGAGCAGATTGAAGAAGAAAGCACCATGAGCACTATCCTGGATAAGCTCAATCTGGTTGGCGACCAAAAAGGTGGTATGTTCCACATCGATAAAGAGCTGGAAGCAATGACAGCTGCGGCACCAAGTCCGTCAGCTGTATAGAAAACAGCCTCTTTTAAGAAAAATAAAGCCGGCCATGTAATATACAGAGCCGGCTTTTTTGTATGCTTTCTTTATTATTCTGCCAACACCAGTACTTTGTTGTGCAACACCTCAAGTACGCCACCATTGATTTCCAGGAACTGATCCTTGCGATCGCTTTGCTGAAACTTGATTCGGCCTTTTCCCAGTGCAGCAATCATAGGTGCGTGGTTATTCAGTATTTCAAATAATCCATCCAATCCGGGAAGCTGAACCAGCTCCACTTCTCCTTCAAACAAGGTGGTGTCGGGTGTGATAACTTCTAGTTTCATAGCAGAAAATTAGAATTATGCGTTACTTTCAGCCATCAGTTTCTTGCCTTTTTCAATGGCTTCTTCAATGGTGCCAACCAAGTTGAAGGCTGCTTCGGGATATTCATCCACTTCGCCGTTCATGATCATTTTAAAGCCTTTGATGGTATCTTCGATGCTAACAACTGTTCCGGGGATGCCGGTAAACTGCTCGGCAACATGGAAGGGTTGTGAAAGGAATCGCTGTACGCGACGGGCACGATGCACGATAAGCTTGTCTTCTTCCGAAAGTTCATCCATACCAAGAATAGCAATGATATCCTGCAATTCTTTGTAACGCTGCAAAATATTTTTTACTTCCTGTGCAGTTTTATAGTGTTCTTCACCAACTACTTCAGGAGTAAGAATTCGTGAAGTGGAATCTAGTGGATCCACAGCAGGATAAATGCCAAGTTCAGCGATTTTACGATTCAATACCGTTGTGGCATCAAGGTGAGCAAATGTGGTGGCAGGAGCAGGGTCGGTAAGGTCATCTGCAGGCACATATACCGCCTGAACCGAAGTGATAGAACCACGTTTGGTGGAAGTGATACGTTCCTGCATCATTCCCATTTCGGTCGCCAAAGTGGGCTGATAACCTACAGCAGAAGGCATACGTCCGAGCAAGGCTGATACTTCAGAACCTGCCTGAGTGAAACGGAAAATATTGTCGATAAAGAAAAGGATATCTTTTCCACCGGTTTCTTCATCACCATCACGGAAATACTCGGCTAGTGTTAGTCCGCTCAAAGCAACTCTGGCACGGGCTCCTGGTGGTTCATTCATCTGTCCGAACACCAGTGTGGCTTGTGATTGCCCCAACTCTTTTGGGTCAACTTTCGACAAATCCCATCCACCTTCTTCCATATTTTTCTGGAATTCTTTTCCATACCTGATAACGCCGGATTCGATCATCTCACGCAAAAGGTCATTTCCTTCACGTGTGCGTTCGCCTACGCCTGCAAATACTGACATGCCCGAATAAGTTTTGGCAATATTATTGATCAATTCCATGATGATCACTGTTTTGCCAACACCAGCTCCACCAAACAAGCCAATTTTTCCTCCTTTGGCGTATGGCTCGATCAGGTCAATTACTTTGATACCCGTGTAGAGTACTTCACTCTGTGTTGTGAGGTTTTCAAACTTCGGTGGATCCCTGTGAATACTGTAAGAAGTCTTACTTTTTATTTCACTCAGCCCGTCGATGGGTTTGCCGATAACATTAAAAAGACGGCCTTTGATTTCATCGCCTGTAGGCATCGAGATGGGGCTGCCCAGTGCAACTACCTTCATGCCGCGTCTTAAACCGTCAGTAGAGTCCATGGCAATGGCCCTGATCGTATTTTCGCCTATGGCCTGTTGTGCTTCAAGGATAAGTGTTTCGCCGTTTTCACGGGTAATTTCCAATGCATCGTGCAGGTTGGGAAGATCTGATTCTTGTTCGAAGGCTACGTCAATCACCGGTCCGATGATCTGTGCAATACGTCCGCTTATTGTCTTACTCATGTGGGTTACAATAGGTTTAGGTGGATAGAAATTTGGCGCAAAGATACTATTTCAATTCGTTTTAAATAGGGTAAAATGCTGGTTTTTTGCAAAAAATGAAGCTTATGATTTAGTGACCTTTCAAAAAATTGCGTTCAAAAAGCAAGAGCCACAATACACCTGTTGTGATGGCGGCATCGGCAATGTTGAAAACAGGTCGGAAAAAGATAAAATAACCATCATTTCCAAAAATAAAATCAGGTATCCATGCGGGTGCTTCTGCCTGATTTAAGATTAATAAGGGAAAATAAAACATATCAACCACTTTTCCATGCAAGAAACTGGCATAACCTCCTGCTTCAGGAAGCAAAGTGGCCACGGTATGATAACTGCTGGCACTGAAAATTAATCCATAAAAGGCACTGTCGATAATATTGCCAAGTGCACCTGCCATAATCATTGACAAACCAAAGATTGCCCCTGCGCGTGTTTTTTTTCGGCTTAGGATCACCAGATAAATAAAAATAGCTATCACAGCCAGTATCCTGAAAATACTTAAAGCCAGCTTGCCCCATTCACCTGCAAATTCAAACCCAAAAGCCATTCCATTGTTCTCAGTAAAATGTATGATAAACCAATCGGTAATGAGAATCTCCTGCCCGATGGTCATGTTCAGTTTAATATAAAACTTAAGTGCCTGATCTAGCAATAAAACCAAAAAAACAATGAGTAAGGGCTTTTTCAAGGTGGAATGTTTTTTTACATGAAGCATTTATCCCTTCTTAAATCTAAATTGTTAATTTGACTTAAAAAGGGATGCTGGTTTTTTATTTTGAAATGTGACTAATCCAATGTACCCTTTGATTCAAGCTCTTGGTTGTTGAAGTTTAGCCTCAATGCTTAGGGTTGCATGGGGTACGATACGCAAACGTTCTTTGGGAATGAGTTTGCCGGTAACCCTGCAAATGCCATAAGTTTTGTTTTCGATGCGTATCAAGGCATTCTCAAGGTTGTTGATAAACTTTTGCTGGCGGGCAGCAAGCCTTCCGTTTTCCTCTTTCGACAGCACCTGATAGCCTTCTTCTAATACTTTGAATGTAGGAGAAGTGTCGTCCGTACCGTTTTCATCACCTGTAGAAATAGCTTCTGTAAGTAATTTAAGATCGGATTTTGCTTTTTCCAGTTTATTCAAAATAATATCTCTGAACTCTTCCAGCTCCTCATCAGAATAGCGATTCTTTTTTGATTCTGTATTCTGAATTTTCTCTTGCTCTTTCATAACTATAAAGTGTTTAGTTATCTACCTCCCTTACGCATAAGGTTTTATTCCGGTATAAATATAAGGTAAATACTCTGAATTAGTGTAATCTTTTCAAAAAAAAGCTGTTAAGCTTTGTGTATATTTAGTTTAACATTCATGTTATCAATTAGTTCAACTTCTGTAAAATGGACAGCAGTATTCGTATCCACCCATTCGAGTTGTGCCAATGTTTCTGAACAAATATATTCCTTAAACTGTTCAACGGCCAGGCGCACAGAACTATTGTTTTCGATACTAAGAATTATCTTATCAGTGACTTCCAATCCCTGATCTTTCCGCATGTTTTGAACCCTGTTGATGAGTTCGCGGGCAAGGCCTTCATCAGCCAGTTGTGGTGTAATGGTAATGTCAAGTGCTACTGTGAGCATATCCTGAGTGCTTACCATCCATCCCGGGATGTCTTCTGTAAGTATTTCGGCATCAGTCAAATCCAATACAACTTCCTGTCCGTCAATCTGCAGTTGTGTTCCTTTGTTTTTTTCAAAATCGCGTATGTCATCCTGGCTAAATGTCGCAAAAACTCCGGCAATCTGTTTCATCAACTTACCGTATTTTGGCCCCAGACTTTTAAAGTTTGGTTTTATTTTCTTGACCAGCATACTGGTTTCTTCTCCAAGATATTCTATGGTTTTCACATTGACTTCCGAGAGTATCAGATCGGCAACTTTGTCAAGTTGTTGCTGCATGGCAGCATTATATACAGGCACCATAATTTTATTTAGTGGTTGCCTCACCCTGATATTTGATTTTTTTCGCAACGATAGCACCATTGAGGAGATTTGTTGAGCCATTTGCATGCGTTCTTCAAGGTCTTTGTCAATCAGAGTTGAATCTGCTACAGGAAAGAGAGTAAGATGCACACTTTCATGCTGGTCTTTATTGCTAACGTCGTTCAGATCAAGATAAAGTTTTTCGCTAAAGAAAGGTGCAATGGGCGACATCAGTCTTGCAATGGTATCCAAACAAGTATAAAGCGTTTGGTAAGCCGAGATTTTATCGTGTGTATATTGGCCTTTCCAAAATCTTCTGCGCGAAAGTCGCACATACCAATTGCTCAGATGCTCATCCACAAAATCCTGAATAGCCCTGCCAGCCCGTGTGGGTTCGTATTGCTCCAATGATTCGTCCACAATCAATATCAGCGAGTTAAGTTCAGACAAAATCCATCGGTCAATTTCAGGACGTTCATGATGAGGGATGTCATCTTCTTTGTAACAGAATCCGTCAATATTGGCATAAAGCGCAAAGAAGGCGTAGGTATTATATAGCGTCCCGAAGAATTTGCGGCGCACTTCATCCAGGCCATTTAAGTCGAACTTCAGATTATCCCAGGGTTGTGCATTGGTGATCATATACCAGCGCGTGGCGTCCGGTCCGTATTTGTTGATGGTTTCGAAGGGATCAACGGCATTGCCCAAACGTTTCGACATTTTGTTGCCGTTTTTATCAAGCACCAGGCCATTTGAAACAACAGTTTTGTAGGCAACCGAATCGAAGAGCATGGCAGCGATGGCATGTAGTGTAAAGAACCAACCGCGGGTTTGATCAACGCCTTCGGCAATAAAGTCGGCCGGGAAATTCTTTTCAAACAATTCCTTGTTTTCAAAAGGATAATGCAGTTGCGCATAGGGCATGGCTCCCGAATCGAACCACACATCGATCAAATCGGGTTCGCGATACATGGGATTGCCGCTTTTACTCAGCAGTACGATTTTGTCAACATAAGGCCGGTGCAGGTCGAAACGAGCATAATTTTCGGCACTGAAATCATTCTTGTCATATTGTTCCAACGGATTGTTTTGCATAAGGCCGGCTTCAATGGCTTCGTCAATGGCGGTTTTCAGTTCGGCAGCAGAGCTAATGATGCGTTGTTCGGTGCGGTCCTCAGTGGTCCAGATTGGCAAAGGCACTCCCCAAAATCTTGAGCGTGAAAGGTTCCAGTCAACCAGGTTTTCGAGCCAGTTGCCAAAGCGACCTTCACCTGTTGATTTAGGCTTCCAGTTGATGGTGCTGTTAAGTTGGAGCATTCGTTCCTTGAAGGCTGTGGTACGAATAAACCAACTATCCAGCGGATAATAAAGCACAGGCTTATCGGTTCGCCAGCAATGCGGGTAACTGTGGGTAAACTTTTCGATACGGAAGGCTTTGTTTTCCTTTTTTAGCATTACAGCAATATCCACATCCAGCGATGGGGCATCGGCTGCAAGATTGCTATCGTATTCATTTTTCACTGGCCGGCCTGCATACTCACTGTAAAGATTGGAATTGACGAAGTTTTTCACAAAATCATCATCCAGATCTTCGATACGGAAAAAACAGCCACGCAAGTCAACCATGGGTCTGCGCATGCCTTCTTTATCCAGAAGTATAAGTGGCACTATACCCGATTGTTTGGCCACCCGATCGTCATCAGCACCAAATGTTGGAGCAATATGCACGATTCCGGTTCCGTCTTCGGTAGTAACGAAATCACCGGTGATCACCCTAAAAGCGTCTCCCATAGGTTTTACCCACGGTATAAGTTGCTCATAATGAATATCTTTAAGATGTTCGCCTTTGAATTCATCCAGGATGACAAATGGAATTTTTTTGTCACCGTTTTTGTAGGTTGACAGTTCAACGTCTTTCATCGAAGGGTCGAAATAAGCATTCACAAGGTCTTTGGCCATGATGAGCTGAACTGGTTCTCCAGTGTAAGGATTAAAGGACTTTATGAGCTGATAGTCAATTTTAGAACCAACAGCCAGCGCGGTGTTCGAAGGCAAAGTCCAGGGTGTGGTGGTCCAGGCCAGGAAATAAAGAGGAATATCGCTTTCAGCTTTGATAAAAGTTGTTTTTTCATTGCGAATAACTTTGAACTGTGCGGTGGCCGAAGTATCTTTCACATCCCGATAGCATCCGGGCTGGTTGAGTTCATGTGTGCTAAGCCCGGTGCCGGCAGCAGGCGAATAAGGTTGTATGGTATAACCTTTGTAAAGCAGATCTTTCTCATAAAGTTTAGAAAGCAGGTACCATACTGTTTCGATGTATTTGTTGTCGAAAGTGATGTATGGGTGGTCCAGATCAACCCAATAGCCCATCGCTTTGGTGAGTTCGTCCCAAAGATCCTTGTATTTCATCACTTCGGTGCGGCAGGCTTTGTTATAATCTTCAACAGTGATTTTATTGCCGATATCTTCTTTTGTAATTCCCAGACTTTTTTCTACGCCAATCTCAACCGGCAAGCCGTGAGTATCCCAGCCAGCTTTACGGTCCACAAATTTTCCTTTAAGGGTTTGATAACGACAAAAAATATCTTTGATGGCACGTGCCATAACATGATGGATTCCAGGAATGCCGTTGGCAGAAGGTGGACCTTCATAAAACACAAAGGCTTCGTTGCCCCGTCGGGTGTCGAGGCTTTTTTTGAAGATGTTTTCCTGCTCCCAAAATTCACGGATTTCGTCACCTATTTGTTTTAAATCCAGCTGCTTGTATTCCTTATAAGTGGGCTTCATAATAGCGTTTGAGATAGTCTTAAAAAATTGGGTGCAAAGCTAGTTTATTTTTTTCATTTTGCCTTATATTCAAGCAGATGAATTAACAGCAAATGCACTGTAAGCCACTCGTTTCAGGAGCAGCTTGCAGGCTTGCAGCAATATATGCAGTGTTTTTTATAATATAAATCCAATGGAGAGGTATTATTATTTGAAATCTTATTAAGGATTCAATAACCTGAAAATAAGCTGATTGTCATCTTGTTCTTGCAAGCATAGGAAAAGCCTTGCAAGGACGAAATTTATTCACTTTTTATGGCTTCAACAGGATTATTACTGATCACCCTGTATAAGTGGAAACTCATCGTGATCAAACCGGCACCAAAAGCTATTAATCCGGCCAGGATAAAAACCTCTGCCTTTACTGTAATGTGATAAGCGAAACTGCTTTCGAGCCATATTTGAATACGCCACCACGAAAGTGGCACGGCCAGCAGAAATGCAATGCCGATCAAGATACCAAGCTCCTGAAAAAGCATACGAAACAAGTTGAGCGATGAGGCTCCCAAAATTTTACGGATTCCTATTTCCTTGGTTTTTTGTTCAGCAACATAAGAGGTGAGGCCTAAAAGGCCAAGTAAGGCAACAAAAATTGTCAACAGAGTAGCTATAGTGAAAATCAGGTTAATACGTGATTCTGCTTCGTAATTTTCTGCCAGAATTTGATCTAGTAACTTATAATCGAAAGGTTTTCCGGAGGCAAACAAATCCCATTGCTGATTCACATAACTTATTACTTCGGCACTTTTACTGTTTTGAAAACTGATGGTAAGCAAATGGCGTGGATTTTCGGTAAGGGTAATCAAATAGGGTTCGATAGGATTGTGCAACGACTGAAAATGATAGTCTGCTACCACACCAATTACTTTCAGGGGCCGGCCTCCTTCTCCGTTAGCATCAGCACCAATGAGGATTTTTTTACCAAGCGGATTATCTATCCAGCCGAATTGTCTGATAAAAGCCTCATTCACTATTGCAGCTTCCTGCTTGTCGGTTCCCATACTTTGGTCGAAATCACGACCTTTTATCAACTTAATGCCAAAAGTTTTCAGGTAATCAAAATCGGTTAATGTCATCATCACCGCCTGGGTATTCCAGCCTGTTTCCGATTCGAGTTGCATCACAATTTTCATCGAAGTTTGTCCCGGAATTCCATTGGCATTGCTAAGGCTCGAAATGGCCGGATTTTGAAGCAGGGCTGCCTTAAAAGGCTCCAGCTTGTTGCGGAAAGTAGTATCCTGCAGTTGCAGCACCAATTGGTTTTTGCGTTCGAAACCAAGTTCTTTTTCTTTCAGAAACTGCAATTGTTCGTGCACTACAAAGGTTCCTATCATGAGTATTGTTGCAATTGTAAATTGGATTACGACAAGTATTCGTCTGAGCAGATTTGACTTTTTGCCTGAATTGGTCAGTGATCCGCGCAAAACGGTAACAGGTTTAAAGGAGGATAAAAACATCGCCGGATAACTTCCTGAAAGCAAGGCAGTGAAACCAAGAATAACCAGTAGGCCAATTAAAAGCCCAGGTTCGAGCAAGGCATTGTAAGGGATGCTTTTGTTAGCAAGTTGATTAAAGTCGGGAAGTAGTAAGTTTAAAAGTACGATGGCCATCAGAGCGGCAAGAAATACCATAAAGAATGATTCAGCAAAAAACTGACCTATCAGCTGTTTGCGTTGTGCTCCCGATACTTTTCGTATCCCCACTTCGCGCGCCCGCCTCACCGAACGTGCGGTTGCCATATTCATATAATTGATGGCTGCAAGTAGCAATAAAAACAGGCCTACTGCTCCAAAAATATAGATATAGGCCATATTGCCTGTTGCAAAGTCGGCTTCGTAATCGCTATGCAGGTGAACTTTGGCAAGGGGCATCAGGTCGGGTAAAAAGCTGGCGTTGATCTGATCGCCAAGCGATTTCATGTATTTTTCGTAGAAGGATGGAAATTTTTGTGTGAGGGCTTCGGGCGAACTGTTTTGGTGCAACAAAACAAAGGTGTAAACTCCAATATTCCAAAAAGCTTCAGGCTCGAAGCTGTTGAAATCTGTATTATTGCCTTCGCTTAAGCTCAGCATCGAAATCAAACCTTCGTAGCGCATATGGCTGTTTAGTGGAAGATCGCTAATCACAGCCGTAACTTTGAGGGTTTTGTTCAATCCTGATTCTATAAGCTCTCCAACGGGATTTTGATCACCAAAAAACTTACGGGATAATGATTCGGTAAGGACAATTGAATTTGATTCGTTGAGTGCATTTTTTGGATTTCCATAAATAAATTCATGCGAAAAAATGTTGAAAACAGTTGAATCCGCGAAGAAAATGTGCCGTTCGTAGTAATCACGATTAGCCGGACGAAGTAAAAAGTCTTCTGAGGGTGTAAGACGAGTCATTTCAGCTACTTCCGGAAACTCAAGTTTGAATGATGGCCCTATTGGTACTGCAGCAATTGCAAAACGATCATCCATATCGCCAATCTTAAAATGTGAGTTGACGCGGTATATCCGCTCATATTTTGCATGGTGTTTGTCGTATTGCAGTTCGTCGTGTAGGTAGAGCATGATAAAAATTGCGGCAGTCAAACCCAAACTTAATCCAAGCAAATTGAGCAAAGCATAAAATTTTTGTTTTTGAATATTGCGCCAGGCACTTTTCAGATAATTTTTAAGCATTGTGTTTGGTTTTGGGATTAAAAATACTCCGGATTGTTTGTATGCAGATGTATCCGTTTTTAGATTATTATAGTGATCCTTTTAAAATATTTAGTGTGCTAACCTATTTTTATGCCAGACTTGTTTAAGTTGCTCTTAATTAATACAATAACACATTTTAATCTATTATTCAATGATAAGTTTTGTTCGGTTTTATGGTTGTGTTGTTCACATTCGGACAGTTGAAAATACTGGATTTCTCCAGAGGCAACAGCATGTTAAATCAGGATGGAAAGTTGAAAGCCTTATCTTTGCCGCGATAAGAAAAGATGTATATGACAGGTGCCAGCGAAATTCTTGCCACAAATAGTAAAGCCTTACAGATAAACCTCGACTCAAGCATTTATGGCAGTTTTGCCGAGATTGGCGGAGGACAGGAAGTTGCACGTAATTTTTTTCATGCGGGAGGAGCATCAGGCACTATCGCCAAAACCATTTCGGCTTACGACAAAAGTTATAGCGATGCAATTTACTGCAAGGATAAAAGTGCAAAAAGATATGTATCGCGCGAGCGTTTGTTATTAATGCTTGATGCCGAATATGAAGAACTTACACGTTTACTGCAGCACAAAGTGAAATCAGAAACCCGTTTTTTTACGTTTGCCGATACGGTTTCAACCCTAAATTTTTTCAAGGATAATGTGAGCCACGGCTGGATGGGTGTTCGTTTTCAGCTTTGTGAGGGCAGTGATTACAACCAGGTTATTTTGCATGTACGACTTTTGGAAAATGATAATGTGCTTCAGCAAAATACACTCGGAATATTAGGTGTGAATCTGATTTATGCGTGTTTTTATTTGTCTGGCAGGCCTAATGCCTTTTTGCAATCGCTGATGGATAACCTTAGCAGCGACCGGCTGGCCATCACCATGATACACATGAGTGGTCCGGAACTGAACTATGTTGATAACCGCCTGCTTGGGGTACAACTGGTGAAAAATGGTATGACAAAAGCCATTATGTTCGATCGCTATGGCGATGTGCAAGAGCCGGATGATATGTTATATAAGAAAAACGTTTTGTTGTTCAGGGGTAGCTTTCGTCCGGTAACTTATGTAACTACCGATATGCTAAAAACCAGTTACAGCTTGTTCAAAAAGGATGAAGATTATGATAAATCCAATACCCTCTCCTTATGTGAGATCACGCTGAACAACCTGTTTGAAAAAGATGATTTTGACGAACGAGATTTTCTGGAAAGAGTTGATCTGCTCAATGAGATGGGCCAGCATGTGATGGTTAGTAATTTCAGGGAGTTTTACAAACTGGTAAGTTATCTTTCGCAGTTCAGAACGATAAAGCTTCGCCTTGTGATCGGGCTCGATACTTTTGAAAAGGTGATGGACGAAAGCTATTATACTGATTTAAAAGGAGGCATACTCGAAGCTTTGGGCAAGCTGTTCCCGATAAATGTTAAAGTTTATCTTTATCCTGTTTTAAATCCCAAAAACAACAAACAACTTCAAAGCCAGGACCTTAAATGGGATGTACAGGTAAAATATCTCTATCAGCATTTGCTCGAAAACCGTAAGATCATTGATATCCGGGACGCACAACCCCATTTTTTGTCGATCCGTTCCCACGAAGTGCTCGAGTTGCTCCGGCTGGGTGATCCAAGTTGGGAGTCGCAGGTGCCTGTATTTATCGCCAAAAGAATCAAAGCCAGGAAGTTATTTGGCTATTCGGAATAGTTGTTGATTTTACCAAAACCTATTTTATCATGTTTAAAACGAATGAGTATTTTGACGGAAAAGTAAAATCCGTTGCATTTGAAACTGCTTCAACTCCTGCCACTATTGGTGTGATGGCTGCCGGAGCTTACGAATTTGGAACCTCAACCATCGAACATATGACGGTGGTTACAGGAGAAATGAAAGTTGTTTTGCCCGGAAAAACACAGCCGGAAACCTTCATGGCCGGTCAAACTTTTATTGTTGACAAAAACACAAAATTCAAAGTTGAAGTAAGCGAAGATACAGCGTATCTGTGTTTATATAAATGATTTAGGCGTTTCAGTAAAAGTGTGCCTCACTATAATGGAATCGTAAAATCAAGTCAGGCTAAATCGCTCCACAATCTGATATTCCGGCCCGGTTTTATGCAGGATGCTTTCGTACAGCCTAACTTCTTTGATTGTGGTTTTGAGGTAAGTCTGCTGCGGGATGTTCTGCACCACTTGCTGGAACAGTGATTTTTGATTCAGCTGTTTGATCCTGCACAATGTGAGGTGAGGAACAAAATTTTGTCTGTCGCGCTTAAAACCTATTCTATCCATTTGACTGAGCAGGTTTTCGGTTAAGGAAAAAAGTTCTTCGGGAGGCGTATTTGTACCCAGCCAAATCACTTTTGGATCGTATCTGCTGCCGAAGACCCCGGTTTTGTTAAAATCGAGGGTGAAATTTTTGTGATGTAATATGCAGCCCTTTGTTGCCGAAATTATCTGAGGGATCAAGTCTTTGCGAACCGGACCCAGGAATTTTAAGGTAAGATGAAGGTTTTCCGTTTTCACCCAGTTGATTTTTTCGTGCCCCAATTGATTCCTGAGCTTCTCAAGTAGCTCAATCAAAGGTTCCTGATCCGGAAGCGGAAGGGCAATAAAGAGTCTTTTTAAAGCGTTTTCGGTCATTTGAGATGACGTTATTGATTTGGAATACAACTTGCAAATATCGTTGATTTGCACTATTTTTGCATAACGTAATGGAAACATAAGAAACATGGAAAAGCACGCTCAAAATCAGCCAATCCCATCGCCTAATGCAACCAGATGGTTATACATCATTCTTGCAATTTTTGCATTGATAATCATTGGCTTATCTATTTGGCTGATTTCGACCAAATCGAATTTGCGTGTGTTGCAGGAAGAAAAAGAACATCAGCGCATTGCCCTGGTGCGTGAGGTTGACAGCCTGATCGTGGCACACAACCAAACCAAAGAAGCTTACGGGGCACTTGCTGATTCGCTTGTCGCCAAAGATAGCGTGATACAGGCCAATGCCATCGAGATTAAAAAACTGCTTAATACCCAATGGGAATATTACAAGATAAAAAAGAAACTCGAGCAGCTTCAGGTGATTTCACAGGGCTATGTCAGGCAGATGGATTCCTTGTACACCGTAAATCGTGAGCTTACAGAGGAAAACGAACGCATTAGGGAAGAATACAATCTGGAACGCAAACGCAATATCCAGCTAAGCAAAGTTAAAGAGGAGCTTACCGATGTGGTTGAAATGGCTGCCGAAATGCGTACCTTCAATGTTTCTGCGGTTGGAGTTCGTCAGCGCGGCAGCAACAGAGAACTTGAGACCGATAAGGTGAAAAGAGTGGAACGCGTTAGGATTTGCTTTACCCTCGCCGAAAATAAAGTGGTGGAATCCGGAACAAAAAACATCTATATACGCATAGCAGCACCCGATCGTAAGATTTTGGCAAAAGGACGGGGTGATGAATATTCTTTTGTGGTTCAGGGAGAAAGATTGCAATATTCCATCATGGAAACCATTGACTATCAAAATCAGAACCAGGAAGTATGTGTATATTGGGATAAACGCGATACCCAGGAACTTCAGGAAGGCGTTTATGCTGTTGATATTTACGAGGGTTCAAATCTGATCGGTCAGGTCAATTTCACCTTACGATAAGGCACATCAGCTTCTTCAAGCCAATACTACCCTTAGGATTTCGTGCGACTTGAGCCCTTTGAAACCGGGTATATGCAATTTGTAATAATTGATCAGCTCAGCGAGAAGCTGCCGTCGCAAACCGGGATTCCAATGGAGTGATGCCAATTGTTCCGGTACCACAGCGGCAAGCTGGTGTAAATAATCACTTAGTGATTCGTTTAAAAAATAGGGATGCTCAGGTTGATGTTTCTTATATTGTCCCTCCATCATATCAAAGATTGCACCATTGCTATAGCTGTTATTTTTAGGATAAAATCCCAGAAAACGGCTTAATTCCAACATCAGATAATGCGGAAAAGCTGCATATGATCCATTTGTGAGGTCGAGCCATTGAATTGTTTGAATCAAAAAATCATACAGATCAGGATCAGATTCCTGACTGTGAATAGCAAGGCTAAGCAGCTCACTCATAAACATCAGCACAGCATTTTTCCCCATGTCCTGATGAAGCTGATGAAAACTTATTTCGAGGCTGATTTCCTGCATATAATGAAGTTCCCTGCCTGGCTTGTGCTGGCTCACAAATTCAATAACATTCATAGGCTGAAAGAGTGCCGGCCTGAACTTTGATCGTTTTTGAAAAGCACCTTTGATGAGGTATGACTGAAGGCCGAAGCTTTTGGTATAAACCTTAACGATCAGGCTGGTGTCGCTATATCTGATTTGATTAAGAACAATCCCCTGGATTTTATCGGTAATCATTTAGCGCATCATCATAATTTTGGTTACTATGGTTTCCTGGCCTGTATCATTGCTCACAAAAACAAGGTAAATGCCTGGTTCAACTTCTTTTCCGTTAAGGGTACGGCCATCCCAAACCGCTTGTCCGCCCTCGGCACGGGTTTGATAAACCAGACTACCGTTCACAGTTGTAATTTTGAGGATGGCATCACGCACAAGACCCTTGATGGCAATAGGTCCGCTGTACTCGCGGCGTACAGGGTTTGGATAGGCATAAACTTCGCTGTTTGTTTCGCCACCTGGTGTTGCGATTCCTTTGTAAGAGATAATCCCGTTGTTAGTACCAAAAAACACCTCACCATCATCAGTGATAGCAATGCTGTTCACTGTATTTGAAAGCAGGGGGCTGTTGGCTGTATTGAAATAATTCAATTGTTCCAGGCCATCGGGCGACATTTGAAAGACCCCATTTTCAGTACCAAACCATTTGTTGTTACCGCCATCAATGGCTATCGAAAGGATCTTCTCGCTCCCGAGCAGGTAATCAGCCTGTCCGGTGCCGTCATTGCGGGGTACTAAAATTCTTGTAGCATCAAAGTTCTGTCCCTGCATAAAAATACGCTCTGTATTATAAAAAACAGCTGGTCCGGCATCTGTGCCAACCCATACTGCACCCTCCAGGTCATCAGCCATCGAAAGCAGCTGATTTCCCGGGATTGCTCCGTTGCCGGCAGTGCCGCTCAGTATTTTTAGTTTATCATCAGTAGCAATATCGAAGGTATTGTTATCATTAAAAACCATCACCATGCCTTCGTTTCTGCGTATGATCCACTTGTAGTTATTCCGGTCGATGATCATATTTCCAATGTCAATTCCACTGGCCGAAGCTCCTAAATTGAACGAGTGCCATTCGCCCGACGGGGTTCGCATAGAGAGCAGATGAGGTGCACCGGTGTTGGCAGCCCAAAGATTGTTATAGCTATCAAAATCGAGTCCGCTGATATTTACAAGATTGGGGTCGGATATCCAGGCTTGCAGACTGCTGTTGTGTTCGGAATATACTTCGGCAAGCTGGTTATCTACAAAAGCCATAATGCCTTCCTGCCAGCTACCAATGTATGCTTTGTTAGTGTTTTGAGGGTCAATAGCGACGCTTACAAAGTCGGAAATAGAGTCGAAAGCATTTGTATTAGAACGGTTGTGCGTAGTCCAGTTTGCGCCATCATAAGCAAAAACTCCATCGTGCATATATAATTTAGCCCAGTTATTGGCACGTCCTCCGCTGGCCACCCACACCTTATTTCCACGGGCTTTAAGTTCGTAAACATTTATGGTTCCGGGGCCATTAGGTTTGAAGTCTTCTCCGTCGAATCCATTAGTTGTTTTGATCAAACCCCGCCACCGATCACCTATCCAATAAGCCAAACGGCTGTCCCGAACCACTGCTTTGGGCTCAATGGACAAGTCGCCGGGGTTGTAGAAGTTCCTTTCGAGTTGGAGTTGTGTATCGTAAAGCAGCAGGTTGTAGTTATTACAGATTAGAAGTTGGTCGTCATATGCACGTATCATTGCTTTTAGCGAGGTGTTTTCGCGCTCAAAATAGTCCCATTGTTCACCGTTATAAATAAACAAGGTGTCGGTATTGTAAATATTTCGCGAATAATTAAGCAATAACCGGTTATTGAAGGCCTCAATATGGTTGTAGGAAAGATTGGGGTGAATGAGTGTTTCGTCTTTGGTCCAGGCATTGAAATCGGCCAGATTTGGGCTGTCTAAACCGGCAAAATACACTCCGGATTCTGTGGCTGCATATAGTTTTTCACTGAAAATATCCAGATCAAAAACATTGATATAACTTCCCTGAGGGCCAATTAAATAGGTGTCGTATACTTCCTGCCTTTCAATATCTAGCACCACGATACCAAATCCACATGAGAGGTAGGCCATTTTGTTGTAAAACAGTATATCATTTATGGATTTATTTCCAATAAGTTCTTTGTCCTTGATATCACTTAGGTTTATGATTCCGTCATCTGTAATAAAATCAACATTGCTATTTTTATAGGCAACCAACAAAACCTGCAAACTTTCACTAAATTCGATGGCACTGATACCAATATCACTGAGGCCATTTACCTTGTTCAGAAGACTCAAACTGTTATCTTCATTATCGTAAATGAATAACTCATAGGGTGTGGCGGCATAAGTTTTTGTTCCCCACACTTCCACATCAATCACATGTTGATAAGGCAGATGTGTACGCCATTGCCCGATGCCAGTGTTTTGAGCCGAAAGCATAATGGGCAATAATGCCAGTAAAATCCCAAAACCGAAATTTCTGAAAGTATGCATACTTAAAATTTTAATTGGATTGGCTTGTAGCCGTTTTATAAACTAAAAAAGAACTGATTTATTGTTGTTTGTTAATTAAAAGCGAAATCTCCAAACCAAACCTAAGTTTAGCATTTGAACGGTTCGTTTGTCAACCCGGATACCTCCCGAGGTATGAAATCCAAATTCTGGGGTCGCGTTTAACCATTGAAAATTAACTCCAGCTTCGTAGCATTCTTTTATCGGATAATAAAAAGCTATTTCGGCCAAAAACACAGCACTGTAATCTTTTGCTGAGGTAATTTCGTAATAGGCGGGGCCTGTCATAAAATATTTTGGCTTGTAAAGTTGATAGGGTGTTTGCGAATGTAAAAATCCGGCTTTGATAGCTGCTTCAGCTGTAAATCGTCCGACAAGTGTGAGGGTGTAAGAAGTCCCGGCCATAAAAAAAACCTGCCGAATCGCTTCACTTCGGATATAAACATCTTCCATAAAGGGGTCGTTCTGAACGGTTTCCAGGCCAAGTGCTGATACATCTACAGCATGTAAAGCAAAACCGAAATCAGCTGCCAGTGACCAGTTTTTAAACACCCGATGTTTTATTTCAACACTGCCACTAAAACCCGGCTCTGCAAAACTTCCGCTATGCAGATGATGTGATGCAAATTCGCTGATGGGAATGCTGAATGCCGGTTTAATAGCAAGTTTCCAACCTCCGGCAAAAAGTGAATTGAAGCTTAAAGTTGTTAAAATGAATACGATAGTAAATATTAGCCTGATCCTAAAGCGCTGCATACCGGAAGCAATTTATTTGCGAAGATGCACAAAAAGCGCGGAAAATGAATAAATTGTGTTTTAAACTTTATTTATGCAGCATCTAAATACACATTGCTAAAGGAGTGAAAATGTTAAAAACAGGATCAAAAATAATTGTGGAATTGCGTTAGATCAATAATTCTTGTATTTTTGATCACCTGTTCGCCATCAAAAACAAACAATGAGCCTTTTGTATGATTATGTAGTTTTCCTAGTATAAAACTAGTTTTATGATAAAAAGAAAATCAGATACCTGTATAAACTGTCAGACCTGTAACTTGCGGTCGCCCCTTTTTAATTTATTGAGCCAGGAGGAGTTGAAAATTGCCAATGCCAATCGGTTTGAAGTAGTTTTTAATGCAGGCGAAAATATTGTAAAACAAGGCACTTCAGCCTCGCATATGATCATCATTACCAGCGGAATGGCTAAGATGTACCTCGAAGGATATGACAGAAAAAACCTGTTGTTGGAAATCATCATTCCCTGGAAGCTTTTTGGCGGGCCGGGATTATTTACCGATTACCGTTATCATTACAGTGTTGCCGCTTTAACAGAGACCTCCGCCTGCTTTATCAGTATAGAAAATATTCGAAAGGTGATGCGCACAAATCCTGACTTTGCAGAAGCGCTGTTAAAACATTGCAGCCTGAACAGCGTACTCAATTTTGAACGCCTGATCAGCCTTACTCAAAAGCAAATGCATGGTCGTTTGGCTGATGTGTTGATTTACCTCTCCGAAAAAATTTACAACTCCAGAATCTTTGATTTGACCATCACTCGTCAGGAGATTGGAGAGATGTCGAATATGACCAAGGAAAGTGCCACACGTATTCTAAAGGAATTCGAACAGGCTGAAATCATTAAACTGGAAACCAAGCATATAGAGCTTACAAATTACGAAAAACTACAACAGCTTTCATTAAAAGGATAATAGCAATTGAAATTCTCTGTTTGAAAAGCTTTTTGATTCTTTGTTAAATAGAATTACCTATCCGTTCTGGTTGAAGTTTTATCTTTGCCACAAACAAGAATAATGACTAATTCCGGAATAATGAACACCCTGAACCAGCTCAAACAATTCACCAAAGTTGTAGCCGATACCGGTGATTTTGAAAGTATGCGCCAGTATCAACCTGTTGATGCTACTACCAATCCCTCATTGATATTTAGTTCCGCTTCTGACCCGCGTTATGCGCCTTTGGTTGAGGAAGCCATCGCTTATGCCCGGCAGCAGACTGATTCCACCTCTGGGAGGCTTGGAATTTGTTTGGATAAACTGTCAGTGAATTTTGGATTAGAGATTTTAAAAATTGTTCCTGGCAGGGTTTCCACTGAGGTGGATGCACGATTGTCGTTTGATGTTGAAGGAACCATCGAAAAAGCCAGAAGTCTGATCCGGCTTTATGAAGTAAATCATATTTCGCGTGAGCGTATCTTAATCAAAGTGGCTGCCACCTGGGAAGGAATAAAAGCTGCCGAGGTACTTGAAAAAGAAGGAATCAAAACGAATCTTACCCTGCTTTTCAGCAAGATTCAGGCGGTTGCCTGCGCGGTAGCCGGAGTGCAGTTGATTTCGCCTTTTGTGGGACGCATTCTCGATTGGCACAAGGCACAACGTAAGGTAGATCATATTCCTGCCGAAGAAGACCCGGGGGTTTTGTCGGTGAAAGCGATTTATAATTATTACAAAAAGTTTGGTTATTATACCGAGGTGATGGGTGCCAGTTTCAGGAATACCGGAGAAATTATTGAACTGGCTGGTTGTGATTTATTAACTATTTCACCATCGCTATTGGCTGAGCTGGAGCAGGATCAGCAAGTGATCAGTCCAAAACTGACACATGAAATTGCCCTGGTTTCAGAGGAAGAAAAAATCCTTCCAGATGAAAAAATGTTTCGCTGGTTGCTGAATGAAGATGAGATGGCTACCGAAAAACTGGCCGAAGGCATCCGGAAGTTTACGGCTGATCTGATCAAACTGGAAAAGTTTATTGCACCCAAACTGGTTTAATCAACAGGTTCGTCAAGGATTTCCAAGGCTAACTTTTGTAGTTCGCTGCGTGTTTTTTGGAGGTCTTTACAGCTTGCATTTTTCCGTTTACAAAACCATTTCCACCGGAGCAACCGGAAGAATCTTTTTTGCGCTTTATAATGATAAAAGGCAAATAAACCCAGATACGGGCTTAATATCACACCTAACATCGTCCAGCCGGCAGAGTCGGTAAGGATATAAATCGTAAAACCTAAGATCACATACCAAATTGGAAAAAGCAGAAAACTCAGCACAAAATTGACCGAACTGATAAATTGCGGGTCTTTAAATTTGCCTGCTACTATGCCTGGAATTTTGTATGGAAGATAATTCAACACAACACCATTGATCCATGGAATTAATGCTAAAAGTTGCCAAATTCCGTTCACGAAAAGGAAAAAAACAGAAATTCTAAACTGATTTGAACTCGTTTCGTGTAAATGATTTTGCCGGAGTAGTTGCAGGTAATTTTTACATTTTTGCATCAAAACCCGATAGCTTTCAGTCTGCTTCTCAACCAGCTGATTGAGGTTTTGAGCCAGCTTTTGTTCATTTTTAAAGGCTGTGAGAGGTGTTGCTGTATTTTTCAACTGATAGTAATTGAGTTTGTTGAGCAGCCGGAAGGCTTCACTGTCATTGAGGTTTTCGAGGTGGACGATTTGCTTCTTAAGTTGCATTTCGAGGCAATCTTTCAGTTTGACAAGGCCGTCTTGTGGGTGTTGTTTGTAATCGTTGTAAAAAGCAGAAAGGGCAATGGGTTTGCCAATATTCAGCAGCAGATTTTTGCCGGAATGATCCGGATGTTCATAATCTATTCCAAAGGGAACAATGTAGATTTCTTCTTGAAAATTTACAGCCTCAGCAGCCTGAAAAGCGATACGACCTATTCCCTTTTTGATTGGTTGTAGTTTTTTGCCGGGCGAATGTTGTCCTTCAGGCATGATTGTTAAGGCAAAACCATTTTTTAACAAACGTACAGTTTCAGCAAATACGGCCTTGTTTTTTTCTACTACATTTACGCCATCGCGGATGCGGTAAACAGGCAAAATGCGCAGGAAATAGAGTATCTGTGCAATAATTTTATTCCTAAAAATGTCTGCCCGGGCGAGAAAAACTACCGGACGATTGGCATAAAAAAGAACCGCCAGCGCATCCATCAGTGCATTTTGATGGTTGGCTGCAAAAATCACAGCTTGGTCTTTTGGGATGTTTTCGGCACCTGCGACGGTGACTTTTTTATAGTAAAGCTGATAGTAAAACTTTAACAGCCTATAAAGTAATCTGTAGGCAAATGAGGGTTTGGTAAGCTTTGGGAGTTTTGATTTCTTATCCATTGGCCAGTTGTTTTACTGGTCTGAATTTTACCCAGAAACCTGCCACGCTAAGACCGGCCACAATATGCCAGATGCCCCACCAGGCTGCGATAAAAGCCATGCCACCCATATTCAACTCCGGAGGAAAAATCCGCGGATTAAAAAGTAATACCAGTGCCAATCCGGAATTTTGAATACTTGTCTCGATGGCGATTGTTCGGCGATTGATGCGGTTGAGCCCCCACGAAGCTGCGAAAAGATATCCTGAAGCCAGCGCAATCAGGTGATGAATCAAAACAATCAGAAAAATCCAGTCGATATACTGGATGAAATACTCAAAATTTTTCCAAAAAGCCATCAGGATAAACAAAGCAAAAAGCAGGAGAGAAATGTTACGGATCGGACCAATAATTTTTTGCGTGATCATCAGGAACTTTCTGGCGAAAGAAATTCCTGCAATTACCGGCAAACCAAGGATGATGAAAACTGTACGGAACATCTCCAGCGGATCAATCTCAATAGGACGCAGCAAGGGTGAGGTGGAAGAATACAATCCTCCCCAAAAAGCAAAGTTCGCCGGCGTGAGCAATACAGCCAGCACTGTACCCAATGCAGTAAGACTAACCGAAAGCTCCACATTGCCTTTGGCTACACTGGAGATAAAATTAGATACATTTCCACCCGGACAGGATGCCACCAACAGCATTCCAAATGCTACTGAAGGAGTAATGTAATCATCAAAAATCCATACTGCCAGAAAAGTGAGTGCCGGCAGCAAGAGAAATTGACTCAATAATCCGGTTATGGCAGCTTTTGGTTGAAGAAACACTTTTTTGAAGTTTTCAATTTTGATGCCAAGCGCAACACCAAACATAATCAACCCGATGGTGATATTCATCAGATGTAGTCCGGCAGGACTGAAGTTGAGTTTTATCGTGTCGAGAAGTAACAGGTCTTCGTGCATGATGTGCTGGTAGTAAGTTAAGTGCACAAAGATAGGGATTCGTAAGGAGAGGAAGGTAGTTGTCTTGTCCTGAATTAGGTTTACAGAATATGCAAACTTTATCTTACAGACTAAACTTTCTCATAATTACGTTATCTTTACTGTTCGTTAAAGTAACATACCAGTTAGTAACCAAAACATTGGATTTATGAATACACGATTCAAAAATTTTTGGATGGTTTTAATGACCGTCTTTTTTGGCCTTAGCATGCAAGCACAACAATGGGAACTATTAAATCCTTCACCAACTTTCAACGACATTCAAGCTGTTAGTTTTCCTTCGCCCGATACGGGTTTTATCGTTGGAAACAATAGCATGGTGATGCGCACTTTTGATGGTGGCGAAAGCTGGACAAATATTGATTTTCCTGCCGAAGGCGTGCAGATTCGTTTTGTTGATTTCCGCGACAATAATCATGGAGTTGTTGTTGCCTGGAGCCATATTTTTACAACTAGTGATGCAGGCGAAAGCTGGCATTACACCCACTGGCAGCAGGCCGGCGATTATGTGGCAGCTGACTTTGTGGATAATAACACCGGCTGGATAACCGGATCAGGAAGCATATTGATAAAAACTTCTGATGGTGGTATCAACTGGAATCGCCAGTCAATACCCAGCATTCATGGACAGGCCATTGATTTTGTGAATGAAAATGTGGGTTTTGTGGCCGGACATTTAAATCAGAATTATAGTTACCCCAGATTGTATAAAACGCTGGATGGCGGCGAAAGTTGGACCACCGTTTCTTTGCCTGAGAGATTTGAAAGATTTGGCGGGCTTTCGGTTATCAATGAACAGCAAATATGGATTGCTGCCCATAATCATTCTGTAAATCACGATTCTACTTTTGCAGTCTTTAAAGCATATTACACAAATAATGGCGGAGCCAACTGGACAATTTTTGAGATCGGTCAGACAGATGGTAGTATGATACGGAAAATGAAGTTTATAACAGCAGAAGAAGGCTATATTATGTCGTATGGTCAATTGTATAGAACATTTAATGGAGGTGAAAACTGGGAAGCCATTCCGATTGAAACAGGATTTATTTCGAGCTGCACCGATTTTTCCTGGCAAGGAGGTGAGGCACTTCATGTTGCAGGAACTGGCCCTTTCTTAATGAAGAGTGAGGATAGTGGTCAAAGTTGGGAAAATTTGGTCGACGGTATGATCAATGATTTCAAATCGGTATATTTCTTGAACGAACAACAGGGATTTGTTGGATATGGTGGTATCGAAGGGCCTACTATTTTGCGAACGACTGATGGCGGCCTCAACTGGCACCATGTCAATGGTCCTGATTTTTTTGCCTATGCTCCGGTTTCTTCTTTTGCCTTTGCTTCTGAATCAAAGGGTTGGGCTGCTTTTACAAATAATCAAATCTTTGAAACTAATGATGGCGGCCTCAACTGGCAACTGAAACAAACAGGATTCGATAATTACTATTTCAATCATATTACAGTTTCAGCTGATGGCGGATTGTTTTTGACTTCAACCAGAGGAGAAATAATAAAATCGACCGACGATGGAAATACCTGGACAGATATTTCCCCTTCGCTGGCTGATGATGTGTTTTTTGATGGTTCCACGAATTTTGTTTCGCAGATCCTTGGTTTTATGGCACTCAGGACAGAAGAATACAAGGGATTACTCTTGAAAACCTCAGATGGCGGAGTTTCGTGGCATTTTGTTCAAATTCCGTTTGATGAAAGGGTTAGCTCAATCAGTTTTGCGGATTCCGAAACCGGCATGATTACATTGAACGAACAAGGTGTTTTAATCACCAATGATGGAGGCGAAACCTGGTCAGAACCCTTGCAGATCAACGATCGCGCGCCTTCCTATGTAAAAATGATAACGCCTCTGCGGGCTGTTGCCACTTTTGAAGATGCAATGGCAGCGATCACTACGGATGGAGGCGAAAGCTGGGAACTCAGGTACGAAGGTCAGCACCGCAGGGTGAGATATCCTGTTAGCTTTTTCCTGGATGAAAAGCAGGGCTGGCTGGTGGGCGACAATGGTGCCGTTTTACGCTATACGGACGAATACCTGAGTGTGCCTTCAAACATGGCTTATGAGCAGCAGAGACTGTTTTATCCTAATCCGGCTAAAGAGGCGATATTTTTACTACCCGAAAACCACAATGGGCTCAGCATTTATGATATGCAGGGGAGGGAAGTCTTTCATCAGGAAAAGTTTATAACTAACATCATTTCTGTTGAATTTTTGCCTGCTGGTATTTATCAGCTTGTGCTGAAGACAGGAGACAAAAAGCTGCCTCAAAAGCTGATGGTGGAGTAGCGATCAATTTATAAAACCCGCACTTCCTGTCCTTCAAAAAGCACAACATCACCGGATTTTATTTTGCGTCTTTTTTCCAGCGCAACATTGCCATTCAATTTTACTTGTCCGGTAAGGATTATTTGTTTGGCTTCCCCGCCACTTTCGGCCAGGCCTGTAAATTTAAGTAATTGATTCAGCAAAATGTACTCATGGCCTTCGAGTGCAAATTCAATCATAGGATGTGCTTTTAAGGATTTTATTTTAGCTATAAAGCTTAGGTTCCGTTTCGCCGCTTAATACGCGTAAGCCATTCATAGCCAAAGCCTTTAGTTCGTCTTCACCAGGATAAACATGAACAGGAGCAATCCGATGCACACGTTCGATAATTTGATTCACGAAATATTTATCGTGTGCAATACCACCTGTGATCAGGATGCCATCTACCTGCATATGCATCACAGTGGCCATGGCACCAATTTCTTTGGCCACCTGATAAGCCATAGCTTTGTAAACCAGCTCTGCTTCTTTATCGCCGGCTTCCACCTTTTGTTGCACTTCGTAGGCACTGTTTGTTCCCAGATAAGCAACCAATCCGCCTTCGCCCTTAATCATTTTTAGTACTTCTTTCAACGTATATTCTCCGTTGTAACAAAGTCTTGCCAAAGCCGCCACAGGCAATGTTCCGGTTCTTTCGGGCGAGAATGGCCCATCTCCGTCGAGGCCCTGGTTCACATCAACCACACGTCCCTGTTTATGAGCTCCAACTGTGATGCCACCTCCCAGATGTACCACAATCAGGTTCATCTCTTCATATTTGCGCATGATGCTTTTGGCATGTTGACGGGCAACAGCTTTTTGATTGAGGGCATGAAAAATTGAGACACGCGGCAGGAGCGGATGACCCGAAAGTCGTGCAATATCATCCAGCTCGTCAACCACCACCGGATTGGCAATAAAAGCGCGGGCATCCGGAAGCGATTGGGCAATATCATGGGCAATCAGTCCGCCCAAATTACTGGCATGTTCGCCAAACGGACTGTTTCGCAAGTCGCGAAGCATGTTTTTGTTCACCTCATACACCCCTGATTCGATTGGTTTTAGCAATCCGCCTCGTCCTACCACAGCTCGTATTTGCTCCAGTAAAATGTCAGCATCCAGCAGTTGTTTCAGGATCAGATCTTTTCGAAACTGAAACTGATCTGTAACCTTATCGAAAGGTTCGAGTTCTTCGGTGCTGTGACGTATTGTCTTGATATAGAGAGGATCAGTGCCTGAAAACACCCCAAATTTTGTTGAAGTGGAGCCGGGATTGATCGTAAGGATGCGGACTTCTTCCATGGTTCTTTGTTTAGGGTGTTGTGGAGATACTTATTTTGCTGTTAGTGCTGCCAGGGCGATGGAATAGAGTTTGATTTTGGTGCTGTCGCCCCGCGACGACAAGACTGCCGGAACCCTTGCCCCAACCACTATGGCACCTAATTCAGCATTTGCAAGCTTGGTGTTCATTTTATAAAAAACATTACCAGCTTCTATATTTGGAAATACCAGACAGTCGGCATCACCAGCAACAGGGCCGGAGATTTTTTTGATGGTGGCACTTTCCGGATCAATAGCAACGTCCAGAGCCAGAGGGCCATCAATATCTGCACCTTTGAACTGGCCACGATCGCCCATTTTGGCGATCAATGAAGCATCCACGCTGGAAGGTATTTTATAGGAGACCTGCTCGGAGGCTGTAATTAGCGCAACTTTCGGCCGCTCAATGCCTAAGGCATGTGCCGTGTTAATCAGATAGTTGGTGATGGCAATTTTTTCGGGCATTTCTGGTGCCGGAAGAATAGCAACATCACCTACAATGAGCAGTTTATGGTAATTTGGATTTTCAATCACTGTAACATGACTTAAAATAGATCCCTTATTCATCAGGCCTTTTTCTTTGTCAAGGATAGCACGCATATATTTATCGGTGCTTACCAATCCCTTCATCAACAGATTACCTTGTCCGGCATTGATTAACTCCACTGCTTTGTAGGCGGCTTTCATCTCATCGGGTTCGTGAACCACTTTGAATTTATTTAAATCAATGTGATGACTTTCGCAGACTTTGCGAATTTCTTCCTGATCGCCTACCAGTGTGCCTTCAACCAGCCCTTGATCAATGGCCATACTTACAGCACTGATGGAGTGCTCGTCGTTGGCATAAGCCGCAACAAGGATCTTTTTTTTAGCGCTCCGAAGCGCATCGAACATCTGTTCTAATTTGGTGATTTTCATAAATAATAAGCTTGGATAGTATAATTGTTAATTTATTCACATAACAGGTGCAAAAATAGGAAAAAGGGCTTATTGGAGCAAACGGCAGTCCGTCTAAAAACCTCCGTTTTCTTTTGTTTCAATACATTTTCACCCTGCTAAATTAACAAATACTTACGTTGTAAGGAAGGCATTTTTTCAAGCAATATTTGTGAGGGTTTTTTTTGC
>JAQVLA010000028.1 GCA_028704385.1 Bacteroidales bacterium | reverse complement strand
GTTTCGTCAATAGAACGCAAGCAGAATGGACATTTGTTGTCAGAAATATTGTCGTATCCGTCTTTAATCCATTGTTCTGATTTGCTGGCAAGATTTAATGAGTTTTTATGGTCATCAACCATTTTTAAATAATTCTCGGAAATAGTATCAATTGAGGTTTGTAAAAACTCAATAACTTTTTCAAACCTTATATCAAAATCAATTTTCGTAATTCTTTTTAATACTGCTGTATTTCTAATTTTCTCGGTTGATTTTGCAGTATCAATTTCAATTTTCTTTTCTGTTATTTTCTTGTCAATTTCGGAATCTATTTGGAAGTTAATAATTGTATTTATATCAAAACCGCTAATTATCTTGTAAACCTTTGCTTCAATATCCTTTAATGAACTATTTTTTTCTTTAATGCTGTTTTTAATTTCTGAAATTTCTTTTTTTAATCTTATACGTTCTTGACCAATAATAATTTCAAAAAGGTTTTTCTTATGTTGTGGTAGAATTTCAAAACCCGTATAAACATTATCGTTTATAAAATGAATGTCGAAAATTTCAATAATTGGGAAAGAGGCATCCCATTCTCCATTTGAATATTTTATTGGGGCTGAATGGTCATCAAATTTTATGCTCACCTCTGGACTACTTTGAGTGCCAAATGTTCTTAATTGGTATAGTAAAGCATCGTTTTCTTTCAGTGATTTAAGGATTGTTGTAAAGGTGGTTTTTCCAATCCCATTTTGTCCATAAATTAAAGTTATAGGTTTAAATTCGCCATTCCATGTAGGAGTTGTATTCACTGAGTAGTCGGTGAACTTTCCAACGTTTTTTATATGAATGACTTTATTAATCACTTGTTTTTCTTATATTTTAATTGTTTTTCAGCTACTTTCAAAGCTTCCAGCCCAAAATCTTCGTCCTCTAATTCGTAAAGTACTTTTTCACTTAAAAAGTCAATAACCAGTTTGTCAGAGTTTGCTTTATAAAGTTCAGCCAATTTCAAAACCAATTCTTTTGAGAATTTTCTCTCTCCACGTTCCATTTTGCTTAATATAGCAACATCAATATCGGTTTGCATAGCAGCTTTTCTCAATGATAACCCTGCCTGTTCTCTTAATTCTCTTAATTTCAATCCTAGTGTTGACATTTTATGTGTTGACTATTTTTGTCAAAGGTAATATATTTTTTACTTATTGAGTTCTGAAGATTTCAATTATTTATCAACAGTTTATTATCAACGGGTGGGTCGGCAAAAAAAGCATGTGTGTGGCTGCGAAGGGACGGTTGCAGGGAAGGGCAGCCACACTCTTGCTTTTGTGGGCTGGGTTTTCCTTTTTTCTTTGTTTTTATGCAGCAAAAATTTCATTGTCATACTGTCGCTGTCTTTTTTTCTCGGCTTGCTTGTAACTTCTTATATGTTCACTTTTATCATCTATATCCAACATCATACCGCAGATATATACACCTTTTGTTGTTTTTATTTCAATCAATTCATATAATTCCTCCAGTCTGATGCAAAGGGATTTTAAGAATTTCAAGCTTTTCATGCTTAATGGTGTAAATTTCAGTCATTTTGCTGGCGGCATGGCCTGGTTTTGGTTATTGTCGCAGCTAATTTAGCAAATCTTCTTTTCTTAAGCCAAGAACCCTCTGAAAAAAATTAAAAAATTCGTTTTGATGACAAACTTTTTTGAACACTCCCTTGTTCCCTGCCCTATCATTTCAGGCAACTTCTCAAACTTTTCCAGGAAACATCCAAACTTTTCCAGGAAACATCCAAACTTTTCCAGGAATCATGCAAACTTTTCCCGGAATCATGCAAACTTTTTCTGAAAACATGCAAACTTTTCCCGGAATCATGCAAACTTTTTCTGAAAACATGCAAACTTTTTCAGGAATCATCCGCACTTTTTCAGGAATCATCCGAACTTTTGCTGAAAACATCCTAACTTTTTCCGAATTCATTCTTACTTTTCTTGAAACATTCCTTACTTTTTCTCAAACCATCCTTACTTGCACAAGAAACACGCAAACAAACAACAGCTATTCAAACGATTATGATTTTTAGCCTAAATATGTAACGCTTAGCTGCTGCTAAACTATAAACAATAAACCTTTCTGTTTAAGATGTCAGGGTGCGACCCCTTATCGTCAAAACTCAAAATTATTTCTACGAAGATGTCGGGGCTAAGCCCCTTGTACTTTCCAACCAAAACCGCAGAAAGGCAGGTTTTAATTCCCCCTCCTCACTTTTCATTCCTGCCTGTCTTCCGCCAGGTAAACCTGCTGACCGCAGGAAGGCAGGTTTCATTCTTCATTTTTCATTTTTCACTCTTCATTTCCAAAATAGGGCACTATTCCAGTTATTGGAAAAGACAAATCAGCTATGGTGCAAAAGAATCCATTTACGACAAGGTAGAACACATTTACGACAAGGTAGAAACCATTTACCACAAAAAGTTTCCATTTATGACTACGTAATTCCCATTTATGGACAAAAGTGAGCACATGAGCACAAGGTAATTTCCATTTACGATTACATAATTCCCATTTATGGACAAAAGTAAACAGATGAGCACAAGAAGTTTCCATTTATGACTACGTAATTCCCATTTATGGACAAAAGTAAGCACGTGAGCACAGAAAGTGAGCACGTGAGCACAGAAAGTAAGCAGTAGAGCACAAAAAGTAAGCTCATGAGCACACAAAGTAAGCAGTGGAGCACAGAAAGTAAGCTTATGAGCGCACAAAGTTAAGAGTAGAGCACAAAAAGTAAGCTCTTGAGTACAAAAACTAAGGAAATGATCACAAAAAGTTAGGTATGAATCACAAAAGGCATACAGATGAGCACAGCAATTTAGCGTTAAGCCACAGCAAGCAATCAGAAAAGTGCGGGAAGCAGTTTAATGGCTGTTGGCTTTGGCATTGGCTTTGGCTCGTATTGACTTAAGCAACACATTCATTTTTTTTGGAATTACTATGAGGTATAGAATAGCGCAACCCCTTCAGGGTTGAAATCCCTACTTACATTATAACTGCTACAATAGCAGCAACCCTGTCAGCTTGTCCCGACAGCATCGTCGGGAGGTTGCGCTATCAGGACAAATCACACAAACACTTCAAATCATCACCGGGCTGGAGCCCCCAAGAATTGGGGGGTGGGGGCAAAGATGACATCCAAAAAACACTCTGCAAATAAAATGTCAGGGCGGCCTGCCCCGTCAGCCATTCGGAGCCCCTCACCCAAATTTACCCAAATATTCTACTTAAGCAACACATTCATTTTTTTTGGAATTACTATGAGGTATAGAATAGCGCAACCCCTTCAGGGTTGAAATCCCTACTTACATTATAACTGCTACAATAGCAGCAACCCTGTCAGCTTGTCCCGACAGCATCGTCGGGAGGTTGCGCTATCAGGACAAATCACACAAACACTTCAAATCATCACCGGGCTGGAGCCCCCAAGAATTGGGGGGTGGGGGCAAAGATGACATCCAAAAAACACTCTGCAAATAAAATGTCAGGGCGGCCTGCCCCGTCAGCCATTCGGAGCCCCTCACCCAAATTTACCCAAATATTCTACTTAAGCAACACATTCATTTTTTTTGGAATTACTATGAGGTATAGAATAGCGCAACCCCTCAGGGTTGAAATCCCTACTTACATCATACCTGCTACAATAGCAGCAACCCTGTCAGCTTGTCCCGACAGCATCGTCGGGAGGTTGCGCTATCAAGCCAAATCACACAAACACTTCAAATATTACCGGGCTGGAGCCCCCAAGAATTGGGCTTGCCTACTGCCTGCTAGGGGTTGGGGGCAAAAAAGTTTTTAAACCCTTAAAAACGCACCTAACCTAAACCCACTTCTTATCATTATTCAAGTTCTTACATAAACCGTTCGAGTCCACATCGAAGATATTCAAGCCCACATCGAAGACGCTCGAGCCTTTGCAAAAGCCATTCGAGCCTTTACATAAGCCGTTCGAGTCTGCATTGTTGCCGTTCGAGTCCACATCGTTGCCATTCGAGCCTTTACATAAAAGGTTTGTGAATTTGCAAAAGTCGTTCAAGTTCTTGCATGGACTGTTCATTTCTTCGTATAAGGGAAGCCTTAAACAACTGTTAAATATTCTTAAATCAGTGTATTTCGGCACTTTAGCATAGTCTGTTCAGAAAATCCTAAAGTTCTGGTTAAGAAATGCTTTAATTCTTATTGTGACTTTATCGTGTGCATACTCTGATCTATGTCAATTATTTGGTATAAGCAGCAAACCCTTTTGGTTTATCTTTGATTCGAAAATGGATTAATACCTTATTCAAACTGTTCAATCACATGAGAAGAATTTTTAACACCTTGTTTTCAATGGAATTAATGGGGCTGATGGTGCTGGCTTTTGCCGTAGCCATTGGTGTAGCCACTTTTATAGAAAATGACTTCGGAACGATAGCCGCCAAGGCAGTGGTTTATAATGCCACCTGGTTCGAAGTGCTGCTGGTTTTATTGGCCATCAGCCTCGCGGCCAATATCTTCAGGTATAAGATGTACCGCAGGGAAAAACTGGTCATTTTTACCTTTCACCTGTCGTTTATCGTCATTCTGATCGGTGCCGGAATCACACGGTATATTGGTTTTGAAGGAATTATGAGTATTCGCGAAGGCAATACCGAAAATACCATGCTTTCAGACAACACCTATGTGATGGCTGAGATCAAATCGGGCAACGAACAGGCTTACACGGATGAAGCTGTGCTGATGTCGGCATTGTCAGAAAAGAGCTACAGCGACCGGGCAAGCCTTGATGGTAAAACGTTTAAGTTTAAGTCCGTACGTTATGTGCCTAATGCGCAGGAGATGCTTGTAAAAGGAAATCCCGGCGAAGGAGCTCCCTATGCCATTATGGTGGTTTCGACCGAGAACTCAGGCCGAAACAACCTGATCATCAAGCATGGTGACCAACGCAGGTTTTTAGGATATAACTTCCTTTTTAATCAGGATGAGCAGGCTGATGCCATACAGCTGCGATTCGATCAGGGGCAGCTACAGATCAAAACACCTGAAACTTTAATGTCGATGGCGATGTCAGGTGGTAATACGGATACACTTGCTGCCGCCCAATGGCACAACTTCGACATGCGAAAGTTATACAGCATGGCAGATTTGCGTATCGTGCTAACTGATGTTTACGAAAACGGAAAAGTGGATTATACCAGCTATCGGGGCAAAGACATGAACTTTATGAATGCCATGATCGTGGAGGTTTCGTCGGGCGATGAAACCAAAGAAGTGGCACTGCGTGGTGGAAAAGGATATTTAGGTGAAAGCGTCAGATTTGAGATTAATGGAGCCGAAATCAGTATGATGTATGGTGCCAAGATTTTGGATCTGCCCTTTTCGTTGAAACTGCTCGATTTTCAGCTGGAACGATATCCCGGCTCCAACAGTCCGGCATCCTATGCCAGTGAAGTGGTGCTGATTGATCCTGAGAAAAACCTTGAAAAAGATTACCGGATTTTTATGAATAATGTATTAAATTATGGCGGATATCGCTTTTTCCAATCTTCCTACGACAAAGACGAACTGGGCACGGTGCTGTCAGTAAACCATGATGCTGCCGGAACCTGGGTAACTTATCTGGGTTATTTCCTGATGTCGCTGGGTATGTTGTTGGCGATTTTTGTTCCAAATACACGTTTTGCTTTGTTGGGTCGTTTACTCAAATCAGGAGCTAAAAAAGCCGGATTCCTGCTTATTCCGTTACTAATTGGCGGTACAACGGTCTTTGCACAGGAAGAACACAATCATAACCATTCCACCGAAATTACTGTAATTCCTAAGCAGTATGCAGCTGAGTTTGGCGCCTTGCTCGTGCAGGACCATGATGGCCGGTTGAAGCCGATGAATACACTTTCGAGTGAGATGTTGCGTAAAGTGGCCCGAAAAAATACCTTTAATGGCCTAAACGCTGATCAAGTGATGATCGGTATGCAGCTGGAACCCGAAAAATGGCAGTTGCAGAAGATGATCAAAGTTTCGCATCCTGAACTAAAAAGATTCCTGAATATCCGAGATGGCTCACATGCAGCTTTTGCCGATTTTCTTGATCTGAAGAATGGAGGTGGTTACAAATTGCGCGATATGGTGTCGCAAGCCTATGCCAAAAAGCCGGCCGAGCGCAGCAAGTTCGACAATGATGTGATCAAGGTGGACGAAAGGGTTAACATCTCCTATCTGGTTTATACCGGCGACTTGATGAGAATCCTGCCCGATCCGCGTGATTCGCATGATCCCTGGTTTAAACCTGCACAAAAGGTTGAGGGATTGATGCCTGACGACTCTGCCTTTATTTATGATGTGATACCGTATTACTTCATGTCGCTGGGTGCAGGCAATTATGCGCAGGCTACTGAAATCGTAAAAGGAATACATAATTTTCAGCAGAAATATGCGGCTGACATCGTTCCTTCGCAGGCACAGGTTAAAGCGGAAATTCTCTACAATAAATCAGGGGTTTTTAACCGACTTGGAAATTATTTCGGACTGGTTGGAGTGATCCTGCTCGTAATGGTATTTATCCAGATCTTCAAGCAAAGGAATTGGATCAACAAATCGGTTACCTTCTTTTATGCGGTAATTGTTCTTTTCTTTGTATTTCAAACGCTTGGCCTTGCCATCAGATGGTATATTTCCGAACGGGCTCCCTGGAGTAATGGCTACGAATCAATGATTTATATATCGTGGGTAACGGTCTTGGCCGGACTCATCTTTTCACGAAAATCACCCATGACTATCGCTGCCACATCCATCCTGGCTTCCATCATCCTGATGGTGGCGCACCTTAGCTGGATGGATCCCGAAATTACCAACCTGGTGCCGGTGCTTAAATCCTATTGGCTTACCATTCACGTTTCGATCATCACAGCCAGCTATGGATTCTTGGCTCTGGGTGCCTTATTAGGTTTTATCAACCTGATTTTGATGATCCTCAAAAACAAAAAGAATTTTGGTGACCTCCAGCGCCGGATAAAAGACCTGAACTATATCAATGAACGTACCATCATCATTGGATTATATTTATTGACTATTGGAACATTTTTGGGCGGTGTATGGGCCAACGAATCCTGGGGACGTTATTGGGGATGGGATCCCAAAGAAACCTGGGCGCTGGTTACCATTCTGGTTTACACCTTTATTGCACATATGGGATATATGCCCGGCATGAAAACCGACTACCGTTTCAGCCTCTTTACTTTGGTTGGATTTAGCTCTGTAATCATGACGTACTTTGGCGTAAACTATTACCTTTCAGGACTTCACTCTTATGCCACCGGCGATCCTATGCCTATTCCAACATTTGTGTATTATACCGTTGCAATCATATTTACAGTTTCGTTGGTAGCCTATCTCAACGAACGAAAATATCTTTATGCACCGGATCGCAAATAAATAGAACCTTATCAATAGCTTTCCTGTGAACTAAAGGCTTTGCAGGAAAGTTTTATTTAATCAATTTATAGGCAACATAGCCTATATTGATCATCGAAAACAATCTGCAGCTAAACTTGTTTATCTTCAAAGCTTACTTATGCCAATAATGCTTGTTAATATATTGATCTTGTTCAATGCTGTTTTTTACCAGCCTGTTGCTGAAAATGACGCCAAACCTGCTATCATGGATTTTGAAACATTTCAGCAGTATCTTAAGCATGAAAACGACACCGTTTATGTGATCAATTTTTGGGCTACCTGGTGTGCCCCCTGCGTGAAAGAGTTGCCCGACTTTGAAAAGCTTAATCAGAAATATGGAGATAAGAATTTCAAGATGTTGCTGGTAAGTCTCGATTTTCGCAAGATGTACGACACACGTCTGATCCCGTTTATCGAAGAAAATAAACTAAGTGCAGAAGTGATTTTGTTACACGATCCGGATGCCAATGCCTGGATCGACAAGGTTGATCCGTCCTGGTCGGGTGCCATTCCGGCTACGTTGATTTACAAAAATAGTTTTCGTCTTTTCCACGAAGGTGGCTACACCTTTGATGAACTCAATACAATTGTTGAACCCCTAATAAATTAAGCTTATGAAACGTATTTTTTCGCTGATAGTTTTCAGTTTGGTATTTGGTTTAAGCCTTTCGGCTCAAGGCTACAAAGTTGGCGACAAGGCCATGGATTTTAGCCTGATCAATGTGGATGGCAGGATGGTTTCAATGGCCGATTATCCGGAGGCCAAAGGTTTTATTGTGATTTTCACATGTAACCATTGTCCTTATTCAATTGCTTACGAAGACCGAAAAATTGCCTTATCCAAACGATTCGAACCGATGGGTTATCCGGTCATTGCAATCAATCCAAATGATTCAACCCTGCAGCCACAGGACAGTTACAGTCAAATGATCGTAAGAGCCAACAAAAAACAGTTTCCTTATCCTTACCTGCTCGATGCTGATCAAAGTGTTTTCAAAACTTATGGAGCCACACGCACACCCCATGTTTTTCTGCTAAATAAGGAAAATAATGATTTGATCGTGAGGTATATCGGAGCCATTGATAACAATTATGAAGATGCTGATGCAGCAACTGAAAAGTATGTTGAAAACGCCATCAAAGCACTCGAAAGCGGCAAATTACCTGATCCGGACTTCACAAAAGCCGTGGGTTGCACGATCAAATATAAAAAGTCGTAATCGTTCTTTTGGATTCCGTTCACTTTAAAGAAAATGCCATTAGCTGTTTGAATTTCACCAAATTAATGGAACTTTCTTAATTTCGTTGATTATTTTTGCACTTCCTTTGCGAAGTATAACCGTGAATGGAAACCCACTAAATCTCAAACCTATGTTAAAAAAAATTCTACTAGTCGTTGTGATCACATCAATTTTTGGTGCGTGTACAGTTTCAGAAAAAGCTGAACACCAGGATAATCCCTTTTTCGTGGAATACAATACTCCACATGGTATTCCGCCTTTTGAGCTGATTGAGCCAGCCCACTTTATGCCAGCCTTCGAAGCTGCACTAAAGGAGAATAAAGACGAGATTGATGCCATTGTTAATCAAAAAGCCGAAGCTGATTTTGCCAATACCATCGAAGCATTCGAGCGTAGCGGAGAAATGCTTGATAAGGTAAGCTCGGTGTTCTATAACCTCAACTCATCCCTTACGAGTGATACTATGCAGGCCATCGCCCGTGAGCTTTCGCCTATGATGTCGCGCCATAGCGATGACGTCATGCTCAATCCACAACTCTTTGCACGTATCAAAGCCGTGCATGACAAAGCTAACGATTTGTCGCTCAATGCCGAACAGCAAATGTTGCTCGAAAAAATGTACAAACGTTTTGTTCGCAGTGGGGCATTGTTAGATCAAACCGCTCAGGATCAGCTTCGTAAAATTAACGAAGAGCTTTCGATGCTCTCACTTCAGTTCGGAGAAAACGTATTGGCCGAGACCAACAAATTTGAAGTGGTTATCGATAACAAAGATCGTCTGGAAGGAATTCCGGAAGGCTTCCTGGCAGCAGCACAGGAAGCAGCTGCAGTAGCCGGATATGATGGAAAATGGCTGTTCACACTTCAAAAACCCAGCATGATGCCGGTGTTGCAATATGCCAACGATCGGGAGCTGCGCAAAATTCTTTTTAATGGTTACATCATGCGCGGCGACAACAACGATGACTTTGATAACAAAAAGATATTGAGCCGTATGGCAAGTTTGCGGGCACAACGCGCGCAGCTGCTGGGTTACGAAAACCATGCCTCTTTCGTTTTGGAGCAGAATATGGCCAAGAATCCCGAAAACGTAAATGAGTTGCTGGATGAGCTGATTGCTGCTGCCATGCCGATGGCGAAAAAGGAAGCCCAGGAACTGCAAAAGCTTATCAATAAGCGTAAAGACGGTATCACGCTTGAACCCTGGGACTGGTGGTATTATGCTGAGATTTTGCGGAAAGAAAAATATGACCTCGACGAGGAAGAAATGCGTCCATATTTCAAGCTCGAAAATGTGCGTGATGGCGTTTTCGAAACAGCAAATCGTTTGTGGGGATTACAATTTGTACTAAAGCCTGAGTATCCCAAATATCATGATGATGTGCTGGTTTATGAAGTTACAGAAGCTGATGGCAGTCATATCGGTGTTTTGATGATGGACTTCTTCCCGAGGGCCTCCAAAAGGGGAGGAGCCTGGATGAGCAGCTATCGTAAACAATACCGCACAGCTGAGGGAGAAATGGTAAACCCAATCATCACAACCAATTTTAATTTCACAGCACCTTCTGCCGGCAAACCTGCTTTGTTGAGCTGGGATGAGGTGCAAACTACTTTTCATGAAATGGGTCATGCATTTCACGGACTGCTTTCTAATTGTACTTATAACAGTTTGAGCGGAACTTCGGTGCCCCGCGATTTTGTAGAGTTGCCTTCTCAAATTATGGAACACTGGGCTGGCGAGCCCGAAGTGATGTCCTATTACGCCAGACATTTCGAAACCGGAGAAATAATTCCACAGGATTTGATTGACAAAATGCAGAAGAGTGCCACTTTCAACCAGGGATTTGCCATGGCTGAGTTTTTGTCGGCTGCTGCATTGGATATGGATTGGCACACCCTCACAGAAGCCAAAGAGTATGATGCTACTGAATTCGAAAATAACTCGTTAAAGGAAACAGGCCTGATACCTGAAATTGTTGTTCGTTATCGGAGTCCTTATTTTAGTCATATTTTCTCTGGTGGCTATTCAGCCGGATATTATAGTTATATTTGGTCGGAGGTGCTGGATAGCGATGCTTTTGAAGCCTTTAAAGAAAATGGGATCTTTGATCAGCAAACGGCTACTTTGTTTAGGGAGCATGTGCTTTCGCGCGGTGGCACTGCCGATCCACTCGAACTTTATGTGGCTTTCAGAGGTAAAGAACCTTCTAAAGACGCCTTGTTGAAAAACAGAGGTATCATTGAGTAATATTATTCACAAAAAAAAGTCCGGAGTTTGACTTCGGACTTTTTTTTATTGCTGATATTCAGCTATAAGCTATCTCTTAATAATCATCTTCATCTTCATAGGAATCCAGATCGAAATCCAATAAATCATCAAAACTTTCCAGTGCCTCTTCGTCCTCATCAGTTGGATTATAGATCGAAATTCTCCTGTCTCGTTTTCCTTCTGTGTGTTTTTTTACAGGTTTGCGTACGAAGTCATCCTCCATTTTTTCGGGATTGTGTGACTTTTTCTTCGTCGTTTTCATGATTGCGTTTTTTACGATTTAAGTTTGTTATGATTGAATTAATAAATGATCAGTGGATGATTCACTTTGTAAAGTGTAACAATTTAATTTGGATCAATAAAATGAAAGGGGGGATACATTTGTCTATTTTCTATATAATGGAAGTGTCTGTACAATAGGCATTTGATTCATAGTGCAATGATAAGATTTTTCTTTTTTCAAATGCAAGTAAATAATGATTTTTTTTTGATAAAAAGTTTAAATGTTTGTCTAATGAACACAAAATCAGTATGGTAAGAATTTTACATTCTTTGAAGGTAACCAATCACATCAAATAAATTTGACAAATTGCGTTTTTCGGTCAGAGGTTCATGGCAATACTGATAATGAATGTGCTTCCCTTACCGGTTTCTGATTCAACATGAATATCAAAATTATGTGCTTCAAGGATTTTCTTAACTATTCCCAATCCCAATCCCGTTCCTTTTTCGCCAAAAGTGCCAATTCTGCTTTTACGTGTGAATCCTTCAAATAACTTACTGCTCACTGAATCAGGCATTCCGATGCCGGTGTCGCTAACAAAAATCTGGTAACAATTGTCCTTTATCTTGCTCCCGATAGTGATGGTTCCGCCTTTGGGAGTGAATTTTATGGCATTACCCACCAGATTATTCATTGCCTGGCCCAGAAGCGTTTCATCGGCGATTATCTCAGTTTTTCCTTCTGTTTCAAATCTTTGTACCAGTTTGATGCGTTTTTGCTTTAGTTTCAGGTGTTGCATACGTTCAACATAAATTCCAATTTCGGACAGTTCGATGGTTTTCAAATGAAGCTTAAAATTTCCAAGCTCCAGATTCGACCAATGATAGAGTTTATCATTGTAGTCGAGCAGCCGCTGCATTTCATCATTGATATCAAGGAGGAGTTCCTTCTGTTTTAAATTTAGCTTTTGTAATAAATCTTTATCCTGCAAAAGCAAATTGGCAATTCCGATTACAGCACCGATGGGCGAACGCAGGTCGTGCGATACAATTGAAACAAACTGATCTTTGAAGTCGAGAAGTTTTTTCAGTTCACGTTCGGTGCGGGCCAGCTGATCAAGCGTTAGTTTTTGTTCGCGTGCTTTTTGTATCAGCTGATTATCTTGTTTTCCTTCTCTGTTAACTGATTTGATTAACAGATAGTTATTGTTTCTATGTTGCAGTGCAATTGCCTTCAGGTAAATTTTTCGGCCAGTAATGGTTTCTTCTTCCCATATGCCGGATTCAATCTTTGAATCAGATTTGCCATCCCAGCATGAGGCGGCTTCATATTGAAATACCTCAATGAAAGGAAAAATCTCAGTCATTGGCACCGGGCTATCATTAAGTAGATTTGCCTGTCTAAGTTCTTTGATCCAAACGGGTTGGTTGCCAATCGGTTTGTAGGCTTTGTTGAGGTATATAAAGCTGGCGAAATCAAGCAGATGAAAAGCTGAAAAAGGATTGGGTTCCAATGGGCTGAAAGTTGTATGTTGATTAAGTCTTTCATTATTCAACTCCTGCAGCAATTGCTGTAACTGCTCTGCATTGCGGGTTTGGTCTACAAAAAACACCCAAAGATGCATTAATTCGTCTTCAACAATATGAATTTCAGCATAATGTTCAGTTCTGATCTGGACATGCGGCAACACCATAGGATTGATCAGAGGAGGGATCATTCCGGTTAAGAATGGAGCAAGTGCCTCAATTTCAATGTTTTTTACAGGCTTCTTGTTAAGGTATTTTTGCATAGGTCCCATCCAGTTAATAAGTCTGCCATCCTCATCCAGCTGGAGAATTGCCAGGCCGATATAGGGGGGAATCTTGCTGATTATATAATCTGTAATGGCTTCGGTAAACTCAGGACGATTAGACATACTACTGGTTTTGCAGCATTTTTTTTGTTAGCTCAACAAAGGCTTCTTCAACGTTATCACCTGTTTTGGCACTGGTATATATTATTTTCCAGCCCTGATTTTTGAGTGTTTCGAGCTGGGTCTCAGTAATTTCCCATATATCTCTGAGATCAGCTTTGTTTACCAATAAAATGAAAGGAGCATTTTTGGTAACTGATGAAGTCATCTCATGCAGTTTGATGGCTGTTTCGTAGGTGTCGGACCTTGTGCCATCTGCTACCAGAAAATAGCCTGATGAGCCGATTAAGTAAGTTGGTTTTATCTTCATAAAATCGTCTTCGCCATGAATATCCCAAAGCAGTAAAGTAACATCTACATTGTTGACAACCAACTCTTTCTGATCTATTTTTACACCAATTGTTGTATGATATTTTTCGCTGAAGATACTACGGACGAAACGCTGTACAAGACTTGTTTTCCCTACAGCAAAAGCCCCAACCATTGCAACTTTTTTCTTGATCATTTGGTTCATTTTTCTTCGACTACAAAGCTAACACTTCTTACTTCTTCAGGCTTTAATAATTCTTCCGTATTTATCACCCGCGTCTCAAGCAGATGATCGGGTACGCCTGCTTCTTTAAGGAGGCTCAGAAAAGTTTGCGCACGAATATTTGCAACACGCTGATTTGCAGCAAAATTGCCTGCTTTTGAAGTAAAGGATTGTACTAAAATAATGTACTGCTTTTTATTGAGCCTGTTAAACTCGTCGAGTAAATTTGCGGATTGAGTTAGTTTGTTAAATCGATCAGTTTGTTCTTCATTCATCTCCAGCTCGTTAAAGTCAAAAACAAATTTATGTTGCATGATGTCGTCAACAATCCAGCTCAAATCCCTGACCGTTTCGTCACTCACTGTCAACTCACTGGTATCGAGCCCGAGAACTCCCCAAACCCTGTTGTATTGCTTTTCAAGTCTGTCTTTCCATTCGGTATTGCAATTTCCACTTACTTTTAAAGTGGCCTTTTCAAAAGCCAGTCTTACGGATTCGGGAGTTGAGAGTAAAGCCTCTGCCCTTCGTACGATAATAAGGCTGTCGAGCGAAATAAAGGGTCGTAAAACAAAGTCAAACTGATCAATAGCAAGTTGATTGCTGCTGAGCAATTCGTAAGGCTCCGTCGCAAAGTCATCTTTTAAGCCAAAAATCCTAAGCTTTCCATTTTGTCTTTCAGTTTTGGTGAGGTAATACCCACTTTCTGAAAAAAATAATTCCTTAGCAGCAGCATAGGCATTTTGTGTTTGTATCCGCTGATAGATCCAATAACCCAATCCGGCCAGGATGATGACTAACAGGATCAGGACAAAAACTGGTGTTTTTTTGCCATTGCCTTTTTTTTCTTTTATAAGACAGGGCTTTAAAAATTTGGAAGTATGCTCAAATATTTCTGTTTCACCATCAAAATTAAGTAGTTCTGGCCGATGGTTATAATGCACGGCTTCAAGTGCTTCTTTCAGCTCGATGCGCAAATCAGGTGGTGGATTGCCTTCTACAACGGCTGCAATTATGGCATAAGGCCCCTGCTCAAGCCATAAATTTGTCTCACCAATTTTGATGCTGTCCACGCCATCCTGTTCATTGGAATGAAACGAATCTTTCACAAAATCCGTAATTGCCGACAGCATGGATGCAATCATATCAGCTTCGATGTTTGCAACATGATCAGCCTTTTCGTGATGAAGCAACAGAGCCGTATCGCGATGAATTAAAAATACATGCTTCACCTGATAAAGGTAGGCATGTGACAGCATGATCTCGAGGTAGCTTTTATTGCTGAATAAAGCCTGAAGGCGCCATTTCAGATGCTTTGGCGACAGGCCGGATTCGAGTCCATGATTCAGAGATTCGATCAGCCGTTTCAGGTCTTCCGAAACCGCTTTGCGAATGGCCGGCCCCATAATCGGAAATAGCAAATTGGCAAGTCGTTGAGGATTTTTCCCGATACTTTCCTGTATCATATCCTCAAAAAAGGGCAGCAGATCTGCAATATTAATGCTTCCTTTTTCCATCAGCTTACGAATGGAAAATGGAAGTAAATCGCTTATTTCGATAGCAAATTCGTGCGGATCAGCCATAAGCTTTTGCATGCGTTGCAGAGCCGGCTTATCCAGCCCTAAGATTAGTTCTCTTAGCTCCTGTAGTTGATCGGCATTTAGCTTTTCAGTGTTGTTGGACTGATCTTTTTCCTTCATTCCGAACTTGGTTCAATGGTATTTTATTACTCAGCCTTTTCTTCTGGTTGATTTGATAAACTCAGGGCTAATTCCGAAAGTAAAACAGCCATAGCAGAGCGATCGATCTTATTGAGCTGCAAATCAGCAAGTTTTTCAGTCCAGTATTTTTTCATACCACTGATTTCAATATTGAAACGATTCTCAAAGTCTTGTTTTATTAGTTGTTGGCTGTCGTTTATTTTATTGATTTCCACCTTTATGGATTCAATTGAAGCAGTCAGATTTTGCAATGTTTTTTGGTTGCCGTCAATAGCGTGCTTCAGTTGATCAAATTGCTGTTGCGTTTCTGTTTTAATTTCCTTGACGACATTTTTCAATTCAGCGGATGTCTTTTTGTCAAGCTCATCATACAATTGTTTCCATTTCTTTTCAGATTCATCAAGCAGATAGGTGAACTGTTGATCAAGTTTTAAAAACCGATTTTCAATTTCTGTAATATTATTACCAAGCACAAGTTCCCTAATCCTTGAAATGCTTTCATTCGACTTATTCATATGTTTTGTACTTTAATGTTCGGCAGATTAATCCCGTAAATATACTATCCTTTTTTGAGATTTTAGGTACTTTTTCACATTTTCATCAAACTTTTTAAGTTCTGTTTTAGATATTAGCCTTGCTTTGTAGGTGTGATGTAGGAAGTTGATATTTGATTTTTGGTCAGGTGGTGTTTTTATTTTCAACTCGTTACCAATCTTTTCAAAACAAAGCCTAAGATGGGTTGTTTGAATTCTGGTAATCCGGTGCGTGTTTTTTATGTAATTTTGCCGCCCGAAAGAACAGAATAATTTTTTTAATAATTCAGTAGCATGAAGCTGCGAACAACACAGGACAATACGCACGAATTGCTTGATACTCGCCACCTCACAGAATCTGCTTATGTGTTGAGGATGAGTAGGAGGGGATTGCAATTCAGAAGCGGACAACATATTTTATTGGGTGAGGCCGGAAGCATTCACAACCGTGAATATTCTGTTTATTCAGCCGAACAGGACGATTATTTTGAGGTTTTGATAAAAGAAGTGGATGATGGATTGGTGAGCAAACAGCTCAAAAAACTCAAGCCTGGAAGTATGTTGCAACTCGAAGGTCCGTTGGGATTTTTTACGATTGAGCCCGGGCTGATTGGGAATGCCAAATTTTTGTTTGTGGCCACAGGAAGTGGTATCGCTCCTTTTCACAGTTTTGTGCGGTCTTATCCCGCTCTCAATTATAAAATCCTGCATGGTGTGCGTTATGCTTCAGAAGCTTACGAAAAAGATACTTATCCCTCAGAACAATATGTATTATGCACTTCACAAGATAAAAAAGGTGACTTTAACGGTAGGGTTACATCCTTTCTGGAAAGTAATCCGGTTGAAACTGACACCCACTGTTACCTTTGCGGAAATTTTGAGATGATACACGAAGTTTTTGAAATCCTTGAACGGCAGGGTGTGCCACCTCAACAGGTTCATGCCGAAGTGTATTTTTAAGATTAACAGAATTTATTATGCAAAAATACCACCTCATTTCTTTAGGCTGTCAAATGAATCTCTCAGATACAGAGCGTGTTAAAACGGTTTTGCATGAGCTGGGATATGAGCCGACAGAAAATGAAATGGAAGCCAGTGTTTTAGGAATAATTGCCTGTTCGGTTCGTCAAAAGGCTATCGACAAAGTTTATTCACGCATCGCCAAATGGAACAGGCTAAAGCATCGCAAAAACTTACTCACTTTTGTTTCTGGCTGTATCTTACCTTCTGATAATGAGCGCTTTCTAAAGCTTTTTGATTTGGTTTTTCCAATGAGCGAACTGCCTCAGATGCCGGATATGATCAGGCAGTATGGCATTGTTACGCCTGCTTCGCTGCGCCAAACGGATGATGGTCTTGTTTCAAAAGTGAAAGCCGAAACGATTAAGCCACGCGATGGCGTTGGTTTTGTGCTGGAGGATGTTAAACTACCCAAAAAACCTGCTGCTCCTAAACTTAATCCCGGAAAAGACATTGATGTGTTTTGGCATGTAGAACCTACTTATACCTCTGATTTTGAAGCTTTCATCCCGATTCAGAACGGCTGTGACAAGTTTTGTACTTTCTGTGCAGTGCCTTACACCCGTGGCCGTGAGGTCTCGAGGCCATCACAGGAAATCCTGGATGAGCTGGCAATGCTTGTAAACAAAGGGTACAAGTCAATCACTTTGCTAGGGCAAAATGTAAATTCCTATGGACTGGATAAAAAGGGAGATGAAATAAGTTTTGCTGAATTATTGCGCAGGGTAGGGGAGTTTGGTGTCAAATCAGGGAAAAAGTTTTGGGTTTATTTCACTTCACCTCATCCGCGTGATATGACGGACGAAGTGATTGAGGTGATTGCGCAATATGACTCTCTGGCCAAACAAATTCACCTTCCTGTTCAAAGTGGTGATGATAAGGTACTGATGCGGATGAACCGCAAACATGCCATGGACAAATACAGGCATATTGTACATACAATCAGGACTTTAATTCCACAGGCAACGCTATTCACGGATATTATTGTTGGCTTCACCGGCGAATCTGATGAGCAGTTCGAAAATACCCGCAAAGCCATGGAAGAATTTAAATACAATATGGCTTATATCGCGCAATACAGCGTCAGGCCAGGCGCTGCCAGCTCGCGCTGGGAAGATGATGTACCTAAGGAAGTTAAAAAGCAGCGTTATCATATCCTCACCGAGGAACTTACAAAGCACAGCTTGGTTTATAATGAGCAGCTTGTCGGGAAAACAATTGAGGTATTAGTAAGAGGAAATGATAGAAAAGCGGGTTTTTTAACCGGTTATACCGAAGGAAAACTCGTGATTCGCTTTAGTAGTAATGATGAAAATCTGATCGGACAGATAGTACCCGTAAAAGTAGAATCAGCCAGTCCGCTGTCGCTGGAAGGGAAACTGATTTTGGTAAACGAAATGGCAGGATAAGGAGGTCTGGATGAAGAAAATTGCTTTTAAAACATTAGGCTGCAGACTTAACCAGTACGAAACAGACGCACTGGCTTCACGATTTCATAAGGGAAGTTATCAGCTTGTAGATTATAATGAGCCGGCGGATGTATTTATCGTAAACACTTGCACGGTCACCAATCAAAGTGATCAAAAATCAAGGCAAACCATTCATCAGGCTGTAAAAGCAAATCCTGATGGCCTGATGCTGGTAACAGGTTGTATGGCAACAAACCACAAACAATCTCTGCTCGAAACGCCCGGAATTGACTATGTGGTGGATAATGATCATAAGACCTCTATTTTTAGTTTAATCGAATCCCATTTCAGGGGAGAGCATCCTGATCCCGAAGGCTTTGATGAAGATTTATTCAGCTACGATCCGGCGTTTAAGACCTTCCACACACGCAGCCTGATCAAAATTCAGGATGGGTGCGATAATTTCTGCACTTTCTGCATCATACCATCCGTGCGCGGCAGAGCGGTTAGCCGCCCTGTAAATGCGATCCTCGACAATATTCGTGAGGTTGTTGATCATGGTTTCAAAGAGGTAGTGCTCACTGGTGTTAACATTGGCCGATACGATTATGATGACGTGAATTTTGAGCAGTTGGTAGCAAAAATTCTGGAGTTACCCGGCGATTTCAGACTAAGAATTTCCTCCATAGAGCCTGATGGTTTTACACCTCATTTTTTTGAATTGTTTCAGCATGAGAAGCTTGCGCCGCACCTTCATTTATGTCTGCAAAGCGGATCAGAGGCTATTCTACTAAAGATGCGTAGAATGTACACTGCACGTGAGTTTCGCCAACTGGCAGAACAATTATGGGATCGCTATCCAGATTTTAACCTCACTACAGATATCATTGTTGGCTTCCCCGGCGAAACAGAGAAAGACTTTCAGGATACTGTTCAAATGACTAAAGATTTACGATTTAGTCATATACATACTTTCAAATATTCGGTGCGCAACGGAACACGCGCCGAAAGAATGGATGGCCATCTTACTGAAAGGATTAAAAACCAGCGCAGTGCTGTGATCAGAAAAATTTCGGAAGAAAATAAGCATTTGTATTTCAATCAAATGATGGGCAAACCACAACGCATGTTGATCGAAAGGATTTCGGCAGATGGTATTGCGAGAGGCTATGGCGAAAATTATATCCCGCTGAGAATTAAAGCGAAAGACCTAAAGCGTAATACTTTTGTAAACGTGAAGCCTGAGCGCATCCATGATGCAAAGGAAATGGAGCTCTGGGCAAAGCTCTTGTGACAGTTTACCCAAAACTTAACCCTGGTCCCATTTGACATCCAACCGAAAATGCCTTATCTTAGCATCCAAATTTAATTACCGATAAAACATCCTGCCAAATGTTATTTTACTGGCAGTTCCGGAAAAAACTCGCGCAAACAGCCAATAAGCTGAACCTGCAGCTTGTTGAAATTGTGAATATAGTTGTAACACAAGCATTTACCCCCCCCCCCCTCGAACAAGAAAGCAAACAAAGAGCATCTTATTGTCTGCAGTTTTGTATGCAAAAACTGCGGCATGGTTAAGCTTTTCGAAAATTCTTTGCCATGCTACTAAAGACTTTCACAGCTACCACACAAACAAGACTATTTTTAAGCTTGGGAAGAATAATTTTATCAGGCTTCCGGCTCCAAGCCGGGTTGCGGGCTTGGATGCCGGGAGAAATAGCGCAAAATTTTTCAAATATCAAATATTTATTTCCTTCATTCATAAAGCAAGTATAATGAAATACAAATATGCCATCGGATTTTTTTTTACTTTTTTGTTCATTTGCTATACCTATGGCCAAGTTGATAATGCCAATTTTATAGATAAAACTGAAACAGAGAACTTCCAGGCTGTGCTCAATGTTGATTCAACATCTTGGGATATAGCATACAAGCAATTATATGGAACAGTTATGACTAAACTGATAACCAAAAATAATCCAGATTCAGTATATTCTATGATGTACTTTTATGATGACACACAATCTCTTGACTATGCAGGCAAAATACGTGAGGACACAATTAGTGGTAAAATTTGGTTTGTTGATCCATATTATAATAATGAAATGCTGATCATGGATATGGGCCTAGTGAAAGGCGATACTTTTCAAATTTATAATGGTTGGAGTACTGTTGATAGCGTGTTTTATAATGACAATAAAAAGATTATACGGTTCAATTTGCAAACGAGATGGGATGAGCCAGTTATGTTTATAGAAGGTGTAGGTCCGAACATAAGTTTGGTATATGCTTCAGATGCTGATTTCGACAGGGATTATGTTACTTGTAAATACAATATCAATACACTGGTTTATATAAATAATAACATAAATTTCGTAGATTGTATGCCAGATCCTACACGATTAGAAAATATTTCAGAAAATGAGGGCATCATTATTTATCCGAACCCAACCACTGACAAACTTCATATTGAGTTATCACATGAATTCCCACTAAATTCAGAGTTTATTTTAACGAATACGATTGGACAAATACTTATTAAGAAATCATTTAAAGGAAATAAGCTAATTATTCACTTAAATAATATAAAGCAAGGCACTTATTTTGCAACCATAATTAATGAGCAATATACATTTAATCAAGCAATTATGATCTCTAACTAAAATTTTTAATTATGAAAATCTTAAAAAAAATACCAACCATGATTCTTCTCATGCTAACTTTTTTCATGGTTTCACATTCCAATGCACAGGTTATTCTTGATACTATATGTTGGATACATGTAAATAATCCTGAATATGCATCAGTCTCTGGGAAAGATTTCTCTTTGCAAAGTGATCTAAACTCTGTTTTTGCCTTAAATAAAGTTGATTTTTACGAACAGGCATTCCCATTTGCCAAGACACCAGAACTACTTAAAATACACGAAATTAGATGTAATTCAAAGGGGAGTATCACCTCGGTCATTAATGAGCTGTTATCAAAGTTTCCAGATGTATTTGACCGCGTTTCGTATTTTGAAGATGGTTTAGATACTGTTCTAGTTTATGACCCTATTGATGAGTTTTGGGTTACACAAGCTGATGGCTGGTTATGGCATCTTAAAAAGATACAGGCCGAGCTTGCATGGGATATTACAAGAGGAGATCCTATGATAAAAACAGCTGTATTAGTTACAAAATTTGGCACCTCCTCGATCTGTCTTTGTTCTAAATGTTAGGGTTATGAAGAAAACAATTATTTCATTTTTATTATTATTTCTTGCTATTCCAATTTATTTAAAAGCACAACCCCAGTGGAAATTCCATCTGGCTTTTGAAGATGCCACAGGTGCCAAGGATACCATTTGGTTTATTTGGGATACAACGGCTACTTTTTATGGATTAGATACAGCCTTAGGTGAGTATCCTGTATCGCTTGATGATAATTTATTTAATGTGTGGATTTGTAATCCGGCAAATGAAAAGTATGATACTTTAAAAACGATTGCACACCCGTATACATACACTTTTGGTCATCAAATAGAAGCTGTTAATTTTAAACTACCTGTTAAAATTAGCTGGGATTCATCACTTTTCCATGCGGACTGGTTGCCTTCTGAGCCGGTGGGGTGGGTGAACAATGCATGGATTAGTAATGAATATTTCTTTTTGGTTAACAATACCGAAGATCACTACTTTGATTTAACATTAGACAACCATACAATAATGCCGGATTCAACAATTGTCGGGACTGCAGATGAGAATCCCTGGTTCTGGCTGCCCGAAAGAAATTTCCCATTAGGCATCGGATTAGCGCAGGATCCGACACTTTATGTAGATGAAGACTTAACCAGAAAGGATTATTTCATCTATCCAAACCCTGTTCATTCGCTTTTAATAGTCGATACTCAGAAAAAAATAGCTACAGTCAAAATACTCAATACACAGGGGAAATGTCTGCAAGTTATCAAAGCGCGGGAATTCCCTTTGAATATTGACTTTTCCGGTTTTGACCGAGGTATATATGTAATTCAATTAATTTCTAACCAAAACCAATATTATCATGAAAAAATTATTAAAGCCAATTAGTTTGGCCGTTTTATTCCAGTTTTTTACATTGTTTGCCACAGCGCAATTCACTTGTTTGTTTTCTGATACAGCCCAGTATAATCTTCCCGATGATGCGAAAGAGCTTTATTCAAGCAAAAACGGATGGCATTTACCGGCAAACGGCACGCTACGGGTATTGTTTGTTTTTGTTGAAATAGAATATGATGTAGGTATCGACCCCAATCCGAATGGTACAAATGAATGGCCCGTAAATGCTTTGCCAGTATGGGCTAATAATTTTCTTGATCCCCAGATTCCAACCGGGCAATCGAATGGACTGCTTACACAATATTACCAGGAAGCTTCTTTCGGGAATTATAACCTGATTGGTGATTATCTTGTTGCCCCAAACAATGGTGGTGTGTTTAAAATTTTGAAAAGCCAGGCAAGTAGCGTAGGACATGAAAACGCTGCAATCAACAAAATAAATCAGGAGTTAAATGGAAATGTAGTAACAGCAAACGGGCTAAATAGTATTAGTTATTTTGATAACTGGACAAAGACTACACCTGGAAAACCGAAAATAACTCCAAGTATTGACTCTCCACATAAATGGGATCATATAATGTTCATTTGGCGCAACAGGTTAGATGGCCAAGGTAATCCATACAATGGGACTGGGAACGCTGCCTATTGGAGTATAGGTACACCGTTACTTGGTTATCTAAGTGACTCCTATAGTAATTTTGGCTCTTTCAAATCCATACCATTAGCCATCGCGAGACATGAATACGCTCATTTACTATATGGCCATAACAATTTTCATAGTGCTGGAGGAGGTTGGGGAGCACCAAGCAGCTACCCTTATGATTATTGGATTCCTTTAACAGGTGGATGGAGTGTATTAGGGTTAAGCGGAAGTTCTTTGCAAACATGGAATGCCTGGGATCGCCAACGAATGGACTGGAAAGCTCCGGGAAATTCTTTTAACATTTCAGCCCGAAATGCAGCAAACACAACTGAGGTCAATGGTGACCTTGATGCAACATATGCTAACGGTGCCGGTATATATACGTTGCGTGACTTTGTTACTACTGGTGATGCAATCCGCATTAAACTTCCTTTTACTGACCCCGAAAATGAATTTCCTGAATTTCTATGGATTGAGAACCATAACGGGACTGAACACAACGGAAGCCCGTTTGACAAATGGCAATTCGAGGAGGCAGCTTGCGTGGAACCTTTTGTTGCAGGAATGATGGCCTATATACAGATTGATAAAGACACTAGAGAATCTAGTAACTACGATGCTGTATATGGTGGGTATGCAAATTATACTCGGCCTCTTTCGGCTGACGGTAGGTTTGACCGGACTTTTGAATCGACAAGTACATTTAATGATTGTGTTCAATGGGGTGAAACTTATGCTTTTTCTGAAGGATTGCCAAATCCATTGACAGGAGGTTGTGAACAGGAACATTATACAGTAGATGTTGACAATAATAATGTAATTAGCCAAAGCGATCAACGGATGAATTTTACTGAGAAAATTAACGATACATATTATAAGCATTTATATGAACTTGGTGCTACGAATCATGTTTTTACTTTAAATGGTAATAAGAAAATTGGGATAAGTACTAATCCATCATCAGCTTCATCAATGAATTTAGTAGGTCAAGATTTTCCTGTTAATCAAGAAAAGAATCTTCGCAAAATATATCTAAACGGTGTTTCTATTGAAATTATAGGCGTTGATGCAAACAAAAATCTCCAGGTTCAAATCCGCTTCGATGATGTTGACATTGACAGGGATGTACGCTGGTGTGCCGATGAGATTGTTTTAAATCCGATTGTTACTGAAAGCGGTTACTCGCTTAATGTGAAAGCAGGGAAAACCATAACACTTGACCAAAGCCTTACAGCAACAAGAATGGATAACCCTATTGTTTTTAATGGTGAAAATGTTTTCGCTGATCCTACAACCTTTGTTGTGAAGCCTGATGCTAAAATAAATCTTGAACCAAATGCCAAAATACAACTAAAGAATAATTCTACAATGCATTTAAATACAGCTTCTTACTGTGTTGTCGGAAATAACGGCAACATAGAAGTAAAAAGCGGTACGACATTTTACATTGACGATTGTGGTATGTTGGAAATTATTGGAACCGGAAAACTAATTGTCAGAACCGGAGCTACTTTGTGCATTTCACCCAATGCTGTTTTGGCTTTTGAAAATGGATTACAAAATCTGGTTCTGGAATCAGGTGTAATAATACCAAGTGGTTATGTTGACCCAACATTGCTGATAAATAACACTTTGAGCAATCATACTATCAACACTAATACTACCTGGATATCCAAAAATTATGTTATTAATGGGAATTTAACAATTGAACCTCAAACTACACTTTATATTCAAACATCAACATTAAGTTTCGTTGACAGAAATAGTAATATAATAGTAAAACCTGGAGGCGAGCTAATTCTTAATGGCACAACACTAACCACTACTTGCAATGAATCCTGGCAAGGCATCCAAGTCTGGGGCAACAGCACAGCTTCACAGCTTGCACTACCAGGCCAGCCTAACCCGCAAGGCAAACTGGTGCTGAAAAACGAGGCTACCATTGAAAACGCTGTCAATGCCGTTACGCTGTGGAAGCCAGGTGACTGGAATACTAATGGAGGAATAGTTGTGGCTAATGATGCACACTTTATCAACAACCGGCGTTCAGCTGAGTTCAGGTCATTCCAGAACACCCACCCTGTTACGGGCGAACCCATAGGAAACATCAGCCGTTTCACAGCATGCCATTTTGAGGTTAATGACGACTACAGCATAGCAGACGACCCCTTTAGCTGCCATATCAGCATGTTCAATGTGGATGGTATTCAACTAACGGGCAACAGCTTCTTGAATCAAATGACCGAGGGGGGCAATAGTGGCGCAGGAATCATTAGCATTGATGCCAACTATAGGGTGGTTGCCGGTTGCAATAGTTTTGTGGCTCCTTGTCCACCAGCCGATTCTATTACAAACCATTTCGAAGGCTTTGCCTATGGCATTGATGCCAGTGCAACAACGCCTAAAACCATTTATGTGAGGCAGGCTGAATTTGTCAACAACGGTTACGGCATCAGGTTGAACGCCTTGAACAATGCCACCATTATCCAGAACAACTTCAGTGTAGGCACCTATGGCAAAGGGGATTGGATGTGTGGCACCGACTTTGGCATTGGCATCGAACTGGCAGGCTGCAACTTCTATGCGGTCGAAGAAAACACTTTTACTCCCATTTCTGGGTTGGGGACTATCCCGCTCATGGGTGTCAGGGTGTATAATGACAATCCGTTGGATGTTGAACGCAACGAAATTTACTTCAACACTTTTGATCAAATGAACCGGGCAAACCAGGCTGATGGGATCAATTATATTGAAGGCGATGCCCACCTTGGCTTAAACTACCGCTGTAACCAAAACACGAATAACTATTTCGATTTTGTGACGACAGGACAGGGTATTGCAGGATATCAGTCCAGTCTGGGATATGCCGCCGATAATACATTCACTTCTATAATCCAGCAACCAGGTGATCCCCGGCACTTTTTCAACGACGCTACAAACCATGTAACTTATTATTACAGACCAAGCATGCCAAATGCCCAGCCATTGTATGTGTACAATGTTACACCTTCGCCCCTTGGTACAATACCTCCAGGCCCTTGTACTTCGAATTATGGCGGAGGGAACGAGGAAGTTGATCCTGATGGTCTCACGGTAGCCCAAAAACAGTATTTTGAGCAGGAACTAACGGATAGCCATACCGCTTATACAGGAGTTAAAAGCCTTTACGCTTCACTACTCGACGGCGGCAATACAGATGCTGTACAGTCAGAGATTGCCATGGCCTGGCCTGAGGATATGTGGGAGCTACGTGCCGAACTGCTGGGGCTTTCACCCCTTTTAAGTAAGGATGTTTTGGTTTCTGCCTCCGACCGCACCGATGTATTGCCCGAAAGTATTATCTTTGAGGTGCTAAGTGCCAATCCTGATGAACTCAAAAAGAAGGAACTGATGGAACACCTCGAAACAAAAGATAACCCGCTACCGGAGTATATGATTGAAATTCTGGAAAGCCTTACGGACAATGTCACCTACAAAACCATATTGCAAAGCCAGATGGCACATTATGGAAGAGTGGAAGGACGCGCTACCGGCATACTGCTGCGCGATATGCTGAACGATAGCACTGCGACACCCGAAAACATCAGGGCCTTTATGGCTGCCAGGCAAAGCCTGCCCATGGACATGCAAAGGGTGGATTCCTACCTGGAAAGTGGCGAAACCGCCCAAGCTCTAACTCTGGCAGCCTCCTTGCCTCAGCAGTACGGCCTCGAAGGAGAAGCCCTGGCAGAACATGGCCGCTTTGTACAACTCAAACAGCTACAGACCGGTTTACATAACCAAGGCCGCAACATCTTCCAGCTTACTTCAACCGAAAAAGAGCAATTGGAAGCTTTAGTTGAGCAGAGCTCAGGCACAGCCGGCCGACAGGCACGGAGTATATTGGCCTTTGTTTATGAAGAAGAGTTTTGCGACTGCCCGGCTGATATCAACCCGGAACTAAAAGCAAGGACTTTTGTTCAGCCACCACTCAACAAGCTGGACGAACCCAAAATTACTGTACATCCCAACCCGGCCAAAACATGGGTTAGTTTTAATTATTCAATACCCGGAGGCAGCAGCAATGCTACGCTCGAAATAAGGGATGCCGGCGGCAAGTTGGTTTACCAGACTACACTCGAAAACAAGCAGGGACAGTATGTATGGGACACCCGCAACATAGCATCAGGCCTTTATCACTATACCTTGAAAACAACACATGGTATAAAAACAGGCAAGGTAACAATTATAAAATAAGTTGTACTTAACCTTACCACCGCCCGTTTTTTGCAAGGCGGGCGGTGGTTTTTAAACCACAGTACGAAAATGAAAACTACAATCCTATTCCTACTCTTATTCCTAAGCGGGCAACTGCTTATTGCCCAGCATTTCGATATTGAGTTCCAGCAATGTTACGGCGGTTCTTCTACAGATTATCCCACAAGCATTCTTAAAATTGATAGCGGTTTTGTCTCTTTGGGCTATTCATCCTCCAACGATGGCGATGTGTCCTTTAATTATGGTGAGGGTGATTTTTGGCTTGTACGTTCTGCTGCCAACGGCCAAATCCTTTGGGAGAAAAGCTACGGCGGAGGCGCTTCAGAAGGACCGGCTACTGTTTTGTCAACCCCTGACAAGGGCTTTTTTTTGTTTGGCGAAACTTTTTCAAACGATGGCGATGTGGCCCTCAACAAGGGGGGATGCGATTATTGGCTTGTAAAAACCGACAGCCTGGGCAACCTGGAATGGGAACAATCCTATGGTGGCAGCATGAATGATATTGCATACAAAGCAATTATCGCTCATGATGGGGGCTATATTTTAACAGGAATGGTACATTCATCAAATGGGGATATAAGCTTTAACCATGGGCTTACGGATGCGTGGGTGGTGAAGACCGATACAGCAGGTAATCTTGAATGGGAGCACAGCTATGGGGGCACAGATTTTGATCAGGGAAACAGTATCAGCCGAACTACCGATGGCGGTTATATTATCGGCGGTACGACAGGCTCGAATGATGGTGATGTGCAATGCACCAAGGGCTTATCTAATGCCATGGTAATAAAGATTGATGCCTTAGGCGAAATCCAATGGCAGCGATGCTATGGGGGTAGTTACTTTGACCATGCTGCTGACATTATTCAAACGGATGATGGCGGCTATATTTTTCTTGGCGGCACCACTTCCAATGATGGGGATGTGATCGGCTACCACGGCATACCCGGCGAAGCAAACACCAGAGACAAATGGGTTGTCAAATTAGATGCAAGCGGTCAAATCGAATGGCAACGGTGCCTGGGTGGGTTAGGATCTGACAAACCCAAAACAATCAGGCAGTTGAACGACGGGGGCTATTTGGTCGGGGGTTCCTCCAGCTCAAGGGATGGGGATGTTACCTGCAACCAGTCGGGTTCGGGCTTAAATACCGTAATGCTATACAAATTATCTCCATCAGGAGAGATTGAATGGACTAAATGTTTGGGTAGTTATGGCAATAATTTTCTAGGGGATATGCATATTTATTCTGATAACCACTTTCTTTTGGCTGCCTCAACATACAGAAACGACATTGATGTGGATTGTGACTTTAAAGGCCAATCCGATTTCTGGATGGTTGATATCATGGATACCACGGTAAGCCTAAAAGAAGAAAAGAAGCAGGAGATAAGGCTTTATCCTAATCCCGCATCCAACCATATATGGCTGCAACTACCCGAAAACACAAGCCTCGCACAAGCACAAATAGAGCTCTACAGCCCCGCTGGCAAGCTGCTACACAATGCAAAGCCAAGCAGTCATTTTCACAAGATTGATGTGGCCCATTTGCCCAAAGGCTTGTACTTGGTGAGGCTGTGGGATGGAGAAAGGTGGTACGTGGAGAAGCTGGTGGTAAGGTAGGTTTTTGTTTTATACCCGCACCGACCGCACCGATGTATCGCCCCAAAGCGCTACCTTTGAGGTGCTAATTGCCAAACAAAAAGAACTCAAAAAGAAAGAACTGATGGAACAGCTCGAAACAAAGGATAACCCATTGCCGGAGTATATGATCGAAATCCTGGAAAGCCTTACAGACAATGTCACCTACAAAACCATATTGCAAAGCCAGATGGCACATTATGGAAGAATGGAAGGACGCGCTACCGGCATACTGCTGCGTGATATGCTGAACGATAGCACTGCGACACCCGAAAACATCCGGACTTTTATGGCCGAAAGGCAAAGTCTTCCCATGGACATGCAAAGGGTGGATTCCTACCTGGAAAGTGGCGAAACCGCCCAAGCTCTAACTCTGGCAGCCTCCTTGCCTCAGCAGTACGGCCTCGAAGGAGAAGCCCTGGCAGAACATGGCCGCT
>JAQVLA010000027.1 GCA_028704385.1 Bacteroidales bacterium | reverse complement strand
ACTGATTTCATCCAGCATAACAGTTTTTGGATTCAAAAATACGACAAGGGTATCAGTGGTTTTTTGATCAATAAGTACCTCTTTCTCCAGATACGAAACATGCGAAAGATGCAATCTCACCGGAAAGTTCACCACTTCCAGATTGACAAAACCGTTTGAATAAGTGGCTGCCCCTTTGTTGGTTTGTTTTATTGTGATATGCACATTGCTGATCCCTTCATAGGTATCACCATCAAGAATTAGCAAGCTAATGTTATCTTTGTATTGATTTTGACTCCATGCTATATTACAAAAGAATAATACAATACTTAACAGAAGCAAGAAGTTCAAATATTTTTGATGGAAATGCTCCATATTTATTTAGACGGAAGATTTCTTACAAATTAATTTCACGACAATTAGCTTGTGCGAAAATTATGTTAAAATTAGAAAAACAGTTACATAGCAGAAAATGATTTTCATAATGAAGTATTTGAACGTGCAAGATAAAATGAATAATGACTAAAGGCAAGTTTTGAAAGATGATAGTTGCGTGGTGATTGCAACGGTCAGAATAGCATCAGCCTGTTTAACTAAAACGGCCAACAGATCGCAACGGAAACAATGATGCCTTTTGAGCAAATGCTTGTGTTTGACCTGCGCAACCAGTCGCCCGGCCTCTACCTGCTGGTAACACGCTTTGCAGACGGCAGCACCGAAACTACGAAGCTGGTGAAGTATTAAGGCTGGATTTAAATCAATTGAAATGCCTGACAGCTTCATGCCCCGTTGGTCGCAAAAAAAGACTTATTCCCATTATTGAATAAGTCTTTGATTACCAGTGAGCGGGCAATGGGGCTCGAACCCACGACCCTCAGCTTGGGAAGCTAATGCTCTACCACTGAGCTATGCCCGCATGGAGACTGCAAATTTAATAGCAATCCTTTTCAGGAACAACAACAATTCAAAAAAAATGTATGGTATAAAACAACAAAACCCGGTATGAGCCGGGTTTTGTAATGTTATTCTTGTATTCTATTGTATTGCTTTCAAAACATAGTAGCCCCAGGCCGGGATTTCCAGCGTAGTGGTACTGCTGATTTGTAATTCATTATCTGAGAGCAGATCCATGTAAGTGCCGTAATCACTCTTGTTGGTCACGATTACATTTTGAGGTTCAGCTGTCATATTGATATACACTGATAATTTATTGTTGTCTTTTGTCCTCGAAAAAGCCATTACATCATTTGGGATATTGATATCAATAGTTGTCATTTCACCACCATGACCGGCATTCCAAAGAGCCGGATTATCTTTTTTGATCTGATTGAGTCTGGTATAAAGCTGTTTAAATGATTCGCCTTCCGGATTGTCCCAGTCAATCTGATCTTTTTCAAAAAACTCCAGTCTTTTGTTCAGGCCGGCTTCCTGTCCGTTATAAATCAACGGGAAGCCCGGGATGGTATAGGACAAAACGGCAAAAGCAGGAGCTGCATCACCCATTCTTTCGAACACAGTGCCATTCCAGGAGTTTTCGTCGTGGTTTGAGGAAAAGGTCATCCTGAACACATCTGGTTTAAAAATGCTGTCGTTCTTTTTCAGATAGGCCCAAAGGTCGGCATTGCTGTTTTCGCCTTTGGCCATTTTGTTGAAAATATGATGTACTTCCCAGCCGTAATTGGCACCAAAAGCAGTGTTGGTGAGTGCTACCACACCTTCATCCTCAGCAAGCATAAAAGCCGGTTTTATCTGGTCCAGCTCTTTTCGGGCGCGTTCCCAAAACTCAAGCGGCACCATGCCGGCAACATCACAGCGAAAACCGTCAATATCAGCCTGGCTCACCCAGAACTTCATCTCGTCTATCATGGTGTTCCATAGTTCCGGATTGTTGTCGTAATCCAAATCGGCAACATCCGTCCAGTCGAAAGGCGATATGATATCACCGTTTTCATCGCGGTTGTACCATTCAGGATGGGTTGTGGCCCATTCATGATCAAAGGCTGTGTGATTGGCCACCCAATCCAGAATCACCTTAAAACCCATTTCATGCACCTGAGAAACCAAGGACTTAAAATCTTCCAGCGTGCCAAATTCAGGATTCACAGCGGTGTAATCTTTTATGGAATAATAACTGCCCAACGTGCCTTTACGATTTTCCTCACCAATAGGATGTATGGGCATAAACCAAAGAATATCAACTCCCAGCTCTTTCAGGCGTGGCAGGTGTTGGGCAAAGGCATTAAAAGTTCCTTCTTCGGTAAACTGTCTGGTGTTCACCTCATAGATCACGGCATCTTTGGCCCAATCCGGGTTTTTGGTCAGTTTAGCCGCTTCGGTGTTTACTACTTTAGTGGTTTGATTTTCGCAGGATGCAAGAAATACCATCAACGACAACAGCAGCAATGGTAACAAATTTAAAAGCTTTGACATAGTTTTTCGTTTTAATTTTTATATAACAATTTAATAGGCAATTAGTTTAATGTTTTCGCCTGCCCACATCAATCGAATATGGCTGCGGCCTTCGCTGTCGGACCAAAATCCCAGATCGCCCTGTTGCACTGCTTCAGCATCCAGCTTTTGCAACTCCAGTTCGTTAAGGCTCACTTTTTTCACCGGACGGGCTTTCCCGAAAATCTCCAATTCAACAATGCGCACTTCAGGCATACCTGCAAAACCATTTCCGCTGCGGGTAAATTCTAAGGAGATCTCACCGGTTTTGTGTTGTAAGCCTTCAAAATTCAACAACTCATAATCGTCCGTTTCGTAGGTGTCATAAGTTGTTCCGTCATCATCAAACACTTCACCATGAAGCTTTCCGGAAAGATCATGAAGAAACACTTTCAGGTTAAGGTTTCTTGTAGAATAGTGTTCGGTTGTGTTTATGCTTTTTGTCATGGGAATTATGCTTCCGGCCCGCACAAAAACAGGAATGCTTTCCAGGGCAATTTTCACACCCACAGCTTTGCCACCGCGTAGCGTTTCACCCGACCAGAAATGATACCACAATCCTGCAGGTAGCTCAAGCTGCATTGTACTGAGGCCGGGCGACAGAACGGGAGCTATCAGAAAATCGCGGCCAAAATAATAGCTGCTGTAGTGATTTTCGAATCTTTCGTCATCCGGATGATAGAAGAAAATCGGTTTGGTAATGGGCAAACCTTCTGTAGCATTCTTCCAGGCAGCTGTGTAAATATAAGGCAACAGACTGTAGCGCAGTTTCATAAAATCACGCACGATTTTTTGGGAAGTATCATTAAAATAAACGGGCTCGGAAGGAATACCAGAACCATGCGGACGCAGCACCGGTGTGAAAACAGCAAATTGTAACCACCTGGTGTAGAGCTCATCATCTTTTTCGCCCAAAGCAAATCCACCTGCATCGCTGTGCATATAAGGCACACCTGACAGACTCATATGAAGCATGGCAGGAAGCTGAGCCTGCAAACCACCCCAACTGCGACTAACATCGCCTGTCCAGGGAAACATGCTGAAACGCTGACTGCCGGCATAGCCGCTGCGTGCCAGAAAAAACAAACGTTTATCAGGGTAATCTCTTCTAAAACGGTCATAGATCGATTTTGCCCAATAATGTCCATAGATATTATGCACCTGATCGGCCATGCCCACCACATGTTTCAGATCAGATGGATGTGATTCGGGTTCGCCCAGATCGCCCCACAAACCGGCTATGCCTTGTTCAAACTGGGTTTTGTATTTGCTCCAAAGCCAATCAGCAGCTTCGGGCTTAAAAATATCAATCAGTGCCCCATTGCCAAAATAAAACTGCTTGTCAATATAAACCTCACCGAGTGTGTCTTTTGCAAGAATATCAAGGTCTTTGGCTATCTGAAAATTCGCCATCGAATCGATGATGTAAGGTTCGGAAATGGTAACGGTCTTTATTCCTTTGGAAGCAAAGCCGGCTATCATTTTTTCGGGTTCGGGCCAGGACGATTTGTACCAATCGAGCCGTCCGAGATGTCCTTTGATGCTGTCGCCAAACCAGTAAAAATCAAGGATTACCGCATCGATAGGGAAGTCCTGTTCGATCATTAGCCCGACAATAGAATCTGTTTCGGCCTGAGTGCGATACGCCATACGCGATTGTAGGTTACCGAAGACCCATCGGGCTGGCAATTCCTGTTTGCCCGTTAGCTCGCTGTATTGTCTCATCAAACCGGTATAGGATGGTGAATGAATCAGATAAAACCGCTGTGGCCCGCCAATAGCAGAATATTCAATCACCCCATCGCGCTGGCTGTCCATATCGAGCTGTCCTTTTTGTGGGTTATCGAAGAATATGAGGAAATTTCTGTTCGAAACCAACAGTGGAATCATATAGTTCAGATCGGTAGCACCAAGCTCATAACCATATTGAGGGCGGTTGTATAGTCCGAGTTTTTGGCCACGCAAATCCATGCCATGTGCTCTTCCGCCACTGCCATAAAAACGTTCGTCCTGCTGTGCCTTGAACCTGAATCCATTGGCATTGCTGCTGCTATAGAAGCCTTTTTCTTCTGTCAGAAAAGTTCTTCCGTTGGTCAGATATCCGATTTCGAGGGTTTTTTTCTGAATAAAAACCTGCATTCCCGGCAGGTCGAACATCAATGCATTGGGCGTTTCGGTTAACAAGACCTCCACCTCTGCCGGCTCCATGATTACGGCATGTGAGGTGTCGAAACGCTCAAAACCATCTTTGTGAAAGCTGACTTCGAGTATGCTGTCGGCAAAAGGCCTGAAAACATAATCGCCCTGATCGGTATTGACAAAAAGGATATTGCCCTGCATATTTTGTCCAAGATACCTTCCTCTATGACTTTGTTTGGTGACAGGCTGTTCCTTTTCAGGATGATATCCGGAAAAGTTGATAAACCAATCGGCTTCATTTTCGGTTTTGCCAACCAGACTACCATCGGCATTGCGAAATACCAATGCAATTTGTTTTATCGAAATGGATTCGTCCACACCAAAAAAAGTGCTGATCGGGATGCCAGCCCGAAAGAGGCCTGCTCCCATTGGGATCATTTTTACTTTTTCGTCTGGTTTGCCCCATTCGCCGACAACAAATTTCCAGTCGCTGCCATCATTGCTTCGATCGGTGATCAGTCCGGCATGGAAATAGACTGCACCGGCATAGTTTTTTAAGGCCTGATTGCCTTGATTGGCGTCAAAAATGATGAGCAAAGTATCAGTAATATCGGGATGGGCAGGGAACGACCTTACCATTTGAGCAGCACTTTCCTGTGGATTTATCATCAGGAAAAATACTGCGATGAAAAGCAGTAATGGGAATTTTAAGCGCATGTTGTTTTATTTATTCTGTTTTAATTCAATGACACGACTATCCATGGCCGGAATACTGATCTGATCCAATTGCTCAAACCAGGTGCGATGCAGCAGGTCAGTACCCTGGTCAAATCCTTTAAGATTTTCGGCAAAACGTGCTGTTTTTATAGTTTTTTCTTCGCTGTTATTGTTCAGGATAATCATAATTGTTTGATCCTCATTGTAGCGAAAATACACATAAACTCCATCTTCAGGGATGTAGTGCGTCATCCTGCCATTTTGGAGTGCAGGAGTGTTTTTTCGGTAGTGTAACAGTGTTCTGAAATGGTTCCACAATTCGTTTTCATCTGCGGTGCGACCTTCAGCAGTAAAGGCATTTTTGCTATCGTTTGGCCATCCTCCTGCAAAATCGTTACGCATTTTTCCGTGTCCTTTGTGCTCCACTCCTGGAGTTCCAAGTTCGTTTCCGTAATAAAGTTGCGGAACACCACGAACAGTAAGCAGGAAAGTGGCTGCCAGTTTCTGTTTTTTAATGTCTTCGCCCAGTGTTGTTGCGATACGATCCATATCATGGTTGTCAAGAAAAGTCATGATGGTATTGGGGTCGCCATAAACAAAGTCCATACTGAGTGATTCGTATAGTGCATTAACACCTGAGCTCCAGCCGTTAGCCTCATTAAAGGCACGGCCGATGGCAGATTTCAAAGGGAAATCCATCACATAATTCAGGTGGGAGTTAAACCCGTCAAAATTATGTTTTTGGTCGTGCCAGTAGGCAACCATCAGGCCGCTGTTGAGCCATACCTCGCCAACAACCGAAAAATAGGGATATTCAGTTCGGATTCGTTGCATCCATTCCTGCATAAATTCCTTGAAGGAATAGGGATAGGTGTCCATTCGGATGCCATTTAAATCGGCATATTCGATCCACCAGATGCTGTTTTGTATCAGATAATTGGATACAAAAGGATTGCGTTGATTCAGGTCGGCCATGGTCACATCAAACCATCCGCGAAGCATTTTGTCCTGATCGGCTGCAGAGGCATACGGATCGGTGAGTGTTCCGCCCCGATAGTTGGAACGGGTAAACTCAGGCCATTGATTTACCCAGTCGCTCATTGGCAGGTCATGAGTCCATTTATGTCCAGTTCCATAATGGTTAAAAACCATGTCCATGATGATTTTCAGGTCTTTTTTATGTGCTCTGTCAACCAATTCGAGGTATTTTTCGTTTCCGCCCAGGCGGGGATCTATCTGATAAAAATCAGTGATGGCGTAGCCATGATAACTGTTGGATGGCATATTATTTTCGAGCACCGGATTGAGCCACAGGGCTGTAACTCCCAACTCAGTGAAATAGGCCAGGTGTTGGATAATGCCTTCCAAATCGCCACCATGACGGCCATTCGGATTTTTACGATCGGCTTTCTCGAGCATCCCGGGCATATCATCATTGTCGGGGTCTCCGTTTGCAAAACGATCAGGCATAAGCAGATAGATGGCATCTGAGCTGGTGAAGCCTTGTCGCGCTGCGGAGTTGGGCTTTCTGGCTTTGAGCTCATAATTGACGGCATGAATCACTTTTCCCGATTTCAGAAAGCTAATTTCAAAAAAGCCTGCTTTTGCTGATTCGCTGACAGATAAATCCAAAAAAAGATAGTTCGGATTTTCGACCGCCGATACACGTTCCAGTTTCACACCTTCTGCCTTGAGTTGCACACGGGTTTCGCCAATGTTTTTTCCGTGAACCATCAATTGCAGTTCTTGGTTTTGCATCCCGATCCACCAAAATGGTGGCTCGATGGTGATCTGTTCAGCCTTTTTTTGTGAAAACGCGGACAGGCTCGTTAAAAAAAACAGTAGCAGGGCAAGTGCTGATAAAAATGATCTGATTTTTTTCATGTAATATTTTGTGTTAACTGTTGAGGCAATAGCATTGTAAGCTGATTAATGTGTAAAGTTAAACTTTAATTGAAATCGTCCGTTTGACGAATTGCATTTAAAAACAAGGAAACCATGAGCCAGGATAGTATTATCTGTCGTTAAAAGTCCGTCATTTGGCAGTTTTGCATGAAGTAAGGATCCTGAATATTCAAAACCGGATACGCAACACGAATACGTTTTTTTATCCGAAACCGTTTGCAGACAGATAAGCTGTCATTCTGATTGAAAATCAAAGGAGAGCTGATCGAATTGTCCTATTTTTGCTAAGAGTAAATATTTCATCTAATTATCTGGATATGAACACAAAAGGAATAATAGTAGCACTTTGGAATCAAATCTATCCAAATGCAGACAACAAGCTTTTGGACGATTTTTTTAATGAGTTGGAGGTGTATTGCAGGACTGCAAATGAATCAAATCCGGATTGGTATAAAGATGCTGTTGTTTATTCCCTTTATGTGGATCTTTTTAACAAAGACTTTAATGGCTTGATAGAAAAGCTTGATTATATTCGGTCGTTGGGTGTAAATACGTTGTGGCTGCTTCCCATCCTGGATTCTCCTATGCGGGACGGAGGTTTTGATATTCGGAATTACGACAAGATCCGGCATGAGCTTTTGGGGCTACCCGAAAATCATACAAAAGAAGAACAGGAAAAAGTATTTGGCAAATTTCTTCAGGAGGCACATGCCAGAGGTTTACGGGTGATTTTTGATGTTGCCCTTAATCACATCTCCGAAACACATCCCTGGTTTCAGCAGGCAATAACTTCCGAAGATAATCCTTATCGCGATTATTTTATCTGGTCAAAAGATAGCTCGCTTTACAAGGAGGCACGTATCATCTTCAAAGGAATGGAAACCAGCAACTGGGAAAAACTGGGCGACTGGTATTTCTTCCATCGCTTTTTCAATTTTCAGCCCGACCTCAATTACCGCAACCCCAAAGTATTACTCGATATGCTGCGTAACTTTTTGTATTGGCAACACTTAGGGGTTGATGGTTTTAGGGCAGATGCCAATCCTTATATATGGAAAGAAGATGGAACGGATTGCGAAAACCTGCCTCAAACGCATCTGATACTTAAAATTTTCAGAGCCGTGCTCGACTATGTGAGGCCTGGCACGCTGCTGCTGGCAGAAGCTTGTCAAAAACCCAACAAAGTAGTGGAATATATGGGTGACGGCGACGAATGTCATGCTGCATATCACTTCCCGCTCATGCCAATGTTTTATAAAGCCATCGCAAGACAGCAGGCCAAACCCATTACGCAAATATTGGATACAAAAGTAACACCTGTTATTCCTGATAATGCGCAATGGTTCACTTTTCTGCGTTGCCATGATGAGTTGAGCCTCGAACTGGTGTATGTTTCCGAGGAAGACAGAAAATATATCCACGATAATTATTGCCTGCAGCCTGAATGGGATTTTCGCCAGGGCGAAGGCATTTCGGCTCGTTTGGCCAATCTTTTTCAGTTTGACGAACGAAAAATCGGGCTGGCTTATTCTATGATGCTCACTCTTCCGGGAACGCCAGTGATTTACTATGGAGATGAGTTTGGCAAAGAAAACGACCAGCATTACTACAACGAAATGATCAAGCTGGCCGGAAAGGATGATTCCCGCTTTTTGGTGCGTGGCAAGATAAACTGGCCGCTGCGCGAGGCACAGCTGAACGATCCTTCCACCTTTCAGTATCGGGTTTTTCATCGCATACAGAAGATGTTGGAACTCAGAAGCCAAAGTGGTGTTTTCGGACGTGGAAGTATTACTTTTATTGCAATCCAAACCGGTGAATCCGGTTCCAACCCGTCTTTACTGGCTTATGAACGCCAGCTGGATGGCCAGCGAATTATTGTCTTACAAAATTTATCAGCCAAACCCCAGCTGGCAGTACTCAGTGAGTATGGCCAAACAGGACTGGACCTCCTGCAAGATAAAATCCTTGACTTGCATGAAATTGTGATGAAACCTTTTGCCTATCACTGGATTAAAATTGATTAACTCTTGAAATTAAAATGTCTTTATGATTTCTCAAAAATATTTTGACGCCGTAATATTCGATCTGGATGGTGTGATCACCAAAACTGCTTTGGTTCACAGTGCTGCCTGGAAGTTGATGTTTGATGAATTCCTGAAAACACATGCCGAAGAAACCGGAACTGACTTTGTTCCTTTCGACCACAAAAAAGACTATCTGCCTTATGTGGATGGCAAACCACGCTACAAAGGTGTGGCCGACTTTTTAACTTCACGGGGAATTGAGTTGCCTTTTGGTGATCCAGACGACAGCCCTGAGATAAGGACCGTTTGTGGACTCGGAAATCGTAAAAATGAAGCTTTTAATGAGGTACTCGATCGTGATGGTGTTGAAGTATATCCTTCAACAGTGGCACTAATGGAGACGCTTCGCGAAAATGGTTATCGTGTTGGAGTAGCCTCTTCCAGCAAAAACTGTGAAGGAGTTTTGCGTGCCGCCGGACTCGAACATCTGGTTGAGACGCGCATTGATGGTGTGGTGTCTGCCGAACTCGGACTTAATGGTAAACCGGAAGCAGACATCTTTACCACGGCTGCGGACAGATTGGGATGTGTTTACGATCGCAGCATTGTGGTGGAAGATGCCGTCTCGGGTGTTGCTGCCGGTAAAAATGGACGTTTTGGTTTGGTGCTGGGACTTGCCCGTGAAGAAAATGCCACCGAACTCTACGACAATGGAGCCGACTGGGTGGTAAATGATCTTGAAGGAATCGATATAGAAACATTAAATCAGTGGTTTACCAAAGGTATTGAAGCCGACAACTGGTCAATCACCTATCATGGATACAATCCGGCGAAAGAGCGTTCGCGCGAGGCACTGCTGGCCGTCGGAAATGGATATTTTGGCGTACGGGGGGCTATGGAAGAAACGGCTGCCAATGCAGTTAATTATCCTGGAACTTATATGGCCGGGATGTATAACCGATTGGTAACCAAAATTTCCGGAAGAGATATTGAAAATGAAGACTTTGTGAATCTTCCAAATTGGTTGCCGGTTAGTTTTAAAATTGAAGATGATCCCTGGTTTAATCCTAACGAAGCGAAAATCCTTTCGATCACCCGAAAAATTGATTTTAAAAATGCCATCTTATTTCGTGAGATGGTGGTAGAAGACGAACAAGGCAGGCAGACAAGCATCAGAAGCAAAAGACTTGTCAGTATGAATAATTCTTTGCTGGCTGCCCTTGAATATGAGTTGGAGCCTTTGAATTATTCAGCCGATATTCAGTTGCGTTCCGGGATTGATGGTACAGTAATAAATGGCGGCGTGGAAAGATATAAAACTCTGTCGTCCAAACACCTGACACCAATCAATCAAGGTGTTGAAGCAGATAAATTATTTGTGCTGGTCAAAACAAATCAGTCCGGGCATCAGATAGCCGAAGTAGCCCGACACAGAATTTTTGTTGATGATGCCGCAATCAATTCCGGTTTACAGACTGAGGTATCTGAGGCTCGTGCATTTGCACTTTACAACGTAAAACTCAAAAAAGGACAAAAACTGAGGCTGGAGAAAACAGTAGCCATCTGCAGCGACAAAGAACATTTTGTTGATGATGCCCTTGCTTCGGCTTTTTCGGCCATCAAACTGGCACCTGATTTCGAAACTTTGGAAACGGCGAACAGCAAAAAATGGCAGGAGTTATGGGATTTGGTTGACATCAGGATAGAAGGAGACCGGTGGTCGCAAAAACTTCTGCGGCTTCATTTGTATCATCTGCTTTCTTCTGTATCTCCTTTCAACAAGCAACTTGATGCCAGTATCACAGCCAGGGGGCTTCATGGTGAGGCCTATCGCGGCCATATTTTCTGGGACGAGCTTTTTATCCTGCCGCTTTACGACCTGCATCTGCCTGTGGTAGCCAAATCTATGCTGATGTATCGTTACCGTCGACTTGAAGAGGCACGTAATTATGCTGCCCAGCATGGTTATCAGGGAGCTATGTTTCCGTGGCAAAGTGGCAGCGATGGTCGCGAAGAAACACAAGTGGTTCACCTCAATCCACTCACAGGAGAATGGGGCGATGACCATTCCTCTTTGCAACGGCATGTTTCTCTGGCAATCGCTTATAATGTTTGGGATTATTACTGGATCACAAACGACCTTGGATTTATAAAAAAATATGGTGCTCAGTTACTTTTCGAAATCTGCCGCTTCTGGGCCAGCAAAGCGCAGTATAACGAGAAAACAGCTCGTTATCATATTGATAAGGTGATGGGACCGGACGAGTTTCATGAACATCTTCCTGGCAGCGAAAAAGGTGGACTCACTGACAATGCCTACACCAACATCATGGTAGCCTGGCTCTTTGGAAAAGCCGGTGAGATAAGCCATTTGATTGATGACTTCAACTCCCTGTCGGGGAATTTTAGCAAACAGGAACTTGATAACTGGCAGGAGATCGCTTCAAAGCTAAACCTGGTAATCAACAAGGACGGAATCATCGCGCAATATGATGGTTATTTCGATTTGCTGGAGCTCGATTGGGAGGCCTACCGGAAAAAGTATGGCAATATATACCGCATGGATCGCATTCTGAAGGCGGAAGGAAAATCGCCTGACAACTATAAGGTTGCTAAACAGGCCGATACCCTGATGACTTTTTATAACCTGGATAAATCAGAAGTAGATCAGCTTCTCGAGAAAATGGGTTATGAGTTGCCTGCTGACTACCTGCAGAAAAATCTGGAATACTACATCCATCGCACTTCTCACGGATCAACACTTAGCAGGGTAGTACATGCCCGTCTGGCTGCTATAGCTGGTAATCAGAAGCTCAGCTGGTCGCTTTATCAGGATGCTTTGGCAAGCGACTTCAACGATATTCAGGGAGGCACCACAGGCGAAGGCATCCATGCCGGAGTGATGGCCGGAACAATTCTGATTGCCTTGAATACCTTTGCAGGTATCGACTATCGGGGCGAAATGCTTGCCATCCGGCCTGAACTACCACAGGCCTGGAAGAGCATCAAGTTTGGACTTACTTTTAAAGGCATACGTTATAGTATTGAAATTATGCCGCGACATTTGCGTATAAGAGCCAATAAATATGCCGTTGTTAACGTTCTGGATAAGCAAATCGAACTTCGGCCAAACGAATGGAAAGAAGTGAAGTATTAACTGCAAAAAGCTACAAATTATGCTGAACGACAGAATTACCGTTACGGCCAAGCACGAGCAAGCTGCTGATGTGGTGATTGAATACCTGGCTGATAAGTTAAGCCCCAAGTTTATCATCACTATTGGTGGGGAAGTGGGTTCGGGTAAATCGACACTGGCGTATGCGCTGGCACACAAATTTAAAAAGCAGGGGGTGCGTAGCAAGATTGTCGATCTGGATGATTTTTATAAGGTTCCGCCACTCGAACGTAAAGCCTGGCGCCGATCCAACGGAATAGAAAGTGTGGGGCCTGATGAATATGACTGGGGAAAGATTATCCATGTGATCAACGATTTTTACGAGAATAATGTGAGCGTAATGCCTTGCGTTGATCTCATTACCGATTATGTAGATGAGATCAGCACCAACTTTAACGGGGTGGATATAATGATCATTAACGGCTTGTATGCCACGAAGATAAGCCAGGCAGATTTGCGTATCTTTATCGAACTCACCTACGACGAAACGAAAGAAGCACAGCTTTTTGGCGACAAAGAAGAAATGACCGCTTTCAGAAAACAAATACTCGAACGCGAACACCAAATGGTTCAGGGACTAAAAAATGGCTGCGACCTGTTTTTCGACTTTGATGCCCTGGTGGATAAATATCACTTATAGAACCAAAAAAAAAAGACAAAATATGTTAGGCGACGTTTTACTTATTACCGAAAAACACCAGAAAGCCGGTGATGCAATAATCGAACATATCCTGAAGCATCGTAAAGATAAGATGATGATTGCCATATCAGGTGAATCAGGGTCGGGGAAAACAGAACTGGCTCATGTGGTGGCTAAAGGACTGCGCAAACAAGGCATTATGGCAAAGCCATTGCACATCGACAATTATTATCGTATCCACCCGCTCGAAAGAACCGAGTGGCGCAAAAAGCATGGCATCGAAAAAGTTGTGGGTCCCGGCGAATATGATTGGGATATCCTCAATAGAAACATTAAAGAGTTTAAGGCGGGGACAAGTTCTACCGGGCCATGCGTTGATCTGGTAACTGAGCAGATTGATCAGCTCACTACCGACTACAGCGGTATTGACATGCTGATTATCGACGGGCTTTATGCCATCAAAACCGAGGAGGTAGATGTGCGCGTTTTCATTGAGCTTACATACCATGAAACAAAAAAAGCACAGCTTGTCAGAGGTAAAGAACCTCAAAACGAATACCGGATGGCAGTACTCGAAAAAGAACATCAGGAAGTGCAGGCACTCAAACCTGATGCCGACATTTTGATTGGAATGGACTACAGCTTCAGGCTGGCAAGATAAATCCTATGGAAACTATCCGACATCTTTTTCGCATAGGCTATGGTCCTTCGAGCAGTCACACCATGGGGCCTTGTCGCGCTGCTACTGAATTCAAAGACAACAACCCTAAAGCCAAAGCTTTTCGGGTAACACTTTTTGGTAGTTTGGCTGCCACAGGCAAAGGCCACCTCACTGATCAGGCCATCACTCAGGTGTTGGATCCTGTAAAAGTGAATTTTGTTTGGCAACCCAAAACATTTCTGGATCGCCATCCTAATGCGCTTACCTTTGAAGCACTTGATGATAAAAATGAAGTAGTGGCCAGCAAAACCGCATACAGCATTGGGGGAGGTGCTATTGTATGGGAAGGGGAGACGGAGGAATCCGAAACGATTTATCCCCATCGCACCATGTCGGACATCCTCAGGTGGTGTGACCAGGAAGGACGCACACTCTGGGAATATGTGCAGCTGCATGAAACATACCAAACGCTGGATCATCTGATAGAAGTGTGGCACGTAATGCAGGACGCAGTGAGACGTGGGCTTGAAAATGAAGGCGTTATACCAGGTGGCCTCAAATTAGCACGTAAAGCCTCATCCTATTACATCAGAGCCCAAAGCCTGAAAGACTCGCTCAAAAGCAGAAGTCTGGTGTTTGCATATGCATTGGCGGTTTCGGAAGAAAATGCTTCCGGAGGATTGGTTTCTACAGCTCCCACTTGTGGTTCAAGTGGTGTGCTGCCGGCAGTACTCTATCATGCAAAATATGCACATGGTTTCTCTGATGAAAAAATCCTGAAGGCAATAGCTACTGCAGGATTGATAGGTAATATCGTAAAAACCAATGCTTCTATCTCCGGAGCAGCAGTGGGTTGTCAGGGCGAAGTGGGTACAGCCTGTGCTATGGCTTCAGCTGCTGTGAATCAGCTTTTTGGTGGTAGTCCGCAACAGATTGAGTATGCCGCCGAAATGGGATTGGAACATCATCTGGGGCTAACCTGCGATCCCATCAACGGCCTGGTACAGGTTCCCTGCATCGAGCGTAATGCCCATGCCGCCGCACGTGCACTCGACTCGAATATGTTTGCCCTGCTTTCTGATGGAAAACACTTTGTTTCTTTTGATAAAGTGGTACGAACCATGAAAGTTACCGGCAAGGACCTGCCCAGCCTTTATAAGGAAACAGCAGAAGGTGGGTTGGCCATTTTTGCTAAAAGAAGGGAGCCAAGAAAGATAAAAGATTCCTGAGTTCAGCTTGGATTTTTAAAATTGATTTAAAACCTTACATCGCTTTTTAATTGGCCATCAGGTATTTACCCTAACTCAAAATGGTCCACTAACAAAGTTCATTTTCTTAGTACTTTTGCAAACCTAAATTACACAGGTTTTGATTTATCCGTCTAATTTTGAGGAAAAACTGGGTTTCGATCGCATTCGTCAATGGTTGTCCAATCATTGTATCAGCCCAATGGGTCGAAGTCAGGTAGAAGAACTCAGTTTCGAAACAAACCTGGAAGTGATTGCTGAGAAGCTTACACTGATTCAGGAGTTCAGAACGATGATGGAGAACGGACTTCCTTTTCCGGTTCGCGACTACAGTGATTTGCGTGATGAGCTACACCATTTGCGGATCGAAGGAACCGTGATTTCTCAGGAAGTACTTTTTGAACTTAAACCTGGCCTTAATGCATTAAGAGCCATCCTGCGATTCGCAAATTCGGAGAATGCCGATCGTTTTCCGGCCTTTAAAAGCTTATGCCAAGGTATCATGCTGGATGACAAAGTCTGGGCCGAATGCAACCGACTCACCGATGACAAGGGCGATATTCCTGACTCGGCTTCTGCAGAGCTGGCCAGCATCCGCAGGCAGATCAGACAGAAACTAAATCAGATCGACCGACAGGTAAATCGCTTGCTTCAGGAAGCTAAAAAAGCCGGATGGGCCGATGCTGATGTGGAAGCTACCGTCCGCAACGGCAGGATGGTGATACCTGTGAAAGCCGCTGATAAACGCAAACTCAGGGGGTTCATCCATGATGAGTCTGCCACCGGCCAAACCGTTTACATCGAACCGGCCGATGTGCTCGAAACCAATAATGAAGTGCGTGAACTGGAGTATGCCGAAAAAAGAGAAATCAACAGAATTCTTGCTGCCTTTTCTCAGCTAATACGCCCTTTTACAAATGACTTGCTTGCCGGTTGGGAATTATTGGGAACGATAGACCTCATCAGATCCAAATCGCTCATGGCAGCCGAGATGGAAGCTGTTATACCACAGTTAACTGATAAGCCCCAAATTCGTTGGAAACAATGCCGGCACCCGCTTCTTCAGCAAAAGCTGAAACACGTGCCTGATGATGCCCGACTGAAAGGAGAAAAGAAAAACATTGTTCCCCTCGACCTGGAGCTTGATAAAAAGCAACGCATACTGGTGATTTCGGGGCCCAATGCAGGTGGCAAGTCTGTTTGCCTGAAAACTACCGGACTCGTTCAGTATATGTTGCAATGCGGACTGGCTGTCCCGATGGAGAATGACTCTGAATGTGGTATTTTCAGTAAGATATTCATCGATATTGGTGACGAGCAATCTCTGGATAATGATCTGAGTACCTATAGTTCGCACTTGTTGAATATGAAGCATTACCTGGAGAATGCCGATCAGCATACACTTTTTTTGATTGATGAGTTTGGTACGGGGACTGAGCCGCAGTTGGGAGGCGCCATTGCCGAAGCCGTTTTGACCCAACTAAATGAAATGGAGGCTTTCGGGTTGGTTACGACACATTATGCCAATCTTAAACTTTTTGCCGATGAACATCAAGGTGTAATCAATGGGGCTATGTTATTCGATGCCAAACGGTTGGAACCACTTTATATACTCCAGACCGGAAGACCGGGAAGTTCATTCGCTTTTGAGATTGCCCGTAAAATAGGTTTCCCTGAAAACATCCTTGGATCAGCTGGAAAAATTAGCGGTAAGTCGCATCTCGACTTCGATCAACAGCTGCAACAGCTGGAAGTGGAAAAGAAAGCCCTGAATAAAAAACAGACTGAACTGCGTCTGGCCGATCAGCTGCTTAATGAAGTGATAGAAAAATACAAGCGTCAGCTTAAGCATCTGGAAGACCGGCGCAAGGAAATGCTTTCACAAGCTGGCAGAGAAGCCAAAGCCCTGATTGATAAAGCCAACAGGCAAATAGAACACACCATCAAAGAAATAAGGGAGTCGCAGGCAGAGAAAGAAAAGACCAAGTCATTGCGTCACGAACTAAAGGTTTCACGCGATAAACTGGGGGAGGAAGCAGAGGCACTGGCCGATAAGCTTGCGGAAGCAGAAGAAAAAGAAGAAGCTGCCTGGCAAGCCACCGAACTAAAAGCAGGTGATATGGTTAGCATTGAAGATATGGATATCACCGGCGAACTGATCTCTATCAGCGAACATGAGGCAGTGGTAAGTTTTCACAGTGTGAAGCTGCGTACTTCGCCCGAAAAACTCAGTAAACTAAGCAAACGCGAGTCCAGAAAACAAAATCTTCAGCAACGAAGATCGGCCTCTTCAAAAAGCGTGACTTCTGATCTTAACGAAAAGGTAAGCCACTTCAAATTGACCATCGATCTGCGGGGCAAGCGTGCTGAAGAAGCACTGGAGCAAACGGCAAAATACCTGGACGAAGCCCTGCTGTTGAGCATGAAAGAGGTGAATATCCTGCATGGAAAAGGCAATGGAATATTACGCAAATTGATCCGGGAGTTTCTGAGCCGGCAAAAAGAGGTGTCCGGTTTTGGTGATGCCCCGCCCGAAACTGGCGGTAATGGTGTTACGAGGGTGAGTTTGAGGTGATTATCCTGTCTTTTGTGCAATTGACGGTTTTGCTATCATGCAAAGCTTCACGGCCTTAAAATTTCAAATGTTCCATCCTGCTCCAGCCTAATAATGGTAGATGCTTTTGGTATTTCAACATCATCCTGATAGAGGCCTACAATATGATCAACTGACTTTTTGATTTCTTCCGAAATGTGATAAAAGATCAAGGGAGCTGATTGTCCCGAAATATTGGCTGAAGTGGATGTAATGGCTTTTTTCAGACCCTTAATGATGGCGGCACAAAATTCGTTGGAAGTGATCCGAATGCAAACTGTTTTGTCGGCTGCAATCATATTTTTAGCCAGGTTTTGTGCTCCGGGGTAAACAATACTGAGTGGATTGGCAGCGTTTCGGATCAGATCATACGCCAGCTCAGGCACCTTTTTTACATATTGTTTTAATTGTTCTTCACTTTCGACCAGGGCAATGAGGCTCTTTTTTTCGATGCGTCTTTTTATTCTATATATTTTTTCAACAGCTTTGGCATTGGTGGCATCGCATCCCAAGCCCCAGATAGTATCTGTTGGATAAAGAATTACCTTACCTGATTTTAGGGCTTCAACAGCCAATGCTACTTCTTCTTCAAAAGTTCTCATAAATGTTTAAGTAATTGATTTACAGAGATGGTAGTAGCACAACGAAAATGTTTTTTTGGGCAACTTTGCCAGCCATGTAGTCCGCAAGGCCTGCAGGTAAGTTTTTCGGTTGTCTCAACAATAAAGGATTTGGTCGAAAGCGGCCCAAAACCAAAGTCTGTCACTGTGGAGCAATATATGGCAGTAACCGGAGCGTCCATCGCACTGCACAGATGCATGGGAGCCGAATCATTCACAAAATTCATCCTGGCATCACGCATCAGTGCAGCCGATTCGAGCAGGCTGAGTTTACCAGCCAGATTTATGCTATTGGCATGTCCTGAGGCTGAAATAATCCGGTTGCATAAGTCTTTATCTGCCTCACTTCCTAAGAGGTAAACGTATAATTCCGGATCAAGCTGCTGCAAGAATTGCACCCACTTTTCTTCAGGAAACTGTTTGGTAAACCACAGCGAAGCCGGAGCGATACAAATGAAAGCCCTGGTTTTAAAAACGGAAACTTTTGCATAGTCTTCTTTGGAAGGGTAAAGGGCAGGTTTAGCAGCTTGATCGTCCGTCAGGGAAGCGATGAGATTTTGATTGCGTCTGGTTTCATGAACTTCCATCCCTGTTTTGCCAATCTGGTGTTTTACGCTTTTGGTAAAAAACAAACTGAACGGATTTTTGCTGAAACCAATTCGCACAGAGGCTTTGCTAAGGCTGGTTATCAGGCCGGTAGCAGCAAAACGCTGTAAGTTGACAACGAGATCAAAATGGCTGCCTCTGATCTCTTGGATAATTTGTCGAAGCTTTGCATATTTGTGCTCTTTCTTATCCCAAATCCAGAGCCTGTTAAGGTAAGGATGGCCTTCAAAAAGCCCTTCATATCCTTTTTTAATTAAAAAATCGAGCCTGGCTTCGGGATAGTAGGTATGCAGTTTTTCGAGAACGGCTGTAGCTAAAATCACATCGCCCAACGAAGCAGTTTGTATGACAAGAATACGCTTAAACATGCAACTAGTTTGACCAGCAAAAATAGCTACTTTCATTGATCATGGCAAAGCAACAAATAAAGTAAACAAGTAATTCTTTGATATTTTTTTTGTATTCGCTACTGCAAGTTAAAGCGATCAATATCATAAAAATCAGTTATTTTTGTAAACTTTGCTGAGTTAATCTGCTCATAATTTTTACGTCCATCCAATTTTTCGCCAAGCTGATGAACAAATTAAAATCATTCGGAATCGTAACTTTTTTAGTCATTGGATTGACGTTTTTCAATTTTCCTGAATCGATAGCGCAAAATCAAGACTTTATCCCCGATAGCATTTCTAATTTAAGTAAAGCTGATTTTCAATCAGATAGCCTGAGAATTATTAATTTACTCGAAGAGGCACAACATATCCGTAAAGTAGACGCTCCTATACAGGCAGGCCAAAAGGCTGATTCATTGATTCAGGCGGCAAAACAACTGGCCATACAACAGCAGCTTGGCAGGGTACTGCTTCAGAAAATGGATGCGATTGGGGTGTATGAGCGTAATCAGGCCATGTATCACGAAGCTTTGTTCTGGCACAGGATAGAACTGAGTATTGCTGATTCACTGTTGATCCCTGAAGCGCGTTTGCGTGCACTTAACAACCTGGGTGTTGTTCATCGAAGAATGGACGATTATCGTGTTGCCAGTGATTATCATCTCAGGGCTATGGCATTGGCCGAAGAACTGGGCAACAACAGAGGTTATCTGGTTGCGGCCAATGGTTTGGGAAACATCCAATATATGCTGGGAAATTATCAGGAGGCTTTGCGAAGGTTCAGAGAAGGCCTGGCAATTGAGCAGGAATTGAATAACCTGGTCGGAGTGGCAATCAACCTGAATAATATTGGCAATGTCTTTTTTAAGCAGAACGAATTAGATAAAGCGCTCGAGTATTATCTGCTTTCGTTAGAGGTGAACCGTGAGGCAGGCTCATCCAAAGGAGTTGCAATTTGTTACAATGATTTGGGTAATGTTTATCGCGTACGTGGTCAATTTCACAAGGCCATGAATTATTATTTGTTAGGACTTGATATCAATCAGTCAATAGGCGATCTGAACTACCTGGCGCAAAGTAATATCAATGTTGGCGCATTGTATCTTGAGATGGACGAACCCGAAAAAGCTTTGCCATATATAAATGAAGGGCTGCATCTGGCCAAAAAAACCAATGCCCTGATCACTTATAAACAGGCAACCGATTTGATGTACACCTATCACAAAAACAAAGGGCACTACAAGCAAGCTATTGCTTATATGGAGGAATCGAACAAAATCAATGATAGCATTTTAAGTAACAACCTAAGACGTACTGTTATCCAGATGCAGACACTTTTTGACAGGGAAAGAAGCGAAAGCCAGATTTCCCTTCTGCAGCATCAAAAAGAACTGGCCGATCTGCGTATGAAAGATCAGCGACTGGTTAATCTTATTTATATTTCAGGTTTGATAGTATTGATGATGATACTGCTTATCGGGATATACTTTATGTACCTGAAAAATAAATCGAACAAGCTGTTGCGCAAACAAAAAACCGAGATCGAACAGGCACAGGCCGAGTTAAAGGTATATGCTGATAAACTGCTACAGGCAAAAGTTGAAGCAGAGCATCACAGCAAACTGAAAAGTCAGTTTCTGGCTAATATGAGTCATGAAATCCGTACACCAATGAATTCAATTATCGGATTTGCTGATATTCTTTTCAAACTAATTGACAACAAACAACACCGTACTTTTTTGGAGGCTATCCGAAACTCGGGCCAGAGCCTGCTGATGCTGATTAACGATATACTTGATTTGTCGAAAATTGAAGCCGACAAAATGAACATCGACAATGGGCCTCTCAACATACGCACTCTTGCCAGCGAAATCAAACAACTATTTTCGCTTCAGTTGCGTGAAAAAAAATTGAACTTTACGTTACAAATTGATGAAAACCTTCCTGATGAGGTGTTTTTGAGCGAAATACGTCTGAGGCAAATACTCTTTAATCTGATTGGTAATGCCATAAAATTTACTGATAAGGGAAGTATTGAACTCAGGATTTTTACTGCCGGAAGTAATAATCAAAAGGGTTTGATTGATTTGCATATTGTGATTTCAGATTCTGGTATTGGGATTGAGAAAGAGGATCAGGATAGAATTTTTGAAGCGTTCTATCAGCATCCATCCCATGCTGCCAAACTGAAAGGTACGGGGCTGGGACTTGCCATCACACAGCGACTGGTTAAAGCAATGAATGGAAGTATCAGTCTCGAAAGTCAAATTGGTATTGGATCGGTCTTTACTATTTGTTTTAAGGATGTAAAACCCATTAGGTTAGCTCTTGAGACATCAGACTATTTACCTTCCATAATAAATCAGGAAGGTGATCTAAGTTATGCCAAAACACATAAAATTCTGCTGTTGACGAAAAATCCTGTGAAGCATCACCTGATGCATGAGATTGCCAGCCAAACAGGATATGAAATTATTCTTGCAGAAGAGAGTCACGAATTCATTGAATTGTTTGGCACCCACTATCCTCAATGTCTGATTATTGATCCGGCTGAATTGATCAACTCCCTCAAGGAAGAACTTTTTGTTATCAAGCGCGAATACAATCTGCAATTGATTTATATAGATGAGATAAGCCCTTCGCGGCAACAGCACTACCCTGATGGTGCCGTATTCAAACTGCCCGGTCAGCAGGATTTGCTCAAACATTTTCTTACAAAATTGCACAACGAAATAATTACAAAAGATGTGTCAGTACGCCAGTTGATAATACAGGATAATATTGAATTAAATCCTGTTTTTGAAGAAGTTCATAATTTATGGTTAAAGGCTCTTGGAAGCAACATTGTGAGTGATGCACAACTATTAGCTGCCGAATGTATTAAACTGGCTGATGAAAAGGAAATAATGGAGTTGTATCATTATGGAAAAAGCCTTGAGGCAGCCGTCGAAAATTTTGATGTTGAGCAGATAAGCCGATTGCTTCGGCAATTTCAAAACCTAAAGATTATTGAAACAAGTGTTTAACTCAATACAGAAAAAAAGCTGATCATACAATAGAAAAACAAATCCTTATGGAAAAGAAAACAATGATGGAAAGGCTGCTTATCGTTGACGATTTGCCCAAGAATATTCAGGTGCTTGGGAAATTACTTTCCGGACCTAACCGGCAAATTGCTTATGCCCTATCGGGGAAAGAGGCGCTTCGACTGACTTCCGAAAATACCTTCGACTTGATATTACTTGATATTATGATGCCCGAAATGGATGGTTTTGAAGTGTGTACCAAACTTAAAAAAGAAAAAATAACAGCCGACATACCAATTATTTTTCTGACCGCAAAAACCGAATCGGAAGAAATCGTCAGAGGTTTTGAATGTGGAGCAAACGATTACATCACCAAGCCTTTTAATGCTTCGGAACTGCAGGCAAGAGTTACTACGCAACTTGAGCTGATACGCAACAAAAGACAGCTTCAGGAGCTTAATCAAAATCTGGAAGAGAAGGTGACCCAGCGTACGCTCGAACTCCGGCAGGCGAACAAGCAACTGGCGCAACTCGAAAAGGCCAAAAGTGATTTTTTAACAATCATCAGCCACGAACTCCGTACCCCACTCAATGGCATTATCGGAATAACTTCCCTGCTTAAACAATCCATTGATGATGTGGAACAAAAGGAATACCTCGATTACCTGAACAACTCATCTGAACGACTTGTCAGATTTGCCGAAACAGCTTTGTTAATTACCTCGCTGCAGTTTAATAATCAACAGGTTGAGCTTTTTGACATTGACATCGAGAATCTTTTTGAAATGGTAGTTTATGAACTCCAGGCTGCACTGGACGAAAAGGAAATCAAGGTAGAAATCGAAGTTGGTAAAGATGCCAGGATAGTTAAAGGCGATTCCGATTTGCTGCAAAAAAGTTTTTGTATCCTGGCAGAGAATGCCATATCACACCTTCCAACTGGTGGAAGAATTTGGCTTTCAAGTAGTCTTACAGATGGATCTCTCTCCCTCGAAGTGCGGGACGATGGCAAGGGATTTTCGGATGAAGTACTTAACCGGTTGCAAAACTTTGTAACGCAGGATCATATAACCATCGAACATGGCTTTGGGCTTTCGCTTGCAGCGGTTAAACTGATCATCAGAGCGCACAACGGTAGGGTTATCCTAAAAAACGATGATAAGGGCGGTGCTGTAGTTCAACTGCATTTTAACTGTTAATAATCAGTTCATTATATTTTAGCCGCAATCAGGCCTGCTTCAACTTAAACTTTCTTTTGTATCTTCGCCCAATCAAAAAAAAATAATAACAGATGAAATTACTCGAAGGTAAGGTAGCCCTTATAACCGGTGGCTCCCGTGGAATTGGAAAAGCACTTGCAATGCGATTTGCAACAGAAGGTGCTGCTATTGCATTTTCTGATCTCAGAAGAGATGAAATAATGGAACAAACAGAAAAAGAATTGCTCGATCTGGGTGTTCAGGCAAAAGGATATGGTTCCAATGCAGCTTCATTAGAGGATAGCATCAAACTTGCCGATGCGGTTGTTGCCGATTTTGGAAGGATTGACGTGCTGATCAACAATGCCGGCATCACACGTGACAATTTGCTGATGCGGATGAGCGAACAGGAGTGGGATATGGTGCTTACCGTAAACCTGAAATCTGTTTTCAACCTGACGAAAGCGGTTCAATCCATCATGTTGAAACAACGCAGTGGATCCATCATCAATATGAGTTCTGTTGTAGGTGTTAATGGTAATAAGGGCCAGTCAAATTATGCCGCTTCCAAAGCCGGAATGATAGGTTTTACCAAATCCATTGCAGCCGAACTGGGTAGCCGTAATATTCGTTGTAATGCGATAGCACCGGGATTTATCGAAACAGAAATGACACATAAACTTCCGGATGACGTACGCACTCAATGGATTTCTTCAATCCCGCTTCGACGCAGCGGTAAGCCAGAAGATGTGGCTGATGTAGCTGTTTTTTTAGCCTCCGGCCTTTCAGCTTATGTCACAGGGCAGGTGATTAGTGTTTGTGGTGGCATGAGTATGTAAACCTGATGAATTGCCGGTTAGATCTACAACATTTTGAAATTGAGAATATAAACCGGTTACTATGAATTTTCCTGTTTTTCTGGAATACTCCGGCTGGTTGCTTATCCCGATATTAATCCTTGCAGCCGCTATCGCAGCTATGCTGTATTGGCGAAACAAAGCACTCCCTTATCCGCTTTGGCTCAAAGGGTTGTTGGCTGTTTTACGTTTTGTAGTGATTTTTGTCCTGGCTTTACTCCTGTTAAAACCCTATCTGCTTCAACAGGTCAAAAATGTTGAACCTCCCATGATTGTGCTGGCACATGATAATTCGGCTTCCATCGTTTCGGCTGACGATTCCGTTTATTTTAAAAATTCGTATCTCGATAAACTTGATTCTGTTTACAAACAGATAAGTAATGATTTTCTTATCGACACCCTTTTGTTTGGTCAGGCTGTCAGCCAGGCTTCGATGCCTCGGTTCAATGAAAATCAAACCAATATTTCAGTTGTTTTCCCGCACCTCCGTAAATCTTACTTCAGACGTAATCTGGGGGCAGTGGTACTTTTTTCGGATGGGATTTATAACGCTGGTTTTCAACCCGAACTTGCCGCTGTCGATTTTCCTTACAAAACGCATGTTGTTGCATTGGGTGACACCGTTATGTATCCCGATCTGGCCGTTTTAGATATCAGGTATAATCGAAAAGTACTCAAAGGATCAGTTTTCCCGGTTGAGGTTACGATAATAGCACAAAATGCGATACGTAAAAATGTAATGGTTTCGCTTTGGAAGGATGATGAAAAAATTGGCGAACAAAATCTCATGCCTGGCTCCAATAGGTATTCGGGCACTGTCAGTTTTCTGGCCGAGGCAGGTGAAGCAGGTTTTAAGAATATGGAGGTTCGTATAGAACATCTTGATGATGAGTACAATACAACAAATAATGTAAAACAGTTTTTTGTTGAAGTAATCGAAAAAAAGCAAAGCATTTTAGTGTTGGCAAAAGCTCCTCATCCCGATTTGGGTGCCATACAGGCCGCCTTAGGCGATCAGTATGAGCTTGAAATTCAGTATTCAGCTACTAAGCTTGAAGCTGAAGCACCGGTGTATGACTTGCTTATTATGCATCAAATGCCGGATGCTGCTGTGAGTATCAGGTCGCTTCAAAACTTTTTAGCCAACAGAGCTCAATTGCCTGTACTTTGGATCATTGGACAAAATACAGACCTGAGAGTTTTTAATGATTTGCAGCAGTTTTGTCGGATTAATCCTGCCTCGGACGGAATGATTCAGTCGAATGCCGTGTTCAATAAAAATTTTACATCTTTTAATGCTGATGATCAATTGTCAGAGCAGCTCAATCAATGGCCTCCACTACATCTTCCTTATGCCGATATGGATGTGTTGTCACAGGCCGAGATGTTGTTCTTCCAGAAGATCAGAGGTGTTGAAACAAACCGGCCGTTGATTTTTTTCAGTCGTGATGAGGATCGGAAAACGGGATTAATTTTTGGCACAGGCCTTTGGAATTGGCGTATGCACGATTTCAAGAACAATCAATCGCATTTTCACTTTGATAAGCTGATACAGCAACTCATCCGATATGTAGCCCTTGCAAATGATAACAGCTTGCTAAAAGTAAATGCTGAAGCTACTTACAGCAGTGGCAGTCCCGTTTTGATCAAGGCTGAAGTGCGAAACAAAAGTGGTGAGTTGGTTCAAAATATTCCGCTGGAGGCGCAACTTATCAATGAACAGAACGGACGAGCCTATGTTTTTGAGCTGATCCAAAATCCTCCTTTTTACACTTTGAATGCCGGTCATTTGAGTGAAGGGGTATATACTTATAAGGTTTCAGGTGCATTGGGCGATGAAAAACTTGAGGCACGAGGACGATTTATTGTCGAAAACAGCAGTATTGAAAATAGTACGCTTGTTGCTAACTGGAAGCTATTGCAGCACATTTCCACGGAAACAGGAGGTAATTTTTATACGGCATTGGAAATGGAACAGCTTATCAATGATTTAGCTTCGGATGAAAGCCTGGTGAGTGTGGCAAGGTTCGAGAATTTTTTTGATGCCCTGATCAATATTCGTTTGTTGTTTGGTTTACTGACAGGTTTGCTTGCTATTGAATGGTTTTTGCGAAAATTCTATGGCTCGTATTAATTTGTTGAAAAACAACTTTATACATTCAGTTTACTCGGAGTATTTCGTGATTTGACTAATACCGGAGGAAAATCCTTCAAAAGGATATTTACGTATTTCGGACGGAAAGAATACCCTGGAAAAATGTTCTATAACAGGAGTTTGAATCTTACTGAAATATTAATAATTATTTTTCCTAAAGAAAGTAGGAAGTGATTTCACGATAATTTCAACGTCTTTGATTGGGGAGGCAATCATCGCATATTGATTGTCGAGGTTGATTCTGTTTTCTTCTGATCGGAAACGATCGGGATGAATCTGCCACATACCGGTAATTCCGGCAGGTGCCAAAAAACGATACGACCACTGGTCAGTAGTTAGTTTTTCTGCTTCATACAGGGGCAATGGCCGGTTGCCAACAATCGACATATCACCTTTTATTACGTTGAAAAACTGTGGTAGTTCATCGAGGTTAAAACGGCGTATTAACTTCCCAACGCGGGTTACACGTGGATCGTCCTTTACCTTAAAAAATGCCGTATTTCTGTTTTTGCGCCTTTTCAACTCAAGATACCAGTTTTCACAAATCTCGGTTCCGTCAATATATAAAAGCGGAGAACAACTTTTGCCCAATCTATCGCATTCCGGACAACTCTCTTCATTGCCGGGCTGCTGATGTTGTTTGTTTATCAGATAGAGGTTAAGTTCCGAGAGTTGATTTCGTTCCTCTTCGGCATTAATACGCATCGACCTGAATTTATAAAACCTGAAAATGTCGTATCCGGTTCCTACCCGCTCCGAAACATAAAGTACAGAACCTTTTGATTCCAGCTTTATCATTATGGCAATCAACAACATCAGTGGTGAGCTTAGCGTTATTGCCAAGGACGAAAATAGGATATCAAACAGTCTCTTCCCGAAACCAATTCGATACTGCTCAAAAGATTCCCTCTCAGGAAAAATAATTTTACTCATTTGAATCGCACTTATACCTGGTGATATACACATTAAGCTTGTCGGCCAGGATAAAATGGTTGAATTGGTCGCAAATATAAATGAATTTCTTTCAAATAGTGCTTAATCAGCTAATCTCTTTAATTTTCTGATCGCAAATACCTGATTTATAAATTCCGCCTCCTGATGATCCAATAGGTAATACCCAAAAACAAGAGTGTATAAAGCAAAACTATGATCAGATCGCGGTAGTCGATATAGGTTTTAAAGTTTAATCCAAAAAGCTGCATCAAACTAGAATTGGGTACATCAATTATATTTCCAATGCGTTTAAATGGCAGATTAGCAGCGACTACATCAGGTACATAAAATCGAACAATGGGTTCAATAACAAAGTATGTCACCAAAAAAGTAACAATACTTAACCCACTTCTTCGAAGCAGAGTAACGATCATTAGTGCAAAACTTAAAAATGCAATTATCTCCAAAGTATAAGCAGCCAAAAAGTAACTTTTGCTGGTAATACTCATCAGGCTAAGGTCTGTTGAATGTAAAAAACCCTGGATCAATACCCAAACAGCAAGAATCAAAACCGAAAACAAGGCTAAAGCAAATACGAAAATGCATTGCGTAACAAAATATTCGCCACGGCTCAAGCCCATCATTATTTGTAATCTGTTTGTGCGATAGGAATAATCTGCTGCCACAAAAATAATCAGTATGAGGGCAGTAAAAATTTTCAGAAACCCTGCCAGATAGCTAAGGTTATGCCAGATGTAGGGAAACTGATAAAGGGAGAAATCTGGAATTGGGATAGGGGAGTTTATTGTTGCGTCTCCGGCAATTTTATTCATAAAAGACTCTACACCAAACAACATACCGCTGAGACTCAACACATATAACGATAGCATGATCCAAAATACCCGGCTTTTGAAAAGTTTTCTGAAAGTAATCAATCCTAACCTTTTCATGCTTGTTGTTTTAAAAGTTCAAGAAAATGAGTTTCCAGCGATTTCTTTGTGGTGCTCAAATGATTAACACGCACGCCCTTTTCGATCAGATAGAAATTTAAATCGGCTGGAGTATGATCCTTATCAAGTTGAACCTTGAGTATCCCATTGTGATTGTTGTGCAATTGAGCCCAAGCGCACAATTGAATTTCTTGTTCGAGCGAGTTTATATCCTCGGCTGATACTTCCAGCAAAACGCCATCGCTGAGGATTGCATCTACACTTCCTGAATAGAGGCAAACGCCTTTTTTAAGTACTGCCACATGGGTGCAAATTTTTTGCACTTCATCAAGCAAATGACTGGCCAGGATGATGGTTTTACCCTGCTTTCCAATTTCGATGATCATTGCGCGAATATCTGCAATACCCTGAGGGTCAAGTCCGTTAGTGGGTTCGTCCAGTATCAGAACCTCCGGATTGCCAAGCAGGGCAGCAGCGATGGCGAGCCGTTGTTTCATACCTAACGAATAGGTTCTGAAAGCATCGCGTCTTCTTTCGTAAAGCCCTGTCATCCTGAGTAAATCAGGAATTTCATCATAAGTGGTTTCTTTGATATCAGCAATGATTTTTAAGTTATCTATCGCATTGAGGTAAGGATAAAATAAGGGTGTCTCAAGGATTGAGCCGATGCGTTTGAGAATGGCAGGCGAAAGTGGTTGACCAAACCATTCAAAGCTGCCCTGGTTTGACCTGATAAGCCCCAAAATCATGCTGAGTGTTGTGGTTTTGCCCGAACCATTTGGGCCTAAAATCCCAAAAATCTGAGCTGTTTTTACTTCCAGTTGTAGCCCGTCAACTGCTTTTAAATTGCCAAACTGTTTCACGAGTCCATGAATGTTTAAGATGGTTTCAGGTGGCATATTCTGATTTTTCAATGGGTACAATTTTACGTGACGAAGGTAGAAGTTTTTTCCCATAAACCATTCACTTCCCGGGTATGAATTGCTGTGTTGCAAGGCAGTTTCCTTTAGCCGTTACGCCGCTTTCACTTTGGAGAGCAGTATAAATTTTTAACTTACCTTTGCAGCGAAAAATTATTGATTTTCAAGTAAATTATTTCATTTCAACTTGAAGATCCATTTAAAAATTATACAAAATCTGGTTTAATGAAAGTAGGAACTAAAAAAGTTGTTTCACTCACTTACGAATTGCGTCATCAGGACGCTCAGGGCGAATTAATTCAAAAAGTAGAAAAAGACAGACCTTTTGTTTACCT
>JAQVLA010000048.1 GCA_028704385.1 Bacteroidales bacterium | reverse complement strand
ATCAAAGCCAAATCGACCATGCCGAGCAAGGGAACAGTAATATTACTGATGATATTCGGAATAGCAAGTTTGAGAATAGACTTGTTCATCAGCCTAATCGGTAAGATGTTCAGGATTTATGCAGGCCACACTCTTTTTGTTCGGGCTGTTCCCACCACCAGCGTCCGGCGCGGATGTCTTCGCCCGGTTGAATGGCACGCGTACAGGGCTGGCAGCCGATGCTCGGAAAGCCTTTATCGTGAAGCTTGTTGTAAGGAATGCCTTCTGATCTTACAAAAGTCTCCACTTCCTCAGCTGTCCAGTTGATCAAAGGATTTACTTTTACCAAACCGTGCATAGCATCCCATTCAATGGCCTGCATATGGGTTCGCGTAACGGCTTGTTCCTTTCGCAATCCAGTGATCCAGGCATCCAGGTTTTGGAGAGCTCTTTTAAGTGGTTCGGTTTTGCGAATGCCACAGCACAGTTTTCGGTTTTCGATGGAATCATAAAACAAATTGATGCCTTTTTCACTCACCATTTCTTCAACCTGTCGATAATCCGGAAAATATACTTCAATGTTAAGTTTATACTTTGCTACCGTCCGGTCGATCAAATCATAGGTTTCTGGAAAAAGACGACCAGTGTCGAGTGTGAAAATCGAAATCGGAAGAGTGTTTTTGGCAATGAAATGTGTGATAATCTGATCCTCAAAACCCAGGCTACTGGCAAAACTTATCTTTCCGCGAAAAAGTGTGGCTGCCTCTGTCAGAATCTCTTCAGCATCGGCCTTAGCGAGTGTTTGATTCAACTGATTGATATCTTCCTGTTTCATATTTGATGAATTCTGTAGATGAGTGCGGGCAAAGATAAGCAATCCACTGAAAAGATAATTTGTGTTGTGGCTCTACTCAGTACATTGTCTCAAATTGTTTAGCTTCGCAGGAAAATAATTTTTCATTTAAGGTTTATGTCCCATTTACATTTTATTGCCATTGGAGGGAGTGCGATGCACAACCTGGCTATTGCCTTGCATCACAAAGGAGATACGATCACAGGTTCTGATGACGAGATTTTTGAACCTTCAAAAGGTAGGCTGAAACAGTTGGGCCTGTTGCCTGAAGAATTTGGCTGGTTTCCGGAGAAAATACATACTGGCCTGGATGCTGTTATCCTGGGTATGCATGCCAAAGCTGATAATCCCGAACTGCTTAAAGCACAGCAAATTGGAGTTCCGGTTTTCTCTTATCCTGAGTTTCTTTACGAACAGAGTAAGCATAAAAAACGTGTTGTGATTGGTGGAAGTCATGGAAAAACAACCATCACAGCCATGATTTTACATGTTTTGAAGAAAGCCGGCATTGAGGCAGACTATATGGTTGGGGCGCAGCTGGAAGGTTTTGAGGTGATGGTAAAATTAAGTGATACTTCCCAATGGATGATCATTGAGGGCGATGAATACCTAACCTCTCCCATCGACAGGGTGCCAAAATTCCTGCATTATCATCCACATATTGCTGTGATCAGCGGCATCGGCTGGGATCATGTAAATGTTTTCCCGACTTTTGAAAATTACCTGCATCAGTTCAGGCTTTTTATTCAGGCCATCGAAAAAGGCGGCAGCTTGATTTATAGTGCGTCTGACCCGGAAGTTAAAAAGCTGGCAGCAGAAGTTGAAATGGAAAAAATACCCTATTACGCACATGATTCTGCATTGGACAATGGTGAACTGAAATTGAAAACAGCAACAGCAAACATTCCAATAGAAGTATTTGGAAACCACAACCTGATGAATATCAGTGCTGCTTTGGAAGTTTGTCGCAAGATGGGAGTGGCTGATACACAGTTTTATGATGCAATAGGAAGTTTTATGGGAGCCTCCCGACGCCTGGAGCGTTGGTTTGTAAAGGACGGCATTACGGTCTTCAGAGATTTTGCCCATGCCCCCTCTAAATTGCAGGCTACCGTTTCGGCTTTACGAGATCAATATCCAAATCACAAGCTGGTGGTATGCTATGAGTTACATACCTACAGCAGTTTAAGCGAGGCTTTTATTGATCATTACAAGCAATGTCTTGATCCGGCTGATGAAGCCGTGGTTTTTTATGATCCTCATGCCGTGGCCATTAAAAAACTTGCTTTGATGTCGCACCACCGTATCAGGGAAGGTTTTGGCAAATCCGATTTATCTATTCTTGGTTCAAAGGAGGAGTTGCTTGGTTATCTTCGAAGTAGTAATTTACAAAAGGCTGTGTTGGCACTGATGAGCTCCGGTAGTTTTAACGGGCTGGAGCATGAAGAGATTGTTGAGCTTTTTCAATAAAAAACCTCTAATCGTTCGACGTAGTCACAGCCTATGCCGAGCTTAGGGTAAGGTTTCAATATTCCCAAAATTCTTTGATTTTAAAGTCTTTACCTGACATTTGGATGCCCATTGAAAGTAAATATTTGTGCAAACTTCCGGTAATTACCACAATCCTGGCATAATTCTCAGATAACTTTAAAATATTTTGAACCATTTGTGAATTCCTCTTATCCCAATAATCCCTTTGAAGATTAGCAAAATCACGATGATTTCTTAACAAATCATTCGATTCAACTAAGTTAATTGCGTTGTTTAAATATATCGTTTGTTGCAAAAAAGTCAAATTTGTTACTGCCTGTGAATTTAATTCTTCTAGCGACTTTAAACTTAAACTATTGATACACTGTAAACTTAACGCTAAAATGATAAAATCAGTGTAATCCCTTTCTGAAATTGAGTCTTTAATGGAATATCTAAAAATGTCTTGATACATCTTGTTCTTCCTGTTAAAATAATCATTTTCTTTATAGAAATTATTACGCCCTGTTATGTCATATGGTCTTATATCTGTCTTAGTGTTCCTTGATATATAGTTATTAACAGCTTTTACAGATATTGATCCATATAGGCCAGGATTTGCAACTGTATCAAACTGAAAGTCACTGGTAAAAAAGGAAGAATCTAATTCAACCAGAATTAAATCTGGTTTGATAATTGCCAATAATGAATCTAAAATTTTAGCATTATAGAAGTTTGTCTCGTCATGAGTTTCTCCAATTATACAAATTTCAGCTGTTGAACTATTTTGACCAATTAGCTCTATTATCTGAATAAGTATGGCTAAAATTAGAATCAATTTTCTCATATTTTTACTGTTGAGTTGTTGAGCTTTTTCAATAAAAAAGCATCTAATCCTTCGACGTAGTCACAGACTACGCCTAACATAGTGTTTACGAACTTATATTGAAATATATTACTTCAGCCACTGATCAAGCCAGTTGAAGAAGCGGCGTTGCCATAATATCCCATTTTGTGGTTTGAGCACCCAATGGTTTTCATCAGGGAAGTAAAGGTATTCAGCTGGAATATCGCGCAAAACAGCCGCATTGAATGCCTGCATGCCTTGTGAGGCAACAATGCGATAATCTAATTCGCTGTGAACAACCATAATTGGGGTGTCCCAATTTTGTACGAAGCGATGTGGTGAGTTGGCATACGACCCTTGCACAACCGGATTGTCTTTCTCCCAATAGGGGCCTCCCAAATCCCAATTTACAAACCACATTTCCTCTGTTTCGAGGTATTGGGCTTCCAGATTGAACATGCCATCATGCGCAATGAAAGTTTTGAAGCGACCTTCGTGGTTTCCGGCCAGCCAAAAAACAGAGAATCCTCCATAGCTGGCACCAACCGCTCCCATTCTTTCTTCATCAATAAAAGGTTCTTTGGCAAGTGCATCAATGGCAGCCAGATAATCGCGCATATTTTGTCCGCCATAGTCGCCGCTGATCTGTTCGTTCCATTCCTGACCAAAGCCCGGCAAGCCACGCCGGTTGGGAGCAACAATGATGTAATCGTTGGCAGCCATCATCTGGAAATTCCAGCGATACGACCAAAACTGACTTACAGTACTTTGCGGGCCTCCCTGACAATAAAGCAAGGCCGGATATTTTTTGTTCGGATCAAAATGAGGCGGATAAATCACCCAGGTAAGCATTTGTTTGCCATCACTTGTTTCTATCCAGCGCTCTTCAACTTTTCCCATTGTCAGCTGATCGAGGGTGGCTTTGTTGACAAAAGTGAGCTGCGTCTGCTTACCGCTTGCTTCATCTACTTTGAAGATCTCGACAGGACTCGACATCGACATGCGTGTGGCAATAAGCTGATCTCCGGCCGGAATGAAACCGGTATAGCTGTGAATACCTTCTGTAATTTTTTTGATTTCATTTGATTTAAGGTCGAGGCTGTAAATCTGATCCAATGCATGATGGTTGCTGACAAAATAGATTTTAGATCCGTCATCAGACCACTGCAAACCATGTACATTCTGATCAAAATCCGTTGTAAATTCGGTGATGTTCCCGTTTTTCAGGTTTTTGACCATCAAACGAATTTTATCTGCCTCGTATCCATCACGTTCCATGCTTTCCCAGGCCAGGAAGTTTCCGTCGGGCGAAAAGACAGGTGCCAGGTCGTAGCCCATCATTCCCTTTGTAAGGTTAGTTGTGGTTTTATCGTCAATATTATATTGATAAATGTCGGCATTGGTTGAAAAGCTGTAAGCCTTGCCTTCTTTTTTCCTGGAACAATAAACGACAGACTTTGAATCGGGTGCCCAGCTGATCTGTTCCATTCCGCCAAAGGGTCGGAGGGGAGTTTCCCAGGTTTCGTCCGGCATCAAATCGATGGGGTTGCTGATGGAGGTACCAGTGTAATCTGCCACAAAAACATGGCTATAGGTATCAACCCACTGATCCCAATGCCGGTACATCAAATCGTTGTTGATGCGGCCACTGGTCAATGGCAAATCGGGATAGATATCCTGTGTGGCAGGTTTGAGCTTTACTTCGGCAGTAAAAAGTATTTTCGATTGATCAGGAGCATATTTAAAACCAGTGATGCCGTTTTCGACAAAAGTGATCTGTGTTCTTCCACTGCCATCGTTATTCATTTCCCAGAGCTGCATGCTGCCACTTTTCGCCGAAAGGAAACCTATTTTTTTACCATCCGGCCGCCAGCTCGGATTGTATTCGCCTCCGGCAGTATGCGTGAGTTGGACCGTATTGCCTGTATTCAAGTCGAGCAAATAAAGTTCGGTGTTTCCTTTGTTTTGCTCAATACTGTAGTAGGTCAGGCCATAAATCAGTTTCTTTTTATCGGGCGAAAGTATCATTTCCCCTACACGTCCGAACGACCAGAAAACTTCCGGAGTCATTCTATCCGATTCGAGCTGTAAGCTTTGCGGCCCGATTGGCACTTTAATTTCCTGTTGTTCAGGATTCATCTGCATATCGCAGGAACTGATCAGGGCGATCAGAAAAGAAAGGATGAGAAGGTTACAGAATTTTTGCATGATTGACTACTGTTTTGATGGCTTAAAATTACAAATTTCGATTCACTGTTACGGATTGACTTTGAAAATAGTTGGGTATCCGCACAATTTCCGGGATGAACCGGTGGTGGTTTTTATCCAGTTGGCACGCGGATCACCGTCTATCACCAAATATTCGCTTGTTGTTTTAAAGTGTTCACTAATGATGGTCGTTCCCTTATCCGGATCTTCAGCATGATGTAGCCATGCTATCAGAAATTTTTGACCCGATAATACATCTTCAAAACTATAAATACTATGACTTTGTGATTCTTCAACAACTTCTGCAAGAATTGAATTGCTAAGGACATCCATAAGTTTTTTAAAGGCATAATAAGAAGCTTTTGGTGCAAAATTATGATTGGCAGATGCAGTAAGTCCGCTGCGGCTATGCAGATAGGAACCGGTATTTTCATTGGCATAAAAGTACCAGTAAACCCGTTCTGCCCCTTCTTTTAAAAGTCTCAGTACAGCCCGGATGCCCCATGCAGCCTGTTGCTGTTCGCTGATGCAATTGCTGTGGATGCAAGCCTCACCACCGCCATCACTGTCGTAACCCATTTCGGTAACCCAAACTTCCGAGCCTGATGCAAAGTTGTTTCGAAAGCGGATCATATTTCTGATTCCGTTAAGTTCGGCACGGGGATCTTCGGGCGCAACGGCAATCAACTCACCATTTTTGTTGTTGGTGTAGGCATAAAGATGAATATTTAATGCATTCAGTTTATCTAAAAGACGGTGATCAAGATAATCAGCAATAAAATTGTGCTGGTCGTTGAATGAACCTGCAGGAAATGTTGCCTGAAAAGCTGCCGGTAACCGCATTGTTGTAGCATTGCCATCTTCAAAACCTCTGATCATATTATCGGCAATATTCCTGTAAAATGCAGCCGGATAATCCCAGGGTTCGTTGCCTGCTTCTACCGCTTCAACATATTTGTTCCTTCCAAAATGCGAGGCGAAATCATACCCGATGGCATAAGCGTTCTGTGACGGATTGGGCCAGGTGGAATCAGGAAAAGTATTGTTTTTAAAAAGTAAAGTGGCTAAAATGTCAAAGCCTTTTTCGTTCAGGAAATCATACTCCCGATCCCAGTTGAGCCACCAGTTGGCAGCCGTTCCAGATTCATTCATTCTTTCGTAACCGGCTGAAATACCTGGTTTTGGAATGTCCCAGTAGAGAAAATGATAGAGTCGTAGTTTCTTAAAGATAGTTTGAAACTGCCTCCATCCGGCCTGTGAATTTAATTCATCACTGTACGATTGTTGTCCCCAACCCCAAACCATATTCAGTCCGATGCGTTCGATAAGTGGTTGCTTGTTGGCTTTAAAATCGGGTACGCTTCCGTAGGGGCCATTTTTGTCAAATAACTTAAGCTCCCAAAGACTCGCTTTTGTATAGTCAATGTTTTTGACTATAAACCTAACTTTGAAGTATTTAGAGTAGTTTTCCTGCTGAACAACCATTGGTATCAGTCCGATGGCATTTGGATTGGCAGTGCCAAGAATTATCCAGTCTTTGGCATCGGGCGAGCCCAGAAACTGTATTTCTTCAATCGTCTCTCCATTAAAATGTCGGCTGTAAATCTGACCGATGGAAACCTGTTTTTCGAGTTCGAGTGTATAATCTACAAATGGTTTTCTACTTAAACAGGCGATCTCGAAAAGTTGAAAAGGAGCAGAGCTCTCTATTGAAATCTGTTTGACAAGCTTGTTTTTTTCTGGAAAAACAGCGACCAGACTGTATTGACTTTCAGGCAGGATATTTGCCAGAAAAACGCTTTCGTCAGTGTAGATTAGAGTGATTTTTACGGTCTCAACATTTCCGGTCTTGATACTCAGACGGTGTGATTCAACAGCTTGCAACAGCTTAAAAGTATGGCCATAAACAGCATCCTGATTTTTCTTGTTGAAGGTGACGGCTGTGTTTAGGTCTGCATCGGCAAAAGCTGTATTTTCGCTGATAACTTTAGGGGCTGATTTCGGGTGAAAGGCATTAAAATCCGGTGTATAGATATAGTTCTCCGGCAAAAGCGCTTCCGATTCCCAAAAACTATGCAGGTTTTGATCCACAGCCAGCTGAGGTGCCACACCCTTAGTGGTGAGTATTGTAGCTGTTTGCGCATAATCTGGTGGAATAAAAGCCTGAACCTGAGCGAAAAGCTGACAGGAGGAAAGTAAAAGGCTTAAGTGCAGGAGCTTTTTCATCAGAATGAATTAGGCCTGCAAAATAACGAAAAAAAGTCTGCCGTAAACATCGACAGACTTTGTGTGTAGCGAGACCGAGAGTTGAACTCGGGACCTCCGGGTTATGAATCCGACGCTCTAACCATCTGAGCTATCTCGCCATAATTTTGAGGTGCAAAAGTAGTATTTTTATGATAAATGGCAAATGCATT
>JAQVLA010000013.1 GCA_028704385.1 Bacteroidales bacterium | reverse complement strand
TACTATGGCATTCAATCTGAGAAACAGAAATTTTCTGAAACTGCTTGATTTCACTCCACAGGAAATCAAATTTTTACTTGAACTTTCGGCCGACCTTAAAAAGGCCAAATATGCCGGAACTGAGCAGCCACGCCTCACCGGAAAAAACATTGCTTTGATTTTCGAAAAGGACTCCACCCGTACGCGCTGTGCTTTTGAAACAGCAGCCTACGACCAGGGTGCCCGCGTCACTTACCTGGGACCTTCAGGCTCGCAAATTGGTAAAAAAGAATCCATGAAAGATACTGCCCGTGTTTTGGGCCGTATGTATGATGGTATTGAGTATCGCGGCTTTGGACAAGACATCGTGGAAGAACTTGGAAAATATGCCGGTGTGCCGGTTTGGAATGGCCTCACCAACGAATTTCATCCCACACAAATCCTGGCCGATTTCCTCACCATGATGGAGCATTGCGACAAACCACTGCATCAGGTCAGCTTTGCTTATCTGGGTGATGCCCGCAACAATATGGGCAATTCGTTGATGGTTGGAGCAGCTAAAATGGGCATGGATTTCAAGGCTGTTGCTCCAAAACAAATGTGGCCAGACGAAAAACTGGTGAAAACCTGCCGCGAAATTGCCAAAGAAACCGGCGCTACAATTACACTTACCGATAGTGTTGATGATGGTGTGAAAGGTGTCGATTTCATCTATACCGATGTGTGGGTTTCGATGGGCGAACCTGATCATGTGTGGGAAGAACGCATCAAATTGATGCTGCCTTATCAGGTTAACAAAGCCATGCTCGACAAAACCGGTAATCCAAAAGTGAAATTCCTGCATTGTTTGCCCGCTTTCCACAATCGTCAAACTACTATAGGTGAACAAATTTATCAGAAATTTGGTGTGGAAGCCATGGAAGTGAATGATGAAGTATTTGAATCTCCGGCTTCCGTTGTTTTTGATGAAGCCGAAAATCGTCTGCACACTATCAAGGCCGTAATGGTTGCCACATTAGGCAGCTAGAATCCATTTCAAATCACACAAAAAGTCCCGGTAAATGCTTTATCGGGATTTTTTTATGCTCCGCCCTTTCCATTCAGGACGAATAAACAAACCACCAAAAGCAGCAACAATCACATAAACCGGATAGATCAAAGCAAGCGGAAAAGCCAGAATTAAATATTGTCTTTTCCTGAAAAATGTTGTGGTTGCTGTAAGTAATGGAAAATCCACCATCAATTTTAGTCCGGTAAACAAAAAGAAAACCAGGAATAAGAACGGATATAAAATACTCAACACCAACAAAGCAACCAACATAAAATTAAATGCAAACACAACTGCAGCGGGCAAAAGAATAAATGCCGAACGATAATGTTTATTTTTTGAAACCCAACGTGTTCGTTGGCTGATAAAACTTTTAAAATCAGGGCAGGGTGGTGTAGTTACGATAGCCGATTGATGTTTCACAAAACGAACAGATTCAGGTCCGTAGTGCTTTCTGATTGCTTCCATTAAAAAAACATCATCACCAGATTGTAAACTTTCATCTTTGCGATACTTTTCAACTTCTAATGCGGCATTCTTTTCAAAAACCATATTGGCACCATTGCTCATCACGGGCAAACGCAATCCAGCTGCACCGCCTGTACTTCCGATCAGGCTCATAAATTCAAGTGCCTGCATCCTTTCGAAAAGATTTCTTGCCGGATGAAGCAAAACCGGCCCTAACATCATTCGGGATCCGGATTGTTGTAATTCTCTGGCCATACTACGAAGCCATCCATCCGAAACAAGGCAATCGGCATCAGTTACTGCAATATATTTTCCAGCAGCCTGATTCAGTCCCTCGCGTAAAGCAGCTTTCTTTCCCTCACCAACAGCACTTAAAACCCTGAAATTTCCCAAAAGATGCTGCTGCACAAATTGTTTGGCCAGAGCAATTGAATTATCTTCAGAATGATCATCGATGATGATCACCTCAAACGCGTCGATCGGATACCGCTGATCGCGTAATGTTTCCAGAAGTTTTTCTAGTCTTTCCTCTTCATTACGCACAGCTACAAGCACAGAAATTTCAGGAAATCGCTCAAGTTTCACAGGTATTGGGGTTTTCAACAAAAACCAGCCAAGAGTATATAACCCTATCAATATCAGGTATAAACCACCTGTGATTTCAACAATACGAAGAAAATAGGTGAAATACTCAAGATGTTCCATTCTCCCTCCTGAAAAACTTTAGCCGGTACACAAAAAACACACCTAAAAGTGCCGGCACAACAATATTGACAAGCCATACTACCGAAGAAGCTGCAAAAACTCCTATTTCATAACTATCAAAAAACAGCTGTTGCGATTGTAACCAAACAGAAAATATAAAAATGCTTACGCTGCCTCTTACACCCAATTCACTCAGGGCTACGGTTGGAATCAGGGTTATAAATAAATAACTTACCCCTACCAGCATAAAGGCTTCAGGATAATTGAGCGGAAGCTCAAAAGCCCATAAAAATAAAATATACTGCAACGAAAAAACCCCATAACGTAACATTGAAAGTCCTAAAATATAAGCCAGCTGTTTGTGTGTAAAATAATTAAATACCTCAACATATGGCAGAATTTTTTGGCTTTTCCGGGGATACAAGTACTTTACGATTACATATAACAACCTGATATTAAAATAAATAAATATGCCAGCCGATAAAAGTACCAGAATCAAAATTAAAATACCACTATAAAGCCATTGGTTGTTAACAGAAAAATAATCCGTCAGAGGTAAAAAAAACAATACGGCCAATCCTCCAATGATTATTGTGACCAGCAATTGCGCCAAACTTCCTATTATTGTAAGCAAAACACCTTTGATATGGCTACCCTTTTCGAGTATAAAAACCCTGCCCAGATAATCACCCATCCGGTTAGGCAGGAACATACTCACCGAAATTCCACTAAGTACAGCAGTAAAAGCCTTGTTCAACTTCACTTTCTCCAACTTTCGAATCTGAAACTGCCATTTCACACTTTCCAAGAATAGATTAACAGGCATCAGAATAATGGCCAGCAATAAATATCCTAAATACTTTTGATTGTTTAATCGTTCGGCCAGCAATTCGCTTAATGTTTGTATCTTTTCACTGGCAATCAGTTGATCATACAGATACCAAAATGTTGCTCCGATGATCAGCAGGCGTAGCGAAAGATTGGCTATTTTAATTACTTTTGCCTTACGCATTTTTGAAAAAAATTATACCGCTAAGTACGGCATTTCAATTGAAAACAGAACGCATTATTCTTGGCATCGACCCCGGAACAACCATCATGGGCTATGGCCTGATCCTTCAAAAAGGCAATCAGATGCAGCTCCTTGTGATGGGCGAATTGAAGCTAAGTAAATACAGTAATCAGGCGTTGAAATTAAAGAAAATTTTCGAACGCACCCTCGAACTGATTGCAGAATACAATCCTGACGAACTGGCTATTGAAGCTCCTTTTTTTGGTAAAAACGTTCAATCAATGCTCAAACTGGGTCGTGCACAAGGAGTTGCCATGGCTGCAGGCTTATATAAGGATATTCCGATTTTTGAGTATTCACCACGAAAAATAAAACAGTCCATCACTGGAAATGGCAGTGCATCCAAAGAACAGGTGGCTGCCATGTTGCAGCGATTGTTAAATTTTAATGAATTGCCCAAAAATATGGATGCCACAGACGGATTAGCCGCTGCTGTATGTCACTTTTTTCAGGGCAATAAACCGGTTTCAGAAAAATCATACAGTGGCTGGGCAGCTTTTGCCAATCAAAATCCTGATCGTTTGAAATAACACTAATCCAACTTTTCGTTTGATTTATGTTTTCTGTTTATGCCTTTAAACAACAAGATTATACCAATAAAAAAAATCAGAATATTGATTCCTAAATAGCTGTAGGATATATTTTTGTCGTCATTAAAACCAGGCATCAACTGAAGAATTGGTATCAAAGAAAGAATTACCAATACACTTCCGATAAGAATTCTGATGTTTTTCATATCAATCAGATATTCAAAATAGAATAACAATATTACAAAAATTCTCCGAAAATATCTATTCGGCTATCGAATATAAACAGAACAATCACATCAGTTTTTGAAAAAACTGCCACCATCTGTCGGGTAATTCATCTTGTAGTGCTAATTCATAATCAGCTCTGGTACAAGGCACAAAATGATGACGTTCGTATTTTTTACGGTCTGTACGACCAAAAGAAAGGTCAATCCACCAGCGATCAGTTTTTTTACTTCTTAAAAAAATAACATCCTCTAGCTGCCCTTCGATGCGAACATTATATTTCGCAAAATCATGACTGTCTGTTGCGGGTATGTCGTATTTGCGATTAGCAAAACCTTCAACAAAAAACCATACGAGCTGAGCCATAAGTTTTGCTGTAATATTTTGCTGATCCACAAGTGGATTATACTCAAAAAAACCAATCGCACTCAATTTGTCACTCATTCCGGCGTAACGCGCCAGCCGGCAGGCTTCATCGCCGGTAAATCCGTTTGGTTCAGCATTGCCATTGCCAGGTGCATCAGCTGCCTTTATAGCTGAGATATCAAAACTTGCAATATCGGCATTTCTTAAAAGTGGTTCGGCATCTTCGGGAGAAGATTTGAGCGTCCCGAGACGATACACATCAAACAACAGGTTTTTCATCAGCTCAACAGCTTCTGCATCCACATCATAGGTTTGATAACCCAGGTTAGTGAAATTGAAAAGAAAATTAGGCTGATGCATGATGATATGACTCAGATACGATTGTGCATTAAGGGGTTCTTCGTCCTGTCCAAGATCGAAAATTGGATCAATTGCAGCAATATTTACCAGTCTGCCAATATTTTCGTAAGCCTTGTATATTGCATAAGTCAGATCCTGACTTCCACCCAGCACTATCGGGACTATATTACTTCGAACCAATTGTACAACAACCTGACTTAAAGCAAAATAAGTATCATCAATGGTGTAACCGGATTTTATATCTCCCAAATCTGCAATTTTCAGCTTGGGCCAATGATCAAAAAGCTGATAAAATGCTTCGCGGATCAAGTCTGGTGCTTGTCCGCAGCCTTCGTTGCCAATTGCGTTACGGTCTTCTTTCACGCCTATTATTGCCAACTTAACCTCTTCGAGATTGGGAAAAGCATCTTTTTCGCGATAGATGACAAGTGTTTCTCCTAAACGTTTACGGCCAGGTCGCCAAGGTTTTTCTGGCAGCAGCACCTGAACAGGTTCAAGAAAAATACTCAGTTCCATAAATCGTTTTCAAGGTGTTTTGTCGGGCTAAATTAACAATAAATAGCTATCGTATTATCCCCAACTACTGCTTTACACGAAAAGCATTATTTGCCTGCTTTTTTTCGTACAAACTTTTTCTTTGGAGCATTATCCGGATCTTCTACAATTTTTATACAGGTTTCAAGATCAAGATTTTGTGGATCAGTTCCTTTAGGAATTTTATAATTTTTCTTTTTATAACTGATATACGGACCATATCTGCCATTAAGAACCTTCATTTCCGGTTCTTTTTCAAACTCACGAATAATGCTTTTCTGATCTTTTTCGCGTTTTATTTCGATAATTTCAATAGCACGTTCAGCATCAATCTCGGCAGGATCGTCCGTTTTTGAAAGACTGTAGAAAATATTGTTATGTTTCACATAAGGTCCAAAACGACCAATAGCCACTGTCATTTCTTTCTCTTCATAAATACCCAGCGAACGCGGAAAGCTAAACAGCTCCAATGCATCTTTCAGATTGATGGTTTCCATAGTTTGATCCTTATGCAATCCGGCAAAACGTGGCTTTTCATCTGAATCTGTATCCCCCAGCTGAACCATTGGTCCGAAACGACCAACTTTTACAAAAACATTCTTTCCGCTGGCCGGATCAACTCCAAGTAATTTTTCGCCAGTGAATTTACCGGCATTTTCGGTGGTGTTTTCAATCTTCTTATGAAAGGGGCCATAAAACTCACTGATCATTTGATTCCACTTTTTATTGCCCTCGGCTATCTCATCAAATTCCTTTTCAACGTTGGCCGTGAAGTTGTAATCGATGATGCTGTCAAAATATTGACAAAGAAATTTATTGACAAGATTTCCAATGTCAGTCGGGAATAGTTTGGCTTTTTCGAATCCTGTGTTTTCTGAAGCCGTTTTAGTGGAAATCTTATCGCTTCTCAATTGAAGTACCTGATACTTACGCACAACGCCTTCGCGATCTTCTTTCACCACATAGCCACGTTTTTGAATGGTCGAGATCGTTGGTGCATAAGTGGATGGACGTCCAATGCCCAATTCTTCCATTTTTTTCACAAGACTGGCTTCGGTATAGCGGGCAGGATGACGCGTAAAGCGTTCCATGGCCGTCATTTCCTTTAATTCAAGTTGCTGGCCTTTACTTACAGGAGGCAACATATTATTTGTTTCATCTCCATTTTCTTCATCACTACTCTCCATATAAACCTTCAGAAACCCATCAAATAAGATGACCTCACCACTAGCCGTAAAGTGTTTCTTCTGAGTTGAAATGGAAATACTAACATTCGTCTTTTCAAGCTGTGCGTCAGCCATTTGCGATGCAATCGTGCGTTTCCAGATTAATTCATACAATCGTTTTTCATCAGCATTTCCTTTCACATCCGGCTGATTGAGATAGGTTGGTCTGATGGCTTCGTGGGCTTCCTGTGCCCCTTTTGATTTGGTGCTATACTTACGGATTTTAACATATTTATCACCAAAGGTGTTGGTAATCATTTCTTTGGCTAATCCCAAGGCCATATCTGAAAGATTAACAGAATCTGTACGCATATAGGTTATCTTACCAGATTCGTAGAGCTGCTGGGCTACCCGCATGGTATTGGCTACTGAAAATCCCAGTTTTCGGCTGGCCTCCTGTTGTAGGGTCGAAGTGGTAAACGGAGGAGCTGGGGATTTTTTAGCAGGTTTTTTTTCAATGGCTGTTATCGTATAATCGGCTCCAATACAATTTTCAAGAAACTCTTGTGCGTCAGATTCTTTTGTAAAACGCTCTGGCAATTCGGCCAGAAGCTGATGTTGCTGGCCGTCAACCTTAAAGGTGAAAATAGCCGTAACCCTGAAGGCACTGGTCGCCTTAAATTTTTTAATCTCATCTTCGCGTTCAACAATCAGCCGAACAGCAACCGACTGCACGCGGCCTGCCGAAAGACTTGGCTTTACCTTTTTCCAAAGCAAAGGCGAAAGCTCGTAACCTACCAAACGATCCAACACCCGACGTGCCTGCTGTGCCGAAACCAAATTGATATCTATCTGCCTTGGATTGTCAATGGCTTTGGTGATAGCCGTTTTTGTAATCTCGTGAAATACAATCCGTTTTGTTTGCTCTGGTTTCAATTTTAATGCCTTATAAAGATGCCATGAAATAGCCTCTCCTTCGCGGTCTTCATCAGATGCCAACCAAACCATTTCTGCTTCCTTTGCTAATTTTTTAAGTTCAGCAACCAGTTTTTTCTTGTCGGACGAAACCTCATATTGTGGTTCAAAACCTTTTTCAATATCAACACTTAAATTATTCTTATTCAAATCCATAACGTGTCCGTAACTGGATTTTACAACAAAATCCTTCCCCAGAAATCCTTCGATGGTTTTAGCTTTGGCTGGTGACTCAACGATGACAAGGTTCTTCAGCATCGGTTTCCTTTCTTTTGTACTTGAATGCAATTATTTAAAAAATTGCTGCAAAAGTACATGAATTTTTTCATGCGAAAATTTTACCAATCAGCTCATTCAAAGTTATAATCAGGTATGTTTGTCTTGGTTTCCATCCTTTTTCTTTACTTATCCGTTTAGTAATTTTGCACATATAAAATTAAAAACAATTAAACGAAATTTTTTGCAAAGCTGGTCGTATTGAGTACTTTTGCTGCTCATTTTCATGAAATCCAACCAAAAAATTCTGGCTTTCTGAAAATATTTTTTGAAAATCCAAATGTTGAAATTTATTCAAAAACAACTTTAAAGTTTTTACAATCAATAAACTAAATCATCCATGAGTCAGAAAAAAATTGCTGTTGTCGGATTAGGATACGTAGGCCTTCCGCTCGCTGTTGAATTTGGGAAAAAAAGACCTACCGTCGGTTTCGACATCAACAAACAACGCATCAAAGAATTACGTGATGGCCACGACCGCACCTTAGAAACAACGAGTGAAGATTTAAAATCTGCCGCGCAACTGCAATACAGCGAAGCACTTATCGATTTGCAGGATTGTCAGATTTATATCGTAACAGTTCCTACCCCAATTGACAAGAATAAACGTCCCGACCTCACACCCTTGATAAAAGCAAGCGAAACTGTTGGCAAAGTCTTGAAAAAAGGTGATATCGTTATTTACGAATCTACCGTATATCCGGGAGCCACAGAAGAAGATTGTGTTCCTGTTCTTGAGCAATTTAGCGGATTGAAATACAATCAGGATTTTTTCTGCGGATACTCTCCGGAACGAATCAACCCGGGCGACAAGGTGCATACGGTTACTAAAATCAGAAAAGTTACCTCAGGAAGCAATCCCGAAATAGCGGAAGAAGTAGATCAGTTATACAAAAGTATAATTGTGGCAGGCACTTTTAAAGCCAGCAGCATCAGAGTGGCAGAAGCTGCAAAGGTGATCGAAAATTCTCAGCGTGATATCAATATCGCTTTTGTTAACGAGCTGGCTGTAATTTTCCAGCGTATGGGCATCGACACCAACGAAGTGCTTGAGGCGGCAGGAACCAAATGGAACTTTTTGCCTTTCAAACCAGGGCTTGTTGGAGGACATTGCATCGGTGTAGATCCTTATTATCTCACCCATAAAGCTCAAGAACTGGGCTACAACCCTGAAATTATTCTGGCAGGCAGGAGATTAAACGACAATATGGGTATCGTTGTGGTTAATCAGGTGATCAAGCTGATGATCAAAAAAGGACTCCGAATAGAAGGTAGTCCGGTCCTGGTATTGGGCATCACTTTTAAGGAAAACTGTCCCGATATTCGCAACAGCCGTGTGATTGACGTGGTGAATGAACTTAAATCCTTCGGATGTGAAGTAACGGTATATGACCCATGGGCCGATCCCGCAGAAGTAATGGAAGAATACGGCATCAAAATTTTAACCAAAGCTTCTCAACTGGACAAAAATAAATATAACGCCCTTGTTGTAGCTGTAGCGCATGATGAATTTATCAGCCTCGAACTTACGCAATTAAAGGCTGATAAGTCTGTTGTTTTTGATATTAAAGCTGTTTTTCCTTTGGATCAAATTGACGGCAGACTTTAAAATAAAAATCAACGATTTGGTTTTATTATTAAATTCTTAAATTAAAGGTCTGTGAAATAATTTTCAATTTTTCTGGTTTATTAAGCAGAAAAAGACAATTTTGCGTTTTGTGAGTATGGTAACAAACCAATCCGGTCAATTGAACCGACTGAGGACCTTTTAATTTGAATTTTATGCAAAATGAATCAGAAGGAAACAATACAAAATTTCGCATTGATTGGTGCAGCAGGTTATATTGCCCCGCGCCATATGCGAGCCATAAAAGAGACAAATAATAATTTAATTGCTGCACTTGATCCTTTTGACAGTGTAGGAATAATAGACAGCTATTTTCCTGATACTCAATTTTTTACAGAACCCGAACGCTTCGATCGACATTTGGATAAACTTCGCCGAAAAGGGCAGGGAAAAGTAGATTATGTAAGTATTTGTTCGCCCAACTATCTGCATGATGCACACATCCGCATGGCTTTGCGCAATGATGCACATGCTATTTGCGAAAAGCCGCTTGTGCTTAATCCCTGGAACATTGATGCCCTGCAGGAAATAGAAAAAGAGAGTGGAAAAAAAATCTACACCATCCTGCAATTGCGTCATCATCCGGCTATTGTCAAATTGAAAGAAAAGATTGATCAGCAGGCAAGTACAAACAAAAAATATCTAATTGAACTAAAATATATCACCTCACGAGGTGCCTGGTATCATTATAGTTGGAAAGGCAAAATTGAAAAAAGCGGGGGAATTGCCACCAACATAGGTATCCATTTTTTTGATATGTTAGCTTGGATATTTGGCGATTGTGTTCACAATACTGTACACGAAAACACACGTGATCATGCTACCGGACAACTCGAACTCGAAAAAGCCAGCATAAACTGGTTGCTGAGTATCAACCGCAATCACCTGCCCGAAGAGGCTCGGTCAAAAGGACTTACAACTTACAGAAGCATCACGGTTGATGGAGAAGAAATAGAATTTAGCGGAGGTTTTACAGATTTACACACCCTAAGTTACCAACACATTTTAAATGGAACCGGTTTTGGTATTGAAGAAAGCCGGAAATCGATTCAAATCGTTCATGACATCAGAAAATCAACACTCTAAACAACTAATTATATATTATGACAAATAACTTGGAAACCGCTATAAAAGTAGCTATTGAAGCTGGCAAAGCCATCATGGATATCTATGCCACAGAATTTAGCGTCGATTTTAAATCGGATCAAACACCGCTAACAAAAGCCGACACAAAGGCCGATGAACTGATTACAACTGTACTCAAAAAAACAGGATTGCCCATAATCAGTGAAGAAGGCCGCCAAACGCCTTACCATCAGCGCGAAAACTGGGAATCGTACTGGTTGGTTGATCCGCTTGACGGAACTAAAGAATTTGTTAACCGTAATGGAGAATTCAGCGTGAATATTGCGCTGATAAGCCAAAAAAGAGCTGTATTAGGAATCATATATGCACCTGTAACGGACACCCTGTATTTTAATGACGAAAATGCTGCATGGAAACTGCTTAATGCAGAAGGAATAGTGAAAGCCAACAGCTCAATTGAAAATTTGCGCCGTGAAGCCAGTAAACTACCACTTGAAAGACAAGACAATGATTTCACCATCGTTGCCAGCCGATCACATCTGAATCCTGAAACAACACAGTTTATAAATGAAATCAAAAAAGAACACGATAACATCCGGATCGTTTCCCGTGGAAGTTCTCTAAAACTATGTATGATTGCCGAAGGACTTGCAGATGTGTATCCCCGATTTGGCACCACCTCGGAATGGGATATTGCTGCAGGTCATGCAGTTGTTAAGGCAGCAGGAGGTCGCGTTATGGCCATTAACGATGAATCTCGGGAACTTTCATACAATAATGAACAAATGGAAAATCCTCCATTTATCGCCTATCCGCCTGAAAGGCAAAAATAGGACCAGACACCAGCAGGCTGTCAGAATATAGAAATGCTGCATAGTCGGGCTTTTTTTCCGTACTTTGCAGCGTTTTTTATGTCATATCGAATCCTTTTTTCCTATGAATAATTACACAATCAATAATCTTCGCGAACTGGAAGCCGAAGCCATCCACATCATCCGTGAAGTGGCCGCGGAATTTGAAAATCCTGTGATGCTTTACAGTATTGGTAAAGACAGCTCCGTGATGGTTCGGCTGGCCGAGAAAGCCTTCTATCCGGCCAAAGTGCCTTTCCCATTGATGCATATCGACAGCAAGTGGAAGTTTCGTGAAATGACTTACTTTAGGGATCGTTATGCCAAAGAAAAAGGCTGGGATCTGATCATTGAATACAACAAAGAAGGATTTGAATCGGGAATAGGGCCGTTTACGCATGGCAGCAAAGTGCACACCGATGTGATGAAAACACAGGCTTTGCTGCAAGCCCTCGACAAACATCGCTTTGATGCTGCTTTTGGTGGTTCCCGACGCGATGAAGAAAAAAGTCGTGCCAAAGAACGCATCTTCAGCTTTCGCGATCGTTTTCACCAGTGGGATCCCAAAAATCAACGCCCGGAATTATGGAGCATTTACAATGCCCGTGTTCACAAAGGCGAATCCATTCGTGTTTTTCCACTTTCCAATTGGACCGAACTGGATATTTGGCAATACATTCGCCTGGAAAACATTCCCATCGTACCGCTTTACTTTGCCAAAGAACGACCCATAGTGGATATGGATGGAAATCTAATTTTGGTTGACGATGACCGCATGCCAAAAGAGCTGGCCGAAAAAGCCGTGATGCGCAAAGTTCGTTTCCGCACTTTAGGTTGTTACCCGCTTACCGGAGCCATTGATTCAGAAGCAGATACGATAGAGAAAATCGTAGAAGAAATGATGACAGTAACCAAATCAGAACGCACTACCCGCGTAATCGACTTCGACCAGGAAGGCAGCATGGAACAGAAGAAGCGAGAAGGGTATTTTTAAAGCAAAACTTTGGCATTGGCGTTAGCTTTGTCTAGTAAACAGTCTAAAAAATGAGAAATTTTAGAGAATATGATATTTGGAAATTAGGAATGAAGATTGCTAAAGAGGTATATCTTGTCTCTAACCATATGCCTAATGAAGAAAAATTTGGAATGATTTCACAAATTCAAAGGGCTGCTATTTCAATTCCCTCGAATATTGCAGAAGGTGCTGCCAGAAAAACAGAAAAAGAATTTAGTCAATACCTTCATATTTCTATTGGCTCATCATTTGAATTAGAAACTCAAATTCTACTTGCAATTGAAATTGGTTATTTAAAGAGTTCTGATGTTCAACAAATACTAAGTGATTTAAACACAATTCAAAAGCAAACAAATCATCTTATAAATTTACTCAAAAAGAGCCAAAGCTAACGCCGAAGCCAATGCACATCAATTGTTTAAATTAATAACAATGACAACAATATCTCCCCTTAACATCCAACAATTCCTCAATCAGGATCAGGAAAAAGACCTGCTGCGGTTGCTAACTGCCGGTTCAGTAGATGATGGAAAAAGTACTTTGATCGGACGGCTTTTGTTCGACAGCAAAAAGATTTATGAAGATCACCTCTCGGCTTTGGAGCGCGACAGCAAAAAAATAGGCCATGCCGGCGATAAAATTGATTATGCCCTGCTGCTTGATGGTTTGAAAGCTGAGCGCGAACAAGGCATCACCATTGATGTTGCTTACCGTTATTTTAGCACAAACAAACGGAAATTTATCATTGCCGACACTCCCGGCCATGAGCAATATACCCGAAATATGGTTACCGGAGCCAGTACGGCAAATTTGGCAATCATTCTGATTGACGCCCGCAAAGGCGTGATCACACAAACCAAACGACATACTTTTTTAGTTTCGCTGCTCGGTATTAAACACATTGTGCTGGCTGTGAACAAAATGGATTTGATGGACTACAGCCAGGAAGTTTTTGATCAAATCTGTAAAGATTACAAACAATTTACTACGCCATTATCTATCCCGGATATTGAATTTATCCCGCTTTCTGCACTGAATGGTGATAATGTTGTGGATGCTTCTGATCATATGCCCTGGTACCAAGGTAAAAGTCTGCTCAATTACCTCGAATCCATTCATGTTGTTTCTGATCGTAATTTTGACGATTTCAGACTACCTATCCAATATGTGCTTCGGCCAAGCCTCGATTTCAGAGGATTTTCAGGTAAAGTGGCTTCCGGAATCATCCGCAAAGGCGATCAGGTAATGAGTCTTCCTTCCCGAAAAACAGCTACCGTTACACGTGTGATTGGCTCAGATGGCGATACTGAATTAGCATTTCCACCTCAGGCTGTAACGGTTACCTTATCTGATGAAATTGATCTTTCGAGGGGCGAAATGCTGGTACATCCTGATAATCTGCCGCGCATCGAGCGACAATTTGAAGCCATGCTCGTTTGGATGGACGAAAAAAATATGGATCCTTACGCTAACTTTTTCCTCAAACATACCACACAAACTACCCGTGCCCGACTCGATCAGATCAAATATCGTATTGATGTAAATACACTCGAACAGCACTCATCTGATGCGTTTAAATTAAATGAAATCGGTCGGGTTGTGCTGACGACTAATAAGCCCTTGCTTTTTGATCCTTATCATAAAAACCACGAAACAGGTTCGTTTGTATTGATAAATCCAATCACCAACAACACCTGCGCAGTAGGTATGATCATTGACAAAATGAGTGCCGACGATTTGTATTCGCGTATCGCAGATCCAGAAACCAAACGTTTGGTTGAAGGGGGTCAAAGTTTGATCAAACAGGAGGAACTACAAAAACGATATCGCCAGAAAGGTGTAACACTATGGATAACAGGACTTCACGGCAGTGGAAAAAATTTATTGGCTTATACGCTCGAACGTCAGCTGTTTGATAAAGGTGCTACCGTAGTTTTACTGGATGGAAGCACAGTAAGATCAGGCCTTTCAAAAGAATTAGATTATTCTCCAACCGACCGAGCCGAGCATATGCGCCGTGTAGCCCATGTTTGCCGGATTTTAAATGATCAGGGAATTATCACGATTTGTTCCTTTATTTCACCCAAAGCCGAAATCCGTGAACAAGTAGCCAAAATCATCGGGAAAGATCGTTTCAAGCTGCTCTTTATGGATGCCACAATGGAGTATTGCCGCAAAAACAAACCCGAACTCTACGAAAAGGCTGAACAAAATCTGATCACACATATTCCGGGTGTTGATGAAATGTATGAAAATCCTGAATTTTTTGATCTGATTTTAAATCCTGAAGATCAATCGAATATCACAACTATTTTAACTTATCTTGAAGCGGAAAGAATTTTTCCACTGCAATCAGAATAACTATTAAAGCCATAATTCTGTGTATTTTTGTTCACATTAAAATTAATCGCTAAATTATCCGCATATGTCAGCTACAAAAGGTCCTGTAAGTGAATTTATCACACATCATTATCGTCATTTCAATGCTGCCGCACTCATTGATGCAGCCAAAGGATATGAAACCCATCTTAACGAAGGTGGCAAAATGATGATAACATTAGCCGGCGCTATGAGCACAGCCGAACTTGGTGTTAGTCTTGCCGAAATGATCCGTCAGGACAAAGTGCAAATCATTTCCTGTACAGGTGCCAATCTGGAAGAGGATTTGATGAATCTGGTTGCTCATAATCATTATAAACGTGTTCCAAACTATCGCGATCTAAGTCCGAAAGAAGAATGGGAACTGCTCGAAAGCGGATTCAACCGCGTTACAGATACCTGTATCCCGGAAGAAGAAGCTTTCAGGCGTTTGCAGCAACATATTTTCAAAATCTGGAAAGAAGCCGAAAGCAAAGGAGAACGTTATTTTCCGCATGAATATATGTACAAGATGCTGCTGTCGGGTGTGCTGGAACAATACTACGAAATTGACCCAAAAAACTCGTGGATGCTGGCTGCGGCACAAAAGAATATCCCGATAATCGTACCCGGTTGGGAAGATTCGACGATGGGAAATATTTTTGCATCTTATTGCATCAAGGGCGAATTGAAATCAACCACTATGAAAAGTGGTATTGATTATATGGTTTGGCTAAGCGACTGGTACAGAAAAAACTCAGGGGGAAAAGGTATAGGATTTTTCCAGATTGGTGGCGGAATAGCAGGCGATTTCCCTATTTGTGTAGTGCCCATGATGTATCAGGATTTAGAATGGACGGATGTGCCTTTCTGGTCTTATTTTTGTCAGATTTCTGATTCAACAACAAGCTATGGAAGCTATTCTGGGGCTGTGCCAAACGAAAAGATCACCTGGGGAAAACTGGATATCAATACACCAAAATACATCATCGAATCAGATGCTACCATTGTAGCACCGCTGATTTTTGCTTTTTTGTTAGGCTGGTAATTTTTGAATTACTATAGGACTAAGCTATTGGCAAAATTATGCTGAAAACTGTTTTATCTGTCTCATTTGAAACAAAGGAAACTTTACCTCCAAGGTATTGCTCGGTAAACATTTTTATGCTGTAAGTTCCAATTCCTCTGGCTGCCCCTTTAGTTGAAAAGGAGCGTTGAAATATTTGAAGCTGAATATCCTGCGACATAATGGTATCATTTTTAACCGAAATGATCACTTCATTATTGTTTGCAGTTGAAAAACCAATCTGTACCTCTTGATTTGGTTTTGAAGCCTCTACAGCATTTTTTAAGAGATTCAATAAAACACGTTTTAGCAGTACAGGATCAGTGGTGAAATTTAAGTTTTCCTGCTGATTCACAAAAACAATCGGAATGGTTTTAGCAACCTGATGATGAGCAATTTGTTGAATGGTTTCAGTGATTAGCTTATTGATATCAACAGCCTTCATATTCACTTTCAACTCACCTCTTTCGGCAGCAAGTAATTTCCTTTGCGAAATAATTTCTTCAATCAAAACGTCACTCAAACGTGATGCTATGTTAAGATATTCTTTCTGTTCAGCCGGATCATTCGACATTTCCATAAATTCTATAAAACCTCTTAATCCACTGGCTGTGTTGATAATATCATGGAAAAACAAACGCTCCAAAATCTGTCGTCGTTTTTCATCGCTAAGATCCTCAAATGAGAGTACAACAAAACGTTTGTTCTGGTACTCGAATGGTGAAGCGGTAACTTTAAAATCGTAGGAAACTTCTTTATCTTTTTGATTAGCAGTTATTCTGCATTCATTAACAATCTTATTATTGGTATTCAAACAATCCTGAATGGCATTAACAGCACCACAAACCCTGCAGGCTTCTGAAGTACCACATCCTCCGGGCATTTCATGGGCATGAATACAATTGATCAGTTCACCAGGCCGTAATCCTAAAACCTCTTCAAACTCCTTGAAGCCCATCGCTTTGAGTAATGGTTTATTCCCATATATCACCTGGCGTTGTTCGTTGAGTACAGCAGCAATAAATGGTAAAGCATTGATAAGTTCATTCACCTGACCAAAACCTGTAAACAAGTTGTAATCGTGCATTACAGCATCCTTATCAGCCCTTGGGGCAGGTGCAAAAAAAGTATCCAAAGCTATTGCGTTTTATTACTTACGTAACAAATATACCACTAAAATAGCTGATACAGGACTAAATACAAAAGAAACAAAAAACAAACCTTGTTTTCCAATCCGGCACGATTTGCCGTATTGTTCGGATATTACGAGCGATAAAACGTACCAAATGAGAAATAATATGCCAATCCACAATCCTGTCATAAGTTAATAAAGGTAATAAATGATGAATAAAACAGGAATGATGATACCAAGCAAAGTAAGCCAGGCACCGCGAGCTGTGATGCCATCAGCTCCTCTTGAAATTAATAAACCACTCAACGCCAACAAAATAAGTGCACCTGCATAAATATCTGAAAACCAGGTCCAGTGAATGCTTGGATTATAATGCAGATAGTTCATTTCCCTGAACATTAGCCTTTTGCGTGTGATATCGATAGAGCCTTCACCAGTTTCCTGATCCAACACAGCAATACCGCCATTCAAAAACACTTTCAGATAGTTCGGATAAGGATAATAATGTTTGCGATAATCTTCGGCTACATCATATTTTTCGAGCATCAGAAGCACCTGTTCCTTGTTTAAATTACCCGAAACCGGTGCTTCCTGAATACTTTCGGAAATGATAACATAATTAGGATTCCAATCATGACGGTGATTGATCGCAATGCCCGAAAGGGCATAAATCACTGTCATTCCAAAAAACAGGTAACCGAAATCACGATGAATGTATCGATTCCATTTTCTCCACTTAAACGGCATGGTTCAGCGTAAAATTTATTATTGGGGATCTTCGATCACTTCAAATTTGGAACAAACGATGGAGTAAAAAGAAAGCTTGTCCGTTCCTTGTTCTGCCATCATTTCGCGATAAGCGGCGATTTGTTCCATAGCCGGATCATCCAGATGCACTCCTGCAGCACGTTCTTCTTCGGTCATTGGTTCGCCCCCACCCAAATGACGGGTTTCGTCGATGCCAGCTATCACTTCTTCTTCCCATTCGCGCAGGTATTCTTCGTCAACGATCATTTCGTCAACAATACCTGTTACTTTAAAGTCGTAACCTTCGAATTCGCTGTTAAAGGCCGGAACGCCTTCTCCTGAAGTAATTTTTACTCTTCCTTCTTCCTCAACATCTATCAAAAATAGTTTTTTTCCATCGTGCTTGCAGATGTGATCTGCTGTTCCGGTGATGATTACTTCTTTGCCAACCAGTTCAGCAGCCTGTTCATCAAAACTGCCTACTGTGATGACAATTGGTCCTTCTACAACAACTGGTTCCTTTGATGTTTCAGTTGATTTTTCCGATTGATTTTGGCAGGCAACAAAAAATAAAGCTGCCACAGCCATTAATAATACTCTTTTCATAAGTGTTCTCCTTTGTTCTTGGTTTTGTTGCGACAAAATTAAATAAATACTGCAAGCTTACTACTGTTTAAATATAGAGTTTTTAAGATTTCAGGTTGATATTTATCAGCTATTTTATCTTTAATCAGGTATCGCAATGTCTTCTTCAAGAATGTTTTCACCATCATATTTGCGTTCAATTCCATTGGAATAACTGATAACCAAAATCAAACTTCCGTCTTCATTGTAACGTTTCCAATCACCATTTTTTAGACCCATTACATAATTTCCCGATTCTCTGATTTTCCCGTCAGGATAATAAAAAGTGTGCGTTCCGTTTGGGTTATCATCCACAAAACGTCCTTCAAATGCCAGCTGACCATTGTTGTAAACATATTTCCAATTGCCATTGCGCATACCTGCTGAATAATTGCCTTCCATGCGCATATCGCCGGTCTCGTAGAACCATGTACCTTCTTCCATTCCTTCTATAAAATCGCCCTGTGTAATAATTTTTCCCTTTGGACTGTATTCCGTAGTGATACCATCAAGCAAGCCATTGAGGTAGTTTTCTTCGCGCAGGAGTTTTCCGTCGCTATAATACCATTTCCATAAACCCATGGGTCGGCCTTGATCGTCGTAACTGCCTTTTTGTTCCAAAATACCATTTGGATGAAAAAATTCCCATTCGCGACTACGCTCATTATCTTTGTAGTTTCCCTGTGCCTTGAGCGAACCATCCGGATAATACAGTTTCCAAAAACCCTGCCGTTGCCCATTGGCGGCAATAATACCTTCTGCAATCAATTTTCCATTTTTAAAAGTGAAGGATTTTTCTACCTTACCTTCCTCATCAAACTCACGACGGATGCCTTCTGCCACGCCATTGCGATAAGTAGCTTCCACTTTAACTTTTCCGTTAGGATAATAATCACGTCGCATTTCGAGCAAAGCCAGTTCGCCGGCATCATCAACTTTTTCGCCATCCTGGTATTTGACAATGGCTTTCAAATTACCTGATAAATCGTAATTTTTAAAAAACCCGTGCTTCAATCCATGCCGGTAAACCCCTTCTTCTTTCAACTCGCCCGTTTCATAAAACCATTTCCAGCGACCATGGCGTTTCAAATCGCTGTCGTATCTGTTAATCCTCTCACGATCAACAATAAAACCTTTTTGATAAGTAATTAGTTCGATGATGTTTCCGGTGGTATCAAAATGACGGGCTATTCCGTTTTCAAAACCTTGTTCGAAAGGTATCAATTGTAAAGTTCTTCCTTTGTAATCAATGCGTTCGCTTAAACCATTTTTAACATCTGATTCAAAACGCTCTACTAAAATGTCAGAGGCAAAAAAAGTACGTCGTTCGCCATGTTTTAATCCTTCCTTATAGTTAATCTCAAGACTCAGTTGGCCTGTTTCATCATAAAATTTCCACAAGCTATCCAGTTTGAAATCTTTTCTGTTTCCTTCAGATTTAAGCGTTCCATCTTCGTAAAAAGTGCGCCAATAACCATCAGGCTGACCATTAACTAACTTTCCTTCGCTGGATTTTTGACCATTCGGATAATAATAGGCTACAACTGAATCAGCTGACTGAGCTTGCATATCCAGTTGGAAAACAACATAAAAAAGAAGTAAAACAAACCAATACTTCCTCATTTTTAGTTTTCTCCTTTTGCTATTACTTTGCGTCCGGATGCTATACGTTCTTTTTTATCCAATTTAAAGAAATGATCTTTTTTCACTTTCAGGAGGGCTTTTTCACTGCCAGGTTTAAGGTAATAAGTCAATGAATCATAAGTAACTTTTCCAAAACGATCTTTCCACTCAATAGCTGAAATCTTATAATTTTTTTCGGGAGTCATCACAAATTTTAAGATTCTGTTATCTCCAGCTTCAAAGGCCACATCCAATGAATTGTGAGTGGCCTTTTCACAAACTCCGGGTGTACCTTTTTTTATTTGAATGATTTCGATATATCTGCCATTTTCAAATCGGATTGTTCCGGAAGCAATTTTGGTTTCGTCGTAGGTGAGGTTTCGCTGTAAAACAATCGGGTGTGAGTTATAAAATTGTACTTCGTTGATATTCAAACTATCACTTTCCACTTTCTGACGAATTTGTTGTGTAAATATGATCGTCTTTGGAGAACAGCCCGGCAAAATCAAGCCTAAAAGCAAGATTATTGCTGACACAAAACAGAAAAACCTTTTCATAGGCAAATTATTTAAAAAGACCCATCTTAGCCGAAATTTCAAGCATCCGCTCAATTGGAATCTTTGCTTTTTGAATAACATCATTAGGAAGTTCAATTGCCGGTTGCTCATTTTTTAATGCATTCAACAACTTTTCCATTGTGTTGAGTTTCATATAGGGACAATCATTACAATTGCAAGTTTCGTCTGATGGCACAATCAAAAAAGTTTTTTCAGGTGAGGCCTGCTGCATCTTATGTAAAATACCTGATTCAGTAGCTACGATGTATTTTTGATTATTGTCCTTTTTAGTAAAATTCAACAAAGCTGTTGTAGATCCTACAAAATCAGCCAGCTCCAAAACCGCAGCTTTGCATTCGGGATGAGCAATAAGTTTGGCATCCGGGTTTGCTGCTTTCAGATTGATAATTGCTTCGGTGGATAAAATATCGTGCACCTCGCAGGTGCCATCCCATAAAACCATATCACGTCCGGTAAGCCGATTGATGTAACCACCCAAATTTTTATCCGGTGCAAAAATCAACTTGGCATCCTTTGGAAAAGACTCAACAATCTGAACCGCATTTCCGGAAGTACAAATTACATCCGACATGGTTTTAACTGCAGCCGTACAGTTTATGTACGAAATAACCTTGTGATCAGGGTATTTTTGAAGAAAAGCACGAAATTCAACTTCGGGAGCACTGGCTGCCAGTGAACAACCAGCTTCCAAATCGGGTAATACAACTTTTTTGCTGGGATTCAATATTTTGGCAGTTTCGGCCATAAAATGAACACCGGCAAAAACAATCAGGTCTGCATTGGTTTTAGCAGCTTGTTGTGCCAAACCTAAGCTATCACCTACATAATCGGCAATATCTTGAATTTCAGGAACCTGATAATAATGTGCCAGTATAATGGCGTTTTTCTCTTTGCGTAATTCATTTATTTCTTTTACATAAACCGACATAACTCAACTGATTTTCTGACTAATATTACAGCAACAAATTTAACATAATTCAAACGTTTCTAATAAAACCATTGTTTTCAACAGCATTTATTAATATTATTTTCTTTTAAAGTTTTATAAAAATTATGTTGTTGTTATTAATGCTGTTGAAATAGTTAAAAAATAATCTGAGAAAAATTTGCAAATGTTGTTATTCACATTTTGTTAACTTGTATTCTTCCTTTGTCTTGTTATAAAGATATATAAATCAATAAACTAAGTTTTAGTTGCTTTTAGATTCCAATCAAAATTGTTAATAAATAATTGTTAATTGTCATCGAAAATCCTGTGAATTTCATGTGGAAAACTGGTGAAAAAACGGTCATTATTAACAATGAAAAACGATAAGAGATGTTAAAAACAGAAATGCGGCATTTTATCAAAACTTAATAACAGTTTATTGATCTTATTAACAGTAAGATTGTTGATAAGTATTAACGCTCACAAATTCAGTAATTTAATAAATTATCATCTTTGTTTGTGCTCACATAATTTGCTGAATTTAAAGCCGAAAAATTCAAAGCCGATTAAATTGAATAATTTTGTGGTAAATTTTTATCAACAATGACAAACAAACATAAAACCATTCCACTTGCTTCGGATCATGGTGGTTTTGAAATGAAAAAATTTTTGCTTGAAAAATTACATTCAGCAGGTTATGAAGTAGTTGATTTTGGTACAAATTCACCGGAAAGCGTAGATTATCCTGATATGATTCATCCGCTTGCAGATGCTGTTTCCCAGAGAAAATATCCTCTTGGAATAATCATGTGCGGAAGTGGAAATGGCGCACAGCTGGCCGCAAATAAGCATAAAGGAGTAAGAGCTGCATTGTGCTGGAATGTCGAATTAACCAGATTGGCCCGTGAGCATAATAATGCCAATATTTTATCACTTCCCGGTCGTTTTATCTCGTTTGAACTTGCCTGGGAAATGGTGCAGGTGTTTTTGAATACTGATTTTGAAGGAGGACGACACGAGCAAAGGGTAAAAAAGATAGAGATTTAGTTACATCAATTCATTCTACGGGCACATGAGCGAAAAAGCACTCCTATTTAATAAAAATGCCGAAAAAGTGGCTTTTGACAAAGAACATCGTCAAAAGATCAATTTTAATATTTCACAGTATGAAAAGGCTGTTGAAAAGGGAAAACAGCAATACGATCAATTGGAAACAGCCAAACAAAGAGCTTCTAATATCAAGCACAAAACCCTGGCTCAGCTGGATAAATACCTGGTTGAATTTGAAACCAATTTTACCCGCAATGGTGGCAAAGTTTTATGGGCACGACATGCCGAAGAAGCTGTTACATTGATTATGAAACTACTTAAAAATGAAAAGATTAAAAAAGTAGTGAAATCAAAATCAATGACTACCGAAGAAATCAAACTCAACGAAAATCTCGAAAAACAGGGTATTCAAACACTTGAAACCGATCTGGGAGAATTTATTGTTCAGTTGGCTGGCGAAAAGCCTTATCATATCGTTACGCCTGCCATGCATAAGTCAAAGGAAGATGTTGCAGCACTTTTTCATCAAAAATTTGATACAGATAGCGAAAGCACAGCTGAACAGATTACAGCTTTCATACGTAATTTATTAAGAGAAGAATTTCAGGAGGCTGGTGCCGGTATCACAGGAGCTAATTTTCTTTTGGCAGATATTGGTGGCATAGCTTTAACCGAAAATGAAGGTAACGGCTTGATGAGTATGGCTTTTCCTAAAATTCACATTGTCGTGGCCGGCATCGAAAAAATGCTGCCTTCTGTTGAAGATCTCGATTTGTTTTGGCCATTATTGGCCACACATGGTACCGGACAAACCATGACTGTATATAATTCTATCGTTACTGGAGCAAGCCGAAATTTAGAAAATACCAGCCAGATGGTTGTCGTTTTACTTGATAATGGCAGAAGTAAATTATTAGAAAAGAGCCGACAACGCGCAGCTTTATCCTGTATTAGATGTGGTGCCTGTTTGAATGTTTGCCCTGTGTATAAAAATATTGGAGGTTACACCTATGATTCCACTTATACCGGGCCGATAGGATCAGTAATTACACCACATATGCAGGATATGAAAGATTACAAACACCTGAGTTTTGCTTCATCTTTATGTGGTGCCTGCACGGAGGTTTGTCCGGTAAAAATTCCATTGCACGAATTGCTTCTATTAAATCGTGCCCAGACAGTTAGCGAAGCCTGGACATTACCAGCTGAGCGTTTTGTGATGAAAAACAGTACAAGAGTTCTGAACAATAGAAAATTGTTGGATTTTGCCGGAGCTGGCACCAAAAATATGATGCTCAAATATTTCTTTGCTTCCCAATGGGGAAACAGACGTACGTTGCCAAAGTTTGCTAAAAAGTCATTTAATCAGCTGTGGCGAGAGCAGAACAGTTAAGAATAGATCATAGATTTATTCACCAATAATTTCGGCTACTTTTTCGCGTAACTTGTCACCTCTCAGATTTTTGGCGATAATTATACCATTTTCGTCCAAAATTACAGAGTGAGGAATGGATTGTACACCATAAAGTTTTCCGGCAGCATTGCCCCAACCACCCAAATCAGAAACCTGAGTCCAGTTTAATTGATCAGATTCAATGGCCGCGAGCCATTTGTCGCGATCGGTGTCGAACGAAACACCAAACACTTCAAAACCTTTGTCTTTGTAATCATTATGGATTGCTACAATATTTGGATTTTCGGCACGACAAGGCTGACACCAGGAAGCCCAGAAATCTACCAGTAAAACTTTTGGCCCAATATGATCACTCAAAGCTACAAGAACACTATCCGGATTTTCTTGCGAAAAATCAACAAAAGGCTGTCCTACTGCTACACGCTTCAAAACCTTTACGCGTTCTGTTAACGCAGTCAGATAGGGTGATACGGGTTTTTCAGCAAAATTGATCACAATACCTTCAAGTGCTTCCAAATCAAACTGATGGCTGTTGCGATAAACCAGATAATGTGAAACAACATCTGCATTGTTTTCTTTGACGTATTCAATGAGGTAATTGTTTTTTTGTCTTTCTGTTGAATCATAAAGGCTTTCAGCTTCGGCCATGGCTTCTTCATTTTGTTCGCCGGCAGCTTTGCGATAAGCACTGTAATGTTCCTGCAGTTGTTTATCAAAATCCTTGTTGGTCTCGTCAAAAGCCTTTAGGCGGTCGTTGCTGGCCGAGCCGGTGATCTTATATTCCCGAAGATTATCAGCATCGGCTGTCAAGGTAATGTTTGTGTTTTCAATAAAAACAGGAATTACACCCCGAATGCCTTCAATGGTAACATAATATATCTCAGGAAAATCAACGGAGCCTGAAAAAATTGCATTTCCTTCTAATAACTGCATGGAATCTACAGTTACCCATTCATCATTAACTCTTTGTTCAAGCTTTATTTGTTTGCCGTCGGCCTTTGCTAAACTTACATTGAGCGTAAATTGTGCCTCGTTTTCAGTTGTTTGACAAGAAAAAAGGAAAAAACCGATAACAACTGTTAAAATTACCGTGATATGTTTCATAGGAAAAAATGTTTGGGATTTAAACGCAAAACTAAGTTTTCTTGCTTAATAAATTACTTTCAAAAAATTGCACTGGATCACTTTTAGCGTTTTCGGGCAGGTTGAAAAAAGAATATCAGTAAAAGGATTAATAGTTCAGATACAGGAACACTTATTAAAATACGGTAAATGCTGTCGCCAAGGTGTGCCGGATCAAACGATTCCAACAGAAATAAAGCCAAATGATGTACAAAGATCAAACTGATAGAATAACTAAAAAACCAGCGGTTACCCATCTCCGTGATGGTTGGTTCTGATGCACTTTCAGGTAAAGGAGCACCCGATGCCAATCTAACTACATAAGGTCTCACAAAAGCCAGCAAAATGGAAGCAGAAGTGTGCAAGCCGGGTGTTGACATAAACAAGTCAACTGTAAATCCGGTGCCAAAACCAATGAATAAAAGTAGCCACTGGGGCATCCTAAAAGGCAACAGCATCAGAAAAAGCGGATAGATAAAAGGATTCACATAGCTTCCAACACGAATATGATTCAGTACCATAATCTGTATGAAGATCAGGACAACAAAGCGGAGACTATGTCGAAAAAAATCATTCATCCACACGTAGCATTAGAAGTGAATCAAGTTCAAATTTATGTCTGTTATCAACAATATATACCTGGCGCAGCGCATTAAAATCTGTGGCAAATCTTATAACAGCCTTGTTTAATGCGCCATCAACACTGGTAAGGTAGTCATCGACAGTTCCTACTAAAATACCCTCCGGAAACAATTGGGAATTTCCACTTGTGATTAGGGTATCTCCCTTATTAACAACGAGATGCGCAGGAATATGTTCAACCAGTCCAAAACGATAATCACCTCCCTGCCAGCTAAGATTAGCCAGCTGTCCATTATTTTTAAATCGCACACTAATCGCTGCAAACTTGTGTAATAAACTCATTCCGATAGCATAGTTTTTACTTACACCAGTGATGATCCCTGCCACACCCTCGGGCGAAATTATTCCCATATCTTTTTGTATGCCGGCAGAAAAACCTTTGTTTAGGAGGATGTAATTATTTCGGAAATGCACATTATTACTGATTACCCTGGCAGGTATAAAATGAAAAATGGTATCATTATGTTGTAGCGTATCTTTGGAAATAATATCCGATTGATACGTAAGTTGTTTACGAAGTCTTGCGTTTTCAAGTGCCAGCATCTCATTGGTTTGCTGCAGATAAAAGTAATCCGTTACCGATTTTTGAATCCTGTAAAAAACACCACTCACATTACTATTAATATTAAAACCAGCCGAACGGTGATAGGCATTACTGCTAAAAAGCATACTCAAAGCAACAAATTCGAGCAGCAGAAAAATCAGCAGCACATGGTGTTTTTGAATAAAACGGATCAGGTTGATCATACCTGTTTAGCTGGGCTCCTTTTATTTGATAAGGAACGGGAATTTATCAAAGTTTTTGAGTGCAATGCCTGTTCCGCGGGCAACAGCACGCAATGGATCTTCGGCAACATGCACAGGCAGTTTGGTTTTGTGGTGCAGTCGTTTGTCGAGGCCACGAAGCAGTGATCCACCTCCTGCCAGGTAAATCCCTGTTCGGTAAATATCTGCTGACAATTCAGGAGGTGTCATTTCCAGAGCATTCAGTACAGCAGCTTCAATTTTTGAAATACTTTTATCCAGGCAATGCGCTATTTCGGTGTAATTCACTTTGATTTCTTTAGGAATACCGGTTAACATATCACGGCCATGAACCGGAAAATCATCCGGTGGATTATCAATGCTTGGTAAGGCAGCACCCACTTCTATTTTTATCCGCTCAGAAGTGCGCTCGCCAATATTGATGTTATGCTGTTTGCGCATATATTCTTCAATATCAGCATTAAAGTCATCGCCAGCAATGCGGATTGATTTGTTGTTCACAATTCCGCCCAGTGCAATTACAGCAATTTCACTGGTGCCGCCACCTATATCAATGATCATATTGCCGGTGGGTTCCAGCACATCTATTCCAATGCCAATTGCAGCAGCCATTGGTTCGTGAATCAATCGCACCTCTTTGGCGCCGGCTTGTTCGGCCGAATCTTTTACCGCTCTTTCTTCTACTTCTGTTATGCCCGAAGGGATACAGATCACCATTTTGAGGGCAGGAGGAAACAACCGGCTTTTGATGCCAATCATTTTAATCATTTCGCGCATCATATATTCAGCAGCCTGAAAATCAGCGATAACGCCATCACGTAATGGCCGGATGGTTTTTATGTTTTCGTGTGTTTTACCATGCATCATCATGGCTTTTTTACCGACAGCGATAATTTTGCCGGTATCGCGCTGAATGGCCACAATGGAAGGCTCATCAACCACTACTTTGTCATTATAAATAATAATGGTATTTGCCGTTCCGAGGTCGATGGCAATCTCTTTATTCAGAAATGAAAATAGTCCCATAGTGCCTTGTTTTTTAATGTTTAAAATGTCTGGTTCCGGTAAAAACCATACTTATTTTGTGCGTGTTACAGTAATCGATTGATTCCTGATCGCGCACCGAGCCTCCCGGCTGCACTACTGCAGTTATTCCTGCCTGGTGTGCCAGTTCTACCGAATCGGCAAAGGGGAAGAAGGCATCTGATGCCATCACTGCGTTTTTCAGATCAAACCCAAAGCTTTGGGCTTTGGCAATGGCCTGTTTCAATGCATCTACCCGAGAAGTCTGGCCAACACCGGAAGCAAGCAATTGTTTGTTTTTTACCAGAACAATAGCATTTGAGCGGGTATGCTTCACCACCTTGTTGGCAAATACCAAATCTTCATACTGTCGGTTTTCGGGTTGATGATGAGTAACTGCTTTCATTTGTTCAGCAGTTTCTGTTTTAAGGTCTTTATCCTGAGCCAGAAAACCGTTTAATGCTGTTTTGTAAATGCTTTGAGGTAATACAGCAGGCCGCAATCGCAAAATTATTCTATTTTTTCGGGATTGCAGGAATTGAAGTGCTTTTTTTTCATAATCAGGGGCTAAAATGATTTCGAAGAAAAGATTGTTGATCATTTCAGCTGTTTTTTCATCTATCAGCTGGTTAGAAATAAGCACTCCACCAAAAGCTGATACAGGATCGCCGGCCAGGGCAGCCTCGTATGCTTCGCTTAAGCTGTCGCGACTAGCAATTCCGCAGGCATTATTATGCTTAAGAATAGCAAAAGTTGTAGTGTCGAATTCTTTAATGAGGTTGAGACCGGCATCCAGATCGAGCAGGTTGTTGTAGGATAATTCTTTGCCATGCAATTGCTCAAAAAGCTCCTCGGCCTGTCCATAAAACCAGCCTTGCTGATGCGGATTTTCGCCATAGCGAAGCTTCTTGGATTGGCTCAGGCTGAGTCTTACGCCTTCTTCGGAACGGCCGCCAAACCAGTTGTAAATTGCAGTATCATAATGGGAACTAACACCAAAAGCAAGCCCTGCAAAATGAAGTCGGTTTTCCAGACTGGTTTCTCCGTGTTGTGTTTTTAGCAAGTTTATTAAATCATCATAATATCTGACTGAAGGCACGATAAGCACATCTTCATAATTTTTGGCAGCTGCCCTGATAAGCGAAATGCCGCCGATATCAATCTTTTCGATGATCTGCTGTTTATCGCTGGTTGAGGATACGGTTTGTTCAAAGGGATAGAGGTCAACAATTACGAGATCAAAAGCTGGAATTTCATATCGTTCTAGTTGATCGCGGTGGCTGCTTTGTGAACTTCGAGCCAATATGCCACCGAAAACTTTTGGATGCAAGGTTTTTACACGTCCGTCAAGGATAGATGGGTAGCCTGTTAGGGATTCAACATCCGTTACAGGAAGATTTAAATTTTTTATGTAGTCGTAGGTACCACCAGTTGCAAATAACTTCACCCCAAACTGATGCAACAATTGTGCAATCTGGTCTAGTTTATCTTTGTAAAAAACTGAAATTAAAGCGTTATTGATCTTTTTCAAGGCAAGCGAATATTTTGATTTTCAGTCTGCAAGATTATTAAAAATTGAGGGGTGAAGCAATCAATACAGGCTATTTTTTTCGGATAAATTATTTTTTCCCTGACTTTTTGCAGGAGAATGTTATAGAGATAATCACTTTCATTTGTGAAATCCTTATTTTTACAACCTAAAAAAGGTTTATGATTCTTTTTCGGCTGATTCTGGAGAGTTTTCAATTTGCGCTTTCGGCTTTGATTGTAAACAAGGTCAGGACCGTATTGTCGCTTTTAGGGATTACTATAGGAATTTTTTCGATCATTGCCGTTTTTTCTGTGTTCGATAGCCTCGAAAAAGCCATTCGGGATGATATCAGTTCTTTGGGCGACAATGTTTTATTTATTCAGAAATGGCCCTGGGCGATGGGTGGAAGTGACTATCCCTGGTGGAAGTACTGGCAGCGTCCGGAGGCTGATTTACGAGAATTAGCCGAGTTGCAGCGCCGAAGCAATGCGGCCGAAGCTTTTACTTTTATGGTAAGTGTTTCGCGGAATATTAGTGCAGGAAATACAACCATCGAAAACAGTGGAATTAATGCCGTATCGCATGATTACGACCGTGTGATGCCGATGGATATTGGATCAGGAAGATATTTTACACCGCTTGAATCGCAATCTGGGCGCAATGTCATTATCATTGGGGCTGATGTTGCGGAAACGCTTTTTCCGGGTACCGATCCTGTTGGTCGATCGGTAAAAGTTTTTGGCCGTCGCATGGATGTGATAGGAGTACTTACCAAAACGGGGGATAATATTTTTGGCGGGTCAGAAGATAATTCGGCATTTATTACCATCAATTTTGCCCGTAATGTTATTGATTTGCGTTATACAGGTTCTACAATACTTGCAAAGGCAAAGCCGGATGTTTCAAACGAGGAGCTTAAAGACGAGCTTACCGGTATTATGCGTTCGTTGCGCAAATTGAAACCTGCTGCCGAAGACAATTTTGCCATCAATGAAATGGATATCATCAACCGTGGTTTTGATCAGTTTTTTGGTGTAGTTGCCATTGTAGGATGGATTATTGGTGGTTTTTCGTTGCTTGTTGGCGGCTTTGGAATTGCGAATATTATGTTTGTTTCTGTTAAGGAACGTACCAGCCAGATTGGTATACAGAAATCATTGGGAGCCAAGAACTATTTTGTTTTGTTACAATTTTTATTTGAAGCAGTATTTTTATCTGTTTTGGGTGGAATAGTTGGTTTGTTAATTGTGTTGATTATTACTTTATTAATCACAGCTACAACAAGTTTTACCATGATTTTATCGCTACAAAACATCTTGTTGGGAATATTTGTATCTGCTTTTATTGGATTGTTATCCGGATTTATTCCAGCCTGGTCGGCATCCCGTCTTGATCCTGTTGAAGCCATGCGATCCAGCTTTTAGAAACAGTATAAAGCATAGTAAAACAACAATTTAGCCTAACAAAACCGGTTTTTTGAAATCGGACTTGAATGCTCGTATTTTATTGTTAATTTTACCAGTTAAAAAACAGCCTGAATGGAAAACAGATGGGTATATAAACAAAAGGGTGATGTGCAAGTGGTTAACCATCTGGCAGAAGTCTTGTCAATAGGAAAGCCGTTAGCCGGCTTATTGGCGCAGCGTGATATTCGTACTTTTGAGGAAGCAAAATATTTTTTCAGACCCTTACTTGAGCATCTGCACAATCCTTATCTGATGAAGGATATGGACAAAGCCGTCGAACGCATTTTGAAAGCCATCGAGCGGAATGAAAAGATACTCATCTATGGCGATTATGATGTAGATGGCACAACGGCTGTAGCACTTGTATATTCCTACCTTAAAAAATATTTTAAAAAGCGGATTGAATTTTATATTCCCGACCGATATGATGAAGGTTATGGCATTTCTTTCAAAGGGATTGACCATGCTGCTGATCACAACATAAATCTTGTGATTGCGCTGGATTGCGGCATCAAAGCGGTCGAGAAAATTGCATACGCCAATGAGCGTCATGTAGATTTTATTATTTGTGATCATCACAGGCCGGGTGATGATTTACCTCCGGCAGTGGCAGTGCTCGACTCCAAAAGACAAGATTGTAATTATCCTTTCAAAGAGCTTTCGGGTGCCGGTGTTGGTTTTAAGCTTATCTCGGCATTGGCCGAGAAACTAAAAGATCCTTTTGAAGAGCTTGTTAACTATCTCGATCTTGTGGCAGTGAGTATTGCAGCAGATATTGTACCCATAACTGGCGAAAACAGGGTGCTGGCATATTTCGGTTTGCGTCAGCTGAATACCAATCCAAGACCGGGTTTCGAATCTGTACTTAAATATGCCAATGTTGGCCGTCGTGAGGAGGGAGCTGATAAAGATGGAAATGTTTTGAGCAAAGTACTCACTGTTAGCGATTTGGTATTTTTAATCGGGCCACGTATCAATGCTGCCGGTCGCATTGAGAAAGCAAGCGACTCGGTGAGGCTTTTGCTGGCCGACAAAACCAGCCATGCCGAAAAACTTGCCGAAGCCATCAACGATATGAATACCGAGCGTCGTAACCTGGATAATCAGATCACCGAAGAGGCCCTTGCGATGATTGAAAAGGATCAGCATCTGAAATCTGCTAAAAGTACTGTTTTATTTAACGAAAACTGGCACAAGGGTGTGATCGGAATTGTGGCTTCACGCCTAACGGATAATTATTACCGACCTACAATCATACTAACGCGATCCAATAATTTTATCACGGGTTCGGCACGTTCGGTCAAAAATTTTGATGTGTATGATGCCATTGATCACTGCTCGGATTTGCTTGAGCATTTTGGCGGACATATGTATGCTGCAGGTCTTTCGCTAAAGCCAGATAATCTTGAAAAATTTAGAAAAAAGTTTAATCAGTACGTTAATGAATATATTGATGATGAGCTTTTGATTCCGGAAATAGAAATAGACCTTCCTATTCTGTTTTCGGATATTACACCGAAATTTATGCGTATCCTGAAGCAATTCTCTCCTTTTGGGCCCGGAAACATGGCTCCGGTATTTGTTTCGGAGCAGGTGATAGATACCGGACGCTCAAAAATTGTTGGCCAAAAACACCTTAAGCTCAGTATGATGCAAAAAACAAGCCGCAGTGCTGCAGTGTCGGGTATTGCTTTTCAGCAGGCACATCATTATGAGCGAATTCGAAGTGGTGAGCCGTTTAGCATAGTGTATCACCTCGAAGAAAATGAATGGAAAAACAATATCAGCCTGCAACTAAACATCAAGGATATTAAATTTGAAGAAGATTAGCTGATACCGATTGTTAAACCTCTTCGTGAGGGATCGTTTTTTGCAGTTCGCGCAGGCTAAAAGCAAACCAAATCATTACAAAACCAAAAAACAAGGCCAGTAATCCACTAATCACAACAAGCGTTTTGGCCATGGCAAATGGATTGATTATCAGTAGAAGTCCAAATAACAGACTGATAATGGCATTGACCAGGAAGAAGTTTTTATTTCCTAAACTTCCACTAATGTTTACCAGGGCAATCAATTGTAAGATACCGGTGATCAGTGCCCATATTCCGATCAATGTTATAAAAAAATTGAGTGTTTCTTTGGTATACATCAAGATCAAAATACCCAGTAGTGTAAGTGTAATGGTTTGCAAAAGCATGATGCCATATTTTAAACCATTTTTATGGCGGTTGTAGCTAATTAATCCAAAAACTACACCAGTAAGCAAAATTACTATTCCGGTGTATCGGGCCACAACAATAAGCGTTCCCTGTGGCAAGGTGAGTGCTAAAATACCATAGAGTAAAGCTACCAGGCCATTCAGTGCAAATGACCACCAGTTGCGTGTAATTTGCTTTTTCATAGGCAATTTTTTAATTAAAATGAATATTCAAAGATAACTCTTCCGATCAAGAAAAACCCAAAAATAATCAAACCAATACCGGCAATTTTATTGAGCAAGCCAATCATCCTGGTATTAAAAAACCGTTTGATGGAATAGGCACCATAAGCTTTTAATAAATCACCAAGCAGAACCGTAATCAAGGTACCACTAAAAAAAGTTGTAAGCCTGGTTTCGTCGCCTCCCATCCTTGCCGAGATACCTACCACAACCCCCACCCAGAAAATCCAGACAAAGGGATTTACGATATTCATAAAAAAACCTTTGGCGATATAGGTAAACCAGCGCGGGCCTTTCACACGTAACGGAAGCTCCACTTCATCATCGGCATTTTCGGATGGTGTTGACACTTTTCGGGAATAGGTTACCATACCAAAAATTATCAGTATCACCCCGCTGCTGATGCCAAACCATAAGTAATTACTCGGAGCTGTTACAATTTGCACGGCACCCATCAGGCACAATACTACCATGACTACATCGTTCAGAAAAATCCCGATTGCAAGCAGGGCTGCCGGACCAAAACCCCGGTGAATACTGGTTTGTACGAGAGCAAAAAATGCAGGGCCAAAACCAAAAAAGGTAACCAGAGTAAGCCCCAGTAAAATGCCTTCAAAAAATAATGCACTCATATTTATCCAAAAAAAATCAGATTATGGCAGATTATTAAGATAGTTTTGCCAGTCTTCAAGTCGTTGTCCTTTTAACACACGCGGAAATTTATTGGCACTTCCTTCTTTACCCAGTTTTTTCATATAATCGTAAAATACCTGTGTGGGCAAAATATCAATAAAAAGTTCTTTAATGGCTTCGGTGCGCTCAACCATATAATCATCGTTAAGCTGCTTGAGGTATTCATCGATCTTCTGAATAGCCACTTGCGGATCAATATAGCTGTCGATACCCAAATACCAGTGGTGGGCAAAAAGCGAATCATGTCGTATGCCGGCAACTGTAAATTCGCATATTTCAAGATTGAATTCTTCCTGCAACAGTTCAATGGCCCGGTTCATATTTTCCTGCGAAAGATGTTCTCCACAAATACTTAAGTAATGTTTTGTGCGTCCTGTTATAATAATCTCGCAATGAGTAACATCTGTAAATTTAATGGTGTCACCTATCAGATAACGCCAGGCACCTGCATTGGTCGAAAGCAGCAGTGCATATTCAACATTATTTTGTGCTTCTTCAAGTTTTAGTGTTGTTGGGTTTTCCTTCAGATTGCCTTCATCATCAAAATTATCATCGTTAAAAGGAATAAATTCGTAGTAAATTCCATTATCAACAATTAATTCCATTGTCCTTCGGTCGAGGCTGTTTTGATAGGCAATATAACCTTCGGAAGCCAGATAGCTTTCGGAATAGATCATGGGTTTGCCAAAAAGCTTTTCGAAACTTTTTACATAGGGCGCAAAAGAAACGCCACTATGAACATACACGGTAAGGTTTGGCCACAGATCGTGGATGGTTTTCAGATTATATTCTGAAATGATTCTTTCGAGCAATATTTGTACCCAGGCCGGAACACCAACAATTACGCCTATATCCCAGCTTGGAGCCTTTCGAACCATTTCGTTTAGCTTGGTAGCCCAGTCGGCAGTTTTTGAAATCCGTTTGCCTGGTTTGTAAAAATGTTGAAACCAGAACGGCAGGCTTCCGGCTGTAATACCCGAAAGATCGCCTGCATAATAGGTTCCGTTGTATTGCAGGTGTGTGCTTCCACCAATCATCAACATGCCTTTTTCGTAGAAATGAACCGGAAAATTATATTTAGAAGTGGAAACCAATTGTCTGACACTAGCCCGTTTGATGGCGTTCAGCATATCAGCAGTAACAGGAATATGTTTACTTGAGGCTTCTGAGGTACCGCTGCTAAGAGCAAAATATTTTACTTTTCCGGGCCAGCTTACATAGGGTTCTCCGTTCAAAGCGCGATACCACCACTGTTTGTACATGCTGTTGTAATCAAAAACCGGAACATTGTTTCTGAAAGCTTCTGTTAGATTTTTACTTTCGAGTATATTATCAAAATCGTAATATTCGCCAAAGGCCGTAAACTGTGCTTTGCGTAATAGTTTTTTTAAAACATCGTGCTGAGCCTGAATGGGTTGGAGGTTTTGTTTTTTCTTTTCTTCTGGTAAATTTCTAAGCTCATAGGCTTTTTTGATAATGGTCCCAAGTATAGGCATGTGGCTTCGTTTGAGTGTTAGGCAAATGTATGGTTTTTTTGCAATCCCGAAATAGGAGTTATTGAGAGTAATAAACTATTGATTAACAACAAATACCTCTGCAATAGGATTAAATAGATACCAGCGTTTTGAATCCAGACATTGACATTTGTAGCGTTTTCGAAGTCGTTCACCTTTCCTGAATGTGCGTCCGTTGGGAATTTTAAAAACTGTTCCGATGGCGATTTCCTCAACAGTGGGCTTGGTTCTTTGCTTTGTGTCGTAATGTTGCAAACAACGGGTCAGTTTCAAATCTGTTCCGCTGGCAGCTTTAGGATTGCTTAGATAACGCACTAGCTCATGCTGCAGATCAGCTGGAAAAACACCCAATTCAAGATAAGGCTTCATTAAAAGTTGAAACCAATATTTCCATTCAATACCATGTGCCTGAACTTTATTTTTGTATTGCTGAAACACTTTAAGATGAGCCAGTTCGTGTACAAAAGTGATTAGAAATTGATAAGGGTTTAAATCGTGATTGAGTGAAATGCGAAAAGGATCACCACTTTGTTTGGGTGGCCTGAAATCGCCCAAACGCGTCGAACGACTGGCCGTAATCCGCAGGTTGATGTTTTCTTTTTTGATGCTGTCGCTCACCAGATCAAGCGAATTGGCCGGCAAGAAACGCTTCAGGATGGCTTTTTCTTCAGGCGTCATAGGTGATTAATTTGTGTGAAGCAGGCTTAACAAACGTCCAGGAAGGACATTCATTGCAACGGCTTTTTTTCTTTGGCTTTTGCATCGGCCTGTGCGGACTGCGAAGACTCGAACAGGAAGCCGTTAGCAAACAAAAAAGTAAAAAAACAACAGACTTTTTCAACGACATAAAGGTTTTATACCGGCAAAACTAAGATTTTTTGTTTGAACGATTTAATGGTATTTTTGTTTGAATTATATAACTACCACCTACAGCTGATGCGTAATATAACGCATTAATGTTCAGGTAATCAATGCTCTAATTAACAAATGTAGGTAATTAAATATGAAAGTTATTTATTTTTGAACATTAACAATAACACTAACTAAACCAAAATGAAACAAATTGGAATAGGAATCGCCGGATTGGTTTTCGGTGTGGTGCTGGCGCTGCTGATCGTTAATAGCATGGCACCTAAAATGATGTTGATCGAAAGCGAAAGCCCATATGATTTTAACACAACAGTGGAACGTTTTGAAAAATCCGTAGCTCAGGCCAATTGGAAAATTCCTGCCGTACATGATTTGCAGGCTACTATGCACAAGTTTGGTCATAATGTAAGGGCTGTAAAAGTTTTTGAACTCTGTCATCCTGATCATGCGGTTAAAATCCTCAAAGAAGATGAGGAAAGAATTGTGAGTAGCATGATGCCCTGTCGCGTAGCAATATACGAGCGTGCTGACGGCAAAGTGTACTTTTCGCGGATGAACTCCAGGCTCATGGCCGGTATGATGGGAGGTATTATTGATGAAGTAATGGCTGAGGCTTTTAAAGAAAATGAAGCGATCATCAAAAATTCGATGAAATAATTCTGGTTTAGTTTACAAAAAAATGCCTGGTGAAAGGAAATTACCAGGCTTTTAATTCATATTGTTTTGATAATCAAAACACAAACAGATTAATACAACATTTCTTTATTCCGAAGCGTAAAAACGAACCAGCCTGCGTTCGTAATAAGAAGTTGTGGAAACCATTTTATAAGTATCCATCACCAAACCTACGCTGTCAGCATAATAGGCATTGAGGTATTGCGTTGTGCCACCACCCATATCCTGCGTAAATGAAATGGTTGACTTAAAGTTTAATACTTCAAAGCTTCCGGCATCTACTTCAACAGGCTGATCAGGTTTTTCCATTTTGGCTGTCAGCTCATAAAGGACAGTTTCATCGGAATAATACGTTGTGAAACGGTATAAGGTATCCGTAAAATTTGTGCTGGAGAAAAATATCTCTCCGGAATTATTTACAAGATAACCTGCTGAATCACGAACAATTTTATTTTTGTCCGGATTAAGCAGATGTCCTTCATTTTCTAAAATTACATAATTGAAATTGTTAATTGTGGTATCGCGATCTACCCAGGTACAATCCATTCGGTTCATCGGAACTTCAATGTGTCCCGAGTCAATCCGATAATGATTGTAAACCCAATAATTACCAACTTCAAGGGCTAAATTGAAGGCGGGCTCTTCGGGAGTAGGTTGAGGTTCTGGTTGATTCTCGTCTTTTTTGCAGGAAAATAAAAATAACATTGCCAGCAAAATCATGATTACATGCTTCATTTTGATTAGATTTTGGTTCAACAAAAATAGGTTGCGTAAAGTCTGGTACTATGGCAATGTTTTTTATGCAAACGATTGTTACCAGATAATATTTTATACAGCAATCTTTTTTTTCGGGCAGTAATATTTACCTTTACGTCACAAACCAAAACCTGATTTCATGCGTAAGATTTTGTTGGGATTTATGCTCTTGGCAACTCATTTTGCCTTGGCACAAAATAATTACAATGCCTGCGGAAGCCAGAGCGGATTATGGAATTATGATACTGTTTTTGTGAGTTGTGACATCATTGTTCCGGCAGGCGAACAGCTTGTTATTGCACCAAATACGACCATTGTTTTTGAGGGCTATTTTAGCATGCATGTGTTGGGAAATGTGAACGCACGCGCCAGTTATAACCAGCCTGTAAGTTTTACAATCGCTGATACCAACGGATTTTCGGACTATCACAGCACTTCAGGCGGTTGGAATGGTTTCCGGTTTGAGCAAACTTTACCCGAAAGCGATTCTTCCATTTTTGAGTTTTGCCGGTTTTATTATGGCAAGGCAGCCGGCGATTCCACCAATGGATATGGAGGCGCTTTCAGGATTGATAATTTCAGTAAAATTCGAATTGAACAATGTACGTTCGATCATCATTATGCCTTTTATCGTGGTGGAGCCATTTATGCCAATAAAGCTGAAATTCTGATCAGAAAATGTGAGTTCTTGAATAGCTTTGCCGGCAACGATGGCATGGATTATGGATACGGTGGTGCGGTGGCATTCAGGGCATCCCTTCCGGAAGTTTCGGGCTCCTATTTCGAAGCTAATTCTTCTACTGGCGTTGGAGGTGCTTTGTCTTTTGAATTTTCTGATCCGAAATTGGTCAATTGCGAGTTTTATCAAAACTACAGCGCTTTAGGTGGCGCTATTGGTTTTATTCGTGCAGAACCACAGCGACAGATTGCAAATCTGCTAATTCATGAAAATAGTTCCCTGTTTTTTGGTGGCGGAATAGCTTGTCTGGAGGCTTCACCACGCATGACAAACCTTACGATTATTAATAATAGTTCGGCCATGGGTGGTGGTTATTATTGCAACGAATATGCTAATCCTGTTTTGGCCAACAGCATTTTGTGGAACAACACAGCCGGCGACACCCTGGGTTCTCAGGTTTGGATTTGGGATGTGTATTCCGAGCCTGAGTTTCATTATTGCGATATTCAGGGCGGACTTGAGTGGTTTGGTGGAAGTTCGTTTATAGGTGTTTACGAAAACAATTTGGATGTTGATCCATTGCTTTTTGAACAATTTTGGCTGTTTAATGATAGTCCATGTATCAACGCCGGAACACCTGATACCACAGGTTTTTTGATTCCGCCAACGGATTTATTAGGCATGGAACGCATTCAATACGGGCGTATTGATATGGGCGTGATGGAATATATGATGGTGGGATTACCACATCAAAATGAAGAAATAAACGCATTGTTAGCATTTCCTAATCCACTCAATTATAATAGTGTGTGCACGTTTGAGCTGCCACTTCCCGGAACGGTGCAGATCAGCATTTTTGATTTGAATGGCCGTTTGGTCTGGCAGCAAACCAATGAAAAATTATCTGCCGGATTGCATCGCTTTTCGCTGGAGGATTTTGTTAAAAATCAACCCAAAAATAACAGACCCTGGCTGCTGAAGGTAGATTCCGGTTCGCATACGCAAGCCATCAAATTAATCCATTAAGACATTGTTTTGTATAAATTTGATCAATGAACTGATCGTTTTACTGTAAAAATGGTTAATGCGATAACCAAAAAAATACTAAAATTGTTAATGCATTGATCAACATTAGGCCTGGCAGGATCTTCTTATCTAGTAAACATTTTAGAAAAAATACCATGATTAATTATCAACCCTCTTCAACACGTTACAATCAAATTCCCTACAATCGTTCTGGTCGTTCCGGTTTAAAACTTCCGGCCTTATCGCTGGGTTTGTGGCATAATTTTGGCGATGCAGACAATTTTGAAGTAGCTGAAAATATTATTCTAAAGGCGTTTGATCAGGGAATTACACATTTTGACCTGGCCAATAATTATGGCCCTCCACCTGGAAGTGCCGAAACAAATTTTGGTAAAATCCTGCTTCGAAGTTTAAAACCTTACCGCGATGAGTTGATTATTTCAACCAAAGCAGGTTACGGCATGTGGCCAGGGCCTTATGGTGAATGGGGTAGCCGAAAATATTTGCTTTCCAGCCTTGATCAAAGCCTGAATCGCATGGGGTTGGATTATGTAGATATTTTTTATTCGCATCGTTACGATCCCAAAACGCCTTTGGAAGAAACATTGACGGCCCTTTCCGATGCTGTAAAATCTGGTAAAGCTTTGTATGTCGGCATATCCAATTATCCTGCAGAGGTTAGTAAAAAGGCTTTTAAGTTGCTTCGCCAATCAGGAACACCCTGCCTGATTCATCAGGCACGTTATTCAATGTTGGATCGCCGGATAGAAAATAAATTACTCAATCTGCTTGAAGAAGAAGGGACTGGATGTATTGTGTATTCTCCTTTGGCTCAGGGTTTGCTCACTGATCGCTACCTCACCGGAATTCCTGCTGATTCGCGTGCCGCACGCGGAGTTTTTTTAACAAAAGAGAAAGTGGGGCAGGCTTATCAGAAAATTGTGAAACTTAATCAAATCGCACAAAGCAGAAATCAAAGCCTGGCGCAGATGGCTCTGGCATGGTTGCTGAAAGATACCAGGGTTACCAGTGTTTTAATAGGAGCCAGCAGCACCAAACAATTGGAAGCAAATCTAAAATCACTTCAAAACACAAATTTTGAAACAGATGAGTTAAATGAAATTGATCAGGTCTTGTCTCAGGAATAAGCCTGGATTTCAGAAGTGGATAAAGAAAAGAACCAGATAAATGCCTTGTTTAAGTGATTGTTTACTTTTGCCTTTGGGATTGCTTTTGTAATAAGCGATTCTTAGCTTCAATAATAAAAGCTTGAAGATTTTTAAACACTTAATAAAACCATTCAAAAATGAAAAAAACTTACAAGATCAGCAGTTTTATAGTGTTGATTATGCTTTCAATTGGCTTGTTAATTCCTGTATTTCAGGATTATAAAAAGGAATCGAAAAGGACAGCTTATGAAAAGCAATTACATGAAGTAATGAAACAAATTCCAACGCAATCGCGCGAACTTGATACCATTGCCAAAGTTGACCGGCCTGACGTTGCTGCATTGCAGAACTATTTTCAAACCCTTGATCCGGCTTTGGGTGTTGTACCTGTTAAGAGGCAATATGCTGCTTACGAACAGGCACAAAAACTGGAAGCCAAAGCCGCCCGCAATCGTGAATTGATATGGGAAGGAACCCGCGCTGATATGGGTGGCCGCACACGAGCCTTGCTCTTCGATCCTAATGACAGCCAGGCAAAGAAAGTTTTTGCCGGTGGCGTAACAGGAGGACTTTGGGTAAACAATGATATACTCGATTTGAGTGAAGACTGGGAACCTATTGGCGATTTTTATCCTAATCTTGCCATCAGCAGCCTCACCTACGATCCGACCGATCCAATGGTGATGTATGCCGGGACAGGAGAAGCACAAACGGCACGTATCATCTACCGCGAATCCAGTGGATTGGGTATGGGAGTTTTTAAATCGGAAGACGGAGGAGAAAGTTGGGAAATCATTCCTTCAACAGCTGATTTTGCCTATGTAACAGATGTAAAAGTGCGCGACGAAGATGGCGTTGGTGTAATTTATGCTGCTGTGGTTTCAGGAAATTATCAGGGTGCCGATCATCAAAGCGAGCCATCAGACGGTTTGTATCGCTCAATAGATGGAGGCGAAAGCTGGGAACAGGTATTGCCATTAATACCTGAAACGGATGAACCTTATGCTCCGGCCATCTTAGAAATAGCTTCGAATGGACGAATTTTTGTGGGAACTACCGAAAACTTACAACTCAAGGGCGGAGCAACGATTCTGTGGTCAGACGAAGGAACTTCAGGCAGCTGGACGACTTTTGACGATTATAATACCCTGATCAATGGTGAAAGTTATTACAATATTCCAGCCAGAACCATTATTGCCAGCGCACCCAGCAATCCTGATATCGTGTATGCGCAATTTGCTGCCGGTTATATGGAAAGCTCCAATGGATTTTATCATTATCGTGGGCGCTATATGGCCAAATCAACCGATGGAGGTGAAACCTGGTCAACAATGAACAAACCCGCAAATGATTGGAGCACACTGGCCTGGCATGCCTTTATCCTGAAGGTGCAGCCTGATGACCCAAATTCAATATTTACAGGTGGTTTGGATCTTTGGAAAAGTTCAAACAGCGGCCAAAGCTGGAATCATATTTCTGATTGGGTGTTGATGTATTATGGTGGTGGTGATGAATATGTGCATGCCGATCAGCATCAAATTGCTTTCAGGCCCGATGATCCGACAACGGCAATTTTTGGTTGTGATGGCGGTGTTTTTCTCTCGGAAAATGCTCATCTGAGTATCCCGACTTTTACCGAACGCAACCAAAACTTCAACACGCTGCAGTTCTACAGTGGTGCTATCAATCCAACAGCTGGAAGCGTGCAGATGTTAGGTGGTTTGCAGGATAACGGAAGTTTAATATATACAGGCAACACGCTCGATATCAATGACATGTTGAGCGGAGGTGATGGTGCGGCTTGTTTTTGGGACCAGAATGAAGCAAATCTGTATATGACTTCTGTGTATTACAACAGATATTATTTCTATAAAAACAACAATCAATACGATTACATTGATGGCGGTTCAGGAACTTTTGTTTCTCCGGCTGATTATGATTACATCAATAATATCCTATATGCCAATGCGGTAGATTTTTTGGGCAATTATGCCGGAAGGATTTATCGTATAAAGAACATTGGTAGTCAGGTATCCGGAGGTTTTATTGATTTGGGAACATCTAATACCGTTCCTTTTTCACATATTGCCTGGTCGCAGCATTCTACCCTTGGAAACAGTACCATTTTTGCGGGCACAGGTTCAGGAAGGCTTTACAAAGTTGAAAATGCCAATACCAGCCCGTCAACTACGGAAATCGGAAGCTCTGATTTTCCTTTAGCCAGTGTTTCTGCTGTTGCCATTGGGGGTTCGGAGGATACTTTGCTTGTGAGTTTTTCAAACTATGGCGTTTCGAGCATCTGGCTCACTTTTGATGGAGGCGATAATTGGATGGAGCGCGAAGGCAACCTTCCGGATATGCCGGTGCGCTGGGCAATACTGCATCCCGAGAATTCGGCACAGGCTATGCTGGCAACCGAAACAGGTATCTGGACAACTAATATGCTTTTTGAAGAAGAACCGCTTTGGGAACCGACCACCGAAGGCATGGGAAATGTAAGAATTGATATGCTGCGTATGCGCCTGAGCGATAATACGGTAATTGCTGCAACACATGGCAGGGGATTGTTTACAACTGTTTGGGAAAAAGATGTTTATACTTTCGAAAGTGAAGGACAAAAAAATATGGCTGCCTTTACGGTTTACCCCAATCCTGTGACTGATTTTGTAGGTTTGAAAACTCATCTCGAAGGTGACTTTGATTTGCAAATCCTTGATATGCAGGGAAAAATTGTTTTGAATAGGAAGTTATTTTTCCAGACCAGGAATACTATCAGGCTTGATCTGAAACACTTATCATCGGGGCAGTATGTTTTGCGATTAAGTGATGACAATCAGCAGTTTATCCAAAAAATAATTAAAGAATAGCGTGCAAATGAATTGGTTGTTATTTTGGATGACGGTTTACCTGATAATGGTTTTATTACTGGCATTCCGTCATCTGAAAAGCAGCAATCCCGAAACTTATTTGGTTAATAACCGAAGTACGCGATTAGTACCTTTGGTTTTTACGATTCTGGCCACTTTTATTGGCGGCGGAACTTCTATTGGCCTCATTGCAATGGGTTATAGTTCTGGTTTTGCAGCGGTCGGAATCGGACTTGCTTATGTGCTGGGTTTTATGCTGATGATGCGCTATGCCGGGAGGATAAGAGACTGGGGAGCACAGAAAAAAATCTATTCCTTTCCACAGTTTTTAATTAGTCGATTCAGCGAAAAATCGGATAATACGCAATCTTTTTCCGGATTTGATCGGGCTTTTTCTGCGCTGGTAAGCGGTGTAAACATATTCATATTTTTCTTTTTGCTGGCTGCACAGTTTGTTGGGATGGCCAGTCTGTTAAAGTTTGGTTTTGGTTGGGGATATCAGTCGGCAGCAGTAATTTCGGCTGTGATAGTGATTGGTTATACTGCTATTTCAGGATTATCGGGTGTTATTTACACAGATATGATACAATTTGTGGTGATTCTGATTTTGATTTTCTTTATATTCTTGCCGGTGATTTTTCATGATACCGAAAACCTTAGTCGGTTAGCTGAATTGCCAGACAATATGCTCAACGGGAGCTTTTATGGCTGGACATTTTTAGTGGGTTTACTTTTGTTTTTATCGCCCTCAGTATTAGTAAGAATGGACATCTGGCAGCGCATGCTTTCGGCCAAAAACGCAAAAACGGCTCGTAGAGCAAGCTTGTGGAGCGGTATTGGAATGCTGCCTTTTTACCTTATTTTTCCATTGGTGGGCATGAGTGTTCGCATTTCGTTTGGCGACCAAATCAATGCTAATGATGCCACCTATCTTTTTCTCGAACAGCACAGTACACCTTTTTTCCTGGCTTTTGGCGTCACAGGTTTGCTGGCTGCATTGATGTCGTCGGGGGATAGTTTTTTAAATATCATTGCTATTTCGGCAGTACGCGATTTTAGTGGTTGGCGTCGCAAAAGTGTAGATGATCTTAGACAAAGTCAACGACAAATCAGACTGATAACATTACTTTTTGGTTTTGTGGCTCTTGGTATGGCACTACTGCTTCCTGATATTGTGGATCTGATGGTAGTTGGTATTGGAACGATTGTGATTTTTGTGCCGGTAACCTTATTGGCATTGGTTCGTCCGGATGTAAAGCGATACCAGCGAGTGGCTTTATGGAGTGTGCTGAGCGGATTTGTAGTAAATACCTGTTTCTTTGTTTGGGGTGTGATGGCACCACAACAGTTTGAACCCAAATCTTCTTTTATCCCGGCTTTTATTGTGGCCGGATTAGTTCTTTTATTCGGAAAGTTAAGGACAAACAAGGTATAATATGGAAAAACTCACTGTATTCTCAGATACTTATTTCATGCAGCAAGCCTTGAAAGAAGCAGCAAAAGCTGAATTAGAAGGTGAAGTTCCTGTTGGCGCTGTGGTGGTTTGCAACAACACCATCATTGCGCGGGCACACAATCAAACAGAGCAATTGCAAGATGTTACGGCCCATGCCGAAATGCTTGCTATCACGGCTGCTGCCAATCATTTTGGAGCAAAATACCTCAACGAGTGTACGCTTTACGTCACCCTTGAGCCCTGCTCGATGTGTGCCGGAGCGCTGTATCATGCACAGTTTGCAAAAGTAGTATGGGCTGCCGGTGATCCTAAAGGTGGTTTTCAGCGATTTGGTAATCTGCTTCACCCTAAAACAGAAATTCAAAAAGCTTTGCTCGAAAACGAAAGTAGTGAGTTGTTAAAAAGGTTTTTCAGGCAAAAACGTTAAAAAGCTTATAAATTCATACTTACAGAGGTTATTAACAATTGTTGATAACATTTGTTAATTGAAAGTGAATAAGAATGAAAGCATTATCCTTGACATTGGGCGGCTGAATTGCTTATATTTGTGTCAGCAAGTAAGTATCAAAGGCAAAGATGAAGAAGCTTGAAGATCACTTGCGAAAGCGTTCTTCTAAATGTTTCAACATCAATTGGCAAAACACACCGAGAGGAAAGTTTTGTCGTTGAGGAGCATCAACAAAGCCTGATGCGATGACAATGACGAGCTGAAAAGTGAGTTAAATTTGTCAAAACGCAAAATCGGTGAGCAAGTAAGAGCGTTGCTACGGCAACAAACAGAAAACAAAATCCGAATACGGCGACTCAGGAGGCGAAAGCCGGAATGAACAGTTCGTGTGCTTATCTTGCCAGAATTCGTTGGCTACGGCTGATGAAGGCTGAACCGGAAGTCAATTCGATCAAAAGAATGGGTTTCCGGTTTTTTTATGCCCGGATTTTGGATTCTATTTCGTAATAACCGATCCCAGAATACCATTGATGATAATCAGCTTATTTTCAATTTTCATTTTTTGATGTATCATCGCCAGTTGCTTTTTGTGATCATTTTCGGCTTTTATCTGTGTATTAAGCAGATCCCTGCGCGACTCTAAAATCTTTTTTTTATACATCAGCAAGGCATTGTTAAGCATATCCGGAAGCACTTCCAGTTCGGTTTTAACAAAAATATTTTTCCGCTTCCAGTTGTGCAATTCATATGGCGTACTTAATAAGTCGCTGGCCAGTAGTGCGATATCGGGTTCAGGGCTTGAAACAAAAGCGATTGTATCAGGTATTAAACCTCTGTCAAGCGAATGAGTAAAAGCATCCAGTATTTTTTGATGTGTGGCATCCAGAAACCGTAACTGATCATTTTTTAAGTCGTTGATCACAAAAGCTGCTACCGATTCGTTGTATTCTACCGGAAAGCCAAATTCATCCTGTGTTTTTTGCGTAATTTGTTCGTTGGCATAATGCAATAACAACTTCACCAACTCGCGCTCCTGATGAAATCCGGGAGGTTGTTCTTCTTCCTGATTTTTGGCTTCTTCTTGTTGTAATTGTTCAGGAGGAGGTTCAGGTATTACTGTTCCAAGATCTTTTTTCAGCTTTTGACGCAACAACTTATTCAGCTCATTCATCAGGGTGTTTTCGGCAACATCCAACATGCGGCTGCATTCTTTGATATAAACCGTGCGATAAATAGGATCGGGAATAAGCGAAATGGTGTGCACGATTTCCTTTACCAAACCGGCTTTTCGTATCGGATCATTGGCACTTTCTTTTAAAAGCAGGTCAGTTTTAAAACTGATGAAATCTTTGGATTGTTTTTGGATAAACGCTTCCACCTCTGCTGTGCGGGTTTTTCGTACAAAAGAATCAGGGTCTTCCCCCTCGGGAAGCACTACCACACGCACATTCATGCCTTCTTCCAAAATCATATCAGTACCCCGTAGCGAAGCACTGATACCGGCTTTGTCGCCATCATAAAGTATGGTGATGTTTTGGGTGTAGCGCCTGATCAGGCGGATTTGATCGGTTGTGAGTGAAGTCCCTGAACTTGCCACAACATTTTCAATTCCAGCCTGATGCATACTAATCACATCTGTATACCCTTCCACCAGCAAGCATTGATCCTGGCGGCTAATGGCATTTTTGGCAAAGTAAATCCCGTAAAGCGTTTTACTCTTGTTGTAGATCTCTGATTCGGGAGAATTGAGGTATTTTGCCTTTGATTTGTCAGAATGAAGAATACGTCCTCCAAAACCAATTACTTTTCCGGTGAGGTTGTGGATTGGAAAAATAACCCTGGCCTGAAACCGATCATAAAAACGTTCATCGTTGCCTGTGCTAAGTCCTGTTTTTAGTAACACATCCAGGCTGTATCCATTTTTTACGGCATGTTGACTAAAAACATCTCTTCCATCAGGATTGTAACCCAGTTGAAACTTTTTTATTGTTGCTTCCCTGAAGTCGCGCTCTTTAAAGTAACTCAGCCCAACAGCCCGTCCTTCTTCTGTTTCGAAAAGTGATTGGCTAAAAAAATGCTGCGCAAAAGTGTTTACATTAAACATCTTTTCGCGTTCGTTTTGAGCCATCAGTTCTTCTGCGGTTGGTTCGCGCTCTTCTATTTCGATATTGTATTTTTTGGCCAGATAGCGCAAAGCTTCAGGATAGGAATAATGTTCGTGCTCCATGATGAAGCGTGCCGAATCGCCCGCCTTGCCGCATCCGAAACATTTAAAAATTCCTTTTGAAGGCGATACCGTGAACGAAGGTGTTTTTTCCTGATGAAACGGACAAAGTCCGATCAGGTTACTACCTCTTCGCTTGAGGCTTACAAACTCACCCACAACCTCTTCGATCCGTGCGGATTCGAGGATGCTGGCTACGGTATTTTGTGGTATCAAGTTGAAAATGTTTGTTGCGAAATTACAAAAAGATGTCGTAATTTAGCTTGCTCCAAATTGTATGATACCATGAATAATGTAAAACGTTTGTATCGCTCGGCTACCAACAAAGTGTTGGGTGGCGTTTGTTATGGAATGTCCACTTATTTCAACATCGATCCCACGATTGTTCGTCTGATTTGGGTACTTTTTACCTTGTTGGGTGGAGCCGGGATTTTGGCCTATATCATCTGCTGGATTGTTATACCATCCGAATCCTGACAGGGCTGTTTTTTACGACAAAACAACTTTTTCAATTACTTCCGGATAATATTTGTATTCAAGTTGATGGATGCGTTGTGCCAGACTTGAAGGTGTTTCATCGGATTGTATTTCAAGTTGTTGCTGAAAAATAATCGCGCCGGCATCATACTGTTCATTTACAAAATGAATGGTGATACCAGACTGTTTTTCACCATTTTTGATTACAGCCTGATGAACCTTCTCTCCGTACATCCCTTTTCCTCCATAAGCTGGCAAAAGCGCGGGATGGATATTAATAATTTTATTTGGAAAAGCCTGAATAAAAACTTTTGGGATCAACCATAAAAAACCTGCAAGGATAATCCAGTTTATGTGATTTTTGTACAACTCCTCAAGCAGTATTTCAGGATTTTTGAAGCTGTGTTTATCGATCATCAACACCGGGATATCAAGTAAATTAGCTCTGGCAATGGCTCCTGCTTCCGGATTATTGCACACAACGATACTCACTTTGATCTTTGAATGATCTTTAAAATATGTGGAGATACGCTCCATATTGGTACCACTTCCTGAGACAAAAATTGCCAATCGTGTCATGGAGCAAAAATAGGCTAATTCTTACGTTTATTATTATTTGTTGTTTCACCGGGGTGAAAAAACATCAAACGCTTACTTACATAAAAATTGTACTTTTACTTTTCAAAACAATAAAATCTTTCGCTATGCTGAAAATGCTGGGTGAATACCTTATTTTATTGGTCGAAATTTTTAAACGGCCTGATAAAGGACCGGTATTCAGGAGCCGGCTGTTGACTGAATTTGTTGGCTTGGGGACCGATTCGATTGGTATTGTTGTAATTATTTCCATATTTACAGGTGCAATTGTTGCTATTCAAACAGCTTATAATATCGATTCTCCTCTCATTCCTTTGACGATGGTTGGTTTCACCACGCGACAAATGATGATTTTGGAGTTTTCACCTACGATTATCAGTTTAATTTTAGCTGGAAAAGTGGGTTCACGAATCGCATCCGAGATTGGGACGATGCGCGTTACCGAACAAATTGATGCTTTGCGTGTGATGGGGGTTAATCCGGCTAACTATCTGATTCTTCCAAAAATAACAGCCAGTATGTTGTTCAATCCCGTACTTATTATTTTTAGTATGGTTATAGGCATTTGGGGCGGATGGATGGCCTGTATCGTAACAGGAGTTGTCACTTCAACTGATTTTATTATGGGTTTGCGAGGCTGGTTCGAACCTTTTACCGTGACCTATGCCATCATCAAAACAGTGGTTTTTGCTTTCATTATTTCTTCCGTTTCTGGTTATCTGGGTTATAGTATCAAAGGTGGTTCGGTTGAGGTTGGAGCAGCCAGCACAAAAGCTGTGGTTTACAGCAGTATTTTGATTATATTTTTTGATTTGATCCTCACTCAATTATTGCTGATATGATAGAAGTCAAGAATATTTCAAAGACATTTGGCGATAATCAGGTGCTAAAGAATGTAAGTACAATTTTCGAAAAAGGTCAAACGAATCTTATTATCGGGCAAAGTGGTTCAGGAAAAACCGTCTTAATGAAAAGCTGCATCGGCCTTATTGATCCTGATGAAGGAGAAATTATTTTCGACCAAAGGCCTTTCTCGCGCTTGGCTGAGAAACAAAAGAAAGATATCCGCAAGGATATGGGCGTGTTATTTCAGGGAGGTGCTTTGTTCGACTCCTTTAATGTGGAGCAAAATGTGATGTTTCCGCTGAATATGTTCACCACCATGAGCCTGGAAGAAAAGCTGGACCGTGTAAATTTTGTGCTTAAACGGGTAAATCTTGAAAACGTGAACAAGCTCTATCCTTCCGAAATAAGTGGCGGCATGATGAAGCGTGTGGCTATTGCCAGGGCCATATCAAATAATCCGCAGTATCTCTTTTGCGATGAGCCCAATTCAGGACTTGATCCAAAAACAGCCGAAGTGATTGATGCGCTGATTAGCGAGATTACAGAAGAATATAATATGACAACCGTTATCAATACGCATGATATGAATTCGGTGCTGCAAATAGGCCAACGGATAAATTTTCTCTATAAAGGCCAACTATGGTGGCAGGGAGATATGCATACCATCCTGGAAGAAGAAAATCCTGAGTTGCAGGAATTTGTTTTTTCGACAGAACTCACACGACGCATTAAAAAATAACCTTATGAATTACATTGATTTAATTATCGCGCTTATGCTGGCCTGGTTTGCTTACAAGGGATTTACCAAAGGTCTTGTGATCGAGTTAGCCTCGCTTGCTGCGCTGGTGCTGGGCATTTATGCTGCCATGTATTTCTCTGATGTAACAGCAGAATTTCTGGTGAAATACTTCAGTGTGGGTAAAAAGTATCTGTCGCTTATTGCCTTTGTACTCACCTTTATTTTGGTGGTGATAGGTGTAGTAACAGTGGGCAGATTACTCGAAAAAGTGATTGATATTTTGTTGCTTGGGTTTTTGAATAAACTGGCTGGTGGAGTTTTTGGCGTGCTGAAGGGGATGTTGATTTTAAGTCTGTTAATTATGCTGCTCAATTACATTGGTTTTGGCAGTAATCTGATTGATGAAAAAACCCGCAAAAGTTCGATGTTTTATGAAACCATCGAAAGTGTGGCGCCAATGCTTTACGATCAACTCGATTTTTTGAAAGATATTGAGGTGGAGCTGCCAAAAGTCGCTTGAAAACAATGAATTAGCGGCCTTTCCTGACTATAAAACTCTATCATCAGCAGGATAATGTAAATCTGTTTGTTTTCTGATTTCATCCATCAATTTGATCAGGTTTAAACTCATTTGATGAGGCATTTTAGTGCTTTCTATTGCATTGGCAAGCAAACAATGATTTACTTCTTCTATTTCATGAAAATAACCATTGCCAACATAAGGGATGTGAATGATTTCTTCTGATTTTTCATGCAATTGTATCGCAATTCGTTCGCAATGATGAAATCTGCTGAAAAGCCTTATTGTTCCTTTACTTCCATAGATTGTGGCTTCAACAGGAGTATTAGCCTCTGTAGTGGATTCGAGCATTGCTTTTGTGCGATCGGCATAGCTTAAAAGCTGTGCACTAAAACTGTCAACACCTTGATTTGTTTTTCTGGCCACAGCTTTGATTTCGGATGGAACTCCCAGGGTGATCAGGCTGAGGTAGAGGGGATAAATACCAATATCCAGCAGTGCACCACCACCAAGGGCTTTGTTGAAAACCCTGCTTTCGGGCGCTGCTGTTGATCTGAAACCAAAGTCGGCACGGATAAAGGATATTTCACCGATTATTTTTTCCTGAAGTAAAAGGATCAGTTTTTCGGTTGCAGGAATAAAACGCGTCCACATGGCTTCCATCAGGAAAAGCTTTCGTTTAGTTGCTTCTGTAATCATGGCATTCACCTCTCCAAAATTCATTCCCATGGGTTTTTCACAGAGAACGGATTTGCCATTTTTGAGGCAGAGCATAGTGTGCTCAAAATGAAAGCTATGTGGTGTGGCGATATAAACTACATCAATTTCAGGGTTTTGCACCAAAGCATCATAAGAATCGTAATAGTATAACGCATGAAATTTTTTTCCAAAAGCTTCGGCATTGGTTTTATCGCGCGAAGCCACAGCCGCAAGTTTTGCATCCTTTGAGAGGAGCAAATCGGCAACGAATTTTTCGGCTACTTTGCCTAATCCCAATATTCCCCAATTAATAAGCATACAATACAAAAGTAAGGAAGGTTTACCGTAAATACCTTACTTTTGATAAACTAAATTGATTGAAGATATGGAAGCAGATATTCGCTGGAAGCAACGCTTTCAGAATTTTGAACAAGCATTTGAACAGTTTAAAAGAGCTGTCGAATTATCGGGTAAACTATCTGATCTGGAAAAAGAAGGAACAATTCAACGTTTTGAATTCACCCATGAATTAGCCTGGAAAGTGATGAAAGATTTTTTGGAATATGAAGGTATTAGTGGTATAACAGGTTCAAGATCAGCTACAAGGGAAGCGTTTAATAAAGGTCTGATATCACATGGAAATAGTTGGATGAAGATGATTGAAAGCCGGAATAAAACAGTGCATACTTATATGGAAATTATTTTGGAGCAGGAATATAAAAACATCGTCGAAGAATATTTTCCGTTGTTGAAAGCGTTTTATAATCACATGAAAACCAAAATCTGATGTTTGGATTGGATGAAGATTTACGTTCAAATTTTAACAAAATTTTTGCTTCATTTCCTGAGATAGAAAAAGTAATTATTTACGGATCAAGGGCTAAGGGAAATTATAGAGAGGGTAGCGATATTGATTTGTGTTTGGTGGGTGATGATTTGAACGAAGCAATCAGGAAGCGAGTTTGGCTGATGCTGGATGAACTTAATACACCCTACCTCATTGATTTATCTGTTTTTAATCAATTAGAATCGGAAAGCTTAATTGATCATATTCAAAGAGTTGGGGAGATTTTCTATAGGAAACCAAACGAATGAACGGATTCTAAACTTCACTAGCTCTTAATCTTTAAGCGACACGAACTCCCTGCATTCTTTTTCGTAATTTCGCGCCGCAAAACCTTAAAGGATTGATCACTATGTTCAGAACTCATACTTGTGGCGAATTGCGCCTTTCCGATATTAACAAAACAGTAACCTTAAGCGGCTGGGTGCAGCGTGTACGCGATAAAGGCAGCCTGTTGTGGATTGACCTGCGCGATCGCTATGGCATTACGCAGATTTTTTTGGAAGAGGGTATGAGTGCTCCCGAACTGTTAAAAGCAGCACGCGAACTTGGACGCGAATTTGTGATCCGCATTGAAGGAACTGTTGTTGAACGAGAATCGAAAAACCCTAATTTGCCTACTGGCGAAGTAGAAGTGCGTCCTTCAAAAATTGAACTGCTCAATGCCAGCAAAACGCCTCCATTTACCATTGAAGAAAAATCAGATGGCGGTGACGAATTGCGCATGAAATACCGCTACCTTGATTTGCGTCGTAATCCTTTGAAAAACAATCTGATCCTTCGTCATAAGCTGGCAATCGAGACGCGTGCTTACCTCGATCGTCAGGGTTTTCTGGAAATAGAAACGCCTTACCTGATCAAATCCACCCCCGAAGGTGCCCGTGATTTTGTGGTGCCTTCGCGTATGAATCCCAACGAGTTTTATGCACTTCCGCAGTCTCCTCAAACCTTTAAGCAGATTTTGATGGTTGCGGGTTATGATCGTTATTTTCAAATTGTGCGCTGTTTCAGGGACGAAGACCTTCGCGCCGACCGGCAGCCTGAGTTTACTCAGATCGACTGCGAAATGGCTTTTGTAACTCAAGAGGAAGTGCTCAACACTTTTGAGGGGATGGCTCGACATCTTTTCCGTGAAGTGAAAGGATTGGAAATTGGTGATTTTGAGCGCATGGATTATGCCACTGCCATGAAACTTTATGGCTCTGACAAACCTGATCTGCGTTTTGGAATGGCATTTGAAGAGTTGAACGATCTTGCTCAGGGCCATGGCTTTAAAGTGTTTGATGATGCTGAATTGATAGTGGGCATCAAAGCAGAAGGCTGTTCCGAATATACACGTAAACAACTGGATGCCCTTACCGATTTTGTGAAACGTCCGCAGGTGGGTGCCAAAGGACTGGTTTATGTAAAATTGAATGCAGATGGAAGTATAAAATCTTCAGTAGATAAATTTTATTCGACCGAAATTTTGCAAAGCTGGGCCGAGCGTTTTGAGGCAAAGCCCGGTGATCTGTTGCTGATTTTATCAGGAGATGCTAATGCTACCCGTAAACAGCTAAATGAGCTGCGACTTGAGATGGGAAATCAACTGGGATTACGCGATTCAAAAGTTTTCAAACCTTTGTGGGTCACTGATTTTCCATTGCTGGAATGGGACGAAGACACACAACGTTTTTATGCGATGCATCATCCATTCACTTCACCCAAACCTGAAGATATAAGTTTGTTGGATACCAATCCGGGTGAAGTGCGTGCTAACGCTTATGATATGGTAATCAATGGGGTGGAAATAGGGGGCGGCTCAATTCGTATTCACGATCGCGAATTGCAGCGTAAGATGTTCACTATATTAGGTTTTACGGACGAAGAAGCACAAAAACAGTTTGGTTTCCTGATGAATGCATTTGAATATGGTGCGCCTCCGCATGGTGGTATTGCGCTGGGTTTCGACAGGTTAACGGCTATGTTTGCCGGCCTCGACAGCATTCGCGATGTGATTGCGTTCCCCAAAAACAATTCCGGCCGAGATATGATGATCGATTCACCTTCCACCATCGCTGATGCACAGTTGGAAGAGCTTTATCTGCAATTGAAAAAAGCAGAGGATTAGGAAATTAGCGGAAACCTTTGATTAAAAGTTCAATTCCCGTTTCAGGTCTTTGATGCGGCTTTTACTCACGTTCACCTGATTGCCGTTCGAGAGGATAATCACATAACTTTCCTTGCCATATTGCTCCATCTTTTTAATGTGTTTTATCTGCACAATATTGGATCGATGGATGCGTATAAACTGCTCAGCAGGAAGATGTTGCTCCATGTAACTCATGGTGTCTTTTTTCATGAACCGGCCTTCGGGCGTATGGATCATCACATAGTCGTCCTGGGCTTCGAGCTGAATGATGTCTTCGATTGAAATTACGTGTATCTGATTGCCGTTTTTTACAACAATGCGTTCCAAAGTGTCTTGTTGTTCGTGCAGACTGTTTACCAGTTTCTTAACTGTTTCATCTTCTTTTATCTTATGCCTGAAACGTTCCACAACTTTATCTACAGCCTGATGCAGCCTGATTTTTGGAAAGGGTTTTAAAAGATAATCTACTGCATTCATTTCGAAGGCTTTGATGGCGTATTGATCGTAAGCGGTTGTAAAAATGATTTCAGGCAGGTCTTCATCCAGCAATTCCAATAATTCGAATCCTGTAAGTTTTGGCATTTGGATATCCAGTATCACCAAATCGGGTTTGTTTTCCTGTATGCCTTTCAGGCCGCTGAAACCATCAGCAAATTCTGCAATGATATCTATATTTTTATGATCGCTCAAAAACCTCTGCAGCAACATACGTGCGGGAGCCTCATCTTCGATAATAATGGTACGCAATGCAGCTTTCATGGCGTATAATTTTATTTTACAAACTTAGTTTTTTTTTACTTTTTTGAATTGGGATGCGTAATATTACCTCAAAGGAGATCTTTTCGCGTTTGATTTCGAGCAGATCGGCACGTTGATAGATCAGTTCGAGTCGTTTTCGGATATTTTTAAGTCCAATTCCTTCACCTTTGGGTTTTGCTGCATCCGGATCAAAATCGTTTAGGATATGCAACTCAACAAAATCTTTGTTCGGAATGCATCGCAGTTCAACCAACACTTCTTCGGTGCTATGATACACTCCGTGTTTGATGGCATTTTCGAACAAAGGCTGCAGAATCATATTGGGGATATCTGCTTTGAGGCAGGTATCAGGGACGTTTTTTTGATATTTTAGGCGGTGACCAAAACGAACTTTTTCAATATCCAGGTAGCGTTCGATATTTTCCAGTTCTTTTTTGAGGCTGGTGGTTTCGTTGCGGTCGTGACTAAGCGAATAGCGCAAAAAATCGGAAAGTTTAATTACCATTTCCTGCGCTTTTTCGGGGTCGTTCATGGTAAGGGAACTGATTGAATTGAGGCTGTTGAACAGGAAATGCGGATTGATTTGCGATTTAAGGGCATTTAATTCGGCATCGCGTACCAGGCTATTGAGTTCGCTTTCGATGCGCATTTTTTGTTGGAGATCTTCATAATATAACATCATATAATAGATCAGGATGAAGATGAGGTAAAAAAACGCACCAATTACAGCACGCCAGGGAAGGGAGTTGTATAAAAAATCAAGATAAACTTCGTTAGTGGGTTCCAGGGCCTGCATCAGAAAATATCCGCTGGTAAGCCAGATGGCAATGGTAACAATCCCCACAAGCATATGATTGATTATCAAATCAAACCTGCTCTGCTCATCTTTCATATTAAATCTCAACACATACCATATATTGAATCCAATCAGGGCAAGCAGGCCATTAAAAACAACAGCATCGTTCAGGCTCGAAACCAGACTTAGCTCCTGGTAATAATTGAGAATGGCCGTTTGGATGAGCATAAGCGATACCCAAACAGCCAGATATATGATGAGGTAATTACGGTTTTTTATAAAGGGATTAAGCATAATAAAATACAGTAAATGTGTTGGTTAATGCTTTCTGATGACGTTTTTATCCGCAAAAAGTTACACTTAGTAGCTTTTGAGTTCTAAACCTCCAAAAATAACGACCCCTTTAATAATTATGGTTTTGTCAGCTTCTGTTTTGGCAACGGCCAGTCTTTTATCACTAAATCCACCAAGTATGGAAACCACTTCTGATTTCACCTTCCAGCCTTCCGGCACGATGAGGTTAGAACCTCCAAAAAGGATAAAGGTATCTATCACACAACCTTCGGGCGAAAGCTTTGCTGCTTTCATATCAATATCACCTCCGCCAAATATGGCCGTAATTTTTCCTCCTTTAAAATTTTCGGAAGTTACGCGGGTGTTGCCACCGCCAAAGATAGCCAGCTCGTTAATATAATCGTCAGGATTGTTGTGTGGACTGTCACTGGCATTAAAGACATGCTGTCTGCTACCATAATGTCTTTTTTCATCGCTGCCATCCCCCCGACGCGTAAGGATAATCAAACCAATACCGATCAGCAAGGCCGGCCAGAAGATTGTACTGAACCGGATCCTGTAATCCATCAATTCGGGCAACCAGAATAAAACACCCAAACTGATGAGGATAATTCCGGTAGTGCGATTTTGTTTGTTTGCTAAGGTGATAATCCCGATACCGATCAGCAGGGTTTTCCAACTGATCAGATAATGACTTAAATTATAGGAGATTAAATCGAGTTGGTCGAGCAGCAACAATCCGCCAGCCAAAATTAGAAGCAGGCCGGCTACAACGCGTCTGTCGATAGATGAGGGTTTAGTTTCCATGTTATTTTCGTTTAAAATTTACTAATTCATTTTTTAGCGAAAATACAACACCCCTCGTATAAACTCAAATAATAATAGGCCAACAGCAGAATTTCACCGGTGAATGGCGGAAAAAATCAGTCAAAAATGAGTTAACAAAATTTATCCGCAATGAAAGTATTTGCTCACGAGCTTCATGATTTTTTCCTCATCATTGTTCATTTCTTTACGAAGATTTTTATCATCGAAAGCCTTTAGGTTTTTAATGATGAAATGCAGGATGTTCTCCGAGAATACACCATTTTTAGTATAATACCCAAGATGATTCTCCAGCGCTTCTGCCGATTCAACACAGCTTGTGGGCAATTGTTCCAGTTCCGATTGTTTGCTTTTATGTTTTTCGTCAAAGATATTGACATCAACATAAGTCTTTTCAGCAAACTCCAGCGCACCTTCCAGGGTGAGGCCGTGATGCGCAGCAACCGTTAAACCAGCCATTAGCAGATAGATATCAGCTGATCCGTCAGGAGCTCTGAACTCAACGGTTTGTTTTTGAGTAAAATCAACTTTCACAGGTTTTTCCTGTGGGTTGGCATTGGTAATCATATCAGTGGCGGCAGTCCAGCCCAAAGGCACTCGTACCAATACCGAACGGTTGCGATCGCCCCAGCAGATGTTGGTAGGTGCTTCCTGATGTGGAACCAGTCTGAAATAGGAGGTTGGGATGGCATTGCCAAAAGCAGTAAGTGAGGCGGCCAGCTTCAGGTAACCGGCAATGGCTTTTCGTGCCTCCTTACTAAGCTGGCCGTCTTTCATCATGATGTTTTTACCGTCTTTCATCAGTCGGGTGTGCACATGCATTCCGCTTCCGGCCTTGCCAACGGTGATTTTAGGAGCAAAAGTAATGGTTACGCCATAGCGATAAGCCAGTTTTCGCATGATCCATTTTGCCACGATTAATTGATCTGCAGCATCTTCAACATTTGTCGGGAGAAATTCTATTTCATTTTGTTCGTAGTTCATGCCGTTAAGCGAGAAGTTACCTACTTCGGAATGACCATATTTAATCTGACCACCGCTTTGGGCAATCAGGCGCAGTGCTTCGCGTCTGAAATCGCCATACTTGTTGAAAGGAGAAGATTCGTGATAACCTTTTTGATCGACGGCCGGATACAAGTCTTCTTCTTTGGCAATGATGTAATATTCGAGCTCGCCCATGGTTTCAAAATCGAAGCCTGTTTCGGTTTTGAGTGCCCGATGTGCTTTTTTGAGGATATATTCAGGTGAGCTTTCGAAGGGTTTTCCATGACGGTCGTAGAACGAACAAAGCAAATCGATTGTGGGGACCTCGGTAAATGGATTTACAAAGGCAGTTTTGTATTTCGGAATCACGTACAAATCACTTGAGCCAGCTTCAACAAAAGGAAACAAACTTGAACCGTCAACACGTTCGCCTGATAGTAGCAGGTTTTCGAGATGTTCGCGGCTGTTGATGATAAAATTGAGTGTCTTTAAACGTCCATCCCAGGCAACATAACGAAAGTTGATCATCTCAATATCATTATCTTCAATATAACGGATCAGATCGGTCCGTGTAAACTCATGTGCAGGCTTGTTTAGATATTGTACCAAAGGATTTGGGTTCATTGCCGTGAATTGATTCATAACAAAATTTTTTTGTGATTCATTTAGTGTACAAACTTACTAAATGTGTTATGATTTATTTAGGAAAACAGCATGGTTGAAGGTCAATTTATAACCAGTTCAAATAAGAATTAAGGGGTGTGTTCAATATACAAATTAAGGATAAAATATTGTCTTAAACTCATTTTTTATACTTTTACGGATTCGGCTTCATTAACCGAACCGCTAATTATAATATTCCTGACTATTGTTGATCAATTGAAAAAAAATTCCATGAAGACCTTTTTTATTTTAATTTTCAGTCTGTTGTTTTGTAGTTTACAAGCACAACAGGACACTTATCAAAGAGTGCGAATTGATTTGAACGAAACCAGCCTGCACGAGATTGCATCGCATGGTATTCCGCTTGATGCAGGCACACTCAAGCCAGGTTATTTTGTTGAGCTCGAATTAAGCACAACCGAACTTGAAAGCCTTCGGGAAGCCGAAATTAGTTATACCGTGATCATTGAAGACCTTGTTAGTTTCTATAGCGAAAGAAACATGGCGGATACCGACACCCGAATTGTACGCAATCCGGCGGATGAGTTTCCGGTACCCGAAAACTGGGAGTATGGCTCTATGGGAGGGTTTTACACCTATCAGCAGGTGCTTGATAAATTGGATTTTATGGCTGGGCAATGGCCTGATTTGATCACCGTAAAAACTCCTGTTAATGATGATTTACTTTCGCACAATGGTAATCCCATCTGGTGGGTAAAAATCAGTGATAATCCTAATGAAAATGAGGATGAACCGCAAGTTTTGTACACCGCTCTGCATCATGCCCGTGAAGGAATTGGTGTGCAGCAAATGATATATTTTATGCTGCATCTGCTCGAAAATTATGAAACAGACGAGCAGGTCCAGGCCATTGTAAATAACCGTGAATTATATTTTGTTCCCATACTTAATCCTGATGGATACCTTTATAATGAGCAAACTAATCCTAATGGAAGCGGGATGTGGCGTAAAAATCGCCGCAATAACGGAGGATCGTGGGGTGTGGATATCAATCGTAATTATGGTTTTATGTGGGGATTGGACAATAACGGCTCGTCACCAAACCCCAGCAGCGAAACCTATCGTGGTCCCGAAGCCTTTAGCGAACCGGAAATTCAAAATGTAAAACAGTTTGTTGAGGATCATGAGTTTAAAATTGCCCTTAATTATCACTCCTTCTCCAACTTATTGCTTTATCCATGGGGATTTACAAACGATCCATGCCCGGATGATGCCATTTTTTATGCCCACGCCACCTTGATGACACGCGACAACAATTATGTTTACGGCCCGGGAAGCTCAACAATCTACCCCACCAATGGCGGCTCCGACGACTGGATGTATGGCGAAACAGAAAATAAAAATCAGATTTTTTCCTACACTCCGGAACTAGGAGGAGACAGTGATGGATTTTGGCCTTCCATTAACCGAATCATCCCGCTCTGCCAGGAAAATATGATTCAGAATTATTATGCCGCATTTTTCTCGGGAGACTATGGAGAGATCACCGAAACCAGCGGTCCGGTTATTTCGGAGAAAAGCTTTTATCTCACCTTCGATCTGCAACGCCTTGGATTCAGCGACACAGAAAACTGGACGGTAAGTGTTGTGCCAAGCAGTGAGAATATTCTCGAAACAGAGGGGCCGGTATCGATTGGCTATCTTGAAATTCTTGAAACGGTAAGTGATTCCATTGCAATTACTTTAGACCCTGACATTATGAGTGGTGATACCCTTCGATTTTTGATTCAACTGGACAATGGCGAATTTGTTACCTCTGATACATTGGTAAAGTATTATGGAACAACTTCGGTGATTTTTGAAGATGATTGCGAAGATTTTGATAATTGGACCAGTTCGAAATGGGACAATACAACTTCGGATTTTCATTCACCAGTTGCTTCTATAACTGATTCACCCAATGGCAATTACAATAATAATGAAAATAATGTCATAAGCCTGAATAACCCGATTGAAATTCCGAATTCAAGTTTGGTATTATTGAATTTTTGGGCTAAATGGCAGATTGAATACAGTTATGATTATGTACAATTGCAGGCTCGGGCAAACGGCGTCGGAAGCTGGACAGCACTTGAGGGACTTTATACCCATGCAGGATTAAACAATCAACCCAATGGTGAGCCGGTTTATGATGGTAGTAAGGATTGGGTGCAGGAAACAATTGACCTGTCAAAATATGCAGGGCAAAATATCGAATTGCGCTTTGTTCTCCGCAGCGATAGCTATGTTACCGAAGACGGATTCTATTTTGATGATTTGGAAGTTTTAGTATTAGATGTTGAAACAGGAGTTGATGCTTTTGCGTCTAAACCTCAGAAGTTTAGCTTTTATCCCAATCCAGCAGGCAACCAAATTACCCTGTCCACCAGAATGGAACTAAATGAAAATTGCAACATTCAACTAATGGATTTGAGCGGAAGAGTAATTGGTCATTGGCAGATGGCGGCCGGACAAAAGCATTTGCAGCTTTCGTTGGCAAGTTTACCCTCCGGAACTTATTTGTTACAATTTGAAACTGACGGTTTTGTTCAAAGGGAGAAATTATCCCTATACTAAATCGGATTTGTTTATAAGCTGATGTTAAGCAGAGAAATGGACATAAATCGTATTCTAACAATTTAATACTGAGGAGATGAGCCTATGATGGAAACCAAAGAGATGGGTAAACTTAAATGGCACCACATTCAGAATCCTACCGATGAAGACTTTAATTTTTTAAATAACATACACCATTTTCATCCTCTTGATATTGAAGATTGCCGTTCGCTGAACCAACGACCTAAAATTGATATTTACGACGATTATTATTTCCTGATTCTCCATTTTCCCAATTTCGACCGCCAGAATGTTTTCATTAAAACCAAAGAGATTAAAATGTTCTGGGGCAAAGAGTTTATCATCACCCTCGAAAAATCACCCTGGCTTGCCACGCAGCTTTTTAATGAGTACAAAGAACTAAACAGAGAAGAGAAAGAATTAAAAATCGAAACATCTGATATTTTGCTCTATCGGATCCTTGAGCGACTGATGCGCGAATCATTGTATCTTTTGCGTAAGCTTGGTCTTGATCTGGAGCTGATCAACCGCGAACTTTTTGGAAAACGACAGGTGAAAATTATCGAAAGAATCTCCGTAACCCGTAAAAACATCATCCTGATCAACACCATTTTTAAGCCACAACTCAGGTTGTTTCATAAATTTGAAACCGGTCAGATAAGTGGCTTTGCAGGCGAAGAAATGGAAGATTATTGGGGCAATATCCTCGATTACTATCAAAAAATGTGGGACATGACCGAAGATTACGAAGAGCTGATCGAAGGGCTTTCAAAAACCTTCGACAGCATGCAAACCAACAAAACCAACGAGATCATGAAGATACTTACACTGATTTCCTCAATCATACTGCCGCTAACCTTTATCACAAGTTTATACGGCATGAACGTAATGCTGCCCTTTGCCGAAAACAAAACTGCCTTTTGGCTTTTACTCATTGGCATGACAGTTGTCAGCGGATTGATGGTGTTTTATTTTAAGCGCCGCCGCTGGATGTGATCAAACTAATCTTTAAGTTAAATGTTATAAATATCTTTTTTATGGAAAAAACAATTCACTTAACCTGGCAGAAAACCATTAGTGTCATTGTAATGCTGGTGTTTTCCCAACAAATTTTTGCAATTATGCCTCCACAGATTCCTTTGGAAGATTTCTTCAGAAACCCCGAAAAGAGTGCTTATCAAATCAGCCCCGATGGGAAATACATCTCTTTTATGGCACCTTATGAAAACCGGATGAATATTTTTGTTCAAAAGGCCGGAAGTGAGAAGGCAACCCGCCTCACTTCTGAAACAGATCGCGATATCGCTGGTTATTACTGGGCCAATGACAATCGTATCCTGTTTTTGAAAGACAGCGGTGGCGATGAGAATTTTGCCCTTTATGGAGTTGATAAGAATGGAAAAAACAGTAAATGTCTTACCTGTTTCGAAGGAGTGCGTACACAAATCATTGACGATCTGGAAGATCAGCCTGATTTTGTGATCATCGGCCTCAACAAACGCAATGCCATGGTGTTCGATCCTTATCGGCTCAATATCAAAACCGGCGAAAAAGTAATGCTGGCCGAAAATCCGGGAAACATACAAGGCTGGATGACCGACCACGATGGCAAATTGCGTATTGCTATTGCCATTGTTGACGGCGTAAATACACAATTGCTCTATCGCGATGATGAATCACAGGAGTTTGAACCGGTACTCACCACCAGTTTCAAGGAATCTCTTAATCCGAATTTCTTCACCTTTGATAATAAATACCTTTATGCCACTTCCAATCTGGGACGTGATAAATCAGCAGCCGTAATCTTTGATCCCAAAACTGCCAAAGAAACGGAAGTGCTTTACGAAAACGAAGATTATGATGTTGGTGGCATCAACTATTCGCGTAAGCGTAAAGTGATCACAGCGGTAAGCTATACCTCCTGGAAACGTGAGCGTCACTTCTTTGATGATGAAACGGAGACGATGTTCGAAAAACTCGAATCATTACTGAATGGATATGAAATAGCTATTACCGCCAGCGACAAAGCCGAAGAAACCTACATCATTCGTACTTACAGCGACCGCTCGATGGGTGCCTATTATCTTTACAACAAAAACAATGAAGAACTCACCAAAATACAAGAAGTCAGTCCCTGGCTCAACGAAAATCAGATGGCAGAGGTAAAACCTATTCAATACCGTTCGCGCGATGGATTAACGATTCATGGTTATCTCACCCTGCCCAAAGGTGTGGAGGCTAAAAACCTGCCTGTTGTTGTAAATCCGCATGGTGGCCCATGGGCACGCGACAGCTGGGGATTTAATCCCGAAGTTCAGTTTTTGGCCAATCGTGGTTTTGCTGTGTTGCAGATGAACTTCAGAGGTTCAACGGGTTATGGAAAATCCTTTTGGGAAGCCTCTTTCAAGGAATGGGGTTTGAGCATGCAAAATGACATCACTGATGGCGTGTATTGGCTCATTCGCGAAGGCATTGCCGACAAAGACCGTGTGGCAATTTATGGCGCAAGCTATGGTGGTTATGCTACTTTGCAGGGCCTTGTTGTTACACCTACCTTGTATGCTGCCGGCGTTGATTATGTGGGCGTTTCAAACCTGTTTACCTTTATGCAAACCATTCCACCATACTGGAAACCCATGTTGGATATGATGTACGAAATGGTGGGCAATCCCGAAACCGATAAGCAACAATTTGAAGCTACTTCACCTGCCATGAATGCCGACAAAATTATTGCTCCGCTTTTTGTGGCACAGGGTGCCAACGACCCACGTGTGAACATCGACGAATCGGATCAGATAGTGGAAGCCATGCGCACAAGAGGAATTGAAGTGGAATATATGGTGAAAGACAACGAAGGACACGGTTTCAGAAACGAAGAAAACCGCTTTGATTTTTACAGGGCTATGGAAGCATTTCTGAAGAATCATTTGCTTAATTAGTGGTTTTTCAGTTTGTTTAAGAGGTTCTCGGAGAATCGGAAGTTGATCATTTAGGGTAGAAGGCTTACTTTTACCCTAAATTTTTTGCTTATGCGGAGATTTACAAAATGGACAGTAATAATCATTGTGGCATGTTTTGCCATTGGATTGGGCTTTTATTTTTTTGCTGTACATACCGTAAAAAAAGAACTTTATAAGCAATATGGTAAAACTGCTCTTAGTAAGTTTTACGATTTGGAAATTGGCAGATTGGGAGTTGATTTTTTTACGCAAAACCTGATTTTATACAAGTTGAGTTTGATTCCTGTCGGAAAAACAGATTCTTCCAGCAATGTAATCCCTGAGGCAAGTTTAAGAATCAAGCGGTTGGAAATTAAAAAGTTGAATATTGAGCGACTTTTGAATCAAAAAGAGTTTCATGCAGTTCAGCTTTTGTTGCATCAACCCAGCCTGGAGATTGGCAGTTTACCGGATAAAAAGCTGCTTCAGGCAGATGCAAAAACGGATACGACTAAACCTCAAGGACTTAAGAAGATAATTTTTGACCGCTTTGTGCTGGAAGATGGTTATATAAATATTCAAACCAAAGATAAAAACACGAATGATATTTTTGTTCCTTCGGTCAATATGCGGCTCGAAGGGATCCACCTTAATTTCGACAGCCTCAACCATAAGCCTGATTTTGGGCTTAGGCTTGCCTCACAGTTGCAGATTGATTCGTTAAGTTTCAGAATACCAGGGTCATATTATAAGATTCATATAGCTAAATCAGAAATATTACAACAAGAACAAGAGCTAAAATTTTCTGATCTGAAACTGTATCCAATCCGTGGTTTACATGCACAAGCCGTTGGCCTCAGAAATCAGGATGATGTTGTTGATTTAACCATCAAAAACATACAAACAGTTGGGCTTGATATTGATGACTTGCTAAGTTGGGAGGGCGTTTTTATGCAAAAGTTGGTATTGGAAGAGCCAAAAATCCGATTGATGCGCGATAAAAGAATTCCGGCAGACGAAAGCAAACGACCCAAAATGCCTCAGCAGGCTGTTCGAGCTATCAAAGGAAACTTCGGAATAGATACTATTTTATTACTAAATGCAAGCGTTGTTTATACAGAGTTGATGGGTAACAAACCCGATACGCCCAGTGTTAATTTTGATAGTTTGTTTACCCTGATAACCGGATTTGCCTCTGTTGATCCAAGTACAGGCAAACAAGCAGATCTCATTGCCCATAGTAAGGGAATTTTGTTGGGAGAAGCGCATTTTGATAACCGAATACAATGGCATTTTACGCCAGATAACAGCTTTGATTTTTATGGCCGGTTGGGAAGCATGAATGCTAATGCCGTGAATGTTGTTAGCGAGAGTGCTGCGGGAGCATTGTTTCGATCCGGGTATATTGATTCGGTTTATTTCAAAGGTTTGGGCAATCAGGACGCAGCTTCGGGAATATTTGAAATGCGCTATCACGATTTAGTGGTTAATGTAACTAAAAAACATTCAAACAATCCAAATAAATTCCTCAGCCTGATTGCAAATCTTATCTTACGCCGTGAAAATCCGGCAGAGGGTGAAGGTATCCGCCAGGTGCAGATGCAAACCGTAAGGGTTCCTTACAAAGGCTTTTTCAATATGTATTGGAAAACAATTGAGAACGGATTTTTCAACACGCTTAAACCCGGCAAGCAGCAGCGCATGAATAAAGATGATGCACTGCGAAAGGAATGGGAGAAGTTTAAAAACGAGATTGCGCAATAATCCCTTATTTTTCTATTCAAAATTGTCCGGTAAAATTACATACAAAGCTCAATCGTTGTAATAATGCTGTCCCTGGAAACTATCCTGTTATGGACTACAGTATCTTTTACCAGACAATTTGAATACTAAAGATTTTTTTGAAATTCAAAACACGCAATTGGTCTAAGAATAAAGCAGTGCGACATATTACCTTTTAATACTGTCATATCAACAAGCAAAGCAAATCGCTATTTTTGCAGCATGATAAAGAATCCTCATCTTATTGAGATTATGGCACCAGTTGGCTCCTATGAGTCACTAATGGCTGCCATTCAGGCCGGAGCTGGTTCGGTGTATTTTGGTATTGGTTCCCTGAATATGCGTTCAAAGTCGTCCAAAAACTTCACACTTAGCGACCTGAAGCAGATTGCTGCGATTTGTGAAGCACATCAGGTGCGCAGTTATGTAACCATCAATACCGTAATTTTTGACGAAGAACTCGAAGAAATGAAACAGCTGGTTGATACGGTAAAAGCCAACCACATCACCGCTGTGATTGCATCGGATCAGGCAGTTATTCAATATGCACGGCAGCATGATGTTACGGTGCATATGTCCACCCAAACCAATATCACCAATATTGAAGCGGTGCGTTATTATGCACAATTTGCTGATGTGATGGTAACTGCACGTGAACTTAACTTGAATCAGGTAAAAGCTATCACCGAAAAAATCCGGCAACAGCACATTACAGGTCCTTCCGGCGATTTGGTAAGGATTGAAGTTTTTGTTCATGGGGCTTTGTGCATGGCTGTTTCCGGAAAATGCTACCTCAGCCTCGATTTGCTGAATTCCTCTGCCAACCGAGGTGCTTGTTTGCAGCCTTGCCGAAGGGGTTATTCAGTAAAAGATCGCGACAGCGAGCTCGAAATGGAAGTGGATAATGAATACATCATGTCGCCAAAAGACCTGAACACCCTGCCGTTTCTGGATAAACTGCTGGATGCCGGCGTCGAAGTGCTCAAGATTGAAGGACGTGGCCGCTCGCCTGAATACGTAAAAGTTGTTACCAAAGTATATCACGAAGCTGTTGAGGCTGTGTTGGATGGCACTTTTGATCAGCAGAAAGTGGAAGCCTGGCAAAACCGTCTTTCCGAAGTATATAACCGTGGTTTTTGGGATGGTTATTATCTAGGAAGAAAAATCGGTGAATGGACGGAATCGTATGGTTCGCAGGCAACAAAAAGGAAGGTTTACGTGGGTTTGGTGACCAATTATTTTACTAAGATTGGTGTGGCAGAAATAAAAATGGAAACCCACAGCATGGCTTTAAGGGATGAAATCTTGATAATCGGGCCGACTACGGGAGTCGTTGAGGAGCAAATCAATGAAATCAGGGTGGATTTGCAAAAGGTTGAGCAGGCAAAAAAAGGTGATTTATGCTCCATCCCTGTCAATACGCTGGTTCGCAGAGGCGATAAGGTGTACAAACTGGTTGAAAACAAATAGAAAGCCTCATGATTACGCAAAACCTGCATACGCACACAATTTTTTCTGATGGCAAATCCACGCCTGAAGAGGTTGTAAAATCAGCAATTGATTCCGGACTGCAAAGCCTGGGTTTTAGCGATCATGCACCCGTGCCCTTTTTAAATTCTTTTAGCATTGCTGAAGGGGAATTGTCAAATTATATTGCCAAAATAGAGCAACTTAAAACAGAATTTGCCAATCGGATAGAAATAATGCTTAGTCTCGAAGTGGATCATATTCCCGTTTTGATGGATGATTTCTTTCATCAAAATCCTGACTTAAATCTGGATTATACCATTGGATCTGTTCATCTTGTTGGTGCGGATCGCCTTGAGAATCTATGGTTTATTGACGGACCAAAACGCGAAATATATGATGATGGTCTTCAGCAGTTTTTTGGTGGGGATATCCGCATGGCAGTAAAAGCATTTTATCACCAAACCAATCGGATGTTGGAGCAGCAAACACCTGATATTATTGGTCATCTGGATAAGATCAAGATGCACAATCAAAATCGGTTTTTTCGAGAGGACGAAACCTGGTATCGTAATTTGGTACGCGAGACGCTTCGGTTGATCAAAGAAAAGGATGTTGTGGCAGAACTGAACACCCGTGGCAAATACAAAGGCCGGTCTGATAGTCTTTTTCCTTCGGATTGGATTTTAAAGGAAATGAAAACCTTGAACATTCCGGTTATTATTAGCTCAGACGCACATCAGGCTCATGAAGTTGTGCTGTTATTTGACGAAGCTGTTGAGGCACTAAAAAATGCCGGATATCGAAGCACCTGGAACTTTCAGCAAAAACAATGGCAGGAGATTGCTTTGTTGTGAGCTTCAATTTGCTAAATTTACTGGTTTTTATACTTTTACACCTGACTTAAACGTTTGCCTCAAGTGAATTTATATGCTCAAAAAAAGCGTTGGAAAATAGTGTTGGCCATCATTGCACTGGTCATTATCGGGGCATCCATTTATTATACCAATGTGCTTGTTAATCGTTTTGCCGTGCAGGAGCGTACCCAGATAAGGGTTTGGGCCGATGCCGTTCAGCGGCGGGCCAGCCTGATGAATATTACCGAAGCATTTTTTGATGAGGTGCGCGAACAGGAGCGCAAACGCATCGAGCTCTTGGCCCAGGCTTATCGCAGATTATTGATAGCAGCACCTAACGAAAATTTAAATTTCTATCTCGAAATTATCTCAAACAATACAAGTATCCCAGTTCTTATTACGAACGAAAATAATCATATTGAGTGGAGTGCTAATTTGCCACCTCATCAACAACATATTGACAGTTTATCACCCGACCTACTAGCCGAATATACCGTATATGAACCCATCGAAATAATCCTTTCGGGAAACAAAAAGCAAATGTTGTATTACAAGGAATCGCGCATATTTACGGAGATGAAGAATGTGTTGGACGATCTGGTGAGTTCTTTTTTTAATGAGGTAGCCTTAAATGCAGTCAGTGTACCGGTTATTATTACAGATAGCACTCAAAAAAAGGTGATACAGTATGGTAATCTGGATGGGTTTGATATGCATGACAGCAGTTTTGTGAAGCAACAGCTTGATGATATGTCTGCTGAAAACAAACCTATTTCTATTGATTTGGAAAATATTGGCCGGACGTACATCTTTTACCGAAGTTCCGATTTACTGCTTCAGATGCAATTTTTTCCCTTGTTTCAAATCCTGATTATTACCCTGTTTTTGTTAATGGCCTATCTGCTTTTCAGCTATGCACGGCGTTCGGAGCAAAACCAGGTGTGGGCGGGTATGGCTAAAGAAACGGCACATCAGATTGGTACACCCTTGTCGTCGCTTATGGCCTGGATCGAATTGCTCAAAATGCAACCCGAGAAAATTGAAGGTGTTGAAGAAATGGAGAAAGATGTGCAACGGCTGGAAACCATCACCGAACGTTTTAGCCGGATTGGTTCAGCCCCCGTGCTGGAGCCTTCAAACATTACCAAAGTAATAGAAGAAACCATTGATTATCTAAAAAAACGCAGCTCACGAAAAATTATTTATACCCTTCAGTTGCCTGCAGAATCAGTGATTATTCCATTAAATGCTTCGCTTTTTCGCTGGGTGATCGAAAACCTGTGCAAGAATGCCATTGATGCCATGAGTGGTCATGGAACCATTACCATCAGAATGAAAACCGATGAACGTTACCTGCTTTTGGATGTGAAGGATACCGGAAAGGGAATGCACAAATCTGTTTTTTCAGCTGTTTTCAATCCAGGATATACCAGTAAAAAACGTGGCTGGGGTTTGGGGTTATCCCTGGCCAAACGCATCATCAAGGATTACCACAAAGGAAAGATATTCGTGAAGACCTCAACCATTAACGAAGGAACAACTTTTCGTATTATGTTGCGCCTGAAGTAATTAAGGCTATTTTAAACCGCCAAAAACCAAAAGCGGAATAGAAGATCGAAACAACAGTTTACGACTCAGCCCCGGCTCGAACAATTGTGCTAGCAGATTTTGCTTTTTGGCGGTCAGGGCAAGCACATCAATTTTATGCTCCTGTATAAAACGTTCTATTCCATCTAATACATCACCACTTTCCAGCAGCCCGCACTCCACCTGAAAGTTCTGATAAAACTGATTAAAGTGTTCGCGCATCTGGCGCATACGGGTTTCGTCAACCACCAGGCTGCCTTTTTGATGCACGTGCAAACAAAATATCCTTGCATTAAAAGGCCGCACAAAAGCCATCAGCCGACTCAGGCTGTCAAAATCCGTGTCATCAAAACTGGTTACATACAGCAATTGTTTTGTTTGTTCAAAGCTGCTTTCGTCATAGGATGGCGGAATGGCCAGCACCGGAATCTTTCCTCCGGAAATAGCCTTGAGCGTTGTACTGCCAAAAAAACCCCTTTCAAAACGCTGCTTACCCTTGGTTCCCATTACAATTAAACCGGGCTTGTAATCATGCGCAACTGCAGAAATGGCCTCGGAAGCATTACCTCTGATCAAATCAAAATCAACATCCACACCTTTAATTTTTTTCCTTTTGATCTGTAGCTTAAGTTCTTGCTGAAAAAGCTGTAAACGATCTTCTGCTTCGGCTTCCGCATTTCTGATCTGCGATTCTATGTCGGTTTGCATGGCATACATCTCTCCCCAGGCAAAATGCTCTGCGGCAACCGGCATCCAGGCATGCATCAACCGGATGTCGGCTTTCATGAAGGCAGCAAGTTTTAACGCATATCGTACAGCTTTCTCACTTTCGTCCGAAAAGTCAACCGGGACCAAAATACGTCTGACACTGCGTAATAGTTTAATGCTTTTTTCTTTTTCCGTACCACTCGCATGAGCTAATATGTTAATATATTGTTGAGCATCAGGAAGATCACTTTCGTTAACGTGAAGCATAACTTCAGTGCCTGATCCTGACGCATGGCTTAAAAAACAGGGGATACCTTCCGATTCAAGTCGAACTTTGATCAGCAACGCCCTTGAATAGGTGTAAGTGCCAATGTTGATAATGGCAGGGTCATTCATCACAGATGTTTGCATAGTATATATTTTTATGTACTTTTTATCTCCGTAAAAACCAACTAATATACAAAAGATTAAGGCTGAATGCAAAATTCTTTTCATATTTATTTGATCATTCATTTTGTAATCGCATGGCAATTATTCACTATTAGCATATGGCCTGAGTAGGTTAAACCGAAATGGTTCGACATAAAAGCTTGTTATGTCGTGAATTCAGACTATCTTTGCCGCCCCAAAAATATCTGATAATGAACTCAAAAGATCAATCCGGAAAGAGACCCAGAATCCGAAAAACAGACGAACGAAATATTGAAAGACAGGAAAAACCACGGTTTTCGAAGCCTTACAGTAAAGAAGAAGACGACAGCAGAAAACCGGAACGCAGACCTTATAAATCCACCGGAAACAAGGATCAGAGAGCAACATACGGACGTACTGACAATGACCGCTCCGAAAATGAAAGAAGCTATCCTAAATCACAATTTAACAAAGACAGAAGATTGGCTGACAGCGAAAAGGGCGCATACAGGGAAAGGTCTTCGGGAAGAGATGGTCGCAATTTTGACCGGTCAGAACGTGACGATCGGCCGAGTAGCGACAGAAGTTATCCCAGACCGCAGTTTGCTAAGGAAAGAAGATCTTCTGACAGCGAGAAAGGAAGTTTTAAAGAAAGATCTTCCAGAGGAGGTGGACGTGGTTATGAACGTTCGGAACAAAATGATCGTCGGGGAAGAGATTCATATGGCAAAAGGTCGTTTTCGCGCAGAACAGCTGGTCCAAAAGGATTTGAAAGAGAAGATACCGGCCTGATCAGATTGAATAAATACCTCGCCGATTCAGGGGTTTGCTCACGTCGTGAAGCTGACAAACTGATCGAAGCAGGTGCCGTTAGCGTAAACGGGAAAGTGGTTACACAATTGGGAACAAAAGTAAACAGGGAAGATAAGATTGCTTATGGCGGACAAACCCTGAGACGAGAAGTGCTACGTTATGTTTTGTTAAATAAACCAAAAGGATTTTTAACCACCGCTGATGATCCCATGGAACGCAAAACTGTTATGGAATTGGTGGCCAAAGCCTGCGATGAACGCATCTATCCGGTAGGACGGCTCGACAGAAATACGCTGGGATTACTTTTGCTGACTAATGATGGAGAACTGGCAAAAAAGCTTACGCACCCAAAATATGGTGTAAAAAAATTGTATCATGTCACTCTCGATAAAGCACTTACAAAAAACGACCTGTTGAAAATTGCTGATGGTATAGAGCTTGAGGATGGCCCGATTAAAGCTGATGCCATTGCCTGGGTTACCGGAGTCGAGTCGAAAAAGGAAGTCGGGATAGAACTGCACTCCGGACGAAACCGAATAGTGCGCCGGATTTTTGAAAGTCTGGGCTACAAAGTTGAAAAACTGGATCGGGTGCGTTTTGCCAGCCTCACCAAAATAAATCTTCCACGAGGTCATTGGCGGCATCTCAGCGAAAAAGAAGTTGCGATGCTTAAAATGCTGAAATAAAATAAAGCCGGAAAGTCAATTTTTCCGGCTTTTTTCTTATTGGATTTGACTAATACCTGTTCAAACAATTCAAATCACTGAAAGCAATTTTTAACCGTTCGATCATAGCTTTTTCGCCTTCGCGAAGCCATTTACGTGGGTCGTAATATTTTTTGTTTGGGCTGTCTTCACCTTCCGGATTACCAATCTGGCCTTGCAAATAAGCATGATTTTTAGCTTCAAACTTACGTACACCATCCCAGAATGCCCATTGGGTATCGGTGTCAATATTCATTTTTACCACACCATATCCGATGGCTTCTTTAATCTGTGCCGGTTCTGATCCTGAACCTCCGTGAAACACAAAATTGACCGGATTGGGTGCAGTTTTGTATTTTTCACGGATATATTTTTGAGAGTTGTGCAGGATGATGGGTTGCAGCTTAACATTGCCGGGTTTATAAACGCCATGTACGTTTCCGAAGGCAGCTGCTACCGTAAAACGATCACTCACACTGCTGAGTACTTCAAATGCGCGGGCTACTTCTTCGGGTTGGGTGTACAGCTTTGAGCTGTCAACGCCACTATTGTCCACACCGTCTTCTTCACCTCCTGTGATACCCAGCTCTATTTCAAGTGTCATACCCATTTTCGACATACGTTCGAGGTAACGTTTGCTGATTTCCAGGTTTTCTTCCAGTGGTTCTTCCGACAGGTCAAGCATATGCGAACTGAATAACGGCTTTCCGTGCTGTTTGTAAAATGCTTCGCCGGCATCGAGCAGACCATCAATCCAGGGAAGTAACTTTTTGGCAGCATGATCGGTATGCAAAATAACCGGAACGCCATAATATCCTGCTAATTGATGAATGTGATGTGCTCCGGAAACAGCACCGGCAATGGCAGCTTTTTCACCTTCGTTGCTAAGACCTTTTCCGGCATAAAAGGCAGCTCCGCCATTTGAAAATTGAATGATAACAGGTGAGTTCACTTCGCGTGCAGCTTCAAGTACAGCATTAACAGAGTCGGTTCCTATTACGTTAACTGCAGGCAAAGCATAATTACCGGCTTTGGCAAATTTGAAAATGGTTTGCAGTTCGTCACCACTGGCAACGCCGGCCTTTACGTGATCAGATAATTTGTTCGACATGATTTAAAGATTTTTGTTATTGGTATTTATTTTTTTGGATTTCAATTCCATTTATATGCTATTGAATGGTTTGATCTAATTTACTATGTTTATCCAGTTGATTTTTGATGAGTGTCATCAGTTCATTTTTATTGATAGGTTTTGCAATATAATCATCAAAACCGGCTTCGAGCATTTTTTCGCGATCACCGGCCATGGCATAGGCTGTTTGGGCAATAAACGGGATTTTTTTGTAAATCGGAAAATCAGCTTTTATCTTGTGCATCAACTGAATACCATCCCAGGGCGAGGGCAGGTTAATATCAAACAACATCACCTGAAATATATGAGCTTTTTTATGCCGCTCGCCTACAATTTTGAGTGTTTCCTCTCCGTCAACTGCCATGGTGATTTGCCCGGCTTTTTGGAGTATTTTCTGAAGCACCATGCGATTCATCCGGTCATCTTCAACGATAAAGATGTCGAGCCTGCCAATTTCAGGAGCATTGGGTACAGGAAGTTCTGATGTAGCGAGGTGTTTTGCGGTAGTGTTGGATTTGCACGGCAGGCTTAGGCTTACTGTGGTGCCCACATTGCGTTTACTGTCTATTTGTATTTCGCCCTGCATCAGGTCGAGTAATCGCTTAGCCAGTGGAAGCCCTAAACCCGCACCCTGATAGGAACGTCCGTAGCCCGAGCTCTCCTGACGAAAGGCTTCAAAAAGATGGTGTTGATAATCCTCATCCATGCCCACTCCGGTATCTTTAATCTTGATAACAGCCCGGTTGTTCTGTGGTGCGTAATGGCTGTGAATCGTGACAAATCCTTCGTTGGTATATTTGATTGCGTTATCAACCAGGATATGAAACACACGCATCAGTTTGGCATTATCAGCAATGATGGGCGGTACTTCTTCCAGTTTGGCTTTGAATGCAAGAGACTTTTCATTAGCGGCAAAAATGGTGAGATCAATTACGTTTTGAAGGATTTCATTAACAGCACATTCGTGAAGTTCTATATCAATGTCATTGGCTTCGATACGGCTGATGTCTATAATGTTGTTAAGCAGGTTTAAAAGCCTGTCGCCACTTTGCTGTATGCCCTGTGCATACTCATAAAGAATCTTGTTCTCCATCAGTGAGAGTTCTGTTTCCAGCAAACTCGAAAAACCAATGATCCCATTAAGTGGCGTGCGGATCTCGTGGCTCATATTGCTAAGAAAGGCGTTTTTCAGATAATTGGCATCTTCTGCTTTTTTGAGTGCAATTTTTAGTTTGAGATCTTTTGCACGTCGTTCCTGAAGCCTTGCCTCCAGTTCGGCTGTACGGTTCTTAACTTCGGCTTCGATGGCTGCTTCTTTTTGATTGTATTCCTGAAGAAGTTTTTGTTCGGCTTGTTGAAGTGATTTGAGTTTTTTTTGAAGTTTAATTCTTGTGAAAATTGTCAGGATCAGCAGGATAACTAACAATAACAAACCTGTAACAAGGATGACAGTATATATACTAAAGGGTTTGGTTTGTTTTTTTTGTGTTAATTCTGCAAACGGTTTCGAGGATCCGTCTGAAGGAGAATAATTAACATCAGCTAAAAGTATGAGTGCCTTGTTCATATTGAAATTTGCACTGTCTAAATTGTCTTGTTCAGCCTGAATCCCGGCCAACAATTGTAAGGCTTCAATCCTGATGTGGTGATACAAACTTGATTGCTGTGTATCAACAACAACTTCCTTTAGATAGCGAAGGGCAGTGCTGGTGTCGAAATGCAGGTAGGCTTTAGCCAGTTTCAGCCTTGTTGCAGGTTGATCTTCGGCAATGCTGTTGGAGAGCTTCATCTCGAGGCTGTCTATTGTATAGGCCATACTTGTTGATTGCGCTTTGAGTCCAAGGCTGTGAAGCGAAATCAAAAAACACAAAAAAAACACCAATCCGCATTGCTTTAATTTATGAGGACTGTATTGCGCTGTAAATAAGTTACTCAAGTGCCGTGAATGCATTATTTCTGTGTTTACTAACACAAAGTTACACTAAATTTCATTTGAGACTTTCTTGGTTCAATTCCAAACCAAACCAGTTGTTAAAGTTTTTATCAACGAAAATTTAAGATGATCGGGGCTGATAGTCCATTTGATAGCCCGGACTGAAAAATGCTGGTTCATTTCGGCAATACCCTCATTGTGAAATAAATAACACTATTCTTATTTGGTCTAAATTATCGTTTTTTGAATTAAGTTGTATCTTTACCGGCTTTAATTCAGATTTAATAAGCGGTAAAAATCTGGAATAAAACAACATATAATTAACCTATGATAAAAAAAGTATTAGTAGCCAACAGGGGCGAGATAGCTGTTCGCATCATGCGTTCCTGCAGGGAAATGGGCATCAAAACGGTAGGAGTTTTTTCGGAAGCCGATCGCAGTGCTATGCATGTACGTTATGCTGATGAGGCTTATTTTATCGGGCCATCACCATCGGCTGAGAGCTACCTGAGAATGGACAGAATAATGGAGGTAGCCAAACAATCCGGTGCAGATGCCATTCACCCTGGATACGGATTCTTATCCGAAAACGCTTCCTTTTCGGCACTGTGCCAAAAGGAAGGCATAAGTTTTATCGGCCCCGATCCTTATGCAATTGAGACCATGGGCGATAAAATTACTGCCCGCAAAACTATGATTGCGGCCAATGTGCCCGTTGTTCCCGGCACCACCGAGCCCATCACTGATCTTAAAAAGGCTGTTGAAGTGATTCAGGAAATAGGCCTGCCTGTGATGATCAAAGCCAGTGCCGGAGGAGGTGGAAAGGGAATGAGACTGGTAAAGGAAGCATCGAAAATTGTTGAAGCTGTTTCAGCTGCGCGTTCGGAAGCCAAGGCAGCATTCGGTGATGACGCTGTATATATTGAAAAATATATCGCTTCGCCACATCATATTGAATTTCAGATATTAGGCGATAAACATGGTAATGTGGTTCACCTTTTTGAGCGGGAGTGTTCGGTTCAGCGCAGGCATCAAAAAGTGGTAGAAGAAACACCCTCACCCATCATGACACCCGAAGTGAGGGCCCGGATGGGTGAAGCCGCAGTGGCTGCCGCAAAAGCTGTTAATTATCATGGTGCTGGTACCATTGAATTTATAGTAGATGACAACCTGAACTACTATTTTTTGGAGATGAATACCAGGCTTCAGGTGGAGCATCCGATTACGGAACGTGTGGTTGGTGTGGATCTGGTGAAGCAGCAAATAAATATTGCCAACGGATTGCCACTTAAGTTTAAACAGGAAGATCTGAAACAAAGCGGACATGCCATTGAAGTTCGGATCTATGCCGAAGATTCGGATAATAACTTCATGCCCTCGCCCGGAACAATAAAACACATTACCGAACCACTGGGATTAGGCGTACGCCATGATGGATATGCTTACGAAGGCTATGAAATCCCGATGTATTACGACCCCATGATCTCAAAGCTTATCGTTTGGGGCGAAACCCGCGAAGAAGCAATTGCCCGCCTTAAACGTGCCTTATACAACTACAAAATTACCGGTGTAAAAACTTCAATACCATACCTACATCGGATTTTGGAAGTGCCTGCTTTTGTTGAAGGAAGTTACAATACGCATTTTATTGAAGAAAATCAACAATACCTTCAACCCCGCACAAATTGTAGCGGACGATGCGAAGACATCGCTGCTATAACGGCTTTTTTTGATTATCTCACCAAGCTAGAGAAGTTGCAACCTGCAGTACCTACAAAAGAATTGGGAAGCAGCTGGAAAGATTTTGGCCGGAAACGTTCGATTTTGAGATTGTAAAATTCTTATCCCCCTACACTATGTCGTACGAAATAAAAATTAATGACCGAATTGCACAAGCTGAATTATTAAGCCGAAATGGCAATCAAATTCAGGTAATGCTTGATGATAAATTGTATGAGCTTGATATTATGGAAGTTGAAAGAGGTGTTTATAGCATCATCCATAACAATAGTTCATTTAATGTCGAATTGGTTGAAGCCAAAAATGCTAAAAGTTATACTGTAAACACCTTGTACGAATCTTTTGATGTCCAGATCATTGATGCAGAATCGAAGTATTTGATGAATCGCAAAAAAGACGATGGGGAAGACGATCTGGTAATTGCTTCACCTATGCCTGGCAAAGTGGTTAAAGTTCTTGTTAAAGACGGTGATCAGGTTAAGGCAGGCGAAACGGTAGTGGTTGTTTCGGCCATGAAGATGGAAAGTGAGTATAAAGTGAAGCAGGATCGGTTGATAAAAAAGGTACTTGTGAAAGAAGGTGATACCGTGACCGGAGATCAGCCAATGGTGATTATTGAATAAGAAATCAACAAAAAAAAGGAAAACCATGTCAATAGAAAACAAATTCAAACTGCTTCAGGAAAAAGACCTGCAAGCCGAACTGGGAGGAGGTGAAGATCGCATCAATAAGCAACATGCAGCCGGACGCAAAACAGCGCGTGAAAGATTAATCGATCTGCTCGATCCCAATACTTTTTCAGAGATTGACAAATTTGTTACCCATCGCACAACTGATTTTGAGATGGACAAACAAAAGTTTCTGGGAGATGGTGTGGTTACGGGTTATGGAAAAATAGACGGACGTCTGGTCTATGTCTTTGCCCAGGATTTTACCGTTTTTGGCGGTTCATTAAGCCGTGCCAATGCGGATAAAATAGTTAAGATCATGGATTTAGCCATGAAGATGGGGGCACCTGTGATCGGACTGAACGACTCAGGAGGCGCACGCATTCAGGAGGGTGTGGAAAGCCTTGGTGGCTATGCTGATATTTTTTATCGCAATGTGATGTCATCGGGCGTCATTCCGCAGATTTCAGCTATTCTCGGACCCTGTGCAGGTGGTGCAGTTTATTCGCCGGCTATTACCGATTTTATTATGATGGTCAAGGACACCTCTTATATGTTTGTAACCGGACCCGATGTGATAAAAACCGTTACACATGAGGAAGTTACAAAAGACGAGCTGGGTGGTGCCATGACGCATAATTCCAAAAGTGGTGTGGCACATCTGATGGCCGAAAATGATGAACAAGCCATGATGATGCTTCGCGAATTGATGAGTTTCCTGCCCTCAAACAATATGGAAGATCCGCCTGTGAAAGTTTGTACGGATAATATCCATCGTGAGGATGACAAACTTGATACCATCGTGCCGGATGATCCAAACAAACCATACGATATGCACGAAATCATCAGCAAGGTTGTTGATGATCATCATTTCTTCGAGATACAGCCCTATTATGCAAAAAATATCATCGTGGGATTTGCCCGTCTGGGAGGCAAACCGGTTGGTATCGTTGCCAATCAGCCTGCCGTATTAGCCGGTGTGCTCGATATCGACAGCTCAACCAAAGCAGCCCGTTTTGTGCGGTTTTGTGATGCATTCAACATTCCATTGATCACTTTTGAAGATGTACCGGGATTTTTGCCCGGAACCACACAGGAGTTTGGCGGAATCATCAAACACGGAGCCAAACTGTTATACGCATTTGCTGAAGCAACAGTGCCAAAACTAACAGTGATCACCCGCAAAGCTTATGGCGGAGCCTATGATGTGATGTCGAGCAAACATATCGGAGCCGATATGAATTTTGCCTATCCAACTGCCGAAATCGCAGTAATGGGTCCCGAAGGTGCGGTTAACATCATCTACAAGAATAAATTAAACGAGGAAGAGAGAAAAAAAGCTATTGAAGACTATCGTTTAACTTTTGCCAGCCCATACAAAGCCGCTGCCTTGGGCTATATTGATGAAATCATTTATCCCCGCCAAACCCGCGTAAAGCTGATACAGGCACTGGAAATGACACAAACAAAATCGAAACTTAACCCTCCCAAAAAACACGGAAATATTCCACTTTAATGGAATATTTAACTCGAATGAAATGCCGGTCAACAAAGTATGATCGGCTTTTCTTTTTTCAAAATAATTTGTAGAAATTTTCCATGGATCGGATAAAACTTCTGTTGATGACCGGATCCTGCAACCAGCGTGGAAACTGAGGGTCGGAAGTAGAATATGCCGAAAAGGCTGCAAACGTTGTGGTTGGGTTTAGGGCATATATTTTCCATTCACTGTTATATTGGCCAAAGTCGTTCACTTCACATTCAAAAGGAGGATCATAGTTGTTGCTACTATTGATTTTAAAAGTGATAAGCGGCAAAAAGGGATGATGAATTTCCTGAATTTCTGTTATTAAAAACTTGTTTCGCAAAGGCCAGGGAAGTTTAAAAACCATAAAAATTACCCAGCTCCTATTGTTATGCTTTACAAGGAGTTGAACTTTGTCCACATTGTTCATCCATTGCGGTATCAGCTTGTAGTTTCTTATCATGCCTGCCACATCTTCAGTGGAGATATCATGCAGGATCATCTGGGCTTTACGCTCTTTTACTTTTTTGTTGTTTTCAAGATATAGCCAGCGTTGCTCCGAAAGCAAAAAGTTGCTTTTTCCCAATAGCTCCCAGGATGTTTTGGTCAAAACATCAATTTTTTTGCTGTCATCCGCAAAGAGAGTGCCAGAAATCAATTTGCTCATTGTCAATGGCATGGAAAATAAAAGCAGCACAATAAGCAGCCAGACGGTGTAGGATTTTCTCATACTAGGGAGTATAAAAGTAAGCTAAATACTTAAACCTGCTTCAAATTGATAAGCTTCGAAACTGAAAAGCAATTTTTGGAGCCTTAATAAAACAGATTCAGCTTGAATATAACTTATTTTTGTGCTTCTGAAAGGAATAAAGAAAAATGATAACAGCAGAATTTCTTGACAGCGAGCTTTATAACTGGGTGGTTTTGCCTTTGTTGATAGCTCTTGCCCGTGTGATGGATGTTACAGTAGGTACTATCCGGTTGATTTTTGTTTCGCGTGGATACAAATATCTCGCACCTTTATTGGGTTTTGTGGAAGTGATAATCTGGTTGCTGGCTATTGGGCAGATCATGCAGCAACTCGATAATGTGATGAGTTATATTGGTTATGGCGCAGGTTTTGCTATGGGAAATTATATTGGCATCCTGATGGTCGAAAAAATGTCTATCGGCACAGTGGTTATTCGGATTATTCCCAAAAAAGATACTGCCGACCTGATTGCACATCTGCGTGAGGCAAATCACGGCGTTACGGCAGTGGATGCTTTTGGTAAAAGCGGACCGGTTAAAATGTTGTTTAGTATCGTAAAAAAGAAAGACCTGGCTGATGCTTTAACGATTATCAATCAGCACAATCCGCAGGCATTTTATACCATCGAAGAAGTTCAAAGGGTAAACGAAGGCTATTTCAGAGCAACTCAAAAGAAGTCGTTTTTAGCCGGGGGATTATTTAATATTGGCCAACTTCGAAAATAGCCAAACAACAACAAAGCGGCACGCTTTTTGGTGCTTTTAGGTTGTAAATTAATACCTAAAAGCCATGATCAGTTATAAAACACCGCAGGCTGATCTTGAGAGCAAGAGGGGCCTGTTTTTTGAAATCGGATTGGCACTTGCCTTATTAACTATTTTTTTGGCCTTCCAGATTAAGCGGCCATCGCGAACTACGACACTCAACTTTGACTATGGCGAAATGAATATCATTCAGGAAGAGATGATCCAGACCCATCAACCCACTACACCACCACCTCCAAAGCAGCCAATGCAGCAAATAACCCTGTTAACCGTTGTGGAGAACACCGAAGAGGTTGAAACGGAAATTCATATCCAGGCCGAGGTAGATCAACAAACAGAGATACCTGAATATATACCGCTGGAGCGTCCGGTGGAGGAAGAAGCAATACAGGAAGCAGAGATTTTCCTTGTAGTGGAAGATCAACCTGAATTTCCGGGAGGTGAAGCAGCCCTTATGGCTTATTTTGCAAACAACATAAGGTATCCTTCAGGAGCCAGAGAATTGGGTATTCAGGGAACTGTATATGTTAGCTTTGTTGTAGAACCCGATGGATCTGTTTCGCAGATTGAGGTACTCAGAGGCATTGGCGGAGGCTGCGACGAAGAAGCTGTGCGGGTGGTTCAGAATATGCCACTTTGGAAACCGGGCAAGCAGCGTAATATTCCGGTGAGGGTACGCTTCAATTTACCTGTTCGTTTTAAACTGCTTTGATACCTTGAAAGGTACTTAAACCGGATAAGTAATCGCTTCTGAATTATTTGCATCTTTGCAGGGTGAAAATAAAGCAGTTTATTGGCGGACTATATCTGGTTATTATATTGTTGTTTAGTACTTTATGCTTGCAACAATGTGCTAATCCGGTAATGCCTCGCGGAGGCGAAAAGGATATAATTCCGCCAAAGGTTTTATTGGCTGTTCCGGAAAATTATTCAGTCAATTTTGATGCGAAAAAGATCGAACTCACTTTTGATGAGTTTGTGAAGTTAGATAATATGCAGAAAAACCTGCTTGTTTCTCCCCCTCTTGTATCCAATCCTGAGTTTCGCTTACGCGGAAAAACACTTCAGATCTTTTTTGACGAACCGCTGATGGAAGAAACAACGTATACGCTCTTTTTTGGTGATGCCATTGTTGATCTCACCGAAGGCAACCCGTTAAGCGATTATAATTATGTGTTTTCAACAGGACCTTTGCTTGATTCACTAAGTTTGGGCGGAATAGTGCTTAATGCCTTCGACCTTACTGTTCCTGACCAGGCTTATGTTATGCTTTATGCCGACATTCCCGACACGATTACTGCTGATTCTGTACCTTATTTGATCAGGCCGCGTTATATCGCACGCACCGATTTGGATGGTCATTTTACCCTGAGTAATCTAAAAGATACTGTTTACCAGCTTTTTGTGCTTAGTGATATGAACAGCAATCTTTTATATGATATGCCAGGTGAAAAGATTGCCTTTCTGGACAGCCTGATTCAGCCTGTTTATGTAAAACCAAGCTTGCCCGATTCTGTACTTATGCAAAATGACAGCTTACGGACGGATACTTTACTGTGGGAGCAGTCATTGTCAGACACTTTATTTTCGGATATGGAGATGATTTCTGACACCCTAACCGATACTTTGTTGAGTGAGCAATATCTGCTACCAGAGCTAGATATACAGCTCTTTATGTTTGAAGAACAGGACTCCGTACAAAGACTGCTGCGTGCCGAAATGCTAAGGCCCGGCTTGTTGCAGTTTGCGTTTAGATATCCAATAAAAAACTTAACAATCAACGAGTTAAGACCATTGCCGGATAGTTTTGAAATTTTTGAGGTTATGTCAAAAACTGCTGATACCCTGCTATGGTATTATCCTTCACATATTACAGACAGTTTGTTTTTGAACATAAAACAGGATACGGTGATTAATGATACCATATCGCTTTCGTTGGCACCAAAAAAGACAACTGTATCCCGAAGAAAAAAGGAGGAAGTTGAAAAACCACCGGCACTTAATTTGATTACTAATATAAAAGCAAGAAAGCTCGACATTCCCAAGCCTTTGCAGTTACGCTTTGAGGAACCAGTAATTCGTTATGTGATACGCGATACCAACTGGCTGGTAATTAATGACGATACTTTATATAATCAACTTAAATTCAAACAAATAGATGCGTTTGGTTTTTCCTATCAACTGGATACAACTTTTGAGGCAGAGAGCCGCGTTATGGTTCGATTCCCCGATTCGGTTTTCTTTGGTTATAGTGGAAAAACCAACGATACTACGCAACTCAATTTTAATGTTCCGGCATTGGATCAATACGGCAATCTGTTCGTTGATTTAATTGTTCCGGAAGAGGGAAAAAGTTACATTATACAACTACTTGACGATAAAGAAAAAGTGCTTGATGTACGAAATATTTCCTCCTCTGGCATACAGGAATATCTTTATTTGTTGCCCGGTAAGTATTTGTTGAAACTGATTGACGACAGAAATGGAAATGGTCGTTGGGATACCGGAGATTACCTTAAAAGACAACAAGCCGAAAGGGTAATGTATTTCACGAGAATAATTGAAATAAGAGCAAACTGGGATCAGGAAGAAATTTGGAAATCAAGCTTTTGAGGCTTAGTAAAAAAAGTGATTTTAGCAATCCTTGCACTGTTCAATACAGCTTATAATATCCGATAGCGTTTTGTTGCGAAGCGAGTAAAAGATTTTTTTGCCCTCACGTTTAGCTTCCAATACACCTTTGTTTTTCATGATATTCAGGTGATGCGAAGCAGCAGCCTGCTCAATATCCAGTTTCAGATAAATTTCAGTAACACTCATTTTGCTGCTTTGAGTAAGCATATTGATAATTGCCAGGCGCACAGGATGAGCTATTGCACGCAATCTTCCGGCTACTTTTTCAAGCTTTGCGATGCTTTGTTCTGTTAATTCGAGTGTTTCCATGCGCTAATTTTTAGCAAAAATACAACTTCTAAACGCTAACATAACTGCATATGTATATACGTTTTCGAAAATAAGCTAATATAAAAACGGTCTAAATAACTCAACCCATCAACCCACTACACTATAAACTTTCAAACTGCTCCAGAAAGCGCAGGTCATTTTCAAAAAACAAGCGTAAATCGTTGATTTGGTATTTGACCAGGGCAATTCTTTCGATGCCCATTCCAAAGGCAAATCCTGTGTAAGTGTTGCTGTCGATTCCACAGGCTTCCAGCACATTGGGATCCACCATGCCACAACCTAAAATCTCTACCCAGCCGCTGTATTTACAGATATTGCAGCCTTCGCCTCCGCAGATATTGCAGGAAACATCCATCTCGGCCGAAGTTTCGGTAAATGGAAAATAGGACGGCCTGAATCTGATTTTTGTCTCCGGACCAAAGAACTCCTGAGCAAAATAGAATAGAGTCTGCTTCAGATCGGCAAACGACACATCCTTATCCACATACAATCCTTCGATCTGATGGAAGATACAATGAGCTCTGGCCGAAATAGCCTCATTGCGAAACACCCTTCCGGGAGCGATTATTCTTACAGGTAATTTTCCCTGTTCCATTACCCTTACCTGCACACTGCTGGTATGCGTACGAAGGGCTACATCAGGATCTTTTTGAATAAAAAAAGTATCCTGCATATCACGCGCCGGATGCTCGGGCGGGAAGTTGAGTGCCGAAAAATTATGAAAATCATCTTCAATCTCAGGACCTTCGCTGATCACATATCCCAGCCTTTCGAAAATGCTGTTGATCTCGCGACGTACAATACTGATCGGATGACGTCCTCCTTTGAAACGCCCTGCAGGCAACGTGATATCAATTCCTTTGGTATGTTTGCCATCAGGTGTGTCAAGTGTTTCCTGCGCAGCTTTTAGCTTTTCCTGCGCATGATTCTTCAACTCATTGAGCAACATGCCCATCGTTTTGCGTTCATCGGGAGCTACTAGTTTAAAATCGTTAAAGAGTGCCGGAATCACGCCTTTCTTACTTAAAAAGTGTAAGCGAAATTGTTCCAGTCTTTCCTTGCTGTTTATCACAAACGCGTCAACTTCCTGCAAAAGCTGATTGATTTTTGTCTTCATAAAACCTTTATTCCAAAATTTCGATGCTCATGGTCACTTCTTCCACCGGCCTGTCCATTCGTCCGGTTTGCACGGCAGCAATCTTGTCGATCACCTCAAAACCGCTTACCACTTCTCCAAAAACGGTGTAGGCTCCATCCAGATGAGGTGTGCCACCTTGTGTGCTGTAGATTTTCTTTTGTTCATCGGTATAACTCACGCCATTGCGCGAACTCATCATGGATAGGTTGTTGGCATCATATTTTTGACCCTGAACGATATAAAATTGTGAGCCACTAGATTTTCGCTGTGGATTCACATTATCGCCCATACGGGCAGCAGCCAGTGCTCCTTTTTTGTGAAAATACTGCGGCAAAATCTCTGCATCAATGGTATAGCCGGGATCTTGTTGGCCATTTGCATTTCCGCCTCCCTGTATCATAAAATTATTGATCACCCGGTGAAAAGGAGAACCTTCGTACCAGCCTTCTTTTATAAGTTTGATAAAATTATCACGATGGATTGGCGTATCGTTGTATAGCTTGGCAGTGATCTCGCCCATAGGCGTTTTGATCAGCACCAGTGTTTCAGGCTTCTGAGCTTGAAGGCCAATTGTAAGTAATAGTACGAAAACAACAAACAGATGTTTCATGGTATTTAAACTTTAAGATTTATCATTTGCTAAAGGTTGCAAAAATACAAAAAGCCTGTTGTTGCTCAGCCTTTTTGTTTGCGTGCCTCATTGAAACATTTTCGACAGAGGGCTTCATAACTTTCTGTTTCGCCCAGCATCACCAGCTTTTCGTTGGCAATGGTGCGATGTGAATACTGTGCCAGGTTACCACACCTCATGCAGATGGCATGGACTTTTGTAACGTATTCGGCAGTGGCCATCAGGGTGGGTATAGGACCAAAAGGCTTACCCTGAAAATCCATATCCAGTCCGGCAATAATCACCCGAACACCACTATTGGCCAGCTGATCACATACTGAAGCCAGTTCATCATCAAAAAACTGCGCTTCATCAATGCCGATCACTTCCATATCATTGGCATAAAACAGGATTTGCGAGGCGCTTTCGACTGGAATGGACTGTATGGCCTTGCTGTCGTGCGATACAACATCTTCCTCGCTATAGCGTTTATCAATATGTGGTTTAAAAATTTCTACACGCTGCCTGGCAATGCGTGCGCGATTCAGTCTGCGGATCAATTCTTCCGTTTTGCCCGAAAACATGGAGCCGCAGATCACTTCAATCCATCCACTTCGTGTTTTGCTGTTGGTATCTTTTTCGAGAAACATGCCGCCTTTGTTGGGTTCTTTGTAATTTTAGGCCTTTAATTCTGCAAAAATATCAATTTATCCCATGAATAAACCGATGCTTCCTTCACATCACAAACAAATTAATGCTATCCATCAGCTGCTCAGGCAGATGTTGCATCAAACAGAACAGCTTCAACAAGCACAGCGTCCTATGCATCGCCTCGATCGTGATCTGCTGATCAGGCAAACGCAGGAAATTTATGAATGGCTTTTCGCCACAGACGATCAGCAGGATCAAGATATTCTTTCAGCGCAACAACAATCTGTTACTGAGGCCGTTCAAAAGAAGCCTGAACCAGAGGTGCTGGCTGAGAAAGAAGATATTGCTCCCGAGCCGGTTAAGCCAGCACAAGAAAAGTCAGCAGAATTATCTCATCAGATAGAAAAACCAAAGGAGCCTTCGATACAAGAAATTACCCCAACGAATACACCAATCGAAAACTCTGAACAACCAAATACGGAAACGACAGCATCAACATCAGCAGTTGAAGAAAAAAAACCTACTGAAAAACTGCAAACTACGCAACAAGTTTTTAGTGAACCAACAAAACCCAAACTTACTCCGCTGGAACTCTTCAGTCAGGAAACACCACCCAGTGTTGGCGATCACCTTCAGCATAAGGAAGATTCCAGTATTGGAGCCAAAATGGAACGACAGCCCATACAAGATTTACGTGCTGCCATTGGTATCAACGATAAGTTTTTGCTGATCAACGAATTATTCTTCGGCAGCCTGGAAGCGTACAATAAAATGTTGGACGAACTCAATGAGTTTAAAAGCTTTAATGGGGCAAGCACTTACCTGATCGAACTCAAGGTGGAAAAACAATGGGACAGCAAGCTTCCCTCCTGGAAAAAGCTGGTTCATCTGCTCGAACGCAAGTTTAACGTAAAGCCGGAAGATCATGCCTTATAAATTGTTTTTTAAATTGGTGTTGAGCTTACTGCTTTTAAACACTGCAGTCTACAGCCAGGACAAAGTCTATGTGAAAAAGCTGGTAAAGAAACTTGCATCGCCAGCCATGCATGGCCGCGGTTATGTGAACCATGGCGATCTGAAAGCCGCAAAACTGCTGGCCAGTGAATTTAAAAAAGCTGATTTGCAACATTTTGGAGAAAACTATTTTCAGCCTTACAGCTTTCCCATCAATACTTTTCCCGGAAAAGTTGACGTAAAAATCAATGGCAAGAAACTTAAGCCAGGCTCCGAAGTTGTGATCAACCCCATAACGAACAGCGTGAGCCAAAGCTATGAGCTGCTCTGGCTACCGGATACCATCACACAAATCGCATCAATTTACGCCTTGGTGGATACGAATCAGCTTGCCGGAAAAATGCTTGTAATCCCTGAAGGCGTTTCAAGTGCCTATCGACGGGGCATTCCAGGTGTTCCGGCATTATTTCATAGGGTGGAAAAAGCCATGTGGTGGCATGTTTCGGGTGCCGGAAACCCTGAAAATAAACTGCGCCTAAAAATTAAAGCAGATGCCTTGCCGCCAGATGCCACCACCATTTCAGTTGAAGCAGAAGCAGAATTCGTGCCTCACTATCAAACACAAAACCTTATTGCTTTTGTTCCAGGCAGTGTGCAAGCCGACAGTTTTTTTGTTTTTGTGGCGCATTATGATCATCTTGGGCAGATGGGCAAAAAAACGGTATATCCCGGAGCCAGCGACAATGCCAGTGGCACAGCAGCTGTGATGGATCTGGCCCGTTACTATGCTGCCAATCCCGAAAAAGCACATTACACCATGATTTTTGCGCTTGTTTCGGGTGAGGAAGCCGGCTTGCTGGGCTCTTCTTATCTGGCCGAAAATCCGCCTTTTGATTTAAACAAAACCCGTTTTGTGATTAATTTTGATATGGTAGGCACCGGCAGTGAAGGATTGTCGGTGGTAAACGGAAAAGTATTGCCTGAGTATGCCGCGCTCATGGAGCAATTAAACACACAGAAAAGCTATTTCCCTGATATCCGCCTGGGCGGAGAGTCGTGCAACAGCGACCATTGTCCTTTTTATAAAAAGGGCGTTCCGGCCTTTTTCCTCTTCACGCGTGGCCCCGAAAATAGAGAATATCACACCATTTCCGACACCCCTGAAAAACTGCCATTCACAGCCTACGAATCTCTTTTTGGATTAGTTACAGATTTTGTGGAGGCATCGTCTACTACCTTATTTAATCGCTAACCCATGGAAACTTTTTTGATTATCTTTAGCATTGTCATTGTAATCGCCTCCACAGTGCTCAGCTTCTATAGTTCCATCAACAGCGGTGCCGCAAAAATGGGAAAATGGTTTGAGAAACATGATAAAAACAAGACCTAAAACCAGCACCTATGTCAAAACTTTTTCTCATTCCCACGCCTATTGGTAATCTGGAAGACATCACCTTACGTGCTATTAGGACTTTACAGGAAGAAATAGATGTGGTTTTGGCAGAAGATACGCGCAAAACAGGCATTTTACTCAAGCATCTGGGGATTTCAAAACCTATGATGGCTTTTCATCAACACAACGAGCATCAGCAAACAGACAGGTTGATTGAACGACTGCTCTCCGGAGAACGCATGGGCTTGGTTACTGACGCCGGAACTCCGGGAATTTCCGATCCTGGCTTTCTGCTTGTGCGGGCTTGTGTGCAACATGATGTTGAAGTGGAATGCCTCCCAGGCCCTACAGCTTTTGTGCCGGCACTTGTTAATTCAGGTTTACCAGCAGATCGTTTTGTTTTTGAGGGATTTTTGCCCCACAAAAAAGGCCGTCAAACCCGTTTGAACGAAATCTGCGAGAACAAATACACTTCCATCCTTTATGAATCACCTCACCGCCTGATCAAAACTCTGCAACAGCTGGCCGAAATTGCCGGACCAGATCGCAAGGCAAGTGTATCGCGCGAACTCACTAAAATTTATGAAGAAACCCTTCGTGGAACACTCTCAGAGCTGATCAATCATTTTGAAAATCATGGCGTAAAAGGTGAGCTGGTTGTCGTTCTCGAAGGCAAGCCCGATTGATGTCCGGTTGTTCGCTTGCGTACATTTTTGTTTGCCAGCGTACAATTTCCTGACTTGCTGGTTTTATCTAATTAGCTATTAACATATTGTTTTATTGTTATTTACAATTCATGGCACGTTTCATGATATTTTATAGACATGAACGGGAGTGCCCGCTCCCCGTCGTTCTTTTTCTCATACTACATGTAATTTTGTGTTGGTTGAACTCAGATAGAGTCCTGTATCGTTTGATGCAGGACTTTTATCATTACATAGCATAGGCTCAAATCCTGTTTGTCACAGAAAATCTTATTCTTTAGTGATTTTGTATCTTCGCACAAAAAGCTCTTATGTCTTTTACTTACGATTATCCGCGGCCAATGGTCACAGTAGATTGTTTGATATTCAACAATCTGAATGAACCGGCTCAGGTTTTGCTTATCCGGCGTAACAATCTGCCTTATCAGGGAATGTGGGCCTTACCCGGCGGTTTTGTGGATATGGATGAAAGCCTGGAAGCAGCCGCCTTGCGCGAGCTTCAGGAAGAAACGGGATTACAGCTCAGCCATCTGGAACAAATGCACACTTTTGGGAAGCCGGGCCGCGATCCCAGAGGTCGTAATATTGCAGTAGTATATGCCGGATTTGTCCCAAAACTTCTCACACCAAAAGCCGATGATGATGCCAGCGACGCCAAATGGTTTGCCGTGAATGATCTTCCTGAACTAGCCTTTGATCATGCCGAAATAATCTCAATGGGACTAAACCGTTTCAATATTAAATAACAACAGTTACATGTGCGGACGATTTCAGCTTTCGGTAAAGGGAAAAACTATCAGCGAACGCTTTAATGTAGAGGTGTTCGACGAAAAATACAAACCTTCTTATAATTGTGCTCCGGGACAATATTTACCGGTTATCACCAATGAAAATCCGGATAAGCTGCAGTGGTTTTTCTGGGGATTCACACCTTCGTGGGCTGCAAATCGCGCCGATATCAAGCCACAAATCAACAGCCGGAGCGAAGGCATCGAAACAAAAGCCAGCTTTAAACAAGCCATTCAACAGCGCCGCTGCCTGATTCCGGCAAGCGGTTTTTATGAATGGCAATCCAAAGGCCCAAAACAAGCTTTTCACATCTTTTTAAAAAACAACCCATTATTCGCCTTCGCAGGTATCTGGGAAAGCTATCAAACTGCAAAGGGTGAGATTCTAAACAGTTTTTGCATCATCACCAAGGCAGCAACCGAACAGATGTTGGTAATACATCACCGAATGCCTGTGATGCTTTCCCAAAATAGCGAACGTGATTGGCTTTGGGCTGATTCGGAAGAAAAAAGACAGCAGCTTTTGGAAGCAATCCCGGATGAAGATTTAGGATTCATTCCTGTTTCCACCCGGGTGAATGATCTACGCAATAACGATGAAACACTCCTGAAACCCTGGAAATTTCCCGAGCAGACCAGCCTTTTTTAGATAACCATCAGATTACAACCTCTGATTTGCGCCTGATCAAAACGTCCTAAAACCTCAAATCTGTTTTCGTGATGCAAGCGGCCAATATCCTGAATAGCAACAAAACCACAGCTATGTACATTGGCCAGGTCTATCACATTGATGCCACCACTCACGCCTTCACCAACTATACTCAGCGGATCGTTCGTTTCACGGATCAAAACCCGCATCCACGGCGGACAGCTGTATAAACCATCACCACTGGAATAGGCCTGCGACAAAAGCTCTGTCATGCCATACTCAGAATGAACAGCGGGCACATGAAAAGCATTTTTCAGCTGATCATGAACCTCTTCCCGGATCATCTCTTTTCGGCGACCTTTCATGCCTCCGGTTTCCATTATAATGAGCTCAGGAAAATCAATCGGGTAAAGGGCCGCCAAATCTAGCAAAGCATAGGTTACTCCCAACAATATCGTTTTTTGTCGCTGCTTTTTCAATTTTTGAAGTTGCTGATAAAGCTTTTCCATCTCATTCAAATAAAACCCGCTCAAAGGATGCGCCGATTCCTTTAGCAGGCTGTTGGCCATATAAACCAGCGATGAGCCTTGCCTTTCGAGGTAGGAAGGCAGCAAAGCGAGGATGCAATAGGATTTGATATCGCCATAAAATTGGTGAAAGCCTTTGTTGAAGCTGGTTTCGTAAATCACCGGAAAAGGCACTTCATGATAACTGGTGGCCGATCCTGTTGTCCCTGAACTCGAAAAAACAAGTTCTGCCCTGGATTCCTGATCACTAACACGGTGCAAACGAAAAAAATCAACCGGCATAAAAGCGAGGTCTTTCAAGGAATTTATCTTTTTTGGGCTGCGCCCCAATAAATCACAAAATCGCCTATAAACCAGCACATTATGATATTGATAGTGAAACAACTCCAGGGCAAGGGATTCAAATTCTGAAGCAGTTTTTATATTGAAAATATCCTGAACGAAAGCAGTGCGCAGCCTCATAAATGGCAAGATTGTTGTACTTTTATCCCGCTTATCAGGCGAAAGATTCATGACAAAATTACGCTTTATTCTGTTAATTGTGCTGGGAGTCGTATTAGCTGCAGCCTGCCGCAAAGAAAAAGAATACCCCGTTGAACCGGTTATCAGTTTTGAGGGTTTTGTGTTTTTGCAGGACAGCCAAACCGGTGAGATAAATACCGGTTTGTTGCGAATAGGCTATACCGATGGGGATGGAGACATTGGTTTGGATCAGGGAGATACGTTGTTTCCATATCATAAGTCGGGTGAATACTATTACAATTTGATAATTCGCTACTACGAGCAACAACAAGGTGAGTTTATTGAAGTGCCACTAATTCGTTATTATCCCGAAACACAAACCTATGATACTTCTACCTTTAGCGGGCGAATCCCTCCACTTATTCCAAAGGATCAAAAAGAAGCAATTAAAGGCATTATCGAAGATGAAGTTTTTATAAACAATCCGCTTTCTGATTACGACACTATAAAATTTGAGGTACAGCTGATTGATCGGGCACTTAATAAAAGTAATGTGATAAGCACACCACCAATCATTTTGGATTTCTGAGAAGTGCTATTGATCTTCTTGCTTAACATTAAGTTAACCCATTGCTAAATCAAAGTTAATCTTAAATTAACACAGTCAGCCACAGGCTGATACTATCTTTGCTGCACACAAAAAAGCAAATGAACATCATGAAAAAATATCTGATTCTTATAGTGGTTCTTGCCTTAGGCAGCATCACATTAGTGGCTTCCAACAGTAAAGATGGTGCTGGCGTAGCCAAAGAAACTCCTGCAGCTGTTGTAATGATGACCGGAACCGTTTTGGATGCAGAAACCGGTGAGGCATTGGCAGGAGCAGTGATTGAGATTGAAAACACTGACACCAAAGCCTACACTGATTTGGAAGGCCATTTCACTATCGAAAATATGCAGCAGGGCGAATACAACGTAAAAGTAAATTACATCTCTTATAAAGAAACCCTGATTTCGAAACTCAGCCTTGATACACACGCCAATAGCGTTGAGATCAAGCTGAATCCTGAAGGAAATTAAATCCTAAAAAGTGTTCATATTTCAAAGACAAACTGTTGAAATCGGTTTGTCTTTTTTATTTTGCTCATCTTCACTTTATTTGGAATGAGTTTAACTTAACTTTCATAAAATACTAAAGGCCAAAAATGTAGTAACTTTGGTTGTGAAAAACAGAAAATGATCGAGAAAACGAAAGCTATGCAAAAGATAAAACCCCTATTGATTACCCTTCTGGCTGTTTTTCTGATTTCGATTAACGGCATCTTTGCCCAAAATCTGGACAAGAAACAAGATATCTATTACAAAGATGGTAAGGTGTTCACGGGCAGGCATTCAACGTATTTTGCTTCGGGTCAGCTGGAATCGGAACGAAATTTTGTAATGGGCGTTGAGGACGGCTTGTCAGTCTGGTATTTTGAAGACGGACAGCTGCACGAAGAAAAAGCCTGGAGAAACGGTAAAAAACATGGCACCTGGACCAAATACAATCCTGCAGGAATAAAAACTGCCGAAGCCAATTATCAAAACGACCAAAAACATGGCAAATGGTTTATTTGGGATGATAAGGGTACATTGCGCTATGAGATGACTTACAACAACGGCCAAAAATCAGGAACCTGGTATATGTGGGACGAAAATGGCAAGCTTACCAATGAGAAGGTTTTTGAATAGAGTTCTCTTTGCCAGTCCCGTTGCTTGACAATCCATAAAAAAAACACCAGAATCTTACAGACCGCCTCTACAAGTATTGATTATTTTTGCAGTGGAAAGCTGCAACAATGATCAAACGAAACCTCTCAGGCCGAAAGACTGTTATTCTTTTTATTTTTAGTACGATAGCTCTGATATTTATTATCAAGCTGTTTTTCTTACAGGTTGTTGATCACAGTTACAAGCTCTCTTCACAAAATAATGTGCTACGTTATATCACCCAATATCCGGCCAGGGGAAAAATATTGGATCGTACCGGCAAACTGCTTGTATTTAACGAAGCCGCTTTTGATTTATTGGTCATTCCACAACAGGTAAAAGCCTTTGATACTGTTGATTTCTGCCAGCTGCTCAACATCGAAAAGGAAGACTTTAAAGTCCGCCTGAACAAAGCACGAAATTATTCCCGCTATCGGCCATCAGTTTTTTTGGAGCAAATCAGTAAGGAAGATTATGGTTATATTGCTGAAAAACTCTATCAATTTCACGGTTTTTATTTTCAGGCACGTACCCTCCGGCATTATCCACAGCCCATTGCTGCTCATGTTTTGGGTGATATTGGTGAGGTAAATCAACGCAATATTGACTCTGATCCTTATTATAAATCAGGCGATTATATCGGAAAGTCGGGGATTGAACGCTTTTACGAAAATGAGCTGCGTGGCAACAAAGGCTTAAAAATTGTTATGGTGGATGTGTATAATCGCGAAAAGGGCAGTTTTAAGGATGGCCAATATGATACACTTCCCATAGCAGGGAAAGATTTGGTTTTAGGTTTGGATGCTGATTTGCAAGCTTATGGCGAAGCTTTAATGCAAAACAAAACAGGCAGTATTGTTGCCATCGAACCTTCGAGTGGCGAAATACTTTCGCTGATATCAAGTCCTTCATTTGATCCCAATTTGTTGGTTGGCAGGATCAGAGGACAAAACTACAAAGCACTTCAGGAAGACAGCTTAAAGCCACTCATCAACAGAGCCATCAGTGGCAGCTATCCACCAGGATCCACTTTTAAAATGATCAATGCGCTTGTAGCCCTTAATATTGGTGCAATTAGCGAACACACCCGGTTTACCTGTCAGGGAAAACTCAGCAGCCCTATCAAGTGCACACATGACCATAACAGTCCGCTGGCACTGCTCGAAGCGATGGAAAACTCCTGTAATCCTTATTTCTGGAACACTTTTAGAAGTACCTTGTATAGCTCACATTTTAAAAATCACAAAGAAGCTTATGATTACTGGTCCGAAACCATGCACAAATTTGGTTTGGGAGTGCCGTTTGATACAGATATTCCCTTTGAACTATCGGGAAATATTCCTTCCACAGCCTATTTTGATCAGCTTTATCGCGGCAGTTGGAATGCGCTTACTGTTCGTTCTCTGAGCATTGGACAGGGAGAAATTTTGGTTACACCGCTTCAACTGGCCAATCTGGCAGTTATCATCAGTAATAAGGGATTTTATTATAAACCTCATTTGCTTAAATCAATTGTTGGAAATGAATACCTGCCGGAAACTTATACCGAAAAAATTGAGACTGGTGTTTCGGAAAAACATTTTGAGATTGTAAAGAAATCTATGTTGGATGTTTTTGAGGGTGATCATGGAACGGCACGTTACTACAAAATTGATAGCATACAGGCAGGAGGTAAAACCGGAACGGTGCAAAACCCTCATGGTGAAGATCACTCCATGTTTATTGCTTTTGCACCTTACGATAACCCGCGGATCGCTTTGGCAGTTGTGGTTGAAAATGCAGGATACGGATCTACCTGGGCCGCTCCTATTGCAACCCTGATGATAGAGCGATACCTTAAAGGAAAATCAAGTCGCCAGGCATTGGAAAAAAGAATGATGGAAACCAGTTTTAACAAAAAGAAATTATGATCAGAGAAAGGAGAGTAAATTCGATCGACTGGTTGAGCTTGTCCATTTACCTCATCCTGATGTTGTTGGGCTGGTTGATGGTTTATTCGGCTGTGTATGATGAAAATCACAGCAGCATTTTTGATATGTCGCAACGCTATGGCAAACAATTGCTTTGGATTGTACTTTCGCTGCTTCTGGGCGCTGTTATATTGCTGATCGATGCCAAGTTTTTTAATGCTTTTGCTTATCCTATCTACCTCATTGTGATGTTGATGCTGGTTGGTGTTTTGCTATTTGGATCAACCATTGCGGGTTCCAAATCCTGGTTTCAGATTGGTGGCTTTGCGATTCAACCGGCTGAGTTTGCCAAGTTTGCAACAGCACTTGCATTAGCCAGTTATCTCGGCAAACTCAATCGTGATCTTATCCTTTGGAAAACCCGCCTCACTGCATTTGCTATCATTGGGTTGCCAGCTGTGTTAATTTTGGCGCAATACGATACGGGTTCAGCACTTGTTTTTACGGTTTTTATTCTGGTTTTATACCGCGAAGGCATGTCGGGAGCCTTAATGATAATTGGCGGAATTGCTGCTTTCCTTTTTGTAATGACACTGTACTTTGACCAATGGTATGTTATAGGTGGCTTGGGATTTCTGTTCGGGATTGGATTGTTCCTGGTAAAAAGAAACCGGTCAAATATTACAAAGATGCTGGTTTTGCTGGCGGTTGGTGTTTCCTTTGTTTTTAGTGTTGATTACGCCTTCGAAAAGATACTGGAACCGCATCAACGTACGCGTATCAACGTGTTGCTGGGGATGGAGAAAGATTTGATGGGAGCCGGGTACAATGTAAACCAGTCAAAAATTGCCATTGGATCAGGTGGATTTTCAGGAAAAGGATTTCTGCAGGGCACCCAAACCAAATATAATTTTGTGCCCGAACAAAGCACTGATTTTATCTTTTGTACCGTGGGCGAAGAATGGGGATTTATTGGTACTACAGCGGTGATATTACTTTATCTTTTGTTGCTTTCGCGACTGATTGTCCTTGCCGAGCGACAACGGTCGGCATTCAGCCGAATTTATGGTTATGGCATTGCGTCCGTAATATTTTTTCATTTTGCCATTAACATCGGCATGACGATTGGCCTGGTGCCTGTGATTGGCATCCCGTTGCCATTTATAAGTTATGGCGGTTCTAGTCTTTGGGCTTTTTCAATAATGTTTTTTGTGTTTTTAAAACAAGATGCTAATCGCTTGAATATTCTTTAATCCAGAATATTCAATTCGCGCAATAACAAATCCATTGAGGCAGTTGCCGGCCGGCATCCCTGTCTTTCGCAGAGATAAAAAGTGGTGCAATCATTGTTAGGTTTGTCATCAACAACCGGAATGCCTTCTTCTGATGAAGCAAGTACCGGAATTAATGATGAGATTTTTTGCTGTAATTTCAGTGATGAAGATAAACTTTCCGGGCCCTTTACAACAATTATACTTTGCTGCTCAAGACGAATAAAAGCCTGCAACCAATTACTGTGAGCTGTGGGAAATTGCTGCATGGCATTAAGTTGCTGATGGAGCATTTGCTCGGCTATGTGAAGGTAATCCTGCTTTTCGAATATCAAACCCAGACTGATCAAAAGCTGCGCCATGGCGGCATTAGACGAAGGAATCACATTATCGTGATTTTCGAAAGTAGTAACAGCAAGCTTTCGACTTTTTGATGAGGTGTAGGCAAAACTTTGCTGTGATTCATTATAAAACGATTTGAATACAAAGCTCAAAATTGATTCTGCTTCCAAGGCAAAACGTACTTCAGCCGTAGCATAATACAGCTGCAACATAGCCTGAGCTAAAAATGCGTAATCATCCAGAAAACCTTCAATTTTGGCTTTTCCGTCCTTCCAGCTGCGGTAATAAGCACCCTCCTGAGTACGCATATTTTGCTGAATGAAATCGTAGGCTTTATTGGCAGGCTGCAACCAGTCGGGACGATCAAAAACCACAGCTGCTCTGGCCAGGGCTTTTATCATCAGCGCATTCCACGAAAGCAAACGTTTGTCATCCTTTGCTGGACGAATGCGTTTTTTACGGTAGTGAAAAAGTTTTTTTCTGCTTTCAGCCAGTTTTTGCATCCAGGCTTCTAAATCAAGCCCGTTTTGAGAGGCAAAAACCGCATCCTCTTCCGGACGAACAAGCACATTGTTGCCATCTTCCCACAGTGCTTGCTGATCAATCTGAAAATACTTTCGTAAAAGTGGAGCATCTTCGGCTAATACGGTATTAAATTCTTCACTGGTCCAGACATAAAACTTGCCTTCCACTTTTTCGCTGTCGGCATCCAGTGCTGATAAAAATCCACCTTCAGGGCCATGCAATTCGCGGAGGCAGAAGTCGATGGTTTGTTCCACAATTTCCTTAAAAAATGGATTTTGGGTTTTTCTCCAGGCTTCGGTGTAAAGTCCAATCAATTGCGCATTGTCATAAAGCATCTTTTCGAAATGCGGCACATGCCAGCGCGCATCCACCGAGTATCGGGCAAATCCGCCACCGATCTGATCATAAATGCCACCACGCGCCATTTTTTCGACGGTGAGCAGTGCGTGATTCTGCAGTGTTATATCTTTTAACTGATCCGAAAGCTCAAATTCGAGCATTAACAAATCAGGCATAGGGAATTTCGGAGCGCCACTGGTTCCGCCCTGTTCATAGTCCAATTGTTTTTTTAACGTGATTGCAGCATTTTCAAACGCTGCTGAAGTAGTTGTCTGATTTACCTTAATTCTGGCAGAAAACTGATTCTGACGAATGCCTTCGATAAGTTTAGCGGCTTGTTCTTCCAGATCACCTTTTTGGTTTTGAAACAACTCCTGCAACTGTTGCAAAACGCTGATCCACTGTGCTTTTCTGAAATATGTTCCACCCCAAACCGGACGCCCATCGGGCAAGGCAAAACAGTTAAGCGGCCAGCCTCCTCTGCCACTAAGTAATTGCACTGCTTCCATAAAAAACTGATCCACATCAGGATGCTCCTCCCGATCGACCTTGATACAAACAAAATGCTGGTTCATCAGTTTGGCAACAGATTCATCCTCAAAAGATTCGTGTTCCATCACATGACACCAGTGGCAGGCAGAATAGCCAATACTAACCAAAATCATTTTGTTTTCGGTTTTGGCTTTTTCGAGGCTTTCATCATTCCATGGTAACCAGTTTACAGGATTGTAGGCATGTTGCAACAGATACGGACTGGTTTCATTGATCAGGGCATTGGTTTTTTGAGCCATAATGTTGGTATTTTCTTTTAAACGAAAAAAGGCCGGTTTTGTTAACCGACCTTTTGAGACATTCTCTTATCAAGGCATTATTTTTTGAGGTAGGACGAAAGCATCCAAACGGTTTTTTCCTGTTCGCGGATGTAATCACTCATCAGGGCATTAGTACCTTCATCATTGAGGTCGCCGGCCA
>JAQVLA010000026.1 GCA_028704385.1 Bacteroidales bacterium | reverse complement strand
ACAGCTCGATCATCCGCACCTCGTTGTCGGCTCCAATGGCGGCTTCCATGGTCACCGGAAAGATGTGCAGCTGTTCCCTGTCCTGTCCTTGTAGGTATTTCATTGATGCGTTGTTTACGCAATAAATATACACATAAATATTGGATTAATATTACAATTATCACCAAATATTTTACTATTTATTTTTTGAGGACTAAAGGGGTTTTTAGACAGTCTGACGGCAGACGTATTTTGTTATATCTTCTTTTGTGAGGCTGTTAGAGTTGAAAATTAAAGTGAATTTTGTGTGTCGTGTTTGTATTACCTATTTTGTTAATTTCGCATAAAAGCTTTGGTAAGATGATAATAATCAATGTTTCCGATGCGATAGCATTACGGCAAATTGAGATTAATGATGCCGAACAAATTTTTAATACCATAGATTCGCAACGTCAATATTTGGGAAAGTGGCTTCCTTTTGTTGAGATGACACGAAAACCTGAAGATACGCTACAGTTTATCAGGAGTGTCAACAGAGATCAGGAATTGGTTTTTGTGATGCTTTTTCAGGGAGAATTTGCTGGTTTGATAGGATTTAAGAATACCGATTTGCTAAACAGAAAAACAGAAATCGGATATTGGCTTTCTGAACCTTTTCAACACAAGGGAATTGTAACAGAATCGGTTAAGCGATTGGTGAAATTTGCAATTGAGAACCTACAGCTTAATCGCGTGGAAATTAATTGTGCAGTAGGAAATTTGCCCAGCAAGAAGATTCCACAAAGATTGAGTTTTCAGTTTGAGGGCATTGAGCGGGATGGAGAGCTGCTTATCGGGAATAAATATGTTGATATTGAACGTTATAGCCTCTGTAAGCGTAGAGATAAAGTACTCTTTTAAACGCCAAAATGACAGTTTATTATTGGGTAATGATGTCAAATTTTCAGAAAACATATAATAAAATTTTATGTTTCTAGTTATAATGTTGATAATAAGTTGTATTCAATATTATTGATTTAGTGCGATGTGATTTGGCATATGATTTGATCTTCTTCAGTGTAAATAAAATAATAACAAAAAAATGGAGGATTAAATCATGAAACTGACACGTTTTTCAAACAATTTGATTCCTGCTTTTCCTTCATTGATCGATCGTTTCTTTGAAGGAGATTTGATGGACTGGAACAATTGGAATTTTACCGGATCGGATTCCACCTTGCCGGCTGTGAATGTGAAAGAGAATGATGATGAAATTACGATTGAAGTGGCTGCACCGGGATTTAAAAAGGACGACTTTAAGCTGAATTTCGACAACGGCCGCCTGACGATTTCTTCTGAAAAGGAAGAAAAGTTTGAAGAAAAAGAAGGCGAAAAAATTACTCGTCTTGAGTTCAGTTACAGCTCCTTCCAACGTAGCTTCAGTATGCCCGAAACAGTGGTGAATGCCGAAAAGATTACAGCCAAATACAACGATGGTATTTTAAGGCTAACGCTGCCAAAGCGTGAAGAGGTGAAGCCAAAACCGGTAAAACATATTAAGATTTCCTAAAAGCGAGGGCGGTTTTTCCGCCCTTTTTTAGTGTTCGAGTTGTAATCTGCACGCGGGACAAAAGTCAGCATTTTTCAGGTCAATATCTTCCACATAGGTTGAGGCTTGCATGACACAACCCACAGAACGACAATGAATAAGCCCAAAATTATGTCCCAGTTCGTGGATCACTTCTTTTAAAAAGCGTTCAGGATAATTTTGTCTGTTGGTTTTTATTCCATAACGCTCATCAACCAGCCTGTAGCCCGAAGCAACAGCCGTTTGACCATTGAGATATGCCTGCCCGAAAATATAAGTAAGTATAGGGATGAAAAGATCAACCTGAAACAGCCCTATCGTTTTTGCATCCTCATTGCTATAGTTTTGGTGAACCATTTGCAATAAACTGTCAGCATTGTATTGTCGGCGGGCACCATCAAAAAATTGACCAAGTTCGGTACGTGCCTCTTTATGTTGTACTTTACATGAAAAGATACGTGCTGTTTGGCTACGCAACATTTCCAGCAAGGCTTTGTCGGTTATTCCAAAAGAGACCAGGTTAATCTGATTTAGAGGCTTCATGGTGTTGATCGCCATGTTGTAGCTTATTGTTTCAGGTCGTATTTTTTAATTTTATTATAAAGCGTAACTCTGTCGATGCCAAGGGCTTGTGCGGCACGTGAAATGTTCCAACCATATTTGGTTAGCACCTGAGCGATATGTTGCTTTTCAAGATCGTTCAGACTCTCTGTTTTGGAAATGGTAACAGCTTTGCCAAGGGGAAGATCACGCAGTTTGATTTCTTTGCCATTTCCAACAACAATCGCACGTTCGATGATGTTTTCCAATTCTCGGACATTACCCGGGAAATCATAATCTTCAAGACGTTTCATGGCGGTAGCATCCATAGTAACTATCGGACGGCTCATGCTTTTGCAGTATTTCCCGATAAAATAATTTACCAATAGCGGGATATCGTCTTTTCTTTCTCTTAATGGCGGCACATTGATATTAACAACATTTAGCCTGTAATACAAATCTTCGCGGAAGCTGCCTTCGTTTACCATTTTCTTTAAATCGCGGTTGGTAGCACAAATCACCCTGAAATCGGAGGTGATGGTTTTGTTTCCACCCACGCGTACAAAGCTTTTCGACTCGAGAACACGAAGAAGCTCAACCTGCATTTTTGAGGAGATGGTGGCTATCTCGTCCAAAAAAATGGTACCATTATCAGCCATTTCAAAACGGCCTTTACGTGTATAAACAGCTCCTGTGAATGCACCTTTTTCGTGGCCAAACAATTCGCTCTCGAGTAAACTCTCGGTAAGAGCCCCGCAATGCACACTCACGAGTGGAAAGAATTTACGAAGCGAATTTGCATGTATTGCCTTGGCAATCAGTTCTTTTCCTGTTCCGCTTTCGCCAGTGATGATAACAGATGCATTGGACTGTGCAACTTGTTCTACTTCAGACAACATTTTTTTAACAGCTTCACTTTCGCCAATGATATCTTCAACCTGTTCGAGTACGCTTACTCTTTCGCGTAGTGTTTCGTTTTCTTCCTGTAGCGATACCTGACGAAGTGCGTTGCGGATAAGGTGCGACAGGTCGTCAGGATCAAAGGGTTTGGTTACGTAATCGAAAGCTCCGTCCTTGAGTGCCTGAACGGCAGTGTCAACAGTTGCAAAAGCTGTGATTATAATGATGATAGCATCTGGTATTATTTGCTTGATTCGGCGCAAAAGCTCCAGACCATCCATGCCTGGCATTTTGATATCGGCCAGTATGATATCAAAATGCTCATGATCGAGAATTTTCAGTGCTTTTGAAGCATCTTCGGCACAGGATACCTCAAAGCCGTCTTCCAGAAACCAGTTGTATAATGAATCTCTAACAGATGCTTCATCGTCAACAATTAAGATCGAATTTTTTTTCATGTTGTTGTTTGGATAGGTTCAACACTTAAGGGTAAAATTATAGCCATGGTTGTTCCTTCGGCAGCTTTTGAAAGGACTTCAATTTTTCCTTTATGCCGTTGTACGATGCCATGCACAATGGCCAACCCCAGGCCTATGCCGCTTACGCCATGCTTTGTGGTGTAGAAAGGCTCGAAAATATGCGGAAGCACTTCTTCATTGATGCCGCTCCCGTTGTCGATAATTTCGATACGAAAGCTTTTGTCATCAGGATTGGTGGTTCGCAGGATTATTTCACCATTTTCGTTGATTGCCTCGGTGGCATTCATGATAAGCGCAACACAGGCTTGTTTTATTTGATTGGAACCACATTTTACCAGATCGTTTGTGGCTTTGAAATCAGTTAAAAAGCTGATTTGATTCATGCGAACGGGATGCGCCATCAGTTCGTAGGTTTCTGCGAGTACCTGATGCAGATGTACCTCACTCATTTGGCCCTGATCTTTACGCGAGAAATCAAGCATACCTCTTACAATTTCTCCACAACGTTTGGTTTCTGATTCAATCAAACTTAAATGCTTCAGTATGGATTCCTTTTTGGAAGCATATAACTCAATGTTGTTGAGTTGCTTGTAAATCAGTTTCGTATAAATCAGAATTCCCGAGAGGGGATTATTAAGTTCGTGTGCCACAGAAGCCGATAATTTTCCCAGCGAGGCAATCCTTTCGAGCTGAATCAATTCGCTTTGGGCAGAGCGTAATTCTTCCGTTTTTTTCTGAACTTTATACTCGAGCTGTTGCGACCAGTTTTCAAGCTCAACGGTGGCCTGCTCCAGGTTGTCGAGCATGGAGTTGAAGGTAACGGCAACCAGGCGCATATCATCCAGCTGATCATTGCCAATATCCACACGGGTGTTTAATTTACCTGTGGCAACGGCGATGCTTGCATTGAGCAGTGCATTGAGCGGTTTCTTGATTTTTTGCGTGGTGAGTAAGATCAATAAACCAAGCAAAATGACCGAACTGATAATTGCCATTACATAAAAATCGATGGACGACTTTTGAACGGCTTTGTCCAATTGCGCCAATGGCATTTTAATGATAAATGTTCCCAGGATGTCTTCCTCGGGGCTGTGAGCATGGCATTCGGTAGTGGAGCACGAAGCTTCGTTCATAATGGGAGTGCGAATCAACAGCTGCCGGTGTTTGTCGGAGGTGGTACTCTCACAAAGACTGTTTTCATCAAATATGTAATAGGCTTTTTCGGTTCTTGGGAAAAGCGTATCCATCTGGGTATGACATTGTTTACAGTCGGGATTACTCATTTCGTCATACAAAGAGAATGACCCGTAAACCAGATCGTGGTTGTGGTCGTATAAATTTACTTCATCAATATTGCTTAGGGTATTGATGACATCAATGATATTGTACAGTTCGCTTTTGTTGTTTTCGAGCATTGAATGATACATAGCACCTTCAACGATTAAGCCAACATTTTCGCCGCTTTGCAGTATCACTTCATTCAGTTGTTTTTCGTGTACCGATTGATAAATCAAGCCAAAGGAAACAAACAGGAATAAGGTCATCAGTCCGATGCTGAGTATCACCCGACTATATATGGTGGATCGAAACCAGCGAAACGGAATGCTGTTTTGCAGACCAGATTTAGTTTTGTATTTTTTAGTTTCCATTTGGATAAAAAAGTTTAACCTGCATCGTTTAGTTGTATAATACGCTTCGAAAATACAATAAAAGATGCAGGTAAGATGCTTAGAATCTGTCTAATTTAGCTCTGGTAGTTTTAGGAATGCCTGTTCAAAATCATTCCAGATAGTGTGGGGCATTTTAGCAAACTCCTGTGGGTCGATTTCGCCTCCATCCTGAAGAATAATAGGCTGAGCAACAGGCTGATGTGCTGATTGTATCTGAACCAGGAAATCGCGTACGCGGCTTAATTCGTTGATCATCCAACTTTTTACTGATGTTGGCCTGATCAAGAATTGAGCTTCCTGCTGCCAGTTTTCGGCTTCCAGTTCCATCATCCAGGCTTTGCTGTATGGCGAAAGATTGTTTATCCCACTCGATTTCTCAAGCAAAGGATTGGTTTTTTGTACCACACCACTCAGGGGTGAAACGAGCTGAAGAAGTTTTCCATTACAATGTAGTTCGGCAATAGTTTCGCCTTTAGCAACGGCATCTCCCGGATTTTTCTTCAACACGATTTGTTCTGTGATGACAAGGTTTCCGATCAGATGATTTATCCCCAACCGCAGATGGTTTGCCTTTACCGGCTTAATCCAGATATGGTTCATCGCCATATAGAAATGCTGTGGTATCACAGATACAGTCCCAAAAATATTGGCGATAGAATTGGTAACTGTTTCTGATCTCGTTTTTTTATTTAGCATGATCCAAAAAGGTATTAATAATATAAAGAAAATGATGGTTAAAAGATATTCAGTGCCTTTGGTGGCAAAGAGGTTATAGTAATGAATTCCTTCCATAATTATAAGTTTTTAGTGGTTAGTATTTACCCAATCGGGCGATTTTCTTAACACTGGCATTCGTGTGATGATCCAGCGCAGCACCCATATTTCAATGAAAATTATTGTGAGTGTCACAATAAATTCCTGCCAGGTGGGTACATAGCGTACAGCGGCCTCATATTGAAAAGCGATGATGGAAACATTCATCCGGTTGAGCACAATACCAAGCAGGGTAAGCACACTGGCCACCTTTATCATCGTAATATTTTGAGTTCGGTAGCTTTGAAAGAATAGCAACATCGGAAGCAGCACAAAACCCAGCAATTCGAACATAAACCAATAACCCATCGGGCTGAACAGATAAGGCATGTTTTGTTGATGTACGAAGATGAGTATTTGCATGAATAAGTAAACAAACATACCCACAGCACATACTTTTGACAAACCATGCAAAATACTTTTGTGCTGTTTGTGATGATTTTTATCAAGCTGATAATCAAACACTTTGCTACTTATGCTGCCTTCAAGAATTACCATGGAAATACCACCAAAAACGCTGGAAACCACAAACATCAAAGGCATATAGCTATTGTACCACAAAGGATGAATTTTCTCTTTTGCCATAAGGAACAGGGCTCCGATTCCGGATTGATGCAGAGCCGAGAGGGTTATGCCAAATATAACGGCAGCAAGCGTAAGCCCCGACAGGAATTTGCGTGCTTTGCGGGCATTGAGCCATTCGGCAATGGCAGGTGAAAACTCAAGCAGAAGGGCAAGCATATAGAGCAGAAAATGCCAGCCAACCAAAAACAATACCGAGCTTACTCCAAATCCGTTTCCTATGATAACATTAACGATGCTAAGTGGCCGTCCAAGATCCAGTAGCAGGGCAGCTGAATAGAACAGGTAAGCCAGGAAGCCGTTCAAAACAGTAACTCTTACTATTGGCCGGTATTTTTCAAGGTTTAGAATATAGACCATAAAAACCAGCACATAAGCTCCTCCTGCAAAGGCTACTCCTGTAACTACATCAAAACCAATCCAAAGACCCCACGGAACTTCCTGGCTGAGGTTTGTTACTGAACCTATTCCCTGCGTAAAGCGGATATACATGATAATCAATCCGGTGATGATAACCGGAATACTGATGACGTTGAAAGGTGTGAAGATTTTACCTTGAGGTTTTAATTCGCTGAGAATAAATTTAAACACATTGGTTTCCTTATTCTCCTGATATAATGGTTGAGGTGTGGCCTGTATCATAACAAATCCTCCTTTTCAGCATTTGTGTGTTTGTTCTTTTTTGTTGCTTCATAAATGCCCAACAAGGCAGCGGGTAAAAGGATATCAACAGGAGCAATGGCCGAAATAAATCCTTTCGTAAGTGCCGGATACGATTTGGCCTGAATTTTAGTGTTAAAACCTATCTCCTCAAAAGGTACCGGAGAAATATACATCCAGCTGGATCCGCCAGCTTCATGTTCGCCATAGATATGAGGATAATACAAATCCGGATTTTCAGCAATGCGTTTGTTTGCCTCATAAATCAACTCCCTCCGTGTTCCGAAAAATAAAGCACCATTTGGGCAGTTGTAGGCACAGGCAGGCATTTCACCTTGTTGTTGCAGGTGATAGCACAAGTCACATTTTTCGATTTTTGGATTGGTGCTGTGGTATTCAAATTTGGGCATATCAAAGGGGCAAGACACCATGCAATAGCGGCAACCCATGCATTTTTCGTCGCGCCAGATCACTGGTCCTTCTTTGGTTTTGTGCATGGCTTGTGTTAGGCAGGCTGCTCCGCAAGCGGGATCGTTGCAATTCATGCACTGGGACTTAACAAAAACCTCACCTTTAGAAGTGTTGTATTTGTTAACGACAGTGCGACGTGTGTGATCGGTTTTGCGGCGTTCGTCTTCGTCTATTACATCTGGTTCAGTGAGTTCGTGTTCCCAGGCACAATCGTATTCGCAGCCATAACAGCCTTTGCATTTAGTGGCATCGAACAATATGCCTTTTAGTTCGGGTAGGTCTCCGGCTACATGAGCCGGATCTCCAGTGGTGGTTTTAGAGGTTCCTACTGCCAGCGTAGCGGCCGTAACACCCATCGCTTTCAGGAAGAACCTGCGGTCAATTTTCTTCATTTTTTAGTAAGGGTTTGGGTTAGAGTGAGGGTTATTGTTTGGTCAAAAAAAACGTATCAACTATCTGGAAGGGTTAATAAAGCTGGTCTGGAAATTTTCCCATACTTCCGGACTGCAGTTTTTGAGGATATCGGCCTGTGGTTCGCCACCATCCTGTAAAACAATTTGCGGATGCATGTTGTTGCTGGCTGAAATGGAGGCAAAGAAATCGCGCAGACGATTCATCTCGAAGTTGATCCATTTTGAATATTCATTCACCATCATCAACAGTTTGTTTTCCAGTTGCCAGTTTGAAGGTTCAATCTGATAAAGCCATCCTTTTTCATAAGGAGATTGGTTAAGTTCCTGAATATGAGTGTTGATGGTTTCGTTTACTGCTTTCACAACACCACTTACAGGCGAAAAAATTGTGATGCTTTTGCCGTTTTGGATCAGGCTGATCAGGGCATCACCTTTTTCCACTTTTTCGCCTGTTTTTTTAAGTTTTACGCGTGATAACGGTCCGGTGGCATTCAGAATGAATTCATCTACACCTGTTTTTACCCAGCCGTCTTTTTGCATCAAAGTCCAGGTGTGGGTACGATCAAAAAGTAATCCCGCAGGGGTTTGTTTTGGAGCTGTATTTTGATCAGCTTCAAGACTGTTGATGAGGTTTTCGTTTCTGCTTTTCTGACTAAAAAACAAGGATCCGGTAAGTAATCCGATAATCAGCAGCAATCCTAAAGTAGGCAGGATCAGCTTTTGCCAGGTGTGCTGTTTGATAATTGTGGCAGGCGGTGCAACAGGAATGGTGTTGATTTTTTCAATCTGCGCATATCGTTCTGGAACTGGCAGTTGACTGATATTGTTGGCAGCAAGTGTTTGTTGTCCTTCATTCAATGCCCAGTTTATAAAGCTGATTTGAGCATCAGAAGGAGTGTTGGCAGCTACCAGAAAATAAGTGTTTGTAAGGGAATGAGGATATTTTCCCATCCAAATGGCACGTTCGAAGCGACTTGTCTCTGCGTAGAAATTTTCCATCGGATCAAGCTTGCCATTGGCATTGCGATCGATTGGAAGCAGTGCCAGTTGACTATTATTTTCAGCCATTGCTTCAGATTTGATAGCATTGTAGCTCACAAATCCAATTTTATTTGGGGTTTGATAAATTGCCTGCAAAACAGCTTTGTCAGAAGCAAGTTTTTCAAGCTTCCAGGAATCAGCTTTTGATCCGGTGAAGTTTTCGAGCATTTCGATCAGCTCAGCATCCTCTGAAATAAGAATGGGATTGTTTTGCATGAAATCAGCCAATGCCTCAGCAGTAAATCCGGTTTCGTTCCAGCTGGCAGTTTCGGGATGGCTAATATTGAATACTCCAACAACCACATTGCGTGCAATCGGCATGCGCCAGCTTTGGTGATCAAGCTTGGCTAAATGAGTCTCATCTGTGATGAGCAATGTGTTTTCGTCAGCACCAAAATCGGTTGATTCTGGGGTTTGCAGCTTTAAGGTGGTTTGAGGCTGATGCTCTGAAAAAGCATCTGTCCAGCTGATGGCAAGATTCTTTACAATATCTGAATCCTTTTGTTGATTTGCCTTAAGCGGAATGGCAAAGGCAAGGATCAAAAGTGCCATCATGAATTTTGAGAAATAAGTTTGTGTTTTCATGTCTTTATGATTTTTTGAATTATGTTCCGTGGTTTTCATCACATTTATGTTTCTGCTATGTATGTTCAATTTGTGTGCCAAAGCAGAAAATTACCTTCTATTACACACAAAATCAACGCAATACAGATATCTCCATTTTTCAATTTTTGAGCCCGGATTGTTGAAAAATGCAACACTTATTTTATAAAAATTTTGTAACAATCAGTAAATGAGTGCTTAAAATGTAAGTGATGAAATAATATACAGCTGTTGAAAATTACAACAGAACGTTATTAAGCTTCATGTAATCAAGAAGATATAGCTTTTGGATTATTGATTGCGACCTCAAACTGTAGCGGAAATTTTCATTTATATTGTATAAGTCAAGTTCGCTTGATCAAGAATGAATCCCTGATTGAAAATCCTTTAATGTTATTGTTATTGGATGTTTTCAATCAAACTGAAATACATATTTGGAGATCCAGAATGACATAAAAGACAGTAAAAACTGGCTGCTGTTTCTTTTCTGCTGGGAATTGCGATTGTATTTATTTCGGTGATGATGAAGTATTTGTGATAGTATTTTGCTAAAACAATCCTCCATAAATTAATCCGCTAATCGTGGCCATCACAATTACCAACGCCACATATACCAGTGTTTTTTGTGTTCCCATTACACCGCTGATGACAAAAATATTGGGCAATGACAAGGATGGTCCTGCGAGTAAAAGCGCCAATGCCGGTCCTTTGCCCATTCCGGCGGCGATTAGACCTTGCAAAATTGGTACTTCTGTGAGGGTGGCAAAATACATTAAGGCACCTACAACGGAGGCAAACAAGTTCGAAAAAACAGAATTACTACCTACCATCGCTGTTATCCATTCGTTGGGAATGATACCCGGAATGGCGATGTCATCATGTGTTGAGCCCAGCAGAAAACCTGCAGTAACAACTCCCACAGCCAGCAAAGGCATGATTTGCTTAGTAAAATCCCAGGCCGAGCGCGTCCATTCAGGATTATCTTCATCGGTTTTATCCAAAAGGGTGATGATACTCAAGCCGACAATAGCCACAACCATAGGGACCAAAGGAGAACTGATTAGCAATCCGGCAGCCGCAGTGGTGAGTGCAGCAAGGGCAACATGCCACCAATTTATCTTTAGGATGAAGATGAGTGAATAGATCAGGAACAAGCCGAAAAAGCTGGTGATCAGCCATTTGTTCGACCAAATCCAGTACCAGGCGCCTGTTGTTTCATCAGATGAAGGGGCACCCCAGTTGGCAAAAACCAAAATCAGTACGAGGGTAAAAAAGTGAAAAGAGGTCTGCCACATCGGTCTTTTTTCGGGCATGTCCGGAAAATTCATTTGCTCGGCACGTTTGGCTCTTTCTTCTTTGCGATAGATCAGCGACATGGCCGATCCAATGACTACTGCAAATACCACTGCGCCTATGATACGGGCTACACCCATCTCGAAACCGAGGATACGCGCAGTGAGAATGGTTGCCAGTATATTGATCGCAGGACCAGAATATAAAAAGGCAATGGCTGGCCCCAAACCTGCGCCCCTCTTGTGAATACTCGAAAACAAAGGCAGAATCGTGCAGCTGCAGACAGCCAGTATCGTTCCTGAAACAGAAGCTACGGTATAGGCCACCCATTTTTTAGCTTTGGCTCCAAAGTATTTCATCACTGCTCCCTGACTCACAAAAACGCTGATGACGCCTGCAATAAAAAAGGCCGGAAGCAGACAGAGAATAACGTGCTCTCGGGCGTACCAACGTGTTAAATCCAATGTGGCATCTATAGCAGTGAGAAATCGCTCATTTTCAATGGGCAGGAAAAATGCAAAAAGGAAAATGGCGATGATCCAACCTAATATTTTAAGTTCTTTTTTAGTTTCCATGATGGAATCAGTTTTGAGGAATGAAGTAAATGAAGCTATAATACAATCCTGCCAGGATAAAAACGACGGCCACAACTTTTCTGAACCATTTCTCGAAGGTTTTGAGCTTATTGTAAAAGCTGCCCACTTCCGAAACGGTAAAAGCCAGCATCCAGGCCAGCACAATAACCGGCAGGCCTGTTGCCACCGCGAAAATCACTGGCAGGTATAAACCCGACGGACTGGCAATTGTGATCGGGATCAGCATGCCAAAATAGAGCAAACCGCTATATGGACAAAAAGCCAGTGCAAACACTATTCCCAGAAGCAAAACATGCCAGAATCCCTTTTTGGGGTTTTGTTCCATTTTATCGCCCAGCTTACCCAATCCCGGGAAGTTAATGCGAATAATATCCAGCATAAATATACCGATAATCAGCAATAATGGCCCCAACAGCCTTTCGCCCCATTGCTGAAAAAATCCGGCAACAGAAAATGTGCTGGCACCAAAAAAGAGTATCACACCAATTGCTGTATAGGAAATGGCACGACCGAACGTATAAATCAGGCCATTTATAAAAACTTTACGCTGGTTTTCTATGTCCTTGCTAATGAAGGCGATAGCTGTGATATTGGTCGCCAGGGGACACGGACTTATTGCCGTCATCAAACCCAACAGAAGTGCCGTTAAAAAGGGCAATGAAGTATTATCCAGCAGGCTTTGTAAAAAATCCATGCTTACACAATTTAGCTGTTAACCAGATATACAGACCTTAACAGCAGGTTTAAAAAAATCAACAACTAATTGAGTTGTTCTTTGATGGTTTTGGCAACTACTGCTCGAAATTCTTCCGGTTTGGTACGCGCCATGGCAAATCCTTCTTTGGTGAGGTCAGTCCGGTTTTTAGTGTCTCCATTTTTTACGATAAACAAGCTGGAACCCCACACCTCAAATTCATCCACTATTTCTTTGTTTCTCTTCAAATCAATATTCACGATATGAACCGCTATTTCGCCATTTTCCATTTGTTGCTTAAACTGGGTGTTGAGGGTTTCGAGGGTTTCTTTTTCGATGGCTTTGCAACCTGCACAGCGATTGGTGCTGTGGGTGTAGTAAACATCCAGCACTGCTTTTTGGGTTTCTTTAGCTGAGGATTCTGTTTGGGCACTTAAGCTGCTCATCACAAGCATCAAAAGGCTGATTAAAAAGAATTGTTTCATTGGGTTAGGGGTTTTGGTTTTTAATAAAAATTAATTCAGGAAATTTTTGATTTCTTCGGCAGATGGAAGCCGTCCGCTTACAACAACTTTGCCGTCAACAACCAGTCCGGGAGTGCGCATCACACCATAATTCATGATATCCATGATGTCTTCTACCTTGGAGATTTCGGCGTCAATCTGATTTTCGGCAACTACATTACGAACGCTTTGCTCGAGTGTTTTACATTTTGGGCAGCCGGTGCCCAGAATTTTAATGGATTTTGACATATTATTAAGGTTTTAGGGATTTGTTTTCAAAAAGTTTTCCGAAGAGTTGTTGGGCTAATACCCAGTTTTCTAAGTTGAGGCAATATTTAATCTTGGGAGGAAGCACTTCACCTTGAATAAGTCCTGCATCTTTGAGTTCTTTAAGATGCTGCGAAACCGTGCTACGGGCAATGGGCAGATCATCAGCCAAATCGCCACTATAACAACAGCTCTGGTTTGAAAGCAGTTCCAGAATCATCACCCGTGCCGGATGCCCAAGCGCTTTGGCTATTCGCGCCAGCTTAATTTGTTCGAAAGTATAAGTCGTTTCTTCAGCCATTCATTACGTATTTCGTAAAATTACGAAACAAAAGTAAAAGCTTTTGAAATGGCAGCATCAAAAAGGCAATAAGAAATAGTCTAAAAGCATAATTTATATTCATCCCAAATAAGAATGCAAGCTAAAACATTGAAATAGAATATATAATGATATTTCAGATTTCTATTATCATAACGCTGATAAGGAAACACGGAATGCCTTATCTTTATCTCATCAAATTTTGAAAACTATTTTTATGTCGAATATAGACCTTATTATAGAAGAACGTGCGGCCAGCATTGGTAGTTTTTTGGTGGGCAGATTACTTCCTTTTCGGCAGAAACGAGCAGTTGGGCCTTTTGTTTTTCTGGATCATATGGGGCCGGCACAACTGGATGTCAACACTCATTTTGATGTGTTGCCGCATCCGCATATCGGGCTTTCTACACTCACTTATCTTTTTGAAGGCGAGATCATGCATCGCGACAGCATCGGTTCTGTGCAGCGCATCAGGCCGGGCGCCGTCAACTGGATGACGGCCGGAAGCGGTGTGGTACATTCCGAGCGAACGCCAGACGGTCTTCGTAATGAGGCTCATAAGCTTCATGGACTGCAGATTTGGGTGGCCTTGCCAAAATCGCTGGAAGAAATGTCACCTTCTTTTGTGCATATCGAGGCAGATGAGCTTCCGTTTTGGGAAACCAATGATGCCAAATTCAAACTGATTGCAGGAGAGGCTTTTGGGAAAAAATCACCCGTTCCGGTGCACAGCCCGCTTTATTTTATTGAAATAGCAAGTGAGGAAGCTGTAAGCTTGGATTTAGGAGAAGAAATCTATGGCGAAAGAGCACTCTATATCCATGAAGGCAGCGTTTTTGAAGGAGAACATGAGCATCATTCAGGACGCATTCTGGTAGCGAAAGAAACAAAAATATGTAGCCTGAAACTGGCTCCTAGGTCGAAAATCTTTCTTTTCGGCGGTGAGCCATTTCCAGAGGAGCGCCACATCTGGTGGAATTTTGTGAGTTCGGAAAAAGCCTTGATTGAAACTGCCAAAAACAAATGGAAACAGCAGCAGTTTCCAAAAGTACCAGGCGAAACAGAATTTGTACCTTTACCTTAAATAGATTTCATATGTCAACTTCACCTATTATAAAATCATTTCCGTTGGGTTTCAACTGGGAAGTGAGTAACCCGTTTTTGTTTTGTGTGCATCACCTGGATTATTATCCTAAAGCTAATGCTGAATTTGGTCCGGATGCATCTCTTGCTGGTCGTAACATCGGGCAGGATTTTACGCCAAAAGATGGCTGGCGTATGTATCATGGCAGAAAAGTTCCGGGTTTTCCGGCTCATCCACATCGGGGATTTGAAACAGTAACTATTGTTTTGCAGGGTTTTGTGGATCATTCCGATTCACACGGACAGGCCGGGCGTTATGGCATGGGCGATGTGCAATGGATGACGGCCGGAACGGGTTTGCAACACAGCGAGATGTTTCCGTTGTTGAATCAGGAAGGTGATAATACGCTGGAATTGTTTCAGGTTTGGCTTAATTTGCCCAAAGCCAGAAAACATGCCGAGCCCCATTTTAAGATGTTGTGGAGTGAAGAGATTCCGATCGTAAATAAGCAGGATGAAAACGGCAAAACTACCGAAATAAGAATCATTGCCGGACAATTGGATGAGGTGAAAGCACCAAAACCAGCGCCTGATTCATGGGCCGCTGATCCGGACAATGAAGTGGCCATCTGGCTGATTAAAATGGAAGCCGGCGCACAATGGGCTTTGCCCGCTGCTACTGATCAGGCGGTGAGAAATTTGTATTGTTACCAGGGTGAGAATATACAAGTCGCAGACAGAAAAATTGTTAAAGATCAAGCTTTTATGTTGGAGGCTGATCAAGATATTCTGCTAAAAAATTCAGGTGCTGAGCCAGCTCTTTTCATGCTTTTACAAGCCAAACCCATTAACGAACCTGTTGCCCATTATGGTCCTTTTGTGATGAACACAGAAGCCGAGTTGCGACAGACCTTTTACGATTTTCAGCAAACACAGTTTGGTGGTTGGCCATGGGATCGCCATGATCAGGTACATGCTAAAGATGCCGGACGTTTTGCGAAGTATCGTGATGGAAGAGAGGAACGGCCGGGTTTAGTATAGGGAAGTTTTAAAAAATCATATTATAAAACTTAATATATTATTATTAAAATGTTATAATTGATGATATTGCCAAGATCCTGATGAGACGGTTTTGGGTTTCATTATCAATTGGATGAATTATAATTATAGTTAGTTGTAAAGTACAATACTGCCAATATATTTCGTAAATTGCATTGTTTTTTTTATCTTGAAAACTAAAAAATTAAACAATGCTCAATCTGATTCTATTTGGCCCTCCGGGAGCTGGCAAAGGCACACAATCTGATCTGTTAATGACCCGTTATAATTTAACTTATATTTCAACGGGAGAAGCTTTGCGAAATGAAATAAATGAAGGCACTTCACTTGGCTTAAAAGCCAGGCATATTATTGAGTCAGGCGGCTTGGTGGATGATGAAATTATTGTACAAATTATTGAAAAAGCAATACAAAGTCAGAAGCATGGCGATGGTTTCCTTTTCGACGGCTTCCCACGTACTTATGTTCAGGCTTTTATCCTGGATGGTTTGTTCACCCGGCTTCAAACGGTGTTGTCGCGAATATTCATTTTGGATGTTTCGGACGAGGTGTGCACAAAACGTCTGCTTCAGCGGGCAAACGAACAAAACAGGGCCGATGATAATGAGAAAGTAATTAAGCGGAGACTACAGGAATATCATCAGAAGACTTTTCCTTTGCTGGAGTTTTATACGGATTCGGGAATTGCAACCACTATTGATGGAAACGGCACAACAGAATATGTTTTCGAACAGATTGACAAGCATATTGCCGAAGAACTCAGAAAGCGTCCCGCCAATATTATTATGTTTGGCTATCCCGGCTCCGGACGTGCTACACAGGCTGCACGGCTGGCCAAAGCATTTAATTTACAGGTGATTTCAACCGGAAATTTATTGCACGAAGAAGTAAAAGCAGCTGGTTCTTTGGCCGAAAAGATTGAACCATTTTTAAAAGCCGGATTACTTGTTCCGGATGAAATTGTGGTTCGGTTGATCGAAAAGAAACTCAAGCAAAATGATGGCCAAAGCAGGGGCTATGTATTCAAAGGTTATCCCAGAACTTTGGTACAGGCCTACATTTTGGATGGCATTCTTAAAAAACAAGGTACTGCAATAACCACTGTGATAAACTTACAAGTTCCTGTTCTGGAATTAATTAAACGTCTTGACGCCCGGGCCAAAACCGCTGAGCGAATGCCTTATGACAGCGAAACAACAACCATTGTAGCAAGGCTCGAAGAACATCAGAAGCGCACCGAGCCTGTACTTGATTTTTATCACAACCACAATCAGGTGATAACAATTGATGGTGACGGGAGTATTGAGACAGTGTACGATAAAATCTTTGAACCGGTGATGAAAGCCATTCGAAACCTGAAGTAGTTTCGCCTGGATTTTCAATTAATGATCAGTTTTTCCTGAAATGCTTTTCCAGGAAGATTAATCTGAATCAGATATAATCCTGGTTTCAGGGTGAAGCTGCTTATCGTTTCGTTTGCATTAATATTCAATTCGCCAACCAATTGACCATCAATGTTATAGATCATAGCTTTGTGCGAACCCGGTAAAGTGGTTTTCAGCTTAAAGCTTCCCGATGTTGGATTTGGAAAGATTTGAGAATAATTTTTGAAAGAATGATCATCTAATCCATTGATAGTTCCCAGATCAACACGATAAATATAGCCTGGATTTGAAGATGAACCTTCTTCGGTGATATAAAGTTTTCGGCCTTCGACAAACTGTATGGCTTCAATCTGGCCCATTTCGGAAGTGAAGGTGTAATAATTTTTTACTCCATCCAGAAAACGATCTCCCATTGCATCGGTAAATGAAATGATCCGGTTGGCAGTGAGTAAAACCAGTTCGCCGGTTTGAGGATGAATATCGGCAGCAGTTACGCGTGCATCGTCATTGTTTGCTCCCAGGAAAACACTATCCTGCAGACTGGCCGTAAATTGGCCTGCTATGGCAGGAAGGCGATACATCTTGCACCATCCATTTTGTGGTGTGCTGCGGTTTTTGGTAAATAAATACAGGTAGCCAAATTTGTATGCAATGGCTTCAATGTCAAAGTTTCGGTTGTTTTGTGCCGGTGGAAATGCCGTTTGATCTTCCAATACAAAAGAGATAATTTCGGCTTCAATTGCATTGCCATCAATTAGATCAGGATCTGGAATTTTCAGAATTTTCAGGTCGTGGCGGTCGTTGTTATTATTGCCGGCATCATTGATGTAGAGGTTTCCGGCAGCATCAAGTGTCATATCTTCCCAGTCCACATTTTCGGCATTGCTAATGGTGATTGAGCGCAGAACAACGCCATTGGTGTCAATACAGAAAATCTCGTTGCTATTGCCCGAATCATTATGCGACCAGATTTTATTGCTTGCTGTTACAGCAATTCCTGAAGTTTCGCGCAGAGCAGATGAGATTTCTCCCATTTGTATCGGATCAACAAATTGTTGCTGAGCTGATGAGCAAAAGTGAATGCTTATCAAAAACAGCGTAATTAAAAATTTAAGATTGATTTTCATTTTTCATGTGGAATTTGATTAAAAGGTCTGCGAATCAGATTTATGCAGCGATTCAACCTGCTTGATACCGCTACGATTCAAAACCAGTCTGTATCGGCGGTATTCGAGCTGTTCTTCGAAACGAAATTGCATGATGAGGTTGAGGTAATAAATCTTTTCTCCTTTGAGCATGATCACCTCATTATTTTGGCCCAGTGAATAAAGTGGAACCTCCGGATTGTCCATTTTTTGCGTAAAGTTGAAGACATTGAAACGCAGGATATCATGAATTCCGGTTACCTGATAATCGCCACACTTATCCAGGTTTTTTCTGTTCAGGCGGACGCGTTTTCGGTAAAGCAGGATTTTTTCGTTGTTGTTGCGGTTTTCGGCTTCCAGAATAGCCGAACGGCTACGGATGCGCATCACTTCTTCTGGGGTGTTTTTTTCGGGAATGAAATCAACGGCCTCTTTGCTCCATCCTATATTATTGTTGTTGAGTGCAATATGGGTTTTGTGATCGAAATAGCTTTTCCCTAATTTGTGTGCAAAATAGTATCGTCCCAATTCCTTGATACGATCTTTGAGCATATAACTCACCACCAGGGCAACAAAAAACGGCATAGTGAAATTGCCGTATGTTTTTTGAAAGGAAAAGGCAATTGCTGTTGCAAATACCATTGAGATGCCGGCTGCCAGACTCAGAAAGATCTGTTCCTTTAAGATGCCGTCTTTTTTGCGGCGGGCTGTCAGAAAAAGAACGTTTTCGGCATATTTTTTCAGCAGATTGAACTGGTAAACCAATTCACGGTTTTTGCGGGCTTTCTGGTTTTCGGTTATGGGAATATCTTTTGAAGTTTTGTAGCCTCTTTCCTTTTTAATCAATTGAATCAACAGGTTACGGGCCGGCGACTGTGTCCTTTTATCCGTGAGGTTTAGGTTGTCGAGCAGCTTAAAAGCATGTTGCTCAATCAGATTGCTCATAAAAATATCACCAAAATGATAAAAATTAAGCAAATTAGTTTCAATAGTCGGCACATTGATGATGCGTCTCAGATCGCGGTACGAAGATGTTACTTTGCGAATATTACTCACAAAGGTGTCGATCAGAAAATCCCTGTCTTCATCAATTTTATTGGATAGTATGTGATTGGTTTCGTTGCGGATAGCACTTTTAACAATCGAAACAAACATTTTGATGTGGTATTCGTATTTGTTGATATTGGTGCGGCTTGGATCGCTGGCTACGGTGTTGAGGGCTGTTTCGAGCAGATTGATCGGGCTGTTAGAATCCTGAATAATATCGCGAAGCAAATACACCGGCGTGATCAGTCGGATGTTGGATTTCAGGTCTTTATAAAAGTCTTTTTTCTCGTAGGTGTAAGGGTTGATATCCAGGCTGTTTGGAATAAAAATCCAGGTGTTTACCACAAAATCGTTGCGTTTTTGTTTTCGTCTGGTGGTAAAACCCAGTTTAAATTCAACAGAAAATTTGTTGTGTATTTTTACCTGATCATCAATCATAGCTTTGTTTTGAGTAAACGGGATTTAAAAAATTCCGAAAACGCCATTGGGCGTGATACCCAGGAAACGGAACCAGGTTTCGCCGGCAAAAATGATCAGCAGATAAGCGATCAGCATCATGCTAAAACCAAATTTAAAGGCATCGGTATAGCTGTACATATCTGTTTCGAAAAGCAGGGCTGCCGGTTTGCTGTTAAAGGGCAGCACATACACATGCTCAATCATGAATGCTGTGGGCAAAGCAAGGCTAATCACGTCGAAGCCAAAGCGATTGGCCACGCCAATGGCGATTGGGATAAAGATCATGGTGCGCATGGTTTTGGATTGAAAAATAAGTGCGCTGAAGATCATCACTCCGGTGAGCAGCAGATAAAGCAGCCAGAAATGCGTATGATCGCCAATTCCCAAATGATCGAAAAATGCATTAACCGAAATGGATGGAAGGTCTGTTATCGAAAATCCTGATCCAAGGGTATAAGCACCAGCTGAAAAAAGCATCAGATGCCAGGGGATGTCCACATCGTTCCATTTTACTACGCCAATTCGGGGCAGCAAAGCCACAATAGCACCCACAAAAGCTACGGCTGTTGCACTGATTCCGTGCAATCTGTCGGTAGCCCAAAATCCCAGGATGGCAATGAAAATGATGATTGATCGGATTTCTTCTCCATTGATTTTTCCCAGTTTTTCATATTCCTGACGCAGGCGTTGCATACCGCCTTCAATTTGCGGGATGCGCTCTTCCGGACTCAGCGGGAAATAAACTTTCATGGCCAGCAGGTATCCAACAAACATCAATCCTACCATTACCGGAAACATCGCCATCATCCAGTCAGAGAAGTAAATATTGCCTCCGATGGCACCTCCAATCAGAGCAGCAGCTAAAAGGTTAGCCCCCGAACCGGTAACAAAAGCTCCTGCTCCCAGGTTGATATCGAGCAGGTTTTGCAAAACGATGCTTCGGCCAAAATTGTTTTTACCGTCGCCACTTCGGGCACCATAGATGGCGGCGATTACCATAAAAATTGGCAGCAAAATAGCTGCTTTGGCCGTGGTGGCCGAAATAAAAGCCGACAGGATTACATTAATCACAATGAAACTGATGAAGATGGTGCCGGCATTTTTACCAAATCGCAGGATAAACCACAAGGCAATGCGTTTGGCTACTCCGGTTTTTACTAACATACTCGCCAGCACAAACGACATGATATTAAGCCACATTACCGGATGACCCAATTGTGCATAGGCTTCCTTTTCGGGCAAAACACCTGTCAGCACGAGGCTGATGATCAGAATAAGCGAGGTGAGGTAATTGGGGATAGCTTCTGTAATCCACAAAATGATGGAACCCATAAAAATGGCAAGCATCAGATGATTGGAACGGATAAAACCCTCAGCACCCAGCAGGTCGTATGCTGCTTTGGCTTTGCCTGCCAGCACACTTGCAGGATCGAAATCGTATAAAAAGGAGATATGAGCAAAAAAACCAAAATACACAAAAGCCAGAATTGATAGTGGAATACCCACAATGGCAAGGCTTCGCTCAATTTTCGATTTACTTCGTTTGGGTAGTTTTTCTATGCGGTAATTGTGCATATCGAGCACATCATAGGATTTGGCTTTTGTTGTGGGTGTATTTTCCATTGCTATTGTAAATTCAATCGTTCAAACATAAGCTGTATAAGCAAAAAAATACAGGCAAACAGGAACTAAACCACTGTTTGCCTGCAACCTTCTATCACCATTTAGAATAAGGATTTTTCATCAACATAGAGTTGTAATAGCGCGCATCGCCGGTTACCTCTTCTCCGAGCCATTCGGGTTTTTCAAATGATTCATCTTCGGCCGAGAGCTCAACTTCAGCAACGATCAGTCCCTGGTTTTCACCATAAAACTCATCCACCTCAAAAGTATGTTTACCGGCGTCAACCAGATAACGTGTTTTGTCAATCACGCCGGGTTCGCAGATTTGCAGCAGCTCTTTCACCTCTGCCACCGGAATTTCTTTTTCCCATTCGTAGCGGCTGGCACCCGAAGCACTGCCGATTCCTTTGATGGTAATAAAACCTTTTTCGCCTTTGATGCGTACCCTAACAGTGCGCTCCGGAACCGAAGAGAGGTATCCCTGAACGATACGGGTTGATTTTTTGCTGAAAGGCTTAAAATCACCATCAACCAGAAATTTACGTTCAATTTCTTTTGCCATTTTATTAGTTTGCTAAGGGTTTGTTAATCATGCCAATAACACGTTTGATAGCCTGAAGGTAATTGATGTTTTCAACACTTTCGAGGCCCAGATCCCTGATTGTTTTTTTGATATTGTCAATTTCTGTTGATTCAGAATTGATGGTCACAACTTTTGCACCATTGATAGTAACGATACCGTATTCGCAGATGGTGTCGTTTACCATATAGGCAAAACGCTGTTTATGCACATTAATGGCTTGCAGATTAGGATGGATATTGATGAGATCCAGAAATTCTTCCACAGAATAAACATCCTGATAAAGGCTTGGAATTTCTACCCGAAAGGCAGGGAATACTTCGGTTGTCAGTATTTTTGCTGCCATTGGAAATTCGCCTTTCATCAGGGGATTCCATTGTTCGAGGCCATCGATGCTTTGAACAAAGGTTTTGATATCCATTTTACCATCGCGTATCTTTGTGTTATTGATGTCGTTGGTTCGCGAAAGAATATAGATTTCATCGGAATGTCGTTCCCGCACTTTTTCTGGAACGGGCGCAGAAAGTGAGGCCATTCGCTTGTGAGCGGCATCAAAGTTTTGTCCGAAAGACCTGAACTCAAAACGGGGTTTTGATAGTTCGCCTATAGCGATTTTTTCTTTAGTCATTGTGTTTCATTTAGTATGAGAATAATAAGCAACCTGATATTACAGGAGGATTAATGTGATAGACAAGAAATCTGACCAGCCGCAATGGGCTGGTCAGATAGATACAAAGCTGATTAGGGCAACGTGCCGGCATCGTTGTTTGAGCTTCCTCTGGTTATTTCTGTGAATATCACAAAATTATCCGATCCATCGGGTTTGCGGCCATAGGATTGTGTTTCTTCCATAGCACCAAAACTGATATTGTCAATGATTTGACCGTTAGGATTTTCGAGCCAAACTTCATCGCCGCCACTCGACAAGCCAAATCCACTTTCGTCTTCGGTGTCAACCACAATCACGTAAAAACCATTAGCCGGGATGACAGTACCCGCTTCAAATTCCTTTTTTGGTTTTGTTCCACCTTGTCCACCGGAATCATAGATTTTAAATCCACTGAGGTCAATATCGGCATCAGTAGTATTGTAGATTTCTATCCAGTCAGGATTTTCAACAGTACCTCTTGAATAGGCTTCATTCATCAGTACGCTAACAGCCGGAGGAGGCATGGTGTTGTCGTTGGCAGCTCCGGGAGTAATCGTATGGAGCAGCTGCCAGCTGTCGGTTCCGTCAGGATAGCGGCCATACGATTGGGTTTCTTCCATAGCCAGGAAAATAACGTTGTCAACGATATCACCATCGGGATTTTCGAACCATACTTCTTCGCCACCGCTTGAAAGACCAAAACCACTTTCGTCTTCCGTGTCAACAACAATCACATAAAAGCCTCCGGGAGTGATTGAGGTTCCTTCAGGGAATTCCTTTTTAGGTTTGCTGCCACTTTGTCCGCCGCTGTCGTAAATTTTATAACCTGTCAGGTTAATAGTTGTTTCTCCGGCATTATAAATCTCAATCCAGTCGGGGTTTTCAGCTGTACCGCGCGAGTAGAGTTCGTTCATCAGAACCACACCGGCAGGAGGCATGGTGTTGTCGTTGGCAGCACCAGGTGTGACCACATAAAGTATTTGCAAGTTGTTGTCGCCATCAGGATAACGGCCGTACGACTGGTTTTCTTCCAACGCAGGGAAGCTGATGTTGTCAATAATTTCTCCGGCCACATTTTCGAGCCAAACTTCTTCGCCACCGCTCGAAAGGCCAAAGCCGCTTTCGTCTTCGGTGTCAACAACAATCACAGTCCAGCCATGTGCAGGAATGATTGTTCCGGCAGGAATTTCCTTTTTAGGTTTTGTGCCTTCCTGTCCACCACTGTCATAAATTTTGAATCCACTGATATCGGCTTCAAAATCAGAGGTGTTGTAGATTTCTATCCAGTCAGGATTTTCTGCATTGCCCCTGCTGTAGATTTCATTCATTTTTACGATGGCAACAGGATCAGAAGTGCTATTGGGTGCGCCTTTGGTGATGACATTGAGCAATTCCCAGTTGTTGCTTCCATCGGGATTGCGGCCGTAGGATTGTGTGGGCTCCATTGCCAGGCAGTTTACATTGTCAATCAGGTTGCCACTTGCATTTTCGAGCCACAGTTCGTCACCACCACTGGAAATTCCGAATCCGGCTTCATCTTCAGTGTCAACAACAATCACTAAAAATCCTTTTGCTGCAATAACGGAACCTGCAGGGAAGGCCATTTTGGGTTTTGACCCTGACTGTCCACCGGCATCATAAATGAGATAACCGGAAATATCAACAGGGATATCGGAAGCATTATAAACTTCTACCCAGTCAGGAGCTTCAGGTGTTCCTCGCGAATAAATCTCGTTCATCACGATCAGTGGAGCCCCAACAGTATAACTGGCTGTGGTTTGTGGAGCACCTTCGGGGAAGTAGGTTGTTTGTCCGTTAACGTTAGTGGCAGCCACATAATAGTTTACGGTAACATCTGAAGCTTGTCCGGGGATGGTTGCTGTATAAGTGGCTCCGTTTGCAGTCATGTCCACTTTTGTCATGGCTTCTGCACCGGGGGCATAAAACAGGCTAACGCTTTGTACACCATTCATGTCAGTAACTTTTATGCTAACCATTACTGCTTCATTTTCTGAAGGAGCTTGTGGCGTTATTGTCAAATCACTTACTGTTGGTGCTCCCTGAAACACTTCGTCTTTCAGACATCCTGTGAAAAAGATACCCATCAGGACGACCATAAGTATTAAACTTTTTGTTTTCATGTGTAATATTTTTTTTAATTAATGAATTATTTTAGAAAGCTACTTCAAAGCGGATAGCGATCATATTGTATTTTTCTCCTGCTTTTCCTTCAGCATCTACAACGGCGGCCGGATCACGTGTAAGATCGCCGTTGGCATCGTGACCAACGAATAATTTACCCTTGCCCGAAGCATAACGATCGTGTTTCAGATAAGCATAGTTGAGCATTATTTTCACGTTGTTGTTCACATAATAGTTTAGAGCTACGGTAATGCCTTCACCGGCACCGCCCATAATCTTATCGAATCCGCTGTTGAGGCTCAGATAGTCATACCTTAAAGCAAGTTCAACATCGCCCCAGCTTTTGCCCCGTGCTACCTGTGTAAACTCAGCGTCACGGGTATCGTATTGATATTGTCCGCCAAAGATGAGCCAACTACCAAATGCATAAAAACCATCAAAATGATGTGTGCCCAAATTGTCTTTTTGCTTAACATCACTCATCATATACTCGCCTTGAATGCGGAAATTACGATAGTATGCTGCCAATTCAAAATTGGTCAGAATGGTGTGATCCACATGGGGGATCAAATCGGTGTCGATGTATTTTTTGCGGTTTATACTGGATAAGGAGCGGGTGCTATAGCGCAGTGTACCAGGTGATTCGGCATCAGTTTTTGGGGTGCGATAAGAGGCAGCAACACCTAAATGTATTCCTTTGGTATAATCCTTATAAAATGGCATACCTACTACTTTTCCGGTCCATGAAACGCCTTCATCTGTTCCGAAATCTTTGTTGTTATCTTTTGAGAACAAACGCTCTTCCGGATCGCCAACAGTCTGGAAGTAAACTCCTCCGTTCAAATTCAACCAGTTGTACTGATAATTGGCTGACAGACCTACCTGGCGCGAAGGTGCCAGGGCATTCACCACATTGGCACGTTCGATAAAGGTGAGATAGCGTGAAGTAGTTGTGCGCTCCATAGAGAAGCCTTCTTTATAATGGCCTACCTTTACCTGCAAGCCTTCGTTGAAATTGTAGGCCAGATAAGCATCTTTGAGTTCAAGTTCAGAGTTAGCAATGTCAAGATCGAACTCCGCATACCAATTGGTGGCAAACTCAGTTTTTACTGCGAAACGTGCTCTTCGGATAGAAGTGCCGTTGCCAATAGGATTCATGGGTTCGCCAAAAAACATGGCTCCATCAGCCTGTACACGCACATCAAACCAAACACGGTAATCTTGTTTTGTGCTTTCCAGCACAAGGATACCATTTCTCTCTTCGGCAAATAACGGATTGCGGTTCACTTTAACACCGTATTGATTGTAACGGATGTTGCTTACCATTTCTACATCGAGCGTGTTTTTTCCATTCAGAAACAGCTCAATTTCATCATGATCCGGATGGTTAAAAATCAATGTGTTGGTAGATTGCGGATCCACTTCGATGGTGTAAGTTCCATCGGCAGTCGTTGTGGTGGCTGCAATGGCTCCTTTGAGCCTCACAGTTACATCGGCAAGTGCTTTTCCATCTTCGGAAGATACTACTTTGCCTGTAACCTTGATTGATTGAGCCATAACTGTTGCGATTCCAAAACCGAACAAAATGGCTAAAAACATGCATAATTTTTTCATAGCATTTGGTTTAAAGATTATTAATGAAGTTTATCAGGTTTTCGTCTTTTGAAAGACCAAGTTTCTTTTTGAGTCTGTAGCGGGCTATTTCAACACTTTTTGGAGAAATATTCATGAGTGTGGCAATTTCTTTGCCGGGCAAATTGAGTCGTAGCATGGCTGCAAGTCGTTTTTCGTTATCTGTTAAATCAGGGAAGGCTGTATCGAGTTTTTGCAGAAAATCATGATGAACCTGTTCGATTTGTCCATAAAAGTCTTCTTTTTCACTTTTGAACGACATGCGCTGTTTGATCAGGGTTTCGAGTGCCAGTAATTTTTGCGAGATGCCGTTGTTTTCATCGCTATGCCTAATGCTGTTTATCTCATTAAGAATTGTTTCCAGAAAATCGCGTTGTTCGCTCAGGTTAAGTGCAGCATCAATAAACTCTTTTCTCTTATTTTCAAGTTTCCGGCTTAAGTTTTCTTTTTCGTTTTGAATGGCAGTAATCTCAAGATCGGTCAGAGCTTTTTGTGCATTATAGGATTCATTTTGTTGTGACAGCAATTGATTTTCGGTTTTCAGTCGTTTCCGTTGCTGATAAAACACTATATAGATTAACAGGCTGATTATCAAAGCACAAAACACTATGATTCCAGGGATAATAAAGTCGTATTCGAGTAAACTCCCACCTGGCGAAGAAATATTTTCTGTAAAGGGTTGTGAAGCTTGTGTTAAACTGCTTACCGGTAGATTGAAAACATTTTGGATAAAGAAAAGTGAAAAATAAGTCAGGATTCCGGCAGCGAAAGGGGTTGTAATCCAGCCTATTGCGATACCAGTCAAAACACGTGTTTTAATTTCCTGTGTGCCTTTTATCAGACCAATTCCCAGTACCGATCCTATTACTACCTGTGTGCTTGATACCGGTACCAGAGGAAGGGCGGGTAAACCAATATTGTTTAGAAACAAAGAAAATGAAGCCGATGAAAATAGAAAGAGAACCAAAGCCTGCGACAATACCACCACAATAGCGGCTTCTGCAGAAAGAGACAAAATGCCATTGCCTATCGTGTTCATTACCCGCTCGCTGTAAGTGAATATTCCCACTGCAATTGCCAGGCCGCCAATTAAAAACAAAAGTTGAATGCCGTCAAGACTAAACAAGCCAAAATCTATCAAAATATCAGGAGCAGCAGATACAAACACCCCCATTATATTGGCAATATTGTTGGCCCCCAAACTATAAGCACCAAATGCTCCCGTCAGGATGAGGCTGATACGAATAAGGGCATCCAGTTTTATAACATGAATTTTTGATTTCCGGAGTGTGAACCGCATTAATTTGTATAGCAGGGCCGCAAAGAGCGCGCCTAAGATGGGGCCGCTAACCCACGTAGATACAATCTTCCAGAAAGTAGTTTGATCAGGTTCGTTCCCTGTGAAAAGAGTCCATCCGATAATTCCCCCAACGACAGCCTGGCTGGTTGATACCGGAAGTGCTCTGCGTGTCATCAAAAATATGGTGAGGGCGGCTGAAACGGTTACTGTAAAACCACCAGCCAAAGCATCAACTGCCCCCAGTGCATTGAGTGTTTCGGCTCCTCCTTTTCCCTGAAAAACTGCACCTATTATTACAAAGATGCTGGCGATCCAGGCAGCACGCTTAAAACTCACCATCTTTGATCCTACTGCCGAGCCAAAAATATTGGCAGCATCATTACTTCCCAGCGACCAGCCCAGAAATAATCCCCCTGATATGTAAAGTAAAAAAAGCAATTCGTTTGGTGTTACAAATTAGATCGTTCTCTTGATGGCCATTATTGTCAACAGATCGGCCGCCCGTTCCGCAGCGTCTGAAAGGTTTTCGATATGAAGTGTAAAATATCTGAGGTGAAATTTCTCGCTCAGCTTAAGTGAGGGCATATCCTGAAATACCTTTCGTTTGATGTTATCGGCAAGTTTGTCAGCTTCATGTTCATATAAATATACGCGATGGATTTTTTCTTTGATGGATTCCGGGTCGCGGAAATAGGCCCGGGCAGCCGGAATCACGGTTTCAGCAGCCAAAACAGAAAGCTCAGTCAGTTTGATCATATCGTTGTGCAGCACCGATGGAATGAATGGAATCTCAACATCAAACTGAAATAAATTGGTTTTGGTGAGGTCAATAAAGTTGTCGAGGTCCTCAAGCAATCGCATGATATCGCCCCTTAGTTGAGGCATCAGCGATTGCGTATAGAGCATGTTTTCAATTTTACGTTTTATAATGTCGGCCTCCGTTTCGAGGGTGGACAGGGTTTTTAGGTTGTTGGCAAAATTTTCTTTGTTTTCATAAAGGTAATTTTTCACTCCTTCCTGAAATATAAGAACACCCTGGTCAATTTTATCCATAAATCTTTCGATCAGTTCGATGGATTTGTTGGCATGTTTAAAGGTGAACATAAGCTGAATCCGATTTAAGGTTATGCGAAGTCAAATGTAATGATTAATTAACATAGAATTAATACCAGGTTTCCGACAGTCAGAAAGTGATGAGTTTTATGTAGTGTTTAAGAATTATATAAATAATAGAAAATCAGAGTATAAATAAAATGAGGTAGAGTAATGAAATGATTGTATAAGATTATGTATGGAATTGGTAGGGTGCATGTAGTGGTTCTAAAAACATAATTTAGAATTATTCTAAAGGAAGATTTTGCCCTACAAACATCAAATAGATCATATTTCATAATTTTCGGCGAACACCATTTGGAAGTTTGCTAAACAAGAAAATCATGATCAGAATTTAGAAGATTCTCAATTGATTATTTATGGCATCTCCGGAAAAAGATTTTTTTGGGACTAAGCCTTAGTTCAAAAACCTTAACTAAAAAGCTGCTTAGTTAAGAAAATGGCACAAAAACTTAAATAAGGAAAAAGTTAGTAAAGATTTTGAGCAATTTCTTAAATTTGCCTCTATCGAATAAACAATTTTTGAAAGATGAAGAGGTTTAAATCAGGTGTTATGGTAAATCAAGGATATTATAAAGCTTTTGTTCCAGAACACCTCAACAGGTATTGGCAGCTTGATGATATGGATGTTTTAAGACTTTTAAGTATGGCCGATCGTCAGTTAGGAAGGTTGGATATGTATAGTGAGTACGTAAACATCGACCTGTTTATAAGAATGCATATCGCAAAGGAGGCTACGCAATCTTCTCGTATTGAGGGTACACAAACTAAAATGCAGGAAGCTTTTATGCAAAAGGAAGATATTTTACCAGAACTTCGAAATGATTGGCAGGAGGTTCAAAACTATATTGCTGCCATGAATGAAGCTGTTAAAGAGTTACATAACCTGCCATTTTCAAACCGTTTGATACGACAAGCACATAGACTTCTGTTGCAAGGTGTTCGTGGAGAACAGAAACTTCCTGGGGAATTTCGTCGGAGCCAAAACTGGATTGGTGGGGCTACATTGAACGATGCTGCTTTTGTTCCGCCACCACATAACTATGTTGGTGATTTGATGAGTGACTTGGAGAAGTTTGCAAATGATGAAAGCAACCCGATGCCTGATTTACTCAAAATTGCTTTAATTCATTATCAATTTGAAACCATTCACCCCTTTTTGGACGGTAATGGACGTGTTGGAAGACTGATAATAACGCTATATCTTGTAAGCAAAGGAATTTTAAAAAGACCTATTTTGTATTTGTCTGACTTTTTTGAACGACACCGTCAGTTGTATTATGATAATTTGACATTGGTAAGAACAAATAATGATATCAGTCAATGGTTTAAGTTTTTTTTATCTGGAGTTCTGGAAACAGCTAAACAAGGAATTCAAACTTTTGATGGGATTATGCAACTGCAGCAGGGAATGGATGCCCTTTTGAAACCAATGGGGAGCAGGGGAAAAGACGCACGAAAAGTAATAAACCAGTTATATGGACAACCAGTAACAGATGTTGTTCAAGTTGCTGCTATCATTGGAAAAAGTAATGTAAGTGCCTATAAGTTGATTGCAGATCTGGAGAAAATTGACATTCTGAAGGAAATTACTGGAGGACAGCGCGATCGGATTTATGTTTTTGACCAATATGTAAATTTGTTTCAGTTTAAATAAGCATAAACGTTTATAGGAAATCGATTCATAAAACGAATTACACTGTAAACCTTCGGCCTAGCACGTATTGCAGCAAAAGTTTGATCCATCTAACTTGCGCACCAAAAAAAGCATGGATAAAGCAGCAAGATATTATGAGCTCATAGACCTTCAACAAGCCTCAGGACTTAG
>JAQVLA010000012.1 GCA_028704385.1 Bacteroidales bacterium | reverse complement strand
TGGAACGCCTCTGGTGCTCAAACTGTTTCTGTAAACTATACTACTACAGCGGGATGCACAGCAGGTGATCCTGCTACACTGGCTGTTGATGTACAACCGCTGCCAATAATTACCTTAAATGGAGACGGCAATGTATGTGCAGGTTCAACAGGTGTTGTTTACACAACTGAAAGTGGTAAATCACTCTATACCTGGTCAGTATCAGCAGGTGGAACAATTTCCGCTGGAGGAACTGCAAATAGCAATACTGCTACCGTTACCTGGCATACTGCAGGTCCTCAGCAGATATCTGTTAATTATACCGACGCAAATGGTTGTGATGCAGAAAGTCCATTCGTTTTGCCTGTAACTGTATATCCGCAACCAATAATAAATATCACTGGAAGCAACTCCGAATGTGTGGGAGCTACGGGTATTGTTTATGATACTGAATTAGGTCAATCTAATTATAATTGGACGATTTCAGGAGGCACAATTACTTCCGGATCCGGCACAAATTCTATTGTCGTAAACTGGACAACAGCAGGATCAAGATGGGTTGCAGTTAACTACACTGACGCAAACGGATGTGATGCAGCCACAGCAACACAGTATCCGGTTACTGTACTCCCATTGCCAACACCTGAAATTACAGGATCCAGCTCAGTTTGCGTAGGTGCAACCAATGTGCAATATGCCACAGATAGTGATGCAGGCATTACAGATTATCAATGGACAGTATCTGGAGGTGGAGCTATTGTTGGGTCATCCACTAACGCAAACCTCTTTGTAAACTGGAATACTGTTGGCCCTCAAACTGTTTCAGTTACCTACACCGGAGCAAATGGTTGTGATGCCGCAGCCCCAACTGTTTATAATGTAACTGTTCTTGACCTTCCTGCGCCAGCAATAACAGGCTGGGATGACGTTTGTAATAATTCAACCAATGTATATACCACAGAGCCCGGCATGACAAATTATGATTGGGTTGTAATTGGTGGGACGATTAACTCCGGCGGAACCGTAACAGATAATACAGCAACAGTGACCTGGAATACCCCAGGAAATCAATCCATTAGTGTAAATTATGAACAAACCGGATGTCCGGCTACCTCACCCTTTGTGTATCCTGTTTTCGTAAATCCCTTACCCATTGTTGATGCCGGGCCACAACAATCAATACCCAATGGAACACCTACAACACTCACCGGAACCGCATCCGGAGGAACAGGAACATTACTCTATCAATGGGAGCCGGCTAGCTTAATAGCAACAGGTGAAAATTCTTTGACAGCGACAACAGAAAATATTTATGTAACACAGCTCTTTGAATTGGAAGTTACGGATGACAAACTTTGTTCTTCAACTGATCAGGTTGAGATCGTTGCACTTGGGGACCCTCTAAGTGTTATTGCAACCGCTTCGCCCAACCCAATTTGTAATAACGGAGAAACCGTCCAATTAGGAGCTGAGGCATTGGGAGGAAATAGTGATAATCAGGCTGATTACACCTGGACGTCCACACCTGCCGGTTTTACCTCAACAGCACAAAATCCAACTGTTAATCCTACATTTACAACAACCTATAATGTTTCTGTGTGGGATGGTTTCAACACGGCAACAAGCACGATTCTGGTTACAGTGAATCCGCTTCCAACAGTATTTAATGTTACGGGAGGAGGAGAATACTGTAGTGGAGGAACAGGTGTTAATATTGGACTAAACGGATCGCAATCTGGTGTAAACTATCAATTGATACTGAATGGATCAGATTTCGGAAGCCCTATTCCGGGAACCGGAAATTCTATAACATTTACTAATAATACAGGCGCAGGAACCTATACCGTGCGTGCAATAAATGCAACAACGAACTGCGAAAATGATATGACAGGAAGTGCTACAATTTCCATCAACCCACTGCCAACTGCAGATGCCGGTGATTTTCAGCTCATACCCTATGGAACAAGCACTTCATTGACTGGTGTTGCAGGCTCTGGGACTTCTCCCTATAACTACTTATGGACACCAGCTGCCAGCATTTCCGGCTCTAACACAAGCCTTACTGCCACCACTACCAATCTTTACACTAATACTGATTTTACATTCAGAGTAACAGATAACAAAGGCTGTATTGCAAGTGATATTGTAAGTATAACACTTGATGGAACTGGACTAGCTGTAACAGCAACTGCTGTGGAAGATGTTATTTGTAACAATGGTGAAACCGTACTTTTAAATGCCGAAGCTACGGGAGGAAATAGTGCAAACATTGCCAATTATTCCTGGACCTCCACACCGGCTGGGTTTACCTCCAATGAACAAAGTCCTCAGGTAAATCCAACACAGACAACAATCTACCACGTATCAGTTAATGATGGCTTTAATACAGCAACCAATTCTGTTACAGTTACTGTTAACCCACTTCCAACGCTATTCACAGTTACGGGAGGTGGTGAATATTGTAGTGGAGGAAGCGGATTAGCTGTTGGTCTGAATGGTTCACAAACCGGAGTAAGCTATCAATTAGTATTAAATGGATCAGACATTGGAAGTCCATTATCTGGAACCGGTTCTGCCATTTCATTTGGAACTCAAACAAGCGCGGGTAATTATACCGTATATGCTACACATATAACCACCTCTTGCGAGAGAGATATGACAGGTAATGTAAGCATCTCAATCAATCCTTTGCCCATAGCAAGTGCTGGTGACGACATCCCAATTAACTATGGAACTTCAACAACTTTAAGCGGTTCAGCCAGTTCCGGAACAAGCCCCTGGAGCTATCTTTGGACACCTGATAATATGATTGCTACGGGTGCAGGCACTGCAAATCCAATTACGGAGAATCTTATTGCAACAACTGATTTTCTATTAACCGTTACTGATTCAAAAGGCTGCACAGATACGGATGACATGCAGGTTGTTGTTGTTGGTGATCCATTAAGCGTTATTGCCAGCGTTGATAACAGTGTGATTTGCAGCGGTGCTTCAGCACAATTAAATGCAATAGGCTCAGGCGGTAATTTAGCCTATACTTATTCGTGGAGCAGCGATCCCGGAAGCTGGACTTCAACGGAACAAAATCCAGTTGTAAATCCAACTACAACAACCAATTATACAGTTATCATAAATGATGGGTATAATACCGCAACATCGAGTGTTAGTGTTACAGTTAGGCCACTTGCTATCGTTTATAATGTTACAGGTGGTGGCTCGTACTGCACTGGAGAATCCGGTGTGGAAGTTGGTCTTTCAAATTCTGAAACCGGAGTTAGTTATCAACTTTATGTTGATGGAACTCCTGCAGGCACTGCTGTAAATGGAACAGGATCCTCTATCTCGTTTGGCGAGCAATCTATAGTTGGAAGCTACACTGTTAAGGCTACTGTTATTACTTCCGGATGTGAAAATGATATGGCTTCATCCGTTCAGGTCGATACGCTTCCGTTACCGGAAACATACAGCATGACCGGTGGAGGCTCTTATCCGCAGGGAGGAATAGGTGTGCCTGTTGCGCTCACAAATTCACAAATAGGTGTCGATTATCAACTTTTTTTAGACGGCTCTCCAATCGGAACCCCGGTTGCAGGAACCGGTAGTCCGCTGAGTTTTGGAAATCAAACATTAGCTGGTGAATATACAGCTCTTGCAGTTAATGCGATTACAGCTTGCACCAACGCTATGGCTGGTTCTGTAACTGTTATTATCAACCCTTATCCATCTGTATTCCATGTTTTTGGAGGCGGTTCCATTTGTTTCGGTTCTTCTGCCGAGGTGGGATTAGATGGTTCTGAAATAGGTATAGCCTATACCCTGTTGCGTGATGGAACCAGCGTATCGCTTGATATTCCAGGTACAGGGGATTCTATCCAATTTGGTGCATTTTCAACTCAGGGAATTTATACAGTTAGAGCAGAAAATATTTCAACTGGTTTAACGATAGATATGGATGGTTTTGCTGAAATAATTGTAAATTCATTACCCAATATCTATTCGCTCAGCTATTCTCAACCAGGGGATAATTGCGTGCCGATCATTCCACGCCTTGGTGGTTCGCAAATAAATGCCATTTACGAATTAAACTATGAAGATTTTAATGGATTTTACTCTCCTGCCATTGAGACATTAAATGGAACAGGTAATCCGTTGAATTTTAGCAGTCAAATAAATTCCGGAACTTATACGGTTTCAGCATACATTGATTACACTGATGTTATATGTAGAATCGATATGAGTGGAAGCTTAATCGCCGATTCAATCCCAAAAGAGTTTCAAATATATCCACAAGGAGAATTATGCGAAAACGACCAAGAACTTTGCCTGTTAGGTTCAGAGGCAGGAATTAATTATCAGCTTTGGCTTGGTAATGAGCCCGTTGGAAATATAGTCCCTGGTGCTTCTGACGGAAGCTCTATTTGTTTTGGAACATTAGCTGCTCCAGGCACCTATCGTATTCATGCAATTAATGCGCTCACCGGATGTGAAATCTTCTTTACAAATCAGGTAGTTGTTAATCCACAGCCAATTCAATATGTAATAGCTCCGGTTGATGGCTGTGCTGGTTCTGATATCATCCTGGAGGAATGTGAGGCAGGGATTGAATATTACTTATACCTGGAACCAGCTAACAAAGAATTTATTGAGATTCAAGGACCTTTGACATGCAGTGGCAGTGGACAGATTAACTTTGGGCCACAATTTGACGAAGGCACATACAGGATTAAGGCTGTAAACCCAACAACTAATTGCTGGACATGGATGAACGGCACTACCACCATTTATCCTAATCCGGAAGTATTTGAAATGGTTCCACAAGGAAATGCCTGTCCGCCAATAGCCATTTATCTCGAAAACTTTCAGCCGGATGTGACCTATTATTTATATAGGGATGATCAACTGGTTTTATCAGACGATGGATCTGACGGTTCCGTTAATTTTGGCGCACAATCTGTTCCAGGCAATTACACCATTGGTGCGATCAATAATCATCCTAACGGTATGAGCTGCGAATCAACCATGTCGGGAAGCTTACAAATTTTCGAAACTCCGACTGTTCGTACACTTCTGCCTGCTGAACCACAATGCCCTCCTGCTGCTTTTTACCTGAATAGTTCTGAAGCAGGCATTAGCTATGAGTTGTGGAGCGACATTGCAGGATTGATCCAAACAATAGTAAGTACTGATGGCGGACAAATCAATTTTGACCCTGTAAGCAATCCGGGCCAGTATTATGCCAGAGCCGTTAACGGCCAAAACTGTTCCATTGAAATGAATGGCATCAGAACAGTTTCGCCCTTGCCAGTTGCGTACAACATCACACCTTCAGCGGGTCAGTGGTGTAGTAATGATAATGTAGAAATTGGACTGTCTGATTCTGATGCCGGATTTACCTACCAATTACATCGTATCCCATTTAGTTCCAATCCAGTAGCTACTATCCCCGGTGATGGCAATGCAATCACTTTCGGAACCTATGATATAATCGGTAACTACCGGGTACTGGCCATCGATGATGCCACGGGCTGCGAGCAATGGATGAACGGAGAAATCCAGATAAATGACCCACCTCTGCCCTTTAGCATAACAGCAAATGGATCAGTGCCACAAGCTGGATGGAACTGTCCACCGGTTGAGATTGGACTTCAACTGTCCGAAACAGGTGTCAATTACACTCTTTTTCAACCTGATGGCACGACTACCCTGGCCGGAACTGGTGCTGCGCTGATTTTTGGAACTTATTCCACCTCAGGCGAATATTATGTAGTAGCCACCAATCCAACCACTACCTGCAGTGCCCAAATGCCGGGGACCATCAATATCTACGATGGCCCTGAAATATATACACTTACAATAGTTGGCGAAGATTCCTATTGTTTTGGCGATGACAATGCCATTGAATTGGTTTTAAATTCATCACAGCCAGGGGTTATTCATCAACTTTTCAAAGATGACATCAGCAATCCGGTAATGGCTGAGATAACAGGAACAGGAGAGCTTTTGAGTTGGTTCCCGGTTTCACAGTTTGGTGAAGGTAATTATTTTGTAATGGCACATTTTGCCGATGATCCCACATGCAGTGCTACCATGAACGGTAATATCGCGATTGATGAAATCGCACTCCCAACGGCATCACTCGCTGGCTCAACTACCATTTGCGAAATTAACTGCACCACCCTCAACTTTAATGTTACGTCTGATCTTCCGTTCGAACTTATCTATAGTGCCAATGGAGTTGTGCAGCCGCCCCTAAACTTCGACCCATCAAATCCTGATTATTCGATTGAAATTTGTCCAACAGATCAAACAATCTATGAGATCGTAAGCGTAAACTATACGGTACATCCATTTTGTGAAGCTACCGACATCAGTGGCAGTTTTACAGTATTTGTGGATTCGCTGCCTGTTGCTGAAACAGGACCAGGTGGTTTAATCTGCGAAACACAGGGATATCACTTTGGAAGTGCGTTTGTAGAAAATGCATCCAACTGGAGTTGGGAAATTCACGAAGGCCAAGGTAGTTTTGATAACCCGGGTTGGATTACACCGGTTTTCTATCCCGATCCGGTAACTGAAATTACCGATATGGTCATCAGATTGGTTGCCTATGGAAGTGGAGAATGTGTTGGTAATACCGATACATCATTTGCGACGATTCAGGTTTATCCTCAGCCTCAGGCTTTTGCCGGAACGAATGACAGTGCCTGTGTCAACTCCGCTTATCCGTTAAATGAAGCAACTGCTGAAAACTATAGTACTGTGCATTGGGAAGTGATTTCCGGATTTGGCTCAATAGATTCACCAAATACCTTAAATCCGAACTACCAGCCACATCAATCAGATATTGGAACAACGGTAACGCTGCAATTAACAGCAACCGGCGAAGGCCCCTGTTTGAATTTAACAGCCACTTCCCTGATCAATATTTATATCGAAGGAATGCCAACCGCTGATGCAGGAGCATCGCTCAGCACATGTGTCTTAAATCCTATTCAGGTAACTCAGGCAACGGCTTCCTACTATTCGGAAATCAACTGGACACACAATGGTAATGGCAACCTTACCAATTCGAACGCAATCAATCCCATTTACTTCCCCGACATCACTGATGCAGGCACAATAGTGACTTTAACATTAACCGCATCCGGAGTAGGAAGTTGCGACAGTGAAGTCGCTGTTTCTGAAACCAATATTCAGATTGATCCGCTTCCGGAGGTATTTGCCGGGACCGACAATTTTACATGCGAATTAGAGGCATTTCAGCTGGATGAAGCCACTGCTACTAATACATCTTCAACCATTTGGTCGATAGTACAAGGCAATGGCACAATAAATGATCCTGATGAACTAAATGCTACCTACACCCCGGCTGCAAGCGATGCAGGAACTACCGTAATTTTAAGACTAAGAGGCTTCGGACAAGGCAATTGCAGTGCTTATTCAGATGATTCATTTATTAATATTGAAGTAATAACCAGTCCTGAGGCAAACTTTGAGGTAGCCACTCCTACTTGCGTTAACGAGTTGGTTTCATTTGAAGATGCTTCCACAACCAACACTGGAATCATCGAACAGTGGATTTGGAATTTTGGAGATCAGTCTCCCGAAATTATTGTAGATTTCCCTGATGATCCAAACGTCAGTCATACCTACACAGGGCCCGGAAACTTTGTAGTGACGCTGACAGTAGTGAACAGCAACGGCTGTGAAGCAAGCACTTCACAGACCATACAAATAACCCCCGCTCCTATTGCAGCATTTGTAATACAGGGTGGCCTGTGTGCCGATAGTCCTGTTAATTTTATTGACTTGTCGCAAGAAGCTGGTGGTGGAGAAATTACTGCATGGGACTGGAACTTTGGTGATGGAAATACGTCTGACCAACAAAATCCGGTTCATAGTTATGATGCTCCCGGAACTTATACGGTTACCTTAACAGCATATAACGAAAGCGGATGTGCAAGCAACACCTTCGAAGCAACAATTACCATTGAGGAAGCCATTCAGGTCGAAATTGACGATTCTAACTTATTTGCCTGTGTTGACGAACTTTATCAGTTTAATGCCACTTCGGCTGATGCTGTTTTCTGGTTCTGGGATTTTGGTGATGGAAATACCTCTACTGAACAAAATCCGCAACATGCCTATGCTACATCAGGAGCGTATTTTGTAACGCTTACCGGTACTTCGATGAACGGTTGTTCGAACACTGATGAAGTGATGCTGATTGTTAATCCGGAACCTATTGCCGGCTTTAATGCCAGCCAGACAGCCTGTACTAACGAAGCAATGCTATTTACGGATACTTCTGTAACGCCTAACGGTGTGATAACTGAATGGCTGTGGGATATGGGCGATGGCACTGTTTACACCATCAACAATCCCAACGACAGAAACATAACACATCAGTTTGTCACCCCAAATCAATTCCTGGTATCCTTAACTATAACGGATGCAGCAGGATGTACAGATACCCACACACAAACAGTTGTTGTGCAGCCCGGCCCTGTGGCCATGTTTACCTATTCTGCCAGTTGTACAGGTCAACCGGTACTCTTTACTGACCTCTCCATTCCTAATGGTGGATCAGATATTGTTTCCTGGATCTGGGATTTTGGAGATATTCCTTCAGGAAACAATAACACCTCCAATCTACAAAACCCCGCGCATACCTTCGTTGGAGAAATGCCTGTTGGTGGTTACACGGTTTCGCTTATTGTGACTAACGCCACAGGATGTTCAGACACGCTAAGTCAACAAGTGCTTGTTGAAGACAGCCCTTTAGTTGAAATCATCCCGTCAGAAACCAATATATGCCTTACTGAATCCATTTTATTTTCAGGAGTTGCTGATAATGTCGTATCCTGGTTCTGGACTTTTGGTGACGGAAATACTTCAACCCTTCAAAATCCTACTCATACCTATCTGTCAGCAGGAACCTATAATGTTAACTTATCTGTTGTAACCGCGCAAGGATGCACCAATGATGCCAGTACACAGGTCGTCGTTAATCATATTCCGTCAGCAGGTTTTACAACAAATTCGCCTGTCTGCCTGGATAGTCCGATTCAGTTTAACAACACCTCTGTGTCACCTAACGGTAATATTCAAACCTGGATTTGGGACTTTGGCGATGGCACAACTCAAACTATTCAGGCCCCCGACGATCCAAATGTAGCCTACACCTATCTGCAGGCTGGAACCTTCAATGTAACACTTACCGTTATTGACAATGTGGGTTGTGAAGACGATTTTACCCGTCAGGTGAATGTTCAAAACAATCCGTTGGCCAATTTCACTTTCGAACAAACATGTTTTGGCGAGCCGGTGATGTTTACTGATCTTTCCTCACCAAATGGAGGTCCTGATTTGTTTAGTTGGGTATGGGAATTTGGAGATCCGCTTTCAGGTACCAATAACAACTCAAACCTGCAAAATCCTTCGCATCAATTTACAGCTCCCGGAATCTTTAATGTTAGCCTTACTGTTACCAATACATTGGGTTGCACTAATACCATTGAAATAGATGTTGAAGTAAGCGAAACCATTCCTATCGACTTCTCATACGATGCTGCTGCATTCTGTCCGGGCGAACCGATAGATTTCACACCCGATGGAATTGATATTGTATCCTACCAATGGGACTTTGGAGATGGTGGTACTTCTATTCAGCATACTCCACAATATATCTATTCCAACCCGGGAACCTACACTGTTTCCCTTATTGTTACTGCTATCGACGGCTGCCAGGGTTATGTGGAGCATGATATCCTTATCAATGAAGAGCCTTTGGCTGCTTTCTCCACGGACAGCCCGAGCTGTAGCGGTGCTCCCACACAGTTCTTCAATGCTTCAAGCTCGCCTACAGGCTATATCACTGAATGGATTTGGAACTTTGGTGATGGTTCTGATGAGGTAATCGTCACTTTCCCTGATAATCCTGATGTGAGTCATCAATATGCTGAGGGAACCTATATTGCCAGTTTAACTGTGACAAACAGTAATGGCTGTTCCAATACGGTAAGTCAGGATGTGATTGTTGCGCCTGGCCCAATTGCCGCTTTTGATTATGTTGGCACTTGCGCTGAAAGTCCGGTTATCTTTACAGATCTTTCCCAGGAAAATGGCGGAGGAGAAATCGTTGGCTGGCAATGGGATTTTGGCGATCCGGGCTCTGGCACAAATAACACTTCAATATTACAAAACCCTTCACATATCTTCAGTTCTCCTGGTTCGTTTGATGTGACATTAATAATTGCAAATTTCAACGGTTGTATGGATACTGTGATGAATTCGATTACTGTTGACGATGCCATATTGGTCGAGATCATATCCGACAGCGACTCACTTTGTCTTGGAACTCCGGCCAGTTTCACTGGAAATGCACCCGGAGCTGTGATCTGGAATTGGGATTTTGGTGATGGAAATACTTCCATGCAGCAAAACCCTGAACATACCTACACCCAAACTGGAAACTTTATGGTTACCCTTACAGCAGAAACACCTGATGGATGCAGCAATGGTGATACACTCATGGTTGTGGTCAGGCCAAATCCTGTTTCAATATTTACAAGTACGAGTCCTGTATGTTCTGCTGATAGTGTTCAGTTCCTTGATTGGTCCTCTACTCAAAATGGTTATCTCCAAACCTGGATATGGGATATGGGCGATGGTAATGTATTTACTATTGAATCACCCGATGACCCAAATATCAATTATCTATATGCTAATCCAGGCATTTTTGAGGTAGTGCTTACTGTAATTGATAATGTTGGATGTGAGCATAGTAGTAGCCAGCTTGTGCAGGTTGAAGCAAGCCCGATGGCAGATTTCAGTTATGACGAGTCTTGCCTAGGTGTTCCGGTACTTTTCACCGATCTCACCTCAACTAATGGTGGTACAGATATCTTTGGATGGGAATGGTATTTTGGTGATCCTAATTCAGGAATTAACAATACCAGCACACTTCAAAACCCCTCACACTTGTTTACAGTAGCTGATACCTTCAATGTAACACTCATTGTTATCAACACTATGGGTTGCACTGATACAATAGTAAAAGAATTGATTGTAAGTGAACTACCTGAAGTTGACTTCACAATTGCCGATGACTCTATTTGTATGACGACTCCGGCTCAGTTTACCGGTATTGGCGAAAACATCAATACCTGGTTCTGGGAGTTTGGTGATGGAGGAACTTCAATCCAGCAAAACCCGTCTTATATGTATGTTGAGCCGGGGGCATACGATGTAACGCTTACTGTTACAAGCATTGATCAATGTCAAAACAGCATAAGCTACCCGATCTTCGTCAATGATGTTCCGATTGCCGACTTCAGCATGAACAACGGATGTATGGGTGATACAACCTACTTCACTGATGAAACAGTGAGCTTAAATGGCTTCATCGTGGAATGGGCATGGGATTTTGGTGATGGAAACACCTCTGATATTCAAAACCCTGCACATTACTACAATGCAATAGATGATTATTTGGTATCGCTTACTGTAACTGATAATTTTGGATGCTTTGAAACAATCAGTCGCTGGGTATCTATTTATGATAAACCAACCGCTGGTTTTAGCTTCAATCAGGTTTGCGATCCGGTTGGTAATGTATTCTTTTTCGATGAATCAGAAAGTAGTGGCAATGGAAGCCCGTTACTGGAATATGTCTGGAATTTCCATGATGGATATTTCTCCAATGAAATCAATCCCAATCATATTTTCCCCGAAACCGACACTTGTTATGTGGTAAGCCTAACCGTGACAGATGCCTTTGGATGCGAATCAATTACAACCGACACAATCTGTATCTGGGAACCCATAACTGTTGACTTCACCTCAACAGAGGTCTGTTTTGGTAATGCAACCTTCTTTGAAGCTACCTACCTGCCCGAAGATGATTCGATCGTGAGTTATGCCTGGAACTTCAACGATGGCTCGGATATTTTCCTCACATACAGAGATACGACAAGCCATATTTTCGCTAATTCAGGGACATTCTTCGTTGAATTGACAGCAACAAATCTGAATGGTTGTGAATTTACAACCTACAATGAAGTTGTTGTGAATGGCCTGCCACTGCCAGACTTTGAATATCTGCCCGGGCTATGCGAAAACCCTGCCCAATTCACTGACCTTTCTGATGGAAACGGGGCTCTGGTCGAAAGCTGGTTATGGAATTTCGGCGATCCGGATTCAGGGTCTGATAATACCTCTGACCTGCAGAACCCAACACATTTGTTTAGTGATCAGGGTGGTGTATATGAGGTTACTCTTGTTGTAACAAATTTCAACGGATGTGTTGATTCCATTACAAAGGAAGTGATTCAGGATCCATGTGTACAAGCCTCATTCATTGTACCAACTGTTACACTTTGTGCTGAATCTGAAATATGCTTCACCGAAAATTCATACATAGCTGCCGAAAATGGCACCATTAACAAATGGATTTGGAACTTTGGCGACAACACTCCTGATTACGAATACACAAGTCCTGAAAATCCTGTTTGCCATGCGTATACCGATCCAGAAGGTGGTGAATTTGTAGTAAGCCTTACCATCGAAGCTACAGTTAATGGCAATGCATTTATCGATACTTATACAGAAGTGATTACAATCAATCCAAGGCCTACAGCACGTTTTATCCCTGAAGCTGTCTGCCAGAATACAGAAGCCATTTTCACGGATAACTCTATTGGAAATGGAACACCAATTACTAATTGGTTCTGGGATTTCGGTGATCTGACAACGATACACGATACATCTTCGATGCAAAACACAAGTTATCAGTATCCAACTCATGGGCAGTATGATGTGCAACTTGTCGTAATTAATGAATATGGCTGTTCCGATACGCTCGTCAGCGAAATAGAAATCTGGCAACCTCCATCAGCTGATTTCATTGCTGTTGATAGTTGTGTTACTTACATCACTTATTTCAATGATCTGAGCATCGAAGGAGACGCTCCCATTGACAGCTGGTTCTGGCATTTTGGCGATCCAAACAGCAACAATGAAGATGGTAATCCGTGGACTGACTCAACTGCAACAGATCGGCTGACGGAACACATTTATATGCAATCCGGCACTTATTTTACAAGCCTGGTTGTTGAAGACGAAAATGGATGCCGCGATACGGTGCGTCATAGCCTGCCCGTACATCCAATTCCACAGGCCAGCTTTATCTACGAAGATCGCTACGAAGGAAAACAAGGACAGGTATTTTTCCAGAATACCAGTGATCCTTCGGCCAGCACCTTCTTCTGGGACTTCATGACCGGACAAACTTCAACCGAAGAAAACCCGATTTATCAGTTTGAGGAAGACGGACTTTATGAAGTGATGTTGGTAGCTTACAACAGCCATCTGTGTCCTGATACAGCTATCAATGCCTATGAAATCATTTTCACAGGGCTCTATTTCCCCAATAGCTTTGTGCCAGGTCACAGCGAACAGGAATTCAGTGAGTTTAAAGGCAAGGGCGAAAATCTGGAGACCTATACCCTTGAGATTTTCACCAGCTGGGGACAATTGATCTGGTCCAGCTCACGGCTCGAAGATGGACGCCCTGCAGATGCATGGGATGGCACCTATAACAATCAGGATTTACCAACGGGTTCATACATCTGGAAGGCTTCTGCAACTTTCAGGGACGGTACAATATGGGAAGGCTCTGACAATGGCGATGGCAATATTAAACCTTATGGAATCATTAATCTGATCCGTTAACAGAAAGGAGGAACACGATGAAAGCTTATGAATACATGAACAACGGATCGCAAATAATGAAACGCATGAATACGTACAAATATAAATTAAGCCTGCTGATTCTGATAATATTTTTAAGTCTTAACTTAAAAGCTCAGGACCCGCACTTTTCGCAATTTTTTAGTAGCCCAACATATTACAATCCGGCTTATACAGGCCTTTCTCTCGGGCTAAAGGTACGACTGCACGCACGTAAACTGTGGATGAATCTCCCTGGCGAAAACTACCTGACAAATTTTAGTATGGATATTGCCGACCGAAACATCCCTGGTGCAGGTGGCATTGGTGTTTTGTTTAATCAAACCAGTGAAGGCCTGGGGTATATCAAAACAACTACCACCGGTATCTTACCCGCTGTGCGCATCCCGCTATCGCAAAGTGCTATCATTCAGGTTGGTGCCATGGCGGGTTTTGTTCGTAAAGAGGTAAACTTTGATGGAAATCTGATTTTTGCGGATCAGCTTGATCCGCGATGGGGTTATATTGGCCCCTCAAGTATTGGCAAACCTGCCGACAACTATGTGGTTTACCCTGATTTCTCTTTTGGAAGTATCTTCCAGTTCGAAGGCAACAATGTGGTTGGCACCTTAGGTGCTGCTGTGCATCATCTGATGGAACCCAATCAAAGCTTTTTTAATCTGGAAGCACCTCTTGCCCGAAAATATGTAGGTCATTTCGATTTGATCATTGATATTGATGAATATGATGGATACTACAACCGGAAAAAGAGTTTTAAACTTAATCCGGGTGTCATATTTCAGCAACAGGCCGAATTGACAAATTTTAACCTGGGTATGAATATTTATATGTCGCATATCTATCTTGGCATATGGTTTCGTAATGATGCGCTGGAATACTCAGAATTTGCTGACCTGATCTTTCTGGCTGGAATCAACATCGGGTTCTCCGATAACTCAAGGATGAAACTGCTTTATACGCACGATATGGCCATCAGCACCAATAATAACTTTGCCGGGCCTTCACATGAAATCAGCCTGATACTTGAATTTGACAACCTGAGGTTCTTTAAACAGACTGAAATTATTAAAAATGTGAAATCGCGTAACTTCTCGCCTATCGAGTGCTCGCCATTTTAATTAACCATGCAATCAAACTAAAGGCAGGTAAAAACAGCTTTTGCTTTGATTTCTATTTTTACCTGATTGGATTTGTTTCTGCATTAACTAAGTGTATTATGAAGCTTACACTTAACACTAATTTTGCATCCAACCAAAGCAGGCAACGCTTACAAGTCTTGGTTTTTACTATTTTTGACGTACCAACTTTCGGTAATGAGAATAATTTTTGTTATTGCTATCTTATTGTTTATTAAGCCGGTAATCACGGCACAAACGGCTTGTATGCCAGATGATAGGCATTTTATTGCTGGCGAAAAACTCACCTACACCGTTTCTTATAACTGGGGCATCATCTGGATAAATGCCGGTGAAGTCGATTTTGATGCTTCACTCACAAGTTATGGCTCCGATACGGCTTTACATTTTTTCAGTACCGGACATTCTTTTAGGCGTTGGGACTGGCTTTTTAAGGTGCGCGACACCTTTGAAGCGTATAGTCATTACAAAAATCTTCAACCTTTGTTTTCGCGCCGGCACACCCTCGAAGGCGGTTTTCGTATCAATAACCGGTATCATTTTAATCCGGATGAACAGAGTGTGTTCGCTGAATTGGAAGAAACCAGAACACCTTACAACACCCACGAAATAAGCTTGCCAGCATGTACCTATGACGTATTAACAGCCACTTATGTGGCTCGCTCACTTCCTTTCTCCAACTATTCACAGGGTGATACGATCAGGTTGAGTTTGCTTCTTGACGGAAAAACTTTCGAACTGCCCATCGTAATCAGAGGGGAGGAACGAATTAAAAACCGGGATGGCAGAAAATGGGATTGTATCCTGTTTTCTGCTGTACTTGACAGGGGAAGCATGTTTCGTGCCGGCGAAGAACTTCTGGTTTGGGTAAGTAAAGACGACACACGGCTGCCAATTATGATGGAGGCTAAAATAACCGTTGGAAGTATTAAAATATATCTTTCAGAAGCTGAATACTTTAAAACTTCACAAAAATAAACCGGTAAAACAACTAAGCTCTACCGGTCTGTTTTTAATGGCCTGTTACCACTAAAACTTTTTTACAGTAGTTGCTCCCGAAGAGTTTACATTCAGTGTTTTTGGTTCCCCTTTGTATCGAACATTTGACGCTCCGCTGCCATCTACATTCAGGCTTTCTGTTACCCAAAACTCAGCTGTGGAGGCTCCACTGCTATCAAAATCAATATGAGCTGCTTTTAAATCGACCAGATGAAGTTTTGATGCACCCGAACATTCCGCTTTAATATTTTCAACATTGCCGTTTAGTTTCAATTTGCTTGCCCCACTCAGGTCCAGGTCGATAATTTGAGCTTCAAGATCAAAAGCCACATCGCAGGCACCTGAGAGTTCGAGATCGAGCCTGTTGAACTGCAAATTATTACCGCCTGTAAGCTGGACAGCTCCACTCAAATCAATCCCTTCCAATTCGTTAAAGGTAATATAAACCTTCATTTTCTTAAACGACCTAACGGTACCTTTCAGATAGATATTGAGTTCGTGGTCATCAACTTTTGTGATAATACGGTCAATGATATCCTCGTCAGCCTCAACAACAACTTCGGTTGTGCTTCCCTGTACGAGAAAAACTTCAAAAGCACCGCTTATATCAAGACTGGTAAAATTGCCCACATTTCGGGTTTCTTTAGCCACCGGTGCTGGTAAAACAGAGGCGTTGGTTTGTGATAACAGACTGGCTATAAGCATTATACCCAGCCAAATCATCAAAGAATTTAATAATGCATTTCGTTTCATATTCATGGATTTGAAATTGAATAAATAAGATTAACGATTCACTATTGATCGTTTGTGTGATTAGACGCTCACCAGGTAACAAAAGTTACAAACCAGTTATACTCCTTTTCCAGCATTTAGTTGTACGATAAAGCAACTTCCTTTGTTTGGTTCGCTGGTAATGGATAATCTTCCTTTGTTTATCTGAATAAATTCCTTCACAATTTTCAGGCCCAGCCCGACACCGATTTCTTTGTTCGTTCCGGCTATTGAATCAAATGTAGTACTATGCAGTATCTGCTCAATTCTTGAAGCATCCATACCGATGCCACTATCGCAAAACCTGATGGTAACTTCACTTTCGGCCACGCCTGACGATATTATAATCCTGCCTTTGACTGGTGTAAACTTAATGGCGTTGTTTATAATATTTCTGAAAACAGTTTTTATCATATCGCGATCACAATATGCCAAAACACCTACCGGCACATCATTTTGTATGGATATTTCTTTTATTTCGGCCCTGGAGTTAAGGAAACTTATTTCATCATCCAAAATCATTCTAAGGTCATTAATATCAGGATTATAACTAATCTCTCCTTTCTGTTGCAAAGCCCATTGCAACAAATTTTCTACAAGGTTATGCAGATCAATGCTTTTTTTGTAAAACTCCTTCAGGATCGCTTTTTGCTCTTCTTTTTCGAATGAATCAAAATCATCTACCATCATATTCAGAAAGCCAAGCATACTATTGAATGGCGAACGCAAATCGTGACCGATAATTGAAAACAGCTTGTCTTTGGTCGTTACTGTGTCTTCAAGCACTTTGTTTTGTTCATGAATATCGTGATTGAGCTTGTTAATCTGATTGTTTACTTTACGCAAACGTCGCTGGGTACGAATCAGAATGAAAACCAGAATTAAAACGAAAATAAGCGTAGAACTTACGATCAGGGTAATAAACTGTTGTTCGCGAATGATGTGTTCCTGTTGTTCGTTTCTAAGCTTTAATGCTTGATTTTCAAGTACCTGACGTTCAGAATCATATTTGGTTTGGAGTTCGAGAATCACATCACGTTGATTCTGAGCTTTTACTGTGTCTTCAGCCTGATGATACTTTTTATACAATTCGAGTGCTGTACCAAAATTGTTTTTCTTTTCACTTATCAGCGATAAAATCCGATATCCGGATCTGATGGAATTATAATTCCTGAATTCGAGGCCTAGTTGAAGTGTCTGAGAAGCAAAGTATTCACATTGTTCCCAATTCTCCATTGATTCATACAGTTCCGCTAGTCCGCTGTAATTCAACATCACACCGTAATCAATATCATTATCAGAACATACTTTTAATGATCTCAAATAGCTGTTTTTAGCCTTGTCGAAAAAACCCAGGTCTTCGTAGAGATTCGCCAGGTTGTATTCGGCTCTGGCTTCGTCATAAACACTTCCGGTCTGCCTGGCCAGGGCAATGGATTGTTCGTAAGCATTACGGGCTTCGTCATACCGGCCAAGTTCTTTATAGGAAATGCCAATATTATTGTAATTCATCCCCAGATTGATCAGGTTGTTTAAACTTTTGTTTATCTCAATGGCCTGATCCAGATATTGAATCGATTTTTCGTATTCACCAAGCGTCTGGTTGATGTCGGCTATATTATTATAGGCCACAGCCAGGCTCTCCTGGTCATCGAGATATTCGAAAAGCGAAAGTGCCATCATATAACTTTCGTAGGCTACCAGACGATTTCCAAGTTCATCTTCCACCATGGCTATATTATTATAATAGGTGGCCAGCTGAATCGTATCCTGAAGCTCAAATGCAATCTTACCCATCAGTTCAAAATAGTGCATGGCCGAGTCGGGCATGTTCAGGAGGTCGTAAATCCTGCCTTGTGTATTGTAAACATCAAAATGCAGCTCAAGATCGTCTGACTTATCCAACTCTGAAAGGCATATGTTGTTGTAAGTCAATGCCGAATCTCTTACCGCTATTTCAGTATATATCAAGGCTAAAGTATTATAGTAAAGCAGCCTTTCGGGATATTTGAGCTCAGAAACATAAGGCAAAAAGTCGAGTAACTCCTTTTTAACACTTAAGGGATCCTTTAACCGATTCTTCCTGAGTGTTGTCAGCCGGTCTGTATCTAATTGGTTATTAGCAGCCGTAGTCATAAAGGAAGTCAGAATCAGAAAAATAAGCAACATGCTGGCGACGTTTTGTTTCAGCAGTTTATTTGAGGCCTTCATGTGAATATCGAACATAATCCATTGTTTACTAGTGCAAATATAAGGCTTGAACATTGAAATAACCAGACTAAAAAGAAAATATCTTTTACGTTGATATTCAATATTTTACAAAATTTCACTCAACAAACACTAAAAAAACTAACTTTGCCGCTGCAAAATCCATCATGATATGGCACTTATCCATTCCTTCGAAAAAAGCGGCAACTGGCTTTTTAAATATCGCGGTGAACTTCCGGTAGTTTTATTCCTTATTGCTGTTCCGGTAGTTTATTTCTCCGACATTAACTGGTTAACAAAAGCTAACCTGCATCTCATCACCTGGATTGCAGTTTTTTTTAGTGTGTTGGGGTTTGTTGTCAGAGCCATTAGCATTGGTACCACGCCCAAAGGCACATCCGGACGAAACACCAAAGAAGGCCAGGTGGCCGAAAGTTTGAATACTACCGGGATATACAGTACGATGCGTCATCCGCTATATGTTGGCAACTATTTCATGTGGATCGGGATCGTACTTTTCACTTTCAATTTCAGTTTTGTTTTGCTTATTTCACTTGCATTTTGGCTGTACTATGAGCGGATTATGTTTGCCGAAGAAAGATTTCTGGAAAAGAAATTCGGACAGCCCTATCTGGATTGGTCGCTTACAACACCTGCCTTTATCCCTTCATTTAAGATCTATAAAAAAAATCAGATTCCCTTCAGCTTAAAAAGTGTTTTGCGTCGCGAATATTCAGGGATGTTAGCAACTGTTTTTGGTTTTGCGTTTATCGACATACTGCGTTACTATTTTAGCACTGGCACAATCACCTACCAACGCAATTCTGTTTATATCTTCGGAATAGCACTTTTGATTGCGCTTGTTCTCAGAAGTTTAAAACATTATACCCATCTTCTGCAGGAAGAAGGCCGCTCTTAGTCTTGGTTGGCTTGTTGGTTATTCGTTTATCTATATAATTGGAGTTTAGCACCTTAAGCGCTCCCATATAATCCAGGTTGAAAGCCAGTAAATCACCAACTTGATAACCACTTCGGTTTTTCCCCAAATCAACAGCCAGCATATCCGAACTAGCGCCAATAATTTCAATTCCATTTTTGATCGGTTTCAGGTGGTGCGGATCCACGTCGAGCAAACCTATATCAAGAAGTGCGCGGTAGGATGATTTTCCATAATCAGCTTCATTTACTTCAAACTTTTCACCTGCGACATTAGTACCCAGCTCACCGATAGGAACGATAGGTTTTTCCATTAACTCGACAATTTCGGCATAAAGCGTAAAAGCATTAGACTTCATACCTTTTATCGTTTTATTGGTCACCAGGTTGTTACCAAAGTAGAGCGTCTCACCCACCCTGAAGTGATTTATCCCTTTCGGAAGCATTTTCTTCAGCAAAAGAGGAATTGTTACTGAACTCCCTCCGCTAACCCATGGAATCTTAACCTTAAAGGTAGCGTCAATAAGTTGCTTGTACAAACTCAGCTGAATCAATTTATCGTGGCTGGGCATAACGCCATTCAGGCAATTGAGGTTGGTGCCAATTCCAACAATTTCAATATTTGGCAATTTGAAAATCGACGAATAAAAATCGATCAAATTATCACCAAGAACGCCTTCTCGAAGGTCGCCCATCTCGATCATGATGATGATCTTATGCTTTTTGTTCTGCTTCACAGCTTCCTCCGAAATGAGTCGTATCGTTTCGTACTCGGTGTTAAAACTCACATCAGCATATCGCACCAGGCTTTTAACCACACGGCGGGCAGGTGGCTTGATATATACTGTTTGCACCTCCGGATTGATCTTTTTTATCACCTTCAGGTTGCTGATTCGGCTGTCGTGCACCTCCCTGATGCCCATTTCGATCAATTCGCGGATATACGTTTCATTTCCGCACAATAATTTTGAAACAGCACCCCAATGGATGTTTCTCTTCGAAAAAAATTCATCCAGATACTTAAAATTATGATGCAATTTTTGATGGTCTAATTCTATAAATGCCATTTTATTAAGGTGTTAATCGGCGCATAATTCCTTGGGGAAGCCGGGTTAATAACTCATAATTTAACTGATTACTCAATTCGCTAAACGAAGCTACGCTGATGACTTGACTGTCCTGTTCGCCAATCAGCACAACTTCGTCTCCCACCGCAACATCATCCAGAAAGGATACATCGGCAATTAGCATATTCATATTGATCATTCCAATTACCGAAACGTGCTGGCCGCGAATCAAAATTCGCCCCGAATTGGAAAGTGATCTGCTATAGCCATGCGAATAGCCTGTTGGCACAATGGCAATGGTTTTATCTTCAGCAGCCAGAAAGGTAGTTCCATAACTCACAAACTCTCCCTGGCGAACCTCCTTAACTGCCATAACACAACTTTTCCAGCTAATGATACGATTGAGTGGATCCTGTTTCTTTTTGCGCCTGCTCACATAATGGATAAAGGTTTCTTTACTTGGCCAGTATCCATACTGCAAAATGCCAACACGTACCATATCAAACTGAAAAGCCGGATAAACAATAGTTGCCGCCGAGCTTACCGCATGAAGCGTTTTAGCCTGAAAACCATGCGCATTAAAAAGCCCTGTCAAAAGCCTGAAACGTTTGATCTGTCGTTGAATACGCACATGATTGGCAATACTTTCGGCACCGGCCAAATGCGTACATAATCCCTGGAGAACGAATGCATGTTTGTATTCCCGCATTACAGCCCAGGTGTCATTCAATTCTAATGGTCCAAATCCGGTTCGGTTCATACCGGTTTCAAGCTCGATATGAACATGGGCTTTAACTCGCATAATATCAGCCAGCTTTAAAGCTTCCCTTAATCGTTCGGGTTCAAAGACCCAAAATTCAATTTCGTTCTCCAATACCCAACGCAGGCTTTCCACAGGGATCCAACCCATGATCATAACACTCGTTTCTGCTTGTTTTACAGCCAAAACACGTGCTGCTTCATCAATACTAAACACCGAAAAATGATCAATGCCACAACTCTCGGCTGCTGGTACATAAAGCTCAATTCCATGACCATACGCATTCCCTTTGACAACGGAAGATATCCGCACATTTTTCCTAACAAATCTTTTAATAAAACGCAGGTTATGTGCGATGGCCTCAGAACTCAACTCAATCACAGAAGGTGTATGCGAAGCTGTTGCTCTCATTAGCTTTTAATCAACCGATACTCCAGGTATTTATTTGTGAAGCCAACTTTTTCGTATAAGAACCGGGCCGGATTATTGGGTTCAACGTGCAAGGCTACATTGCCTTTCGAGAGCGCGATAGCTTTGTTCATTAGTTGTTTTCCAATACCCTTGCCCCGCAATGCGGCATCAACGGCGATATACACCAGGATGTTTTCAGGAATATAATCTTCCATTCCGGTGCGATTAACAACCACTGCTCCGGCCATTTTGCCATCAACACTGCCAACAATTACAAAACCACCTACTACAGAGGTTTCTCCCACAGAGTAATCAATTGCTTTGCGTATGGCCTCTTTTGAATCGCCAAACTCATCAAGATGCTGATACAAAAAGTCAACAATCTTTCTTTTTTCTAGAGTCCCCATTGGGAGATAACTGTCATAAATTTGAATTTCCATTTTTCAAAAGCTTATTTGTATAATAAATTAGTAGATAAGTTAAAAAGGAGCCAATAGTTTCAACCCTTGTTTTTGATTCTTGTTTTTAATAAAACGCCTGAATTCTTATACCAGGCCTGAAGCATCCTCACGGTTCTTCAGGTATTTGTAGTAGTAACGAACTCCTGCACTTTCGGCTGTGATATCCGGTTCATAATTAATTTCTTCACCTACTAATGTATCTGAACTTGTACCGGAATTACCCTCATCCATTCGCTTCACCAGCATAAATCCATTGCTTCTGAGATATTTACTAAATGCTGTTAATATTTCATCTTTCATTCGTAGTAATAAAAATAAAGTAAAAGTAAATTTAGTTCGTATAGAAACAATATTACAACATTTTATTGAAAGTGCCAAATCCTTGTGATATCGGCTTTCAGTTATTGGTTATAAAACGTTATACATTAGTGATTTAACAGATAATGTTAAATTATTGTAAAAGATTGAAACTTCACAAATATTCTAAAAATTCATGGTTTCCAGACGAAGTTATTAAGCTACTAAAGAAAACAGATTGCAGCTAATACTGGAAGTCGTCAATGGTAATCATAGGAGAGGCTGATTCCTCTTCAATGTTAAAACACCGGATGAGCAACCCAAGCGAATCTTTTAGCTGGGCAAGCTCATTTGCAGGCAATGAAGCGAGCCTGTGCGAAAGTTGTTGATGCATCAGTTCAGGTGATTGATCAAGCAGTTTTTTCCCAGATGAAGTAAGGCTCACAACAGTAATTCTTTTATCACCTGTTTTGGGCAATTTGGCTACCAGATGTTTTTTTTCGAGCCTGCTCACTATGCCCGTTACTGTGCTTAAATTCAAGTTCAGATAGGAAGCAATACCCGAAACTGACGATTGAAAACCAGGATTTGAAGCCAGAAAATGCAGGCATAATAACTGAGGAATGCTGATCCCAAATTCTTTTTGTATTCGTTTGGATTCCAAATTGACAGAACGAACAATTTTCCTCAGGTTGATTAAAACTTCAGTAAAATCACTCATAACTAGTTTGTGTACAAAGTAAATAACAAAACAAAGGAAACAAATTTCAGCTACATTTGCACGTTTATTGCAAAAAATAAATTTGAAACCTCATTCATTAGCTCCACATCTTTTCACTTTGTTCGCCATGCTGATATGGGGAATCTCCTATATTTGGTCGAAACAGGTGTTTGTATTTATACAACCGGCCACTACTGTCTGGTTCAGGTTAATTATTTCCGTTCCATTTTTGGCCATTATCATCAAGCTAAGGGGTAAAAGTTTTCATTTTCAAAAAGCTCATTGGCCCCTTTTATTTGGTGTTTCCTTTTTCAATCCCTTTCTTTATTTTATAGGCGAAAGCTATGGGCTAGACCTCGTATCTCCCACCATAAGTGCCGTGATCGTTGCCACAATACCTGTATTTACACCCATTTTTGCATTTACATTTTTAGGCGAACGCATTAAAGCCATCAATATTTTAGGTTTATTTATCTCATTTGTAGGGGTTTTAATCATGTTGATCGATCTCGATTCCGGCATTACTGCCTCTCTGAAGGGGATAATGTTTTTGTTTTTAGCTGTTTTTTCTGCTATAATATATGGTGTATTACTCAAAAAACTGACTAAAAATTATGGGCCGATACAAATCGTTTTTATTCAAAACCTGATTGGAATATTTTATTTCATCCCGGTGGTGTTCGGCCTGGAACATGCCGGCTTTGATACCCTCGATTTTAACGCATCCTGGCTGGTTCCGCTTGTGCTTTTGGGCGTTTTTGCCAGCTCTTTGGCATTTGTAATGTTTACCTATGGCGTTGAAAAACTTGGTATCGCTTATGCCAACAGTTACACCAATACGATCACTGTTTTTACAGCTTTTTTCAGTTTTATACTTTGGGGAGAAAGTCTTACCTTTGACAAAGTGCTGGGTATCTTACTTGTGATAGCTGGTGTATTTCTTAGTCAGCGATTCAGAATCAAAATCGAAAAATCATTGTGATGAAAAAACAAAAATCTGTGCTTGTTTTAGGGGCAGGCCTGGTAGGGCTTCCAATTGCCAGAGACCTCGTAAAAAATGAAGAATTCATAGTAAGTATTGCTGATCTTAGCCAGGAACGATTAGCACTGGCCGAGGACTTTGGCATTCAAACACTTAATCGAAATTTAAAAGATTTTGATCCCACAGAGGATTGGTGCAACCAACACGATTATTATGTGAATGCAGTACCGGGATCGATCGGTTATTCGGTTTTAAAAAAGCTTGTCAGTCTTGGAAAACCCATTGTTGACATAGCATTTTATCCTGAGAACCCTTTGGTATTAAATGATTTAGCTTTACAATCCGGTAGTTGTGTGATCTGTGATATGGGTGTTGCTCCCGGAATGAGTCATTTACTTAGTGGTTATGCCAGTTCGCAGCTCGACAAAACTACCAGCATCCTTATTTATGTTGGAGGTCTGCCAGCAATACGCACACAACCCTGGGAATATAAAGCAGTTTTTTCGCCTGCTGATGTCATTGAAGAATACACCCGACCTGCCCGATTGATTGAATACGGCCGAATGGTTGAAAAACCCGCTCTTTCGGATATTGAGCAGCTGCAGTTCGATGGCATTGGAACCCTGGAGGCTTTCAATAGCGACGGACTTCGCTCACTTATTACTACCCTGAAAGCCGACTTTATGGCTGAAAAAACCCTTCGTTATCCAGGCCATGCCGAAAAAGTGAAGCTGTTGCGCGACAGCGGATTTTTAGACGACAATGTTCAACATAGTAAGTCTGGATCCTTGTCGCCACTAAATTTCACCCAACAAATTCTTTTCAAAAACTGGCAGCTCCAAGCAGGCGAGGTTGATTTCACAGTGATGCGTATTCAGGTGGAAGGTTTTCATGCTAAAAAAGGAAAGTTGCGATATACATTCGAACTGTTTGATCAATATGACACCGAAACCGAGACTCATTCGATGGCAAGAACTACAGGTTATGCTGCAACTGCAGCTTTGCGATTGATTGACGCGGGATTGCACACAAAACCCGGCATACATTTTCCTGAAAATATCGGCCACAACGAAGCAGTAGTAAAATTTATGCTCGAACGCCTGGCCGAACGCGCTGTTTACTATGAAGAAAGCATTCAGGAATTGCCATGATCACCAGCAAAACCAATCCCCGCATTAAAGCACTGGTCAGATTGCAGAAATCATCCGAACGACGGAAAACAAATCGCTTTCTTATCGAGGGTCATCGCGAGATTGAAAGAGCTGTGGCAAGTGGCATACAACTGGAAACATTGTATCGCTGCCCGGATTTATTTCCAAAGCTTCCTGAATGGCATATCAATGAATCTATTGAAGTGAGCAAGGAGGTATTTGAAAAAATCGTTTATCGGGGCGAAAGTGATGGTTTGTTAGCTGTAGCTCGAACACCTCAGAACAGCCTTGAAAATCTTAAACTTTCTGAAAATCCCTTGCTTATCGTACTCGAAGCGGTTGAAAAACCCGGCAACCTGGGTGCCATTCTGCGAACTGCCGATGCGGCCGGTATCGATGCCCTGTTGGTTTGTGATCCGCTGACTGACCTTTACAACCCCAATACAATCCGCTCAAGCCTGGGTTGTGTCTTCAGTGTTCCAACAGTGGTTTGCAACAGCTCCGAGGCCATCAGCTGGCTGAAAGCAAACAAGATAAACATCTTTGCCACTTACCTGGAAGCATCCATCAATTATCTCGACGCAGATTTTAGTGGACGCACAGCTATCGTGATGGGAACCGAAGCCACAGGATTATCCTCGCAATGGGTGAATGCCGCCAAGCAAAACCTTATTATCCCCATGCAGGGAATTGCTGATTCGTTGAATGTTTCGGTAAGTACGGCCATTGTGCTTTTTGAGGCACTAAGGCAAAGACGGAAGTGATCTTGCAAATAGTGATTCTCAGCTTTGATTTGAGCTCATTCAGATCTTTTCGGGCAAATAGTAGATCATATTAATATGGTTAGAGGTTTGATGCAGCCTGCGAAGGTATTCATTGAGCTTTTCTGCATAATCTACTCTGTAATCTTCATGGAGCTTTTTTGTTACAAGGGTTATCAGGCGTTTCACCAGCAAGCCCACTTTATAATCGAATTGCGTGAAACAGGTTCCAAATGAATTTTTGGGCATCGAGAAAGGCACCTCCAGCACATACATCAACAATTCTGCTTCATGAAACTTGTTGCCGGAAACCTTGGTGAATTCATTAATCCTTTTTATGCAGGCCGACAGCATATTAGCCATTCGCAACTGTTCGGAGAAACCTTTGTATCCTTTCCAAAAAAGATAGTCCAGATCAACTTTTGCAGCTTGTAATAGATCTGTTTCTCCTGTTTCCTTATCAAGATAATTAATCAACACAAAATCATAAACCATTTTCTCTTTTGAAGCAAGCATTGTAACAATCTCCCTAAGCGTAGCAACATCCAATGCGTTTATCTGTTCTTTTGTAGCTTTATCCAAACATGGCATAATTCTGATTTAGCTTTTCTTTTATAATTTTCCTTTCACTTCACAAATAAATCAACAGGCTTATAATGCCAGACTTCAAATTAATAGCCATCGTGAAGCCCTTCTCCTCTTAAAATTTTATCTTTATATTTTTCAATCCTGGCAAGGCGTGTTTTTGATTGCTTCGCCTGCGAAAAATAAAGCGCATATCCCCGCTGCCTGCCAGGTGTAAGAGAATAATATGCTTTCTTCAGCAAAGGATCCGACTCAAAAGTCTGCAACAATTCACCAGGAATAGAAATAGCATTTTCAGCGACATTAACCTTTAATCCGTCTTGCTCAATTCTTATGGCCTGTTTTATAAAGTCACGAATTTCTTCTTCATTTGCTGTAATTTGTGAAGTACTTGTAAATTTCATCAATCGTGTAAACCTCGAATTTTCTCCTGGCTTTTTCAGTAAGTCATGCTCATCCTGTAATAATGCCCCTTTAAAAAATCCAATCACAACAGAATGTTTTAGAGCACTGATATTCAAAACATTCTTACCGTTTAAAGTATAACAGGGCACACCCCATTTCAGCTCTTCCATAAGGCCACTTGCCAAAACAATATCACGTAATAAATGTAGTTCAGCAGTCCAGTTGTGTACTTTGCAATGCGGTGTACCCCCCAGCTCACAACGCATACAACCATTCACTAAATATTGATCTACGAGTGGATTCATCATTAATTTTTTTTTAGCTAATCAATAAACGTCAAATGAATTCAAAAATAATATTTCAAAGGGTTATCCTCGTAGATCAAAGCCTACTATAAAGATATTTAACAAATTTTTAAGAAACAGTGTTATCCGGAAAATCGAAATTAATAATGCAACCGATTGATTTTATCCATTTATTTCAAAACAATTACTTATCAAGTTGATTTACATTGTTTTATAAAACCGCAAATTTTACTTTCGAGCCATTCGTTCATTATGTATAACACTGGTTATCAGTTAACTGATAATTATCCAGGGCATAGCAGCGTGATTAAAATTGATCAACATTAATCAAAATTAATCTTTTGTTATCTTTGTGGCTTTATAAAAGAGTTGCCTGATAAAATTTCATTTTTAGATTGATTGTAACAAGTTAACAATCAACAATATAAATGCTTTGAGTATTCACTAACACCTTAAACATTGGAAACTAAAATTACTGAAATTAACGGGTTGCAGTTGTATCACAGCTTCATGGCCGGTGCTCAGCGAATTTTTGAAAACCAGAAACTGCTCAACAAAATCAATGTATTTCCGGTAGCAGATGCCGACACGGGCACCAATCTGGCCTCCACAATGAGAAGTATTGTTAATACGGCTCAACCCCATCCAAACCTCAAAACGACAGCTGTTGCCCTTGCAGATGCAGCTTTGGTGGGCGCACGGGGTAATTCAGGAATTATTTTTGCACAGTTTCTGTATGGTTTCAGCAACGAAATCCGTGAAGAAGAAACCCTTACCGTTAGTGCATTTGCGGAGTATATGAAAAGTGCTGTTCGCTATGCCTACGAGGCTATTGCCAATCCAGTGGAGGGAACTATGATTTCGGTTATCAAGGACTGGGCAGAGTACATTTATCAGCTGAAGGACAAATTTGATGATTTTCTGAAGCTGCTGCTCGACGGGCTGAAAAAGGCCATGGAATCACTTAAGATGACAACCGAAAATCTGGCTATCCTCGCCAAACGCAATGTGGTGGATGCTGGTGCCAAAGGTTTTGTCGTATTCCTGGAAGGTATGTTTGATTACTTCAAAAACGGACAGGTTGCCGTTAGTTTCGAAAATCAAAAAATTGAGATTGCAGAGGCAATGGATGCGATCGATCACGAAGAGATAAACTTTCGCTATTGCACCGAAGCCTTGATTACCGGAACAAACATGAAACGCAGTGATTTTAATGCTATCATGGAATCCTATGGCGATTCGATGGTAGTAGCCGGATCCGACAAAAAAATGCGCATACATATCCATACGGATGAACCCTGGAAACTCTTTCAGGATATTGCCCCTTTGGGAACCATCACCTATAAAAAGGTGGATGATATGGTGCTTCAGAATGATCTGGCAAGCAACCGGAAGTTCGACATCGGATTGATCACCGACTCCACCTGTGACCTGCCAATGGAGCTCATCGAAAAATATCAGATACAGGTAATTCCGCTGACAGTGCACTTTGGCCAGGATTTTTATCTTGACAGGTTGACCATTCAACCTCAGCAGTTTTTTGATAAATTGCGCAAATCTGATGTTTATCCTACCACAGCACAGCCTGCCATTAGCGAGTTTTTGAATCGCTATAACTATCTGGCTACGCATTACCAAAGTATCATCAGCGCCCATATCAGCTCGGGTATGAGTGGCACCTGGCAAAACAGTTATAATGCTGCCAGGAAAATCAGTAATGAATCCGGTAAGCAAATTGACGTAATAGATAGCAAAAAACTTAGTAGTGGACTGGGATTGATAATTTTACGAGCAGCTAAAGCTATCGAAAGCGGGCTAAAACATGATGAAATTGTCAAATCGATCCCCCATTGGTCTGATAATACAAGAATCCTGGTCACCTCGCGTACCATGAAATATATGGTCAAGAGCGGGCGGGTTAGTCATTCAAAAGGTTTGCTCGGTAAGCTTCTTGGTATCAAGCCTATTGTAGAAGTTAAGAACCATGGCAAAACCGAAGTTTTTGGCAAACCGATGTCAGAAAAGGCAAGCATGAAAATGGTGATGGATGAAATGAAACGCTTTGTTGGCAACCAAAAGGTATGGGGTTATTCCATTTCACATGCCGATAACCTGGAAACTGCCAATTGGTACGCCGAACAAATGAAGACTTTGACTGGAGGCCAGGAAGCTGTATTTATACAGGATGCCTCTCCGGTGCTGGTAACCAACACAGGCCCGGGTGTTGTGGCACTGTCAGTTATGCTGGAATAAAATTTAGATAAAGATTTATCATTAAGGCAGGTTGATTATTCAGCCTGCCTTTTTGTATTCATTCTAAATACCGCAGACAACAACAGAAATCAGGTTCAAATTGCTACTTTTGTACTTTGACTTGTTAATTAATAAACAGTAAGTTTTCTATGATCAATAAAGCTCTGACACATCCTGAAAGCATCGTGGTTGTAGGCGCATCCAACGACATTACAAAACCAGGCGGCAAGGTTTTAAAAAATATCATCGACGGGGGTTTCCCTGGAAATCTCTATGTAATGAATCCAAAAGAAAAAACGATACAAGGAATCACCTGTTATGCAGATAACAAGACAATGCCACCGGCAGACCTGGCAATCATTGCGATCGCTGCGCGATTTGTGCCGGATCTGGTTGATTCGCTTATCGCCGAAAACAACACCAGAGCTTTCATCATCCTCTCGGCAGGATTTAGCGAAGAAAGTGCTGAAGGAAAATTACTGGAAGACCGCATAGTGAAAAGCATCAATGCTGTGGATGGCACCTTGATTGGCCCAAATTGTGTTGGGATTTTAACCCCGCAACATCACAGTATTTTCACTTATCCAATTCCAAAACTTGATCCGAAAGGATGCGATTTTATTTCCGGTTCTGGTGCCACAGCCTGCTTCATTATGGAAGCAGGCATTCCAAACGGTTTGCGTTTTGCGAATGTTTACAGCGTTGGAAATTCTGCTCAAATGGGTGTTGAAGAGATATTGCAGCATATGGATGAAAGCTATGATGCAGAAAGTGACAGTCAGGTAAAACTACTGTATGTCGAAAATATTGATAAACCCGACAAGCTTTTAAAACACGCCCAGTCACTAATAAAAAAGGGATGTAGGATAGCAGCCATCAAAGCAGGTGGAAGTGAAGCCGGAAGCCGGGCAGCCTCATCACATACCGGGGCCTTAGCCAGTTCTGATACAGCTGTTGAGGCACTGTTTCGTAAAGCCGGAATAGTGCGTTGCCATAGTCGTGAGGAATTGATCACCGTTGCCAGTGTTTTTATGCATCCCGAGCTGAAAGGTAAACGGATTGCCATCATCACCCATGCCGGAGGTCCGGCTGTAATGCTAACCGATGCACTCTCTAATAATGGATTGGAAGTACCTGCCATCAGTGGAGAAGCTGCTGAAAACCTGAAAGAACAATTATTTCCGGGTTCTTCAGTAAGTAATCCAATCGATTTTCTGGCTACTGGAACAGCTGAACAACTGGGCCAGATTATTACTGCCTGTGATAAGGACTTCGATCAGATTGATGCCATGATTGTTATTTTTGGAACACCTGGTCTATTTGAGATTTTTGATGTGTATGAGGTTTTGGACCAAAAGATGAATGAAATCTCAAAACCACTTTTTCCTGTATTGCCTTCCACCCTCACCGCTGGAAGAGAAGTTGAGTTTTTCCTCAACAAAGGCCGCGTTAATTTTCCGTATGAAGTAGGCCTAGGTAAAGCACTGGCAACGATTTACCACACACCAAAACCTGCTGAAAGTAAGACAAAACCTAATGATATTGACACCACAGCGATACGAAAAATCATCGACAAAGCACAAGATGGGTACCTTGACCCCAATCAAGTGAGCCAATTGCTGGATGCAGCCATGATCAACCGGGCCGGGGAAGCAGTTACAGATCAGGTGAATCAGGCTCTTAAGGCAGCAGAAAAACTTGGATATCCACTGGTAATGAAGGTAGTAGGGCCGATACACAAGTCGGATGTTGGAGGCGTGGTACTTAATGTTGATAGTCCGGAAAAAGTAGTTATTGAGTTTGGACGAATGATGCAGATTCCGGAAACTAAAGCTATTCTGATGCAGCCAATGCTTAAAGGAACCGAACTTTTTGCAGGCGCCACACGTGAAGGCAAATTTGGACATCTGGTATTTTTTGGACTAGGCGGAATTTTCATTGAGGTACTTAAAGACGTGGCTTCTGCCCTGGTGCCTGTAAATGAGATTGAAGCCCTACAAATGATACAATCCATCAGAAGTTATCCCATTATTAAAGGAATCAGGGGCAGTGAAGGTGTTGACGAAAAGGCACTTCAGGAAATCATCATTCGCTTGTCAGCGTTGTTGCAGGCAGCACCTGAAATTGCTGAAATGGACCTTAATCCGCTGCTGGGCAACTCAAAACAGGTGGTTGCTGTTGATGCCAGAATACGGATTCAAAAATAACCGGCATGAAACGTAACGATTGGTTTGTGATAATGGTCGGTTTACTTGTTATTGCCGCTTTCTTATGGATTCCGGAATTGGATTCAGTTTATGCAAACCTCAATCACAAACATGGGTTGTGGATGAGTTTTGCTAAGTTTGCTGTACTTGCCACCTTTGGTGAATGTCTGGCATTACGGATCAGAACCGGCAAATATAATCGTAAGGGTTTTGGAATTCTACCAAGGGCAATCGTTTGGGGTTTCCTTGGTATCACAATCAAAATGGCTTTTGTGATTTATACAGCCGGAACCCCTCAATTGCTCTTGTATCTGGGTTGGCCCGAATCAATAACAGCACTTGCACAACCTTTCAGCTTGACCGCATTACTCACTGCCTTCAGCATCAGCGTAGCCATGAATCTGACTTATGCTCCTGTAATGATGACGATTCATAAAATAACAGATACCCATATTCTCGAAAACGGAGGAACAATTCGGGGATTTTTCAAACCGATTGCCCTTCAACGGATTTTTACAAATCTTGATTGGAAAACACAGTGGAATTTTGTTTTCAGGAAAACGATACCCTTTTTCTGGATTCCGGCACATACGATAACATTCTTATTACCTGTTGATTATCAAGTATTATTTGCTGCCGGCCTGGGTATTGCGCTTGGCCTTATACTGAGTCTGGCTGCTCAGAAATAATCATTTTATTGTTGGAATTTCCGTTTGCATGAATAAAATGATCACCCTAGTACGATCAAATATCAGGCAGTATGTTGTTTCAAAAATTATTAACATATTCACAAAAAGGATCACTATCCGATTCGATTCTAAAATCATTATAAATAACAAGCAAAACACAAACGTTCGCGGTTAGAATCAGGTAAATTCTTACCTTTGACAATATCATAAATAGCAAGTTTTCGAGCTTATTTACGAGCTTTTTTTTTGACGTTCCTTATTAAAAATTAGCATGATAATGCTTCAATAATTTATTGATTCACCTTTTAAAACAAACGAAATGCATCAAACACCTGTTCCATCCGAAATAGTAAAAGCAAAAATTAAAGACAACGGGCTGCAAAAAGTTGGCACAGCCTCTATTCGTGAAATTAAAAAACTGGTTGATACCATTGAAAAAGCCAGCGGAGTAAAGTTTATCCGTATGGAAATGGGCATCCCTGGTTTGCCTCCTTCAAAAATTGGTATTGATGCCCAGGTTGAAGCACTACGCAAAGGCGTAGCCGCTAAATATCCTGATATACAAGGCATCCCTGAATTAAAAGAGCAGATTTCTAATTTTGTAAAGAACTTTATGAACATCAGCGTAAGCCCTGACAGCTGTTTGCCAACTGTTGGATCAATGCAGGGGGGCTTTGCATCATTTTTAACTTTGAGTCGAATTCATAAAGAGAGAGACACCACTCTTTTTATCGATCCCGGATTTCCGGTCCACAAACAGCAACACAAAGCCCTAAACCTAAAAATGGAAACTTTTGATGTTTACGACTTCAGAGGGGAAAAACTGCGCGAAAAACTGGAAAGTTATTTTAGTAAAGGACATATTCATTCGGTGTTGTATTCCAATCCAAATAATCCAAGTTGGATATGTTTCACCGAAAAAGAGCTTCAAATTATTGGAGAGCTTGCCAACAAATACGATGTTGTGATCATGGAAGACCTGGCATATTTTGGCATGGACTTCCGAAAAGATTTCAGCAAGCCTGGTCAGCCGCCCTACCAGCCATCTGTGGCCAATTACACAGATAATTTCATTTTGTTTATTTCCAGTTCAAAAGTTTTCAGCTACGCAGGCGAGCGGATTGGAATGTTGGTAATCTCTGATAAACTTTTCGCTAGTCGGTTTCCTGATTTGAAACGCTATTATGCAAACGATCTTTTTGGTCACACCATGATTTTCGGAACCTTGTACCCATTGAGTTCCGGAACATCACATTCGGCCCAATACGCATTGGCAGCCATGCTGAAAGCTGCAAATGAGGGAAAATTTAATTTTATTGAAGAAGTAAAGGTTTATGGTGAAAAAGCTGCCATTATGAAGCGTTTGTTTACTGAAAATGGATTTAATATCGTTTACGACAAGGATGAAGATAGACCAATTGCAGACGGATTTTATTTCACCTATTCCTATCCCGGATTCAGTGGTATCGAATTGCTCGAAGAAATGATTTACTACGGTATCTCCGCAATTTCGCTCGACATTACCGGCAGTGAACGACACGAAGGTATCCGGGCCTGTACCTCACTCATCAGTATGGATCAAATGCACGATTTGGAAGAAAGACTAAAACAGTTTCAAAAAGATCATCCTGTTACGGCTTAACCAAAGGTAAGATATTGGGTTTATGGTCACTCACAAACTAACGGACATAGATTATTCAGACACAATATAAATACTATTTAAACTCGTTATAAATTAGGCGTAATGAGGCATTTAGCCTGCAGGAAAAGGCACACAATAGCATAAAAAACCTTACTTTCGTGCAGTAGAAAGCACAAACATTTAAAACAAATCAATATGGCAAAAATCAGAGGAGCTATTGTGGTTAACATCGAAAAATGCAAGGGCTGTGAAGTGTGTATTCCGGCCTGCCCTACCGATGTAATCGCACTGGCCAAAGAAGTGAACGGCAAAGGATATCACTATGCTTATATGGAAAACCCGGAGGCGTGTATTGGCTGTTCAAACTGTGGCATCGTCTGTCCCGATGGTGTAATTACGGTCTATAAAGTTAAACTTTAACCGTTCATTGTCAAACAATTAAAAAATATTATAATGAGCGAATTAAAACTCATGAAAGGTAACGAAGCACTTGCAGAAGCAGTTATCCGTGCTGGTGCAGATGCTTATTTTGGATACCCTATCACACCTCAATCAGAGGTTATTGAATACCTGATGGCAGAAAAACCACACGAAAGAACCGGCATGGTGGTTTTGCAGGCCGAAAGTGAGATAGCAGCAATAAATATGGTTTATGGTGCGGCTGGTTCCGGGAAAAAAGTGATGACTTCATCCTCCAGCCCTGGCATCAGCTTAAAACAAGAAGGAATTTCTTATATAGCCGGAGCCGAACTGCCTTGTTTGTATGCCAATGTGGTGCGTGGCGGCCCAGGTTTGGGTACAATTCAGCCCTCACAGGCCGACTATTTCCAGAGCACCAAAGGAGGTGGGCATGGCGATTATCGCCAAATTGTACTTGCTCCTGCCTCAGTACAGGAAATGGCAGATTTTGTTAAGGATGGTTTTGAGCTGGCATTCAAATACCGAATTCCCGTACTTATTCTGAGTGATGGTGTGATTGGCCAGATGATGGAAAAAGTTGAGCTCTTCGACCCCATCCCCCGTTTAACCGATGAGGAGATAAAAGAAAAATATCCTTGGGCTACTACCGGCAAAAAATCAGGTACAGAACGCCGGATCATCACTTCCCTTGATCTCGATAGCCACAAGATGGAGCAGCATAACCTTAAACTGCAAGCCAAGTATAATGAGATTACTGAAAAAGAAGTTCGCTACGAACTGTTGGATTGCGATGATGCGGAGTACCTTTTTGTGGCTTACGGATCGAGTGCACGAATTGCACAAAAAGCCGTGAAACTTGCGAGAGCAAAAGGCATCAAAGCAGGGCTGTTCAGACTGATAACACTCTTCCCCTTCCCTACTGTTAAAATGCGTGAGATGTGCGGAAAGGGTATTAAAGGCTTTTTAGCTGTCGAAATGAGCTCTGGCCAAATGGTCGAGGATGTGCAACTGGCTGTGAACGGATGCTCCAAAGTGGCTCATTTTGGGCGTTTTGGTGGCGTTGTTCATACACCGGAAGAGGTACTCGAAGCACTTGAACAAAAAATAATAGGAGGATAATACCATGTCTGATATAACACTGGATCAAATTATAAAACCGGAAAATCTGGTTTACACCAAAACCAAACTCATGACCGACAAGGTGTTAAGCTATTGTCCGGGCTGCGGACATGGCACAGCACACCGCATCACTATGGAGGTGATCGAAGAGTTAGGCCTCGAAGAAAAAACCATTGGCATTGCCCCTGTAGGATGTTCAGTACTTGCTTATGAGTTTATGAATATCGATATGCAGCAGGCAGCACATGGAAGAGCACCCGCAGTTGCTACAGGTATCAAAAGGGTGTGGCCTGAAAAAATCGTTTTCTCTTATCAGGGTGATGGCGACCTTGCCGCTATTGGAACCAACGAAACTATTCATGCCTGCAACCGGGGTGAAAAAATTGTAATAATTTTCATCAACAATGGAATCTATGGGATGACTGGCGGACAAATGGCTCCTACTACACTTCCGGGGATGAAATCTTCTACCTCGCCTTATGGCAGAGATGTTAATGTGATGGGGAATCCACTGAAAGTGACCGAACTAGTCGCCCAGTTGCCAGGCACCTATTTCGTTACACGCCAGGCTGTTCACACACCGGCAAACGTTCGTAAGACAAAAAGAGCCATAAAAATGGCTTTTGAGAATCAACGTGATGGTAAACCAGGGGTTTCCTTTGTTGAGATCGTATCAAACTGTAACTCAGGATGGAAGATGACCCCACGCGATGCCAATACCTGGATGGAAGAAAATATGTTTCCGTTCTACCCGCTGGGTGATATTAAAGTTGATGGCAAGCTCGTACAAAAGTAGAATTAAAAAATCAGAACAATGACTGAAGAATTAATCATAGCCGGATTTGGCGGCCAGGGTGTACTTTCAATGGGAAAAATTTTAGCCTATAGTGGCATCATGCAAAACCAGGAAGTAAGCTGGATGCCTTCATATGGTCCCGAAATGCGCGGAGGTACTGCTAACGTAACTATTATTGTAAGTGATGAAAGGATCAGCTCTCCCATCCTTACTATCTTCGATTCTGCTATCATACTTAACCAGCAATCCATGGATAAGTTTGAAACCAGTGTGCGTCCCGGAGGAACTTTACTTTACGACCCTAACGGTATCACCCGCCACCCGAAAAGAACGGACATAAATATTTACCAGATCGAAGCTGCCCGCCTGGCTTCTGAAATGGGAAATACTAAAATTTTTAATATGGTAGTGCTTGGTGCCTACCTCCAAATCAAGCCTGTTGTTAAGATGGAGAACGTAATTCTGGGATTAAAAAAATCACTTCCCGAACGTTATCACAAACTCATCCCGCTGAATGAGGATGCAATAAATGCAGGATTAAAAAATGTGATTGCTGTGCAGGAATTACACTAATTTTAGCCAAAAACCATTATTTAAGCCTTCCAAAAAACTTTGGAGGGCTTTTTTGATTTCTTCATTAGCTACTTTTGCATCCATGGAGAATATTAAAACACTACTCGATTTTAAATTAATTCAAATCACCAGAGAACAATTATTTGTTGCTAATGATCCGATCAGTATTCCACATCGTTTTACCAAAAAAGAAGATATTGAAATTTCAGCCTTCTTAACAGCAATTCTTTCATGGGGGATGCGCCGTCAGATCATCGAACGTGCCGGCTTTTTGATGCAGCTGATGGATCATGCCCCTCATCAATTTGTGATGCAGGCATCTGATCGTGATTTCAGCAGGCTGGAACAATTTCAGTATCGCACTTTCAAAGGAATTGATTGTCATGCCCTAATAAACGCTGTGGCAATGATTTACCGACATTCAGGCGGACTGGAAGTGATTTTTTCGAACGCTTACAAAAATGGTGGCATCTGGGAAGCAATTGTATTTGCCAGAGAATCCTTACTAAAGTTTCCACATGAAAAAAGAACCGAAAAACACCTGGCCAATCCCAATAAAGGATCATCGGCCAAACGGTTCAATATGTTTTTGCGGTGGATGGTGCGCAAAGATGAAACTGGCATTGATTTTGGGATATGGAAGAGTATTTCAACGAAAGATTTGATTTGCCCACTTGATCTGCATACCGGAAAAGCCGCACGAAAACTGGGATTGCTCATACGGAAACAAGATGACCGTAAGGCGGCTGATGAACTTACAATACAACTGCGAAAAATGGATCCATGTGATCCGGTAAAATATGATCTTGCCTTATTTATGCTTAGCATGGAGAAGCAATTGGATTCTTTATAAACCAGCAAAGCCGGCACAAACAGCCGGCCTTACTGATCACATCAAACGAGAAAACTACAAATGTACCCCTCCTCGGGCGTGAATGACCTTTTTGTTATAAAATCCTTCGATAACGATTGAAAAGTTAGCTTCCAGTTTGTTTGAAGTGGCTTCTGTTACGAGGATATTTCCTGAGGTACATTTGTAAAATTCATCTGTAGCACCTTGAACGATCAACTCACATGTATTGGAGTTTCCTCCCAGCTTATATTCGCCCGGACCTGACCAGGAATTAAGCAAAAGCTCGAATATCACTTTTCCGGCGAGTTCATCCTTCATTACTTTCAAATTCAATCCGTCTTTACCTAATACATAGGTATCAAGATTGCTGGTACACATTGTTTTGCTACTGAAATCATCAAGACTCATAAAAAATACTTCATCACAATCAGCCGTATCTGTTGTTTGGTTTTGATTACAGCCTGTAGCTATTAAACAAAACATCACAATAAATAGCAAAGCTCTGTGGTTCATTGTCGTTGATGTTTAGCAAAACAATCAATAGATCAGCGCTTTACTTTCCGGTTACCGTAACACTGGTTGTAGCTGTAAAAGACTCACCTATGTGTGTACCACTCTTGATCGTTCCGGTGACAATAAAGGTCCAGGTACCACTTGTTCGTACAAAGTAGTTTGGAAATGTAATTGGCTCATTACGAATCAATAACATACCATTTCCCATATAGATATCATCCTGCAGTGCACCGGGTGATTTTACTTCAACCTTGATCAATTCATAATCATCTGATGTACAGGTGATGTAAAAATCAATGGTTGTTGCATCAATTGCAATTGAGGTAGAGGAAAAAACCGGATTGTAGGGTGTTGGCGGCGGTTCCGGATCCGAACTTTTTTTCTTGCATGATGTTGTTGTAAACATCACAAACATCATCAATGTGCCTAAGGCAATGAGTACATTTTTTGTTTTCATTGTAAATTAATTTAAGGGGTTACATACTGCTGCAAAATAGTGTTGTACGAAACCCTTAATCAAATCAATTTGATCAATGACAAGGTTTTTTTATTAAGTGTAGCGATTGGTTGATTATCTGAAATTAAATATATTGCTGCAGCGATGAAAGAAAATACTCTTTACGACGGCTCGAAACCGGTACATGCTCCTTTGTAGAAAGAAAAACCATGTTCCCGCTTTTTTCATAAGTGACCACATGATTCAGATTGATCAGATGCGATTGATGAACCCGACAAAAACCATATGGACTTAACAAATCTTCAAATTCTTTCAGGGTTTTTGAAACCAATAAAGTTTTGCCGTCTGCCCTGATGACATGTGTATAATTCTCATCTGCTTCGCAACGTATCACTTCATCAATCTTAACAACATGCATGGTGGTGGATGTGTTGAGAATGATCTTCTTTGTGGTTTTATCTGATTCAAGATTATCCTCCAGGGTCTCCAATTGCTTTTCATATTGATCCTCAACATCCAGTTGTTGCTCAAGCTTGGCTACCGAACGGATTAACTCTCTGGGACTAACCGGTTTGAGCAAGTAATCTACAGCACTCAACTTGATCGCTCTTAAGGCAAAATGATCAAATGCCGTTACAAAAATTATCTTAAATGGAATGGCTTTGAATTTCTTAATCAACTCAAAACCATTCTCTCCGGGCATTTTTATGTCCAAAAATATCACCTCCGGATTTTGCTCCATTATAAGCTCGTAAGCTGTTGCAACGCTATCTGCCTGCCCCACCACAGCAATATCTTTACAATAATATTGCAGCATATTCAACAACACCTGCCGGGCGTTTGCTTCATCGTCAACAATGATAGCTTTAATACTCATGTTTTTAACTTTTTACTTAAAAAACTACCTTTTAAAGGAACTTCAAACGCTACACGGGTTCCTTTAACCTGACCATCTTCGATTATCTCATCCAGAAGAAAGGGAATTTTTCTTTTTGTTTTGCGTTCCAATAGTTGTAGCCTTTCCCTGCAAATTTTAATTGAAAGGGATTCCTTTTTTATAGACTGGCTGTCTTGAACAAACTTTTTTGAAGCCACTATTCCAATACCATTATCTCTTACCTCGAAACGGATTCGGGAGCCAATCAATTGATAACATACCTCAATCACACCATCTTTATTATTGTTTTTAATCCCGTGCTCAATTGCATTTTCCAAAAATGGTTGAGCCATCATCGGGGGAACATAAGTTACTTCAGTATCAATATCAGGATCAACCTTTATACTAAAATCTATTTTCCCGGTAAAGCGTAATTGTTGAAGATTCATATATAATTTGATGGTTTCAATCTCTTTATCAAGGGAAATAGATTCGTGTCGGCTGTTTTCGAGGATAAGCCTGATGAGTCTGGCAAAGTCAGACAGGTATTGTCCTGCAAGATGAGTTTGATTGCTATAAATATAATTTTGTATAGAAGTGAGCGAATTAAAAATAAAATGAGGATTCATTTGTAATCGCAGCAACTGCTGATTCAGATCTGTATTCTGCCATTTCATTTTTTCGTCACGTATTCTCAGATACCACAAAAAACCAAAAAATCCGACAATTAGCATCGCTGCTGCAGTAAAAAACCACCACTGCTTCCACCATGCTGCTTTGATATGGATTACCAGCCGAGCCTCCTGATCACTTTTATTGCCATAGGCATCGCCAGTGCGCATTTTAAATATATAAGTGCCCGCCGGTACATTGGTAAAATACATCGATTTTTGCTGTGGCATAATCATTCGCCAATCGTTGTCGAATCCTTCGAGTTTAGTAAAATAGGTATAGGGCTGATCTTTTTCCCAGCGATCGGTGCCAAAATGAATAGCAAAGAAATTCTGGTTGTGCGCCAGGTTAACTTCTTCCAGTTTTGCGAGAAGTGGAATAAAAGTTTCATTAAACACATCCAGATGTGTAAGGAAAACCTTCGGAAAAGCATGAAGAAATCCCAGTTTATCATTCTCTATCATGGCAAAGCCGTTTGATCCACCCAAAATCATCACGTCCTCATCCCATTGAAGTGCGGCCGCCTGGTTAAATTTAAAACTAAGACGCACATGTGAGCTAAAATCAGTTAGCCAGTTCCTTTCCGGATCAAACCGCATAAGTCCTTTTAAAGTTAGCAACCAAAGATTTCCGTTTCGTACCGGATGTATGCGAAAAATTTCCATGAACTTCAAATTCAGTCCAAGCGACTGTTTTACAAAGCAATCCTTGTGCGAATCATACAAGTACAACTGACTTCCACATGCCCAGATGTTACCTTGAAAATCGAGAGCCACATCATAAATTTGCTTTTCATCGATACCACCTCCATTACGCTTTTCTTCAAAATAAGTAGTGGATTGCTTGTTCATCTCATTATAACATACTACACCCGATTGTGTTGTGGCTATCCATACTTTTCCATCGTTGGATTTAGCCAAAGCATTGATTAACCTATCATAGTAAGGATCAGGCATTTGACCGGCCAGTTCAGTTCCAAACACTCCCGATTTATGCCTAAATAAGGTTAAACCCGGCCCTCCCCAGAAACCCAGATAGACATCACCCTGCTGAGTAAATTCAAAATCATTATACCAATCCTTTTTGAAACTTGTCGGATCATAACTGAAATGTTCGAAAACATTACTGCCTTTTGCCATTCGTCCGAAACCTTTTCCCTCCCAAAAACCAATATACAAGCTTCCATCAGGATGATTCTTCAAAGTTCGTACATGCACTGATAGAATGCCGGGATTTGTTGTGGGTGTAAAATGCTTGAATTCAAAAGTTTCAATATTCATCGCATCAAGACCCCCATCAGCGGTACCTATCCATAGTTCATCATCACTTTTACGAGCCAGGCTGGTTATCCGGCTGGAGGCCGGAGTTTGCTCCAAACCCGGAATATGAAAAAGATATTTTATGCCAGGTTTGAGTGGTTGAAATGTTGAAACACCATTCTCATGTGACAGCCAGATACGGCCACTTCTATCTTCAATACATCAAAAATTCTTTCGCCGCCGAGCGATCGGGGATCATTGTTGTTCAGCCGATAAATTGTTCCCTTACCTGTTTGAGGATTAATCCGATACGCACCATTACCACTTCCCAGCCAATAATCTCCATCCCTTGACCTTATCATGTCATAGATTGTTCCGGATTTATATTTATGAAGATAATTCCTGGCTTTTTCGTAAAGATAAATACCTTCTAAACCTCCAACCCAGACAAAGCCTGGCTTATCTGCAAATAAAACTGAAACATCAGGCTCTCGTTTTGTTCCGGGTATTTCTTTAGGATCGACAGGCAGGGTGTGAAACCGCTTACCTACTTTATCATAGTACATCGGCGGAATGCCGCGTGCACCTACAAACAAATCACCATCCTTATCCTTTAAAATGGCATGATAGCGATAATAAAGCTGTGATACGGTCTGATGCCTATGAATTTTTCTGATTGTTTCCGTCCTACGATGATATTGATTCAACCAGCCATCCGCAGTTTCGAACCAAATGAGTGAATCCCCATCGAGTATGAGAGCACGTACATAGTTACTGTCAGTAATAACATTTCCACTTTCAAAAGCACCAAAAACCGAACGAAATGTATTATTGTTCTCATGATAAACAGAGATTCCGGCAGCATGACCTACCCACAAACATCCCTGCTCATCCACTGCCAGGTTGCTGATCAGATTACCATGAAGGCTGCCCTCCAACGAATCTGCATGATAAACCCGAAACTCGTAACCATCAAAACGTCCAAGTCCTTTTTCGCCTGCCAGCCACACAAAACCGGTACGATCCTGAATGATATCATATACCACTCCAATATCATGTTCGTTGAGCGGTGAAAAGGCGCTGAAACTGGCAAAAACATCCTGTTGAAACTCCCATTGTGGCGGGATCCTTGTATTCACAACATTTTCTTCGATTCCATGAACCGAAGCAATACAAGCGATAAAAAACAAGAATGGGACAATCCGCTTCATCTGTAGCAAATATCGCTACAAAGTAAGCTTTTTTTTGAACATGATGCTTAATCCATCACAATATCTTTATCTACGTTGCAATCACAATTAAAGCTCTTGTTATACATCTCCATCGCCTTCCAGCTCATACCCATACTTGAGAATCCTCCATCGTGGAAGAGGTTTTGCATTGTAACTTTACGTGTGAGATCAGAAAATAAGGTAATGCAATAATCGGCACATTCCTCTGCATTAGCATTGCCAAGTGGCGACATGCGATTGGTAAAATCCATCAAGCCGTCAATGCCTTTTACGCCGCTTCCGGCCGTTGTCATGGTAGGCGATTGTGAGATGGTATTAACCCTGATCTTACGATCACGGCCATAAATATATCCAAAGCTGCGTGCAATAGATTCAAGCAAGGCCTTGGCATCTGCCATATCGTTGTAACCATAGTGCGTTCGTTGTGCTGCTACATAGGATAATCCAACAACGGATCCCCACTCATTAATGGCATCCATCTTAAAGGCAAGTTGCAGCATTTTATGAAATGATATTGCTGAAATATCCAGTGTTTTATTAAGAAAGTTATAATCCAAATCGCTGTAAACACGCTTCTTACGCACGTTAAGCGACATCCCGATTGAATGTAGCACAAAATCTACTTTTCCATCCAACACCTTCATACTTTGCTCAAAAACATTCTTAAGATCTTCAACTGAAGTAGCGTCTGCCGGAATTACTGTTGAATTGGTTTTTTCTGCCAACTCATCAAGTTCGCCAAAACGTAAGGCAGTGGGTGTATTACTAAGCGTAAAAACGGCTCCTTCTTCATAAGCCCTCTCGGCTACCTTCCAGGCAATAGACTTGCTGTCCAAAGCACCAAAAATAATTCCTTTTTTTCCTTTTAAAAGATTGTAGGCCATAATGGTATTTTTTCAAATTTATAAACGGGCAAAGATAATTGAAATTTTTATTAACCGCTTTTAAGACCGTAAATGCATAAATCAAATGAATATATGTAAATAATTTGCACATATCAATCTGTTATTCTGTAAATTAAGAATTAATCAACCAGATCTTTACGAATCAAAAAGCTCTTTTGCTGCTTTAAGTGCTGCGGTTGTAACGTTATCACTGCTAAGCATTTTGGCCACTTCCCTATAACGTTCTTCTGTCGAAAGTGTTTTTATCACAGACTGCGCCCTTTCAGTTTCCTCCTGTTTGTAAACGTGAAAATGATGATCAGCCCTGGCTGCGATCTGTGGTAAATGAGTAATACTAATCAATTGAATCCCTTGTGACATCTGCTTCAACACTTTAGCTAATTTAGCAGCTATCTCTCCGGATACACCGGTGTCAATTTCATCAAAAATCAAGGTCGGAATCATTCCGGTATGCGATAATTTATGCTTAAGGGCAAGCATCAGGCGCGACAACTCACCTCCCGAAGCAATCTTACTCATTTCTGCCACTTCGATACCTTTGCTGGCCGTAAACAAAAAGTCAACCGCTGTATGCCCGTCAGGATGTAGCTTCTCAGTATTTCTGCATTGCAAATAAAATATAGCATGTGGCATACCAAGTTCATGCAGCACTTTGGTAACCTCCTGCCCAAAAGGTTTTGCGACAGCTAGTCTGCTGTTATGCAAATCATTGGCAATTTTGAATAGATCAGCTTCTATCTTTTTGTATTCAAGTCGTTTGGATTCCAGTTTATCTTTATCAAAGTCCATTTGATTCAACTCAGCTTCCAAAGTATTATGTGTCTGTAGCAAAGAATCATAGTCGTGCACATGATGCTTGTGCATCAGGTGATTAATCAAATCGAGCCTTTCCTGGCAAGCAATCAATTCCTGTGGATCAAAAAAACTTTGATCTTCAAGACGAGCCAGTTCAAAGCTAATATCCTTTAATTCAATCTGTATGTCCGACACTCTGCTACTCAACTCATTAGCCTCAGGGAGAAAGTTTGACAGGCGATTCAACAGTTGTTGCAAATGATTGATTTGTTGTAAAACAGTGACGTCCGAATGCTGTAAAATTTGGTTTGCTGCGAATAGTGAAGCTTTGATTTCCTCACTATGTGAGAGCAGGTGAAGTTTTTGCTCCAACTCTTGAAATTCATCAGGTTTAAGAGCAGCTTTAGCAAATTCGGCAAGTTGGAAACGAATAAAATCCACTTCGCTATCGTATCGAAGCTGATTAGACTGAAGTTGATCAATCTCTTTTCGTAGCTGCAAAAAATATTGATATTTCGTACGATAGCGCGACAGTATGCTCTGATCCTTCAACAAGGCATCCAGCACGCCAAGTTGATACGTCTGATCGGTAAGTAGCAGTGAATCATGTTGCGCATGAATATCAATCAACTGAGAACCGATTTGTTTAAGCTGTTGCAGATTAACAGGAGTATCGTTTACAAAGGCCCTTGATTTTCCATTCGGACTTATTTCGCGACGTAGCAGGCACTCCTGTTCATAATCCAGTAAATAGATCTCAAAGAGCGGTTTCAGGCTGTCATCTGCAAGCAGAAATCCGGCTTCCACAACACATTTTTTATTGACATCGGCTAAAACGGATACATCAGTACGCCTGCCAACAACCAAACCCAGCGCTCCAAGCAATATAGATTTCCCTGCTCCTGTTTCACCTGTTATTACAGTAAAACCAGACTTAAAATCTATCTCCAGCTTTTCGATCAAAGCATAATTTGAAACGAGAAGTTTTTGCAACATAATCGCTTTTGGTTTGTCGCAAAATTACAGAAACCTATGGATTAGAAAACTTTATTTAGGGGCAAGAATTTTTTCGTATTTGGAAGCATTTGCCGGATCAATTTCGCGCATGATATTAACCGCTTTAGTCTTCTCTTGCGGACTTCCCTGTGAAAATACATTGATAATTTCGTCTCTTTTAGCATCTAAAAATAACTGAAGCATCAACAAGTTTGGCCTGTCGCGCCAGGTCTGTTCCAGGTATTTGAGTGTTTCTCCAATTTTCACTCTGCCTTCGTCAGGTTTTTCGGACATGATATCAAAGCCAAGGCGGTGATATTCGTACATAAACTGACGCAATGGGCGATAAGCCGGATTGGTCATATTTTCGACCAGCCAGTATCTGTTTCTGTTTCCATCAAATGCTTTCCAGCCGCGCTCAGAGGCATTTTGGGCTGCATTCACGATAGACTCGGCAACTCTGAAAAACGGATCACCTCCGTATAAGGAAAAGCTGTCGAAATCGAGACCCAATAAATAGTAGAGATAAAAGGCAATGGTTGAGGTGAGGCTCGAAGAATAACTATTTTCAATGTAATCAAGAGGTTGCGATTCGATATAGCGAAACTGAAAGCTTTCGTCAACATAATTAAACAGCACACTATTGTACGAAGATTTGAAAACAGGCCGTCGCAGAACAAGATTGATCGATCCTTTAAATTCATCTGAAGAAACGCGTTCTTTTACCGTTATTAATATCGAAAATTCGATACGTTCCTGGTTTTTTAAGTTTACATTCGTCCATTTGCGGTTGTTGATAAAGTCATAAAGTGCCTGCTGCAATGATTCAAAAACACGACGGTCAGTTCCTTCAATCGTTGGTGCAGTAACCCTTATATCGGCCAAAAACTCCTGGGCCTTCAAGTTCCGAAGTCCAAACAATAGCACAATTAAAATTACAAGTAATGACTTAGTTCTGAAAAACCTTAAAAATGTATTAAGCATTCGCTTGTTTTTTACCAGTTAATTCATAGATGTATTGTATCAGATTATGGGCCAATTCTCGCTTCGACTGCAATTCAAAATTACGTTGCGTGCCATCTTTAGTAATGCAAATTACTTTGTTTGTATCTGTTCCGAAGCCTGCACCTTCATCTGCCAACGAGTTTAGAACGATCAGATCAGCCTTTTTCGTATTCAATTTGTGCCAGGCATTTTCCAGTTCGTTATCTGTTTCAAGGGCAAATCCTGCCAAAAACTGATTCTCATTTTTAAGCTCACCAAGTTTTTTGAGGATATCAGGATTTTTAACAAGTTTAAGGTCAATACTTTCAACTGACTTTTTGATTTTAGTTTCTTCCATTTTTTCAGGTCGGTAATCCGCCACAGCGGCACTCATCACCAATATATCTGCTTCAGCTGAAAAAGCGAGGCAGGCCTCATACATTTGAAGCGCACTGGTAACCGGAAAAACTTCTATTAAGGGGTAATCCACACGAAGGCTGGTGGGGCCCAAAACCAGTTTCACGCTGGCTCCAGCATTTGCAAATGCCTTTGCCATTTCAACACCCATTTTTCCGGTACTATGATTGCCAATATATCGCACCGGATCAATAGCTTCATAAGTGGGACCCGCACTTATCAAAATTTTTTTGTCCCGAAATAGTTGTTTTGTTCTAAAATGTCGCCTGATCTCATTGAAAATTGCTTCAGGTTCCATCATTCTACCCTCACCACAAAGCCCGCTGGCCAATTCTCCGGAAGTAGGTGCAAGCAGGTGATGGCCTCGCTGAACCAGTTTGCGGATGTTATCTTTTGTGCTTTGATGCTGATACATATCCACATCCATTGCAGGAGCGAAAAATACAGGGCAGCGTGCTGACAAATAAACAGTTAACAAATAATTGTCGGCAATTCCGTGCGTCATTTTGGCCAGCGTATTGGCACTGGCAGGTGTTATTAAAAAAAGGTCGGCCCAAAGCCCCAGATCAACATGGCTATTCCATTGTCCGGTAATTGAATCAAAAGCTTCGGAAAAAACAGGATTTTTGGATAAAGTGGCCAAAGTAAGCGGACTAACAAAATCCCTGGCAGAATCGGTCATAACTATTTTAACCTCAGCATTTTCCTTTACCAGCATACGCACCAGCAAAGGAATTTTATAGGCTGCAATACTACCTGTGATTCCGATAAGGATTTTTTTTCCTTTAAGCATCAGCACCGATTGTTAAAAATCGCTGTTCTCTTTATGTGGATTACGGAAATAGATTTCGTCGTTCAGAAACTCCTGTATAGCAATGAGCGTTGGCTTGGGTAATTTTTCGTAGAACTTCGCTATTTCTATTTGCTCACGATTCTCAAAAACCTCTTCCAAGTTATCTGAAGATGAAGCAAACTCCGCAATTTTTTTATTTAACTCCTCTTTCATTTCGATAGAGATCTGATTGGCTCTCTTCGATAGAATAGCAGTAGTTTCATAAATATTACCGGTACCTTCATAAAAAAGGTCTTTCTGACGCGTAACGGCAGTAGTTTCTGTTTTGATTTTCTTAAAGTCCATATTTAATTTTATTGATAGGATTCTAAACGTTGTCGTGCTTTTGTGTCAACATCTTTTAATTCGGATAAATATGTGCTCTCCGGATAAAGGAAAAGCAGGTTGTTGTAGGCTTCAACAGCTGATTCATAACGTTCACGTTTTTTCTCCGGAATGCTATTCTCAGCAAATTCGTAATAAGCAAGAGCCATATAATGCAAAACCTCCTCACGACGTTCTGTGTCGGGATAGTTCTTTAATAGATTTTCAAATGAGGTGATAGCCGCCATATAATCCCTCATCCTATAGTACATCAAGCAGATATTAAAATCTTTAAACTCCAGCTTTGCACGAAGTTTGTCGATCAGTTCATTGGCTTCGGCCACTCTTTCGCTCACGGGATATGTATCAATGAACAATTGTAACTCACTGATAGCTGTGTAGGTATTACTTTGATCCAGGCTATATTTTGGTGAGTCGAGGTAGTAGCAATAGGCATTCATAAAAAGACATTCCTCGGCTCTTGGGTATTGCTGAAATGATTGCACATAACGTTTAAAATAATAACTTGCAACGGTATAGTCCTTCAGATGATAATAGGAGTATGCTGTATAATAGCTTATTTCTTCACCTTTGGCAGTACCCCTGTATGCAGCCTGCAACAAATCAAACAACTCCAGCGCCCTGTTGTAATCTTTACGTTCAAAATAATCGACAGCGGCTTCAAATTTAGTTTCGTTATCAGTGCTTTTTAGCAATTTGCTATAATTGCTGCACGAGCTGAGCACAATACTCATCAATACGAAACCAACAAAAAGCATTTTTTTAATCATGGTGCAAAAGTACATAAATTTCGATTGAAAAAAATCATTCATAAAGTCAATTGGTTATTGTTAAAGGAAGTAACACAATAGGTAATTCACTTTAAAAAAACCTAAAACCCAACGAAAAGCTAACCAGCAGAACGCAAATTAATCTCACATATTGTTAAAGGTAAAGCTCATTGAATTTTTGTAATTTCGCAGCTAAATTTAAAACCTAAAAACAGTGGATCTTTTTGATAAATGTACAGTAAACCTGGGACCACTTGGCAAATACGCCGATCAGGCCGAAGGTTATTTCATGTTTCCAAAACTCGAAGGCGATATCAGCAATCGCATGATCTTTCACGGTAAAGAACGTTTGATCTGGAGTTTAAACAATTACCTCGGACTTGCCAATCATCCTGATGTTAGGAAAGCTGATGCAGAAGCAGCTGCAAAATTCGGAATGGCTTATCCCATGGGTGCCCGGATGATGTCGGGGCAAACCAAATATCACGAGCAACTTGAAAATGAACTTGCGGCTTTTGTAAAACGCGAACACGCCTATCTGTTAAACTATGGCTATCAGGGCATGTTGTCAATTATTAACTCAATCGTTGATCGCAAGGATGTAATCGTTTACGACAGCGAAGCACATGCCTGTATCATTGATGGGATGCGTTTGCATTTTGGAAAGCGTTTTGTGTATCCACACAATAACATCGAAAACCTCGAAACTCAGCTCAAACGTGCTACACGACTTACAGAGCAAACCGGAGGCGGAATATTAGTTATTACGGAAGGTGTTTATGGTATGTCGGGTGATTTAGGTAAATTAGATGAAATCGTAGCCTTAAAATCAAAATATAATTTCAGATTAATGGTGGACGATGCGCATGGTTTCGGAACTATGGGACCTACCGGTGCAGGAACAGACGAACATTTTGGTGTTCAAAAGGATGTGGATCTGTATTTTGGCACCTTTGCCAAATCAATGGCAGGTATTGGTGGTTTCATTGCCGGTGATTACAAGGTGATAAAGTATCTGATGTATAATATGCGCTCTCAGATTTTTGCAAAATCTCTGCCAATGCCTATGGTTTTAGGTGCACTAAAACGTCTTGAACTGATCCGCACACAACCAGAGCATCGTGAAAACCTCTGGAAGATCGTTAATGCGCTTCAAAACGGACTTAAAGAAGCCGGACTTGACATCGGAAAGACCCAATCTCCGGTTACACCTGTGATGCTTTATGGTGGTGTAGGCGAAGCAACTCAGATCACCTATGATCTGCGTGAAAATTATAATATCTTCTGTTCAATCGTTACTTATCCTGTTGTGCCTAAAGGTGTTATCCTCCTCAGATTGATCCCTACCGCGGTGCATACACTCGAGGATGTTTCCTATACCATCAAAGCCTTTATGGAAGTGAAACATAAACTGGAGCAAAAAGCCTATTCAACTGAAATGGCCGATATCGAAAATGTTTAATAACAAGGGGAATCCTTTGCGATTCCCCTTTTTTACTACAAGATGTACAACCAACTCAGTCGTAGAAATTTTTGGATAATAGCAATAAATTCACTTGCTGCATTTGTGCTGTCGTATCTTTTCATCTTTTATATGAACCAGGTATCGTATGTACTAACGGCCGGTATGTACGAATATGAAATCTCGGTCAATTACAACAGTTACTTCTTTCATATCGAACCTTATGAATGGACGCACGATGCTGTCATTGTGATTTTTAGCTCCGGATACCTGCTTACCCTAATATTCGGAATACTCGCTTTACTCGGGTTTTACCAGATAGTGGCAGATGCAATTCCTTTTAAGGTGTTTTTCTTTTGGTTGAGTTTTCATGCGTCCACCTATGTTTTTGGAGGTTTGATGCTTGGCAATTTGCTCACCGATGGCATTGGCCATGTTTTCAACTGGATGTATCTGACTGATACTGTGAAAATGATAATCTCATTGATTGGTTTTTTTGGATTGTTAATCATGTCGATCTTTTCTGCCCGGCTTGTTGGACTTTCGGCTAATGCCTATTTTGATAAGTACAACGAGCGTATTTCTCCTTTTTTCGTTACTGCTCAGGTTTTTGTGCCATACCTCATTGGATCGGTTTTAATTTATTTTTATTTCGTTCCAAAAGCAATGTTTCATGAGCAGTTTGGATGGATTATTATGGGTGTAATGCTAATATTATTTTACCTGAGAAGCCGTTATAGTGACGATCTGATGTTTGAAGAAGATGATAATAGAAGCATCCGTCCCATGAGGGGTCTGATTATTTTTACGATGCTTTTATATGTATTCTCAAGGCTGATCATGCACAACAGGATTTACTTCACCTGGTAAAAAAAAGACCTGAATTTTCTTCAAGTCTTTTTTATTCTTGGTCTAATACATTGTAATACAATCTATTTCATTATTTTAAAATAATCTTTTTCGTGACGAACTCCCCGCTCTGCAACTCGACTTTTAACATATACATTCCCGCCGGCAGAATTTCAAGATTCAGCGATTCCAATTTGCCGGATGCTTCTTCCCGCCAGACAGGATTACCCTGTAAATTTGAAATTTCAATTGCGACAATTTCTTCATCCGTTTGAATATTAATCATTCGTTCAGATGAAGGATTAGGCCAGACCAACAGTCGTGTGTGATTTTTTTCGTGAAGGTAGGTTGTTGAGGTACAGGAAACTATTGCAGACCAACCCAACTCATTAACATTATTATCCGAATGAAACACAAAAGTCAATGCACCTTGTTCATTCGTTGCAATTACCTCACCCGGCGAATTTGTTCCACAATAAGTACCAATAAGTGGAGACAGGCTGGATATTCCATTATAAATCTTTAACCAATCGTAGTTACAATTAGAATGATGTTCAACCGAAAAACTCAGAAAATCAACCACCACAGCCGATTGTTCAGTCTCAGGAAGTAGTGTCATGACAAAATTTTGATTATTACCATAATTATCATCCGGGCCACCTGTATCGTAAAACATACCCTCACACATGGTAAAGGTTCCGTTTTGCATCAGATAAACCAGGTTTACATTAATTAAATCCTCCTTTAAAATGGTGCTGCTTTCTCCTTCATTATCAGTGATAGTTAGCCGCACATCAAAGCTTCCAGTTTCGTTATAGGCAATGTTTTCAGGGTTTTCAGCAGTAGATGTTGCAGGAGTTCCACCTTCAAAAATCCATTCATAACTCACAATATCCAATCCATAGGATTCATTAGTAAAATCAACTGACTCCCCTTTGGGAATGTTGTAGGCACTGGCCGAAAAATCAGGGATCAAAGTTCCGGACTCCAAAGCAATATCCTGAACCAGGGTTTCAAATTCATCTATTTCTACTGAAATGGTTTGAGGATAATAACCTGCCGATGAGTAAGTAATATCCCACTGACCCGATTTTAAAACTCGGTGATAAAAACCATCATCCGAGGAACTGTACACTTGTGAATTATCAAAATCATAACCAGAAATTGAAACCAAAGCTTCAACAGCTTCACCGGTAGATGCATCCGTAATTGTACCCTGCACTCCATATAATGCACGCTCCATATAACTTAACAAGGAGGCTTTATTATAATTCCAAAAAGCAGGCAACTGATTGGCAGGAAGGGTTTTTATATCCGATATTTCAAGCGTAACTTCCCTGCACTGTGCAAAATAATTCATATAATCCTGCCGGCTTCCGGTGATGGAATACCAGGCATATCCGTTTGTTATTCCATTATTAAGATCGGTGAGATATCCAGAAGGACTATAAAACTGTGCAGAATCAGCATATTCGCGACTCACCTGCATCCACCAGTCATCATCTGCATGTAAGCGCGACCAGGTGTCCCAGGGATAATTGACTACTTCTGCACCGCCGTGAAAATTGGCCGACATCACAAACTGATACTGTTCGGCCAGCTCCATAAAAGCAATAGTTTCAGCTTGATACGCATAGCCATCAGGGTGAGGCCCGTCTTCGGGATCGTGGTAATTGCGGTTCAGATCAATTCCGTTCGCGTTGCCTCTGATGGAACCGTTTACAGTATGATTTCCAGCATAATACGTTCCATCCGGATTTCCCAGTGGATTGATAAAAATATCCAAGTTATCAACCAGGTTTGTCACTCTGTCATCAATTCCATAATTGCTCAACAAATAATCTATCAATCTCAGCATCAACACATAACCCGTGGTCTCGTCCCCGTGCATGCTGGAGGTATATAGAAATTTCGGTTTCCCGGAGGTCTCTCCGTTATTAATTCTGGCCATCAAAAGTTCACGGCCACTGTTTAAGGTTGCGAAAGTAAACACCTGGCAATGTTCAGGATAGTCGTTCTCAAAATCCTGCATCAACTGGACATAAGCTTCATAAGTTGGATAGGCATCCCATTCGAAAACCGACCGATCATCTGTCAAATCTGTCATGGCAACGGTTTCGAGTAATGATGGAGGTAATAAAAGTTCTGGTTTAAAACCCAAATTTTTCAGTTGTGCAAATTGGGAAGTGTTTGCATAAGCTGTAAGGCCTTGCTCATTAACCGCATCTATTGAGATCAATTTGCTCAACTTCATAACCACCGAAGGATCAGTAATATCAAGTTTAAAATAAACTTCTGGTCGATCCTCATAAAGTTTCTCCAACGGGTAAGTCTGACTCAGTACGATCACGGGCAGGCCTATCAGTACCAGCATTACCCACATTTTGTTAAACAATTTCATTAAGATATTTAATTTGGTTTAGTTTTGGTTTGAAATAAATTCTTCTTTTAATTTGGCTTTCAATTGATCACTGGCTTCAACAAGAGGCAATCTTGTTTTACTTCCACAAATTCCCATGATTTCGAGTAATGCTTTTACACCAGCAGGATTTCCTTCGGCAAAAAGTAAACTCATGCGATCCAGCATTTGATAGTGCAAACGTGAAGCATCCTCTATCCTACCCGCACGTGAAAAGCTGACCATCGCAGAAAATTCTTTGCAGAAAGCATTTGCCGCTACCGAAATTACACCCGCAGCTCCCAAAGCAATCATAGGAAAAGTAAGTGCATCATCACCTGAAAGCACTGCAAAATCATCTGGTTTATGATTAATGATAGTCATAATTTGTTGCAAATCGCCAGAGGCTTCTTTAACACCAATAATATTGGGATGCTGCGCCAGTTCAAGGCATGTTTCAGCCGTCATATTGGCTGCAGTGCGGCCTGGAACATTATACAAAATGACCGGCACAGGACTTTTATCAGCAATGGCTTTGAAGTGCTCCATTATTCCTTTTTGCTGCGGTTTATTATAATAGGGAACAACACTTAAAATACCCGCAACCCCATCCGGAATACCTGTAGCTAACTGATCCAAAACTGCTTGCGTATTATTACCTCCCACACCAAGCATTACTTTTTTTCTGGACGAAGCTGCATCCATAATTGTGTTGACGACAAGTGCTTTCTCCGTCAAACTTAATGTGGGTGCTTCGCTTGTTGTGCCAAGAGCCACCAAAAAGTCAACACCATTATTCAGGGTATGATCTACCAATTTATGTAGAGATGCCACATCAACATTTCCGTCTTCTTCAAAAGGAGTGACAAGTGCAACACCTGTTCCGCAGAAAAGATGATCAGTCATGATTTTCACCATTTAATTTTAAAAAATATTCCCAAAAAACTACTAAAGATTCTTGTTCATCCACTTTGTGAGGAATTTTTAGTAAAAGGTCTGTCGGATCATCTGAATCTGACCTGAATCCAACTTTAAAACCAGCATTTTTGAAAGCAAGCAAGAAATTCCCAATCAAGGCAGAATCGGATGATAAATCCAATAAAAGGTCTGCTTTTTGCGTGATAAAGTCATTCAGTTTCTCATTTTTGACCTTTCCAAAAACAGAAAAATCATTTGCTCCAACCAGCATAACTTTCCCATCTGTAATGTTTTGCTCTGCTTTTTTTGAACGGACAACCATAAAAAAACATTCGGTAACCGGAAATTTTTGATCGAAAAATCTTTTAAAATCATCCAATTTGGCAAATTGCTTATTATCTATCAGCACAACCAGATTCTTTACCGAGTTTAAGGAAGGTAGTTGGGCATTTCTCTCACTTCTCAATTGCTTTTTAACGGCTTTCCTGATAAAAAATGCTTTGATTTGATTCACCGAACAACAAAAATTTTAGGCCGTAAAAGTAAGCTTTTTCACTGATTATACAGTTTACATAATCCTGTAATCTCATAATTTTTATTGTGCTTACTATTTCAAAAAAGAATACAATTTCACAGGACGGTATCACGCATGACTCAAAGAAATTCGTTAATTTGCAGTGATGAAAACTGCAACAGTGACTATACTCGGAAGTGGAACCTCACAGGGAGTTCCGGTGATTGGATGTACGTGTGATACCTGCAAATCGAATGACTCACTGGACAAACGCCTGCGTTCGTCTATCCTGATTGAATCGGCTGAAGCGACCATTGTTGTTGATACCGGACCTGATTTCAGGCAGCAGATGTTGCGCGAAGAAGTGAAGAAGCTTGATGCCGTGCTGATCACCCATTGTCACAAAGACCATATCGCAGGAATGGATGATGTACGTTCATTTAATTTCCTCCAAAAAAAACCCATGCCGATTTATGCTTCTCCTGCTGATCAGCTGGCAATTAAGCAGGAATTTGCGTACGCCTTTGGTGAAAATAAATACCCCGGGGTGCCTGCTCTTAAATTGATAGACCTGAATTGCAATTCTTTTATTATCAAAGACATAAAACTAATTCCCATTATCGTGATGCATCGTTATATGCCGGTTTATGCTTTCAGAATTGGGAATTTTGCCTACATCACAGATGCCAACTATATTCCCGAGCCGGGATTAAATACACTGCAAGGTATTGAACTGTTGGTGATTGATGCTGTTAGAAAAGAGAAACATATTTCACATTTTTCGTTAAGTGAAGCCGTAGAAATGGCTCAAAAAATTGGCGTAAAACGATGTTGGTTCACGCATATCAGCCATCTGATGGGCAAAACAGCCGATGTTAATCCGTCTCTGCCATCAGGAATGCAATTGGCCTGGGATGGTCAAAAAATTGAGATCGGATATTAATTTTAAATATCCCTGTTTTCAACCAGCATATAAAGGTCATTCTCAAGAGGCAAATATCCCTGATCATAAACAAAAAAATACGTCCTGCCATCTTTGGTTGTATAGGTACTGGTGAAATATTTATAATTAAATCCCTGCGAATCGAGCATTGCTTTTCTCAGCGTAGTTTTTCCATTGGGATTAAATCCTTTCAGAATAGCCCGGTTTCGTTTCAGGATATTATTGATGTTTCTGATCAAATTGATCTGATCACTATTTTGCTGGTGATGATAATTGTTTCTGCACGAGTCATTGCAAAACTTCTTGTCTGCTCTTCCAAGTAACTCTTCACCACAATACAAACATTTCTTTTTCATAGCTGGTAAGTTGAGGGAATAAAAATAACAAAACTTACACAAATGAATGCCTTACCAATTTTTCAGACGATCACCCAAATAGGAAATCACGGCTCCAAAGCCATAAATACCCGTAACGATGAGTAAAGTTGCAAATAAACGGCCTAAACCTGTGGTTGGATATAAATCACCATAACCTACAGTTGTCACAGTTATCAGGCTCCACCAAAGCGTATCTTCAGCTGTTTTGATGTTTCCTGTATTGCGTTCGATGAGCAACACCATGAATGAGGATAAAATAATGATGAGGATCACCAACATTACCGAGAAACCATAAAAAGACTCTTTCTTTTTCGACCGGATAAAATTGACCAAAATTGAATAGGTTCGGAAGATCCGGAGGACGCGAAAAATTCTCAACAGACGGGCAAACCTAAGTTCTTGTATTACAGGAACCGATGAAAGAAAATCAATCCAGCCATAGGTTCTGAAATATTTCCAGCGGTTTTCTGACCGTTTGAGCTCGGCAAAAAAATCATACAGAAAAAATGCACATAAGGCATAATCATAATAATTAAGCAATTTGTATAGCTCAGAGTCAACCGGCAGAAAAAATGAGATTGTCAACAAAATGATACTAACAATTGATAACAGTGCAATCACGAGTTTTGAAACTGACATATCCAAATAAATTATTTGTTAATCAAATAAATACAGATTTATATTATTCATTTCTGATCAGCTCTAAATTTGCTTTCATACTTCCCTGCAATGATGGCAATGATTCAGGATAGTGCTTGGCCCTGGCTGTTATCGGGCGAAAATCACCCAAAGTAGCCATACACTAATGAATCTATTAAAACTAAATCTGTAAAACCCGAAATTTCGACATAAGCCGGAAAACAAAAGGTAATAGAATCGAAAACACTGAACAGCTGAGCCAGATAACCTCCTACTATTCCCATCAAAAGGTAAATATTGATTACTTCCAGCAATTCATTGGGACGAACAGAGCTGGCAACGGCCAGATGTTTTGCCAGAGAAAATAGCACAAAACCAATGAACACTATAATAGGTATAAGCCTCAACTCCTTAAGTAGATAGAAACCAATTTCGGCTGGTTTGAGCCAGGCAACTACAATCAATAAAATAAAAGTTAAATAACTGAATAACTTGTTTTTAGCATCATTTTGGATTGCAACTATCATACTCTGAACACAAAGAACACTCAGACATATGATGAAAAACAATTCACTCAAAGAAGAATCATTCAGAAAGCCTGGGGAAAAAAGCATCAACAAACTTACAATCAACAAAAGGATGAACTTTTGCTTACGAACCTGCAAGTGTATGTGATGATAGAATAATTTATGTTGACTAAAACTCACTTTACCATGCTCCTCCAAGAGCTTTAAAAAGCTTCACATAAGCATTAAGCAAATTTTGTTTATTCTGAACAATTGCTAGTTCTGTAGCAAATAAAATCCGTTCTGTATCAAGCAATTCCAGATAGCTAGTCAAGCCACCATTGTATCGCTCACGGGCAAGCTCATCGGCTTTACGCGCAGCATCCAACTGAATCACGCGATATGTAAGCTGGTTTCGCAGGCTTTCTATCTCATCCAGCACATCCTTTACTTCAAAAAACGCCTGAACTACAATTTGCTCGTAATTGGCCTGCATCTCCTCTATTTTTTTCTTTTCAAGCTCGGCTTTCCGTTTCAATTTACCAAAATGAAACACCGGCCCAAAAAGGTTGGCTCCAATTGACCAGGCCGGATTGCCATTGAAAAGCTCACTAAGTTCAGTACTTGCCACACCACCAGCCATCGTAAGGCTGATTGAGGGAAACCTTAGACTTTGAGCAAGGCCTGCTGCAGCATATTGCGCAATGAGTTGTTGCTGTGCCATCAATATATCCGGACGTCGCTGGAGCAAATCGGCCGGCAAATAGTCGGGCAGGTTTTCGGGAAGCTTTTGTTCGCTTAACTTACCCTCTATCCAGTCCATCTCATAGCGTGCATTACCCGAAAGCAACCCAAGCGCATTTTCCGTAGCTTTGATAAGTTGTTCGTACAAAGGAATACTTGCAGCTGCATCAGCTTCCTGATACACTGCCTGCTTGTATTCTATCTCGGCCACAACACCTTTCTGAAACCTTTGTTGCATAACCTCAGCCGAAGCTTTACGCGATGTATAGGTGCTTTCGACAATTGTAAGTCTTTCCCGATAATCCAATAATTGAAAATACAAGCTGGCCGCATTACTTTCCACAGTCAAACGAGTTGCATAAAGTGCCATATCGGAACTTAAATACTGCGCATTGGCAGCATTACGAGCATGCCGGTATTTTCCCCAAAGATCAAGCTCCCAGTTCATCAGGCCGGCAGCAAAAACGTTACTTACGGAAGCCGGCAACTGACTGCTTCCGGTGAAGTCGCCCCGCGAATAGGCTGCCTGCACATCAAATCCAGGTAATAAGTCCGCCTTGGCCATCCCCAGCGCAAGTGAGGCTTGCTCGAGCCTGCTCAAGGCCATTGTAACTTCATAATTATTCGCTAACGCTTTGCTAATCACACTATCCAAAACGGGGTTGGTAAATGACTCCCACCATTCCACATTTGTAATGCTGTCCCGATCACCAATAAAACTGAATTTTTCTGGTATATCAGGATTCCTTGCCGTGTACTTAGGGCCAACCAGGCAACCACTTAGCATAAACATCAACAGTATCAGGCCAAATATATTCTGCTTATTCATGACTGATGTCTTTTGGGTTCACATTTCTTTTTTTCTCATAACCGGCTATTTTACCAACCAAAATAAATAACATTGGATACATCACAATACCTATCACAGTAGCCAGCAAAATACCTCCAAATAGTGTCATTCCCATTACTTTACGCGCCTCAGAGCCCGCTCCTGATGCCACTAAGAGCGGTAAGATTCCGAGGATAAACGAAAAAACCGTCATTAAAATAGGACGAAATCTCAATTTTGCCGCTTCCATCGCAGAATCGAATAAATTACTGCCTTCTTCAAATTTTACCTTAGCGTATTCCACAATCAGAATGGCATTTTTAGCTGCCATTGCAATAAGCATTACCAATGAAATCTGTGCAAAAATGTTATTCTCATAACTCAGGCTAAAAAACCTGAAAAGCCACAAAAACAAAAAGGCTCCGAAAAGTGCAAAAGGTGTACCCAACAAAACGCTGAAGGGCAGCGACCAACTCTCGTATAATGCTGCCAGGATCAGAAATACCAACAATATTGAAAAGGCAAAAATCACTGCCGTTTGACCAGAAGCCTGCTCCTCCTGATACGACATGGCATTCCAGGCATAACCAACATCTGCCGGCAGCGTAGCCGCTACCTCTTTAAGTGCCTGCCTGGCCTGTGAAGAGGTATATCCCTTTGCTGGTGTGCCTGAAACTTCAATTGCCCTAAAAAGGTTGAAACGCGTTGTAAATTCAGGTCCTATGCTATTTTCAACCTCTACGAAAGCCGAAAGCGGTATCATTTCGAAGTTTCTGTTTCTAACAAAAAAACTATTGAGCTGTTCTGCATTTTGCCGGTAAGCAGGTTCGGCCTGGAGATAAATACGATATAATCGACCAAAACGGTTAAAATCATTCACATACATCCCGCCTAACATGGCACCAATTGTAAGATGCAGCTCGCTAAGTGAAACGCCGGCTTTCATAGCTTTTTCGCGGTTTACAGAGATAAAACGCTGTGGCACATCGTTTCTGAAGGTAGTAAAAGCATAGGCTATTTCAGGTCGCTCGTTGGCCTTTTTGATAAACTCCATGGTGTTCGCAGTGAGATAGTCAATACTGTTGCCTCCTTTGTCCTGTATCATTATGCTAAAACCCGAGCCATTTCCTAACCCCTGGATCGGAGGCGGGCCAAAAGCCATCACACTGGCAGGCTTCACCATGAGGTATAACATATAATTCAATCTGTTAACAATATCACTTACTTTTTCGTCTCTTTCTGACCAGTCTTTCATGGTCACAAATAGCGAACCCGTGCTGGTGGACATACCGCCCGAAAGCAGATTATATCCGGGAATGGAAGTGTAATATTCAATGTTCTCTTCCTGAGCCAGAACCGCCTCCACCTGCTTAACGGCATCCAGCGTTCTGGAAAGCGAGGAAGCACCTGGAAGCTGTACGTTCATAATGAAATAACCCTGATCCTCGTCAGGCATAAATCCGCCCGGCACACGAAAACCGAGAAAAACTGCAAGCAAACTAATAATCCCAATGAATACAATACTTCTAACCACCTTCCGGCTAACAATATTGGTAACACTTAAATATTTTTGTCCGGATTTTTCAAGTCCTTTATCGAATGATTTAAAAAATCTGGCCATCAACCCTTTACCGGTTTTCTTCTCCCGAAGTATCAGGCTGCTGAGTGCCGGGCTCAGGGTGAGCGCATTCACTGCAGAAAACAACACCGAAACGGCGATAGTGATTGCAAATTGTTGATAAAGTTTGCCGGTAATACCGCTGATAAATGAAACCGGAATAAACACTGCAATCAATACGAAAGTGGTACCTATCACAGGCCCTGTTACTTCTTTCATCGCAACAAGCGTAGCTTCTCTGGGACTTAAGCCTTTCTCGATATTTACCATCACAGCTTCTACCACAACGATGGCATCGTCTACCACAATCCCAATGGCCAGCACAAGTCCGAGCAGGGAGAGTGAGTTTATCGAAAAACCTAAAATTGGAAAAAGGATAAACGCACTCAACAGCGAGACCGGTATTGCCAACACAGGGATCAGTGTAGCTCGCCAGTCCTGTAAAAATATAAAAACAACCAACACCACCAGAATCAAGGCAATCAGCAGTGTTTCAATGATCTCATCCATCCCGGCTTTGATTGGCACGGTAGTGTCGAGCGAAACTTTGTAATCCAGATCATCCGGAAAATCAGCCTTCAAACGTTCGAGTGTCGTTTTTACTTCGCCAGATACTTTCATGGCATTTGATCCTGGTGCCTGATAAATGAAAATGATAGCACAATCCGAGCCGTTTACCCTGGTATATGCCTCATAATTCTCAGAACCCAAGGCAACATCAGCCACATCCTTAATTTTTATTTCTGCACCATTCTCTGCAATTCTTACCACAACATTTTCGAATTCCTCAGCTGTTTGCATCCTGTCCTTTAGGGTAACAGAATAGGTGAAATCGGTGCCTTCAGGGGCAGGTTCTCCTCCCAGCTTTCCTCCTGGAACAATTACATTCTGTTCCTGTAAAGCATGTGTAATATCTGCAACTGTTATGTTCAGGTTGGCCAAACGTTCGGGTTTCACCCAAATGCGCATGGCATAATCACTCACACCCACCACATCAACCTTTCCTATTCCGGAAATACGGGAGAGTTCGTCACTTATATTCAGTCGGGCATAGTTGCCGATAAACTCCCTGTCAAAAGTTTTGTCCGGCGAAATCACAGAGACAATCAACATGGGAAAGGTGAAGGATTTTTCAACCGTAACACCTGTTCTGTTTACTTCGGCCGGAAGTTGTGCAGATGCAGCTGAAACCCTGTTTTGAACCAACACACTAGACATATCAGGATCAGAGCCGGGATCGAAGGTCACCCGAAGGCTCATACTTCCTGAGTTGGTATTGACAGATTGTATATACATAGAATTGTCCACGCCATTAATTTTCTGCTCCAGTGGTGTGGCAACTGATTGTTCCACATTTGAAGCATTGGCTCCGGTATATAATCCGCTAACCTGAACAAGAGGCGGTGCCAGTTGAGGATACTGCTCAATAGGAAGCTGAACAAGAGAAATCAGTCCGGCTAATGTCATTACAATGGCAATAACAATCGCAACAATCGGCCTTTTTACGAAAATATTATTCATGGCTGATCATTTTTTGTTTTCAATTTCTCCCTGTGTTGGCATGGGCTTTACAGGCATACCTGGTACTACCTTTTCAAATCCTTCGGCAATATATCGTTCACCCACCTCGAGTCCATTCTTCACAATCAATTGCTGTCCGTAAGCATGCCCTACTTCAAGCATTCTGTTGGTTACTATATTATTGCTGTCGAGCACATAAATCTGATACATCGTTTGCATTTCGCGAACCGATCTTTTAGGAATGGAGATTCCCTGTTCGATATAGTTGCGAAGTAATTCTATCCGTGCAAACTGTCCGGGGCGAATAATTCCGTCAGGATTAGGAAAGGCTGCCTGCAAAAGGATTGATCCTGTATTGGGGTCGAGGCCACGATCCATAATCTCAATCCATCCCCGATGTGGGAAAAGTGAGTTGTCGGCCAGATACAAACGCACCCCTTCTTCGGCAAATTTCTTATTGTAGGCTTCATTTTCCTGACCTGTAACTAATTGGATGTATTCATTCTCGTTCAGGTAAAACTTCACTTTAATGGTATCTGTTTTCGATATTGTGTTCAGGACAACTGCATTGGGTGCTCTTCCAACATATTCGCCGGTGGTAGCTTTCGAGATACCAATTATACCGTTAATAGGTGCTTTTATGAGGGTGTAGCCTAACTCTATCTGAGAGGCACGAAGATTTGCTTCTGCCGCTTCAACATTCGATTTGGCAGCATCATACTGAGCCACTGCAGCATCCAGATCGCGCTGACTTACTGCGTTGGTTTCGGCTAATGGCCTGATTCGATTCAAATCACTTTCTGCTTTGGCAAGCATTGTTTTTGCCTGAGCAAGCATACTCATAAATGAAGCCTCCCTGGCTAGCAAGGGCTGCTGATCGATTTTATACAACAACTGCCCGGCTTTAACCCGACTGCCTTCCTTAAAATAAAAACCTTCGAGCACACCATCAACTCGCGCTATTATGTCAACATCTTTTGCACCGTAAGTTTGTCCAACAAAAGATTGAAAAATCGGGATATCCTTCAATTCAACTGTTGATACGGGCAACTCAATCAAGGAGATTTCGGTGGTAGGTTGATGACTACAGCTGGTAAAATACAGGGCTGAAAACACAAGAATCAACCGAAAAGGCAGACCGATTCTGCTACATTTTTGATAGGCTTTACTCATATTTTTATTGGTTTAACCTGCGAATATTGCAGTTTTTCGATGCCGAAAATAAGAAGAATGCTCACAATAATAAAATTTTAGCAATAAAATATTCACTCATAGATCGAATTTTCCGGTAATTTTCTCAGGTAAATGTTCTCCCTCGGAAAAACATTTACTTTTGCAAACTCAAAACAATTTGCTTGTTGTAATTGTAATTATCAGTAATCTAACATTTTATATCCATTTTCCTTCATGAGTAATCAAAAACTCACCAAAGAAATCAAACGCAGAAGAACCTTCGCCATTATCAGCCATCCCGATGCCGGTAAAACTACCTTAACTGAAAAACTTTTGCTTTATGGTGGAGCTATACAGGTGGCCGGAGCCGTAAAATCAAACAAAATCAAAAAAACTGCTACCTCCGACTGGATGGAAATTGAGCGTCAACGCGGTATTTCCGTCGCAACCTCAGTCATGGGATTTGAATATAATGACCTTAACATCAATATTTTAGATACTCCTGGTCATCAGGATTTTGCCGAAGACACGTTCAGAACCTTAACTGCGGTGGACAGCGTGATTGTGGTGATTGATGTGGCTAAAGGCGTTGAACCTCAAACAGAAAAGCTTGTCAAGGTTTGCCGGATGCGCAAAACCCCTATCATTGTTTTTATCAACAAACTAGACAGGCCTGGCAAGGATGGTTTTGGATTGCTTGATGAAGTTGAACAAAAGCTGGAACTTAAAGTCACACCGCTGAGCTGGCCAATAAATATGGGGCCGGATTTTAAAGGTGTTTACAATATTTATGATGAGAGCCTTTATCTTTTCGAACCAGGCAAACAACGTATAGAAGAAGGTATTTCTATCAGCAAACTAAACGATCCAGAACTGGACGATTACCTGGATGAAGATGCGCAGACACTACGCGAGGAGTTGGAACTCGTCAAAGGTGTGTATCCTGAATTTGAACGTGAACAATATCTTGACGGTTCGATTTGTCCGGTATTTTTTGGCAGTGCACTCAACAATTTTGGTGTAAAAGAGCTTTTGGATTGTTTTATCCGCATCGCTCCGACCCCCATTGGGCGGGAAGCTGAGGAGAGAAGAGTTGCCCCTGACGAAAATAATTTTTCGGGTTTTGTGTTTAAAATTCATGCCAATATGGACCCTAACCACAGAGACAGGATTGCTTTTGTACGGATTGTTTCTGGGCGTTTTGAGCGCAACAAACCCTATCATCATGTAAGGCTTGGCCGAAGCCTGAAATTCTCTAATCCAACAGCCTTCATGGCACAAAAGAAATCCATTGTAGATGAAGCCTTTCCGGGTGATATTGTTGGGTTGTACGATAGCGGAAATTTTAAAATCGGCGACACCTTAACCGAAGGAGAGCTGCTTCATTATAAAGGCATTCCAAGTTTTTCGCCCGAGCTTTTCCGTTATGTTGAAAATGCTGATCCCATGAAATCGAAACAGCTGGCCAAAGGTCTTGATCAGCTGATGGACGAGGGTGTAGCTCAACTTTTTACCGGAAAAGCAACCGGACGCAAAATCATTGGAACAGTTGGTGCACTTCAATTTGAGGTGATTCAATACAGGTTACTGCACGAATATGGAGCCTCCTGCCGGTACGAACCTATCACCCTCTACAAAACAGCCTGGATTGTGAGTGATAATAAGGCTATGCTCGACGACTTTAAAGCCCGCAAAGCTTCTTTCCTGGCTTTCGACAAAGAAGGACGTGATGTTTTTTTGGCCGACTCACCCTATGCTTTGCAAACTTCAATAGAAAAATATCCGGATATTAAATTCCACTTTACTTCGGAGTTTTGAATTTAGGTTATTTATGCTTTCACAAATTTCCGAATTTGGATTGCGGTAAACATCCTAAAAAAAGCAGGATTTTTAGAAAAAACATCTCAATAACTGCTTTTTCTTATCCTTTTCTGCGTGTTATTTTTTTGTAAAGTGTATTTTCGTGCCTGCATTTATAAGGATTAGGAACCGCTTAAATATTTGTAGATGAAAAAACTATTGTTGTCAGCAATTGCCACGATTTTTATAATCGCATTTGCTCAGGTAAATTTACAGGCACAAAACCACCAGGCCGACACTGCCAATTATCCTTACTGGGTAGAGATGATGCAGGACCAAAACGCCAATTTTCATGCCACCGTAAGGGCATTTAATACCTATTGGGAAAACCGTGAGATCACCAAAGGAAGTGGCTTCAAACCATTCAAACGATGGGAGTATATGATGGGGATGATGGTTAGCCCTGATGGCAACCGACCAGCACCGGATCGCGATTTGAAAGCTTGGCAACAATTCAGAAAAACCAGAAAAAACCTGACCACAGGAGGCGAATGGGAAGCACTCGGCCCCTTCGATGTTCCCTCCGGATACAATGGATATCGCGGACTTGGCCGCATCAATGCGCTGGCTTTCCATCCAACGGATGAAAATCACTTTTATATAGGTGCTCCGTCGGGCGGATTATGGCAAACCACCGATCATGGTGAAAGCTGGCAGGTGCTTACAGATCATCTGCCAACACTGGGTGTTTCAGCTATCATCGTGGATTACTCCAATCCTGATTTAATTCTGCTCGGAACCGGTGACCGCGATGCTGGTGATGCCCCCGGATTGGGTGTTTGGCGCAGCGAAGATGGAGGTATCAGTTGGGAAGTAAGCAGCAACGGCATGGGCAATGCCACGGTGGGTCGGATGATTCAACATCCCGATAATCATGAAACAATTTTTGCTGCTGCAAGTAATGGCGTTTTCGTTTCTGACGATTCAGGCCTGAACTGGAATTTGGTACAATCAGGAAACTTTAAAGAAATCGTGTTCAAACCCGGTGATCCACAAATCATTTATGCAGCCACCGGAGGTAATTTTTATCGTTCCGATGATGGTGGCAGCAATTTTTCGCAGGTGAATAACGGCCTTTCGGGAGCTGCCCGGGGTGTGATTGGAGTGTCAGAGGCAAATCCTGAAGTTGTATATTTTCTGCAGACGAATTCCGATTCCTTCAAAGGTATTTACCGTTCTGATGACAGCGGTTTAAGCTTTGTGATGCGATCAAACTATCCAAATATCATGAGCTGGGACTGTAATGGAGGTAGTGGCGGGCAAGCCTGGTACGATCTCGATATTGCTGTTGACCCCAATGATGAAAATGTGATAATTGCCGGAGGCGTGAACAGTTTCAAGTCAACGGATGGGGGTTCTACCTGGACAATTAGCTCGCATTGGTATGGTGGGTGTGGTGTGGAATCTGTTCATGCCGATCTGCATATTTTGGAATATAATCCGGTGAATGGAAAACTTTTTGTAGGTAATGATGGTGGTATCTACTGGACTGATGACCAGGGAAATAGTTGGGAAGAAATTACCAACGGACTTGTGATCAGCCAGACTTACAAACTGGGTGTTAGTCAAACAAATCCGGATTTTGTCATTAACGGATATCAGGACAATGGCTCATCAACCTATGTGGGTGGAACGCATAACTGGATCAATGTAGGCGGAGGAGATGGTATGGAATGTGCCTTCGACCCAAAAGACGATCGCTATTCCTACTCAACCATTTATTACGGCTCTATCGACAGAATTTATAATCACAACAATCAGGGTCAGATTGCCGGTGAAGGTGTAAATGGAATCACCGAAAGCGGCGGATGGGTTACTCCATTCCTGATTGACCATGAAGATGGAAACATCATGTTTGTGGGGTATAAAAATATCTGGCGAAGCACCAATATCAAATCCGGTGGCACCAGCACTGTTCAATGGCAAAAGATAAGCAATATGAACAACAGTGATATGAATGTGATGGCTCAGTCGAGGGCAAACACTTCTATCCTTTATGTTGCGAGCGGTCAAAAATTATGGTACACCGAAAATGCCAAAGATAACGAAGTAAACTGGACAAGCAGAACGTCAAGTTTGCCCTTGCCAAATACAATCACAGCCCTGGAAACAAGTTATACAGATGAAAATGTGGTATATATGGCTCAGCAAACGCGTATATATAAATCGGAAGACAGAGGTTCCAGCTGGACTGAAATAACAGCTAATCTAAGCGGTAATCAAATTAATACAATTGCGCTTTACAAAAACGCACAGGATGCCATCTATATAGGAACAAATGTAGGTGTGTTTTACAAGGATGCCGGACTGGAAGAATGGATTGAATTTGGAAATGGGATGCCGGCCAGTGCCAAAGTAACAGAACTGGAGTTTTACTACGACACCGAAAATTTATCTGGCGACAGGCTTAGGGCTGCAACTTATGGCCGTGGATTATGGAGTTCTCCGCCATTTATTGGCACACTGGTAGCCGACTTTGCAGCCACTTCAACAAATGTGGCTGCCGGTTGCACCATCAACTTTACTGACCTTACGACCGGAACACCTTTTGAATGGGAATGGACATTTGACGGTGCAAACCCGGCAAGTTCCGCAGGTCAGCATCCGCAGGGCATCCGTTACGAACAAGAAGGAGTTTATTCGGTTACGCTCACAGTTACAAATCCCCTGGGAAATGATACACACCAAAAAGCGGATTATATCACCGTAACGGATGCGGCTGCTCCCGTAATCGCTTTTGAAGCTGACCAAACTTCAGGATGCACCAGTATGGTGGTGCATTTTACAGATCAATCAGAAAACTGTCCTGACAGCTGGCAATGGTCTTTCGAACCAACCTCGGTAACTTTTGTTGAAGGCACTGACGAATATTCGCAAAATCCTGTGGTTCAATTCAATGAAGATGCCAGCTACAATGTGACCCTATTGGCAGCTAATACAACAGGTTCCAATGAAACCACCCTAACTGACTACATACAGACTGGTGGCCTGGCCATCCCCTATGAGGCCGATTTTGATGCAGGCGATTTCAACGAAACCGGCTGGACAAGAGTAAATCCTGATGAAGGAAGAAGCTGGGAGTTGAAACAAGTTGATGAATCGCACACCATCTGGATGAACTTCTTCAATTATACCAGCATGGGAGCACGCGATTATCTGGTTAGCCCTGTAATCAATCTCAGAGATTTTGAAAATGCTTACCTGAAATTTGATTATGCCTATGCCATGCGCTATATGCAAAAGGATTCGCTCATCATAAGCCTGAGTGCCGATTGCGGCGAAAGCTGGACACGAGTTTATGCCAACGGCCCTGATGGAAATGGCAGCTTTGAAACTGCTGAAACTACTACCGCTTTCTTTGAACCAGCTTCGGATGACGACTGGTGCGGACAAGGCTATGGAGCTGACTGTCCACTGATCGACCTCACCGAATGGGTCGGACAGTCGAACCTGATGTTACGCTTTGAAGCTTATAACAACTATGGCAATAACTTATACATCAAAAATTTGGTAATCACCAATACTACCGCACTGCCTGACAATCAGAAAATCAGTATGATCAGGGTTTATCCCAACCCTGCCAATGATTATTTTGTAATTGAAATGCCATCTGATGATGCAAAGATGCAGCTCTCAATTTCAGACCTGAGTGGGAAAGTTATTCTTGAGAAGAACATTTCAAATACCAGTAATGTTATCGATGTTCAAGGAATACCTTCAGGCTCATACCTGTTCACCATAACATCTGACACTCAAACCGAACACGGAAAAATATTGATTTTCAGATAAATATGAAATTCTAACTAAATCCCAACACAAATACTATGAAAAAAAACATCCTAACTATAACAATACTATTTCTTATTAGTTTTACACTTTTTGCGCAAACAGATGTACTGAAAAGCAAAGCCGAGAAACGCGTTAAAACCTCATTTTCAACCATAAAGGAAAATGCAGCTAAATTTGGTGATATTGAATACAATACGTTCAAAAAACCTAATCCACATCGCGAACTTCCACTTTATGAAATAAATCAGGATGAGGTTATTACACTTGGCAATCAGCTAACGCAAAATCCTGTTTTACGTGAGGTTTCACCACAACCTGACACTACTTTTCTGGGTTTGGATGATTCCGGAAATTCAATTCCTCCGGATGTGAACGGAGCTCCAGGCCCCGATCATTTGATGGTAACACTCAACACACAGGTAAGGATACAGGATAGAATTGGCAATAATCTGGGAACTGTTTCACTTGGAATGTTCTGGAATGAGCTTCCCGGAGGAAGCACCTTTGACCCAAAAATTCTGTATGATTTTGATGAAGACAGATGGATTTTTGTTACTTGTTCGGGCAGCACGCCCGGTGAATCCCGGATATATTTAGGTGTTTCAGCCAACAGCGATCCATCAGGAGAATGGTACCTTTATTCCTACATTGCCGATCCAGCTAATCAGGTATGGTTTGATTACCCAAGTATGGGATTCAACGGCAAATGGATCGTTGTTTCGGGCAATATGTTTGGCAATGGTTTTTACAGTACTGTTTATGTCTTCGACAAAATGGCCATGTATGCTGGTGATGAAACACCCCATTTTACACGTTTTACTACCAATCAGGGTTTTACGCTCGTTCCGGCAATAACCTACGACACCGAACAAGAAGATGTGTATCTCATCTCATCGGCTAATGGCGATCAGGGAGGAAACGGGTACATCAGAATGTTTAAAGTAAGTGGTGAAACGACTGAACCGGAATTTTCGTTTCTGGGTGCCATTGGAGTACCCAATCCGTGGGCAGGCTCTGTGGGTGGAAGCGGTGATTTTCTGCCGCAAATGGGATCGGAACAGGACATTAATGCCGTGGATCATCGCATGGAAAATGTGATCATGAAAAACGGCATGTTATGGGCAACGCATCATGTTTTTTTACCGGCAAACAATCCTCAGCGTACAGCAGTGCAATGGTGGAATCTTACACCTGAAGGCGATATACTTCAATGGGGCCGGATAGATGATCCCGAAGGTGGGATGTCCTATGCATTTGCAACTATTGCCGTAAACGAATTTAATGATGCGGTAATCGGTTATAGTAGTTTTTCGGAGAATCAATATGCCAGTGCTGCCTATTCTTTTCGCTATCATTCTGACCCACCCAACACTTTCAGAGATTCATATCAGTATAAGGATGGCTTGGCCCCTTATTACAAAACATTTGGCGGAGGACGTAATCGCTGGGGCGATTATTCGGCAACCATGTTAGATCCGATAAACGGATATGATTTCTGGGTTTTACAACAATATGCCGATCTTCCATCAGGTGGCGATCGCTGGGCTACACAATGGGCTTATCTGAGAGTTGCTTTCGAACCGATAGCGGATTTTGAAGCTTCACATACACTTATTCCTGTTGGCGAAATTATTGATTTTAAAGACCTTACTGCAGGTGTTCCTGCAAACTGGAGCTGGACTTTTGAGGCTGGTGAGCCTGCCACATCTGAAGATCAAAATCCGGAAGGGATACAGTTTAATGAGATCGGAACTTTTGCTGTAAGCCTGACAGCTTCGAATGATTTTGGATCAAACACCATCACTAAAACAGCTTATATTACTACCAGCAGCAGCCTGCTTCCTGAAGTTGATTTTACTGCATCTGAAGAATTAGTCTGTACAGGAACTGCCATAGCCTTTAATGATAACAGTACTTATCTCCCAAGAAGCTGGGAATGGAGTTTTACTCCCGAAACGGTAACTTTTATTGATGGCACCGATGCTTTCTCTCAAAATCCGGTTGTAGTTTTTGATGCCCCCGGAAACTATTCTGTATCGCTAACGGCAACAAACCTTAATGGAAGTGCTTCCGATACAAAATTCGAGATGATCACAGTCGGGGGAAAAGCCTTGCCTTTTGAGGAGTATTTTCAAAGTATAAGTTTTGAAGAAGCAGGCTGGGAAATCTGGAATCCTGACAATCAAATAAGCTGGGAAATTACTCAGGTTGGTGGATTGAATGAGACAGACAAAGCAGCTGTATTGGATTTTACAAATTACTACGCCATAGGCCAGCGCGACAGATTGATCACTCCTCCGATAAATCTAAGTGGCCTTGCTCAGGTAAACCTAACTTTTAAACATGCCTATGCCAAAAGACACGATGTCTATGCCGACTCACTGATTATCTATGTAAGTGATGATTGTGGCAATAACTGGACGCGCATTTTTGCCGATGCTGAAAATGGAAGCGGTAATTTTGCTACGCATCCGCAGGTTGAAGGATTTGTGCCCGTGAATGTTTGGGATTGGTGCGGTGTTGACTGGGGTGCCGATTGCATCACGCTAAGCCTGAATGAATGGGCTGGTCAATCAGATATCAGAATTGCTTTTGAAACTTACAGCTTCTATGGTAACCCGTTGTATATCACCGCAGTTGAGTTGGGAGCAACAGTTTCTATTGCTGATCATTCAACGGAAAATATTAACTTACAGATGCAGCCTAATCCAACGAATGGGCATTTCAGATTACAACTGTCTGAAGGCATGCAAGCCGAAAGAATTGAAATTATGGATATTTCAGGAAGACAGTTATTTGCTTCTGCAATAGCTGAAAAAGATAAAAGCTACGACTTTTCTTACTTACCCAAAGGTGTTTATATCATCCAGGTGAAAACTCAGGACAAAACCCTCAGAGAAAAACTAATTATTGAATAACATCACAACGTTAAAAATTTATGCCGGATCAAATGTTCCGGCATTTTTTTTAATATCAGGTACGGATACAACTATTGTGATAAAAATGTAACTTTGCAGGCTGGTTCTATGGCCCCATAGTTCAATGGATAGAATTTCAGATTCCGGTTCTGACGATTTGGGTTCGAATCCCGATGGGGTCACAAAAAACGCTTGTAAGCAAAATTTTACAAGCGTTTTTTTATTAAAGAAAATTTGATTTGATTCAATGCCTTAGGCACTCAAAACAAAAAAACGTAATTTCGCTTATCACATAATCTCACAACAGCTGTATGTTTCTCGAAATTATTGGCCTGGTCGTTTTTGTGGTTTTTGCAATCATGTTTGCAATTTTTTGGTTTGATTTCAAGTCAGGTAATGGAAAACTTCCTGAAGCTTTTATTCAGGCCAAAAAAAATGGAACTATCGATCCTAAATTGATACGCATTTTCAAAAGCTATCCCGACAAACAAAGGTTTATGCTTTTCTGGCTTCAAGTGAAAAGAATACAAGCCTGCAAACTGGATGGCGATTTGGCAGAGCTCGGTGTTTACAAAGGTGATACAGCCCAAATATTGCATTTGATGGCACCCGAAAAAAGAATCCATCTGTTCGATACATTTACTGGTTTTGACGAAGCTGACCTGATTAATGAAAAAGGCGAAGCAGCCACCTATACGCCACAGCATTTTGCGGATACCTCACTCGAAAAAGTTAAAACAAAACTGGGGCATTCGGAGCTCATCCACTACTATCCGGGCAATTTCTCAGACCAAAGCACCCGCCTTTCTGATCAAAAGTTTTGTTTGGCCAGTCTGGATGCCGATTTGGCCAAACCAACGGCAGAAGGTTTGCGGTTCTTTTACGATCGATTGGTTCCCGCCGGGCTTCTAATCGTTCATGATTACAATCAAAAATGGCCGGCCTTGATGGAAGCCGTGAATGAATTCGTTAAACAAATACCCGAAAATCCTGTCCTCATTCCGGACAAAGACACAAGTCTGGTGATCGTGAAAAACAGCACTTAAACCGAATCTTTTGGTAATACAGGAATTTCCTCGCCCAAAAAATGTGGTTCAGTTTTTAAAATATAAAGATCAAGCATCATCCGAATGCGGGCAAAATACTCACGAATCACTACTTTGAAGGCAGCTTCAGAATCCGGAAAATCCGCCGCAAAACCAAGGGCTTTCAGGTTGTATTTTTGTGCTATAAACAAAGCCCTTTCCAAATGAAAGACCTGTGAGATCAAAATAACAGAGTCCAACATAAAAACCTTTTTAGCTCTCACCATCGAATCAAAGGTCCTGAAACCTGCATAATCAGGAATTATATGATCAGCAGGAACACCTTTTTCTATCAAATCCAGCATCATAAAGCGAGGTTCATTGTAGGACGCATGTCTGTTGTCGCCACTCACGATCAAATAATCCACTTTGCCAGCCTCATAAAGCTGTAAGGCAGCATCAATACGGTTCTTGTAAAAGGAGTTGATCGTCCCGGAAACACTGTATTTTGAAGTTCCCAATACCAGCCCCACTTTAACCGGCTGCAAGGAATCAATTTGATACACAATCTTAGAGGCAGCCTCTTCTGAAACAAACTTATAATTCAGAAACAATGCCAGTAAAAATATCCCGGGCAAAATCACGGAGGAGATAAATATTTTTTTGAGCCACCTCATCATCAATCAGTTAGATCATCCACCCGAAATTAAGTGCATCACTTCAACTGTATCGCCATTTCGTACCCGGGTCGTATCACGCTCACCAACCCGCACTAACTTGCCATTTATTTTGGTTACCAGCAACTTAAAAGTGAAATTCTTTTGCCTGATCAGTTCACTGATCGTAATTTCGTCACCTTCTATTTGTTCTGGTCTGTTATTTAAAAAAATCTGCATTACTTACTCATTTTTAAAAGCAATTCCATTGCAAGATTTGCCTGCATATTTGCAACAATTCCAACTCTGGGAGCTAATGGCGGATTGTCTTCTGAAATTTCGTTTGTAAAATCTCCACAAATATACACTTGTTTATCCCATTGCAGTTGTTTTATTGCCTCAAAATTCCCATAACCCGCCATTCCATTGCCCATGATAAAAGGTTTTTCGGGAAAATTGACCAACATGGCCTCAAGCAACATCTGCTTTTCAGCAGCCTGGTCAAAAGCCTCAATAACCAGATCAACATCTGAAAAAAGCTGAATCACTGCCAACTCATCCAGTTTTATATTCTTGGTTTCCAGTTCAATAGAATTATCAATTCTATGTATATTCTCTGCTAGTGCATCGGTTTTAAACGTCCCAATCTGATCACAAAAAAAGTACTGTCTGTATAAGTTCGACGGCTCCACCAGATCAAAATCAACCAACAACAACTTACCTATTCCTGCTCTGGCCAGTGCAACTGCCGCATTCGAACCCAGGCCACCACAACCGGCTATGGCAATTGTAAATTGTGATAAATGTTTTCGTATCTGAGCTACTGTCATCCTGTTCATTGCCATTAATTGTGTAAAAATACATTTTCCACCAATAAGTACAAAAACACGAAACAATAAAAACAGTGATCCAACTAATCAACAGAAATTGCTAAATCCCTTTCAATAACTTAAATTTATAATGATTCTAAATATGCAGCTAATTTCATATATGGCAATCACTTAATCTTATAAATTCGAGTCGCAAAATATTGCATATTGCTTATTTTGAAGTATTTACAAAATTAATAGAAGCAATTTTATTTATTTTTGTTAAAAATATAACAGAACCAAAAGAAACATATCCTATGGAAATAGAAGCTATCAAATCAAAGCATGAGACACTCAAAAAATGGCCATACAAATGGACAGCACTCGAAAGAGGTTATACCGACAAGGTATTGCACATCAATTTGAGTGAAAACCAGATCACAGAAAAAACTGTTCCACCTGTGGTGAAAGAAAAATTTATTGGTGGCCGCGGTTACGGACTTCGTTATTTGTGGGATGCCACAAAACCCGACACCAAATGGAACGACCCTGAGAATGAGATTGTTATTTCATCCGGTCCCATCGGAGGTATCACGCAATACTCAGGAACGGGAAAGTCAATCTGCGTTTCCATCTCGCCGCAAACAGACTCTGTGATGGACAGTAATGTAGGTGGTTTTTTTGGCCCCTTCCTCAAGTTTTCAGGTTTTGACGCCATCGAATTACAAGGAAAAGCCCGTGAAGATGTGATCATTTTTATTGACGGGGTAAATCATCAGATTGAGATACTCAAAGCTCCGGAAGAACCGATCGACAGTCATGTGTTGGCCGAAGTGCTTACTGAAATGTATGCCGATGACGAAAAAGACAAAAAGAATATCGCTGTAGTTTCGGCCGGAACAGCTGCTGATCATTCCCTGATAGGGATGTTAAATTTCAGCTTTTATGATTCAAAACGTAAGCTGGTCAGACTAAAACAAGCCGGACGCGGAGGTATTGGAACAGTGTTCAGAGATAAAAAAATCAAAGCCCTGGTAGCCAAAATTCCGGGTGTAAAAGGAAACCTCAACAATGTTGTTGACCTTAAAGCCATCATGGAGCGTGGCCAGCGTTTCAACCGCGAAATGCGTGAGTTGGACGACAAGCAGGCTGAAATGCGCTCGAAAGGTACGGCTCACCTCACCAATATCATGAACGATTATGATCTTTTACCGGTTCATAATTTCAAATTCGGCAGCCACCCCGATGCTTACAAAATTCACAGTGAGGTTTATAAAGCCCGCTTTACTCAAGGCATTCCTGATGGCTGTTGGATTGGTTGCAATATGGCCTGCGCCAAAAGCGTTGACAACTATCTGCTTCGTACTGGTCCTTATGCTGGCAATAAAGTAATTGTTGATGGCCCCGAATATGAAACTGCCTCCTCACTGGGTTCAATTGCTGGAATTTTCAATCCCGACTTTACGATTGAAGCAAATTTCTACTGCGACACTTATGGCATTTGTACTATCACCTGGGGCACAATAATGGGTTTTGTAATGGAATGCTTCGAAAATGGTATCCTGAATGAAGAACGCACAGGTGGCTTAAAACTCAATTTCGGGAATGCTGATGCAGCCATGGAATTGTTGCACCAACTTGCCAGAGGTGAAGGCTTTGGAAAAATTGCCGGAATGGGTGTTCGCAAACTCAAAGAGCTATTAATTGCCAATGGTTGGGGCGATCCACAATTTATCCAGGATATCGGCATGGAAAACAAAGGCCTTGAATATTCGCAATATGTTTCCAAAGAATCACTCGCACAACAAGGTGGCTATGCGATGACCAACAAGGGGCCACAGCACGATGAAGCCTGGTTGATTTTTATGGATATGGTAAACAATCAAATTCCTACATTCGAAAATAAAGCAGAAGCCCTGCACTATTTCCCAATGTTCAGAACCTGGTTTGGTTTGGTTGGCTTGTGCAAGCTCCCCTGGAATGATGTGGAGCCTGAGAATAATCACGAAACCGACGAACCGGCAAAAGTTCCGGAGCATGTTGATAATTACGTTACCATTTACAAAGCTGTAACAGGAAAAGACTTCGACAAGGAAGAAATGATACGGCAATCCGAACGTGTTTATAATTTCCAGCGCATTTTTAATTTACGTCGCGGATTCGGGACCAGAAAATTCGATGCCCAGCCATACAGAGCTGCAGGACCTGTAACTGTTGAGGAATATGAATCCCGTGCTGATCGGTACGACAAACAATTGAAAGAAATCATAGCCTGGGATCCGAAAGGCAAATCAACAAAAGAAAAAATGGCCAAACACCGCGAATTTCGCGAATCGCAATATGAGAAGCTGTTGGATGCCGTGTACAAACGTCGAGGCTGGACAAAAAACGGAGTCCCAAAGATTGAACACCTCAAAAAACTTGGAATGGATCTTCCGGAATTGATCGAACTGGTCAAACCACATCAGGAAGACTAGACCGATGTAATAACCAGAACACAATAATTAAAAGCCGCCCGAAAATTTTGGGCGGTTTTTTAATGAAAAAGACATCTCAAAAAAACAGCTGGTCGAATTGCAGTTCTCAGTTTGATGCCGTACTTTAGCTCCATTATTCATCACTAATCCGAGAAACATATGATTGACCTGTCGACCACCTACCTGGGACTAGCCTTAAAAAGCCCTATTATCGCTGCCAGCTCAGGATTTACAGATTCTGTTTCAAAACTCAAAAACCTCGAAAAGCATGGCGTTGGTGCGGTCGTTTTGAAGTCGTTGTTTGAGGAAGAAATAACGCATGAATATGACCATACCTTAAAGGCAGAAGTTGATAAAACCGGCCGTGACGAATTTCTTGATTACCTGGATGTTCGTATCCGGCAGGAAAACCTCGAAAAATATATCAACCTCATTTCCAAGGCTAAAAAAGAACTGGAGATACCGGTGATTGCTTCGGTAAATTGCAAAACAGCCTACGAATGGATCAGCTTTACCTCAGAAATTGAAAAGGTCGGAGCCGATGCGCTGGAACTCAATGTTTTTGTGCTGCCATCGAACCTTAACAACAGCAGTGCCGAGAATGAGAAGATTTATTTTGAGATCATCAAACAGGTTAAAAAACAAGTCAGTATTCCAATCGTTCTCAAAATAAGCTATTATTTTTCCAATCTGGGAAATATGATCCGCGAGCTTTCACACGCTGGCATTGGCGGCCTGGTCTTGTTCAACCGGTTTTTTAGCCCCGATTTCGATCTGGATAAACTTGAAGTAACACCTGCCAATGTGTTAAGTCAGCCAGGAGAAATCACTATGCCTCTGCGCTGGATTGCCTTGATGCATGGACACACCGGCTGCGATCTGTCGGCCTCAACAGGTGTTTCGGATGGGATGGCAGTTGCCAAGCTTTTGCTTGCCGGTGCAACAACAGTGCAGGTAGCCAGTGCCTTATATAATCATGGTATTCCCTATTTGGATGTAATGCATCACGAACTCACCACCTGGATGGAATCGCACAATTTCTCAAAGATTTCTGATTTCAGGGGCAAGCTCAGTCAGAAAAAATACAACAAACCCGACCTTTTTGAAAGGGTTCAGTTTATGCGCTATTTCAGTGATAAAGAAAGTATGATATGAACCAGCAAGACGAAAACAAAATCAGAAAAGCCTTTAAGGCAAAAAACTGGAACGAGATAAAAACCCATGATTCCTGGTCGGTTTTTAAGATCATGTCAGAATTTGTGGATGGCTACGAAAAACTTGGCCGTATTGGACCTTGTGTGGCAATTTTTGGCTCGGCCCGCACCAAACCCGACGACCACTATTACCGTCTTACCGAAGAAATTGCTTACCTTTTAACAAAAAAGGGATTTGGTATCATAACAGGTGGTGGCCCGGGCATCATGGAAGCCGGAAATAAAGGAGCGCATTTTGCCGGAGGAAAAAGTGTTGGCGTAAATATTGACCTACCTTTTGAGCAAAATCCAAATCCTTTTATTGATCGGGATAAATTTCTGGAGTTTGACTATTTCTTTGTTCGAAAAGTGATGTTTATGCGCTACTCCCAGGGATATATTGTTTTACCAGGAGGTTTTGGAACAATGGATGAACTTTTTGAAGCAATCACCCTGATTCAGACTCAAAAGCTCATCAAGTTCCCAATTGTGATGGTGGGAAAAGAATATTGGAAAGGACTAGTTGACTGGATTAAGGATCGCATGTTGGCAGCCGGTAATATCCATGCGGATGATCTGGAGATTTTTCAATTGGTCGATACTGCCGAAGAATCCGTTGCTATTATTGAGGAGTTTTATAACAAGTATGCCCTCAAACCAAACTTCTGATGCGTATTACTGAAATCCCAATTCAATTGGTTAGCATAGAAGATGATGGTTTTCATTTGATGTTAAAGGGTATGATCAATTCAATGCCAGCCAATTTTTTGATTGATACAGGAGCCTCCAGAACAGTTTTTGACAATACCGTCATCAGACAATTCGTAACAGATCCACAATTTGAGGCAAACGAAAAACTCTCAACAGGATTGGGAACCAATGAAATGCCGTCTGAGGTTTTGGAAATCGAAAAATTGCAGTTTGGTGATTTAGTAATTTTTGGTTATCAAGCTGTTGCTATCGATCTAAAACACGTACATCTCTCATATCAACACCTTGGTTTGCCACAGATTGATGGTGTTTTGGGAGGCGATTTACTAAAGCAATTCAATGCTGTTATCAACTATAAAACCCGAAAAATCAAATTCTATTATTAATCCGATTTAAGCCTTTAGTGAAGTTTTGTTCAGGATATAATTATAAATTTCCATTTGAGATCTAACGGAAGGTTCAGCTTTCTTTTTATCCTTATAACTATTTACTTCATTTTGATTGATCAACCTTGATTTGCAATTATCACGCAGCTGTATCTGCAACATATCAAAAAGTTCCTGCTGCAGCAAAGGATCTTTGACGGGGCAGGTAACCTCAAACCGATGATCAAGATTTCTGACCATCCAGTCGGCAGACGAAATATAATACAAAGGCTTATCAGCATTGGCAAATATGTATACCCGGCTGTGTTCCAGAAAACGATCCACAATACTGATCACCTCGATATTTTCACTTTTGCCCGCGATACCCGGAATCAAGACACAGATTCCGCGGCAAATAATTTGAATCTTAACTCCTGCCCTGCTTGCCTGATACAACTTTGAAACCAGTTGCTCATCAACCAAACTGTTGAGTTTTAATATTACCCAGGCAACTTTACCGGCTTTCTTGTTACGAATCTCAGCATTGAGCAACTTAATAAAATGAGAGCGCATATCGTAAGGCGAAACAATCAGATTACGAAATTCGGGTGGTGCATAAGGCGTTTCAAACAACTGAAACATTTGAGCCACCTCTAATCCAATTTTTTCATCGCAGGTAAACAAACTGTCATCAGCATAAACCCGGGCAGTGCTTTCGTTAAAATTACCCGTTGAAATATAAGAGTAATAAATATTCTTATCCTCCTCTTTTCTCCTGATTAACAATAGTTTACTATGAACCTTTAGTCCTGGTATTGTTTTAATTACTTTCACACCCTCTTCGTGAAGTTTTTCTGACCACTGTATGTTTGCTTTTTCGTCGAAGCGAGCCTGCAGCTCTAAAAACACCGTGACAGCTTTTCCGTTACGGGCAGCATTTACCAGTGCATTAATCACCTTCGAATCGCGTGCTGCCCTGTACAAAGTCATCTTAATTGACCTCACTTTAGGATCAATCGAAGCTTCCCTCAATAAATCAATCACATGCGAAAAACTTTGATAGGGATAATGCAACATGATATCCTTCTGGCTGATCACGCTGAACAAACTTCTGTAAAGGGGTAGATCAGGATGGCGGAGTGGAATTAATTCTGGCGACCAAAGTGAGGCTTTACCGAGTTTCGGAAAATCAATAAAATCTCTGAAATTATGATACTTCCAGCCTCCGACTATCATGTCATTTTTGCTTACCCTAAACTTCTTGAGCAGTTTGGACAGTAAAACTTCAGGCATTTCTTTGTCATAAATAAATCTGACTGGTGCACCTTTTTTTCGTTGTTTAAGGCTCTCGGCCATTATCTCAATAAAGCTTTTCGACATGTCATTATCAATGTCTAACTCGGCATCGCGCGTAAACTTAATCGAATAAGCCTCATAACTATCATATCCAAATGGGAGAAAAATCTCGCCCAGATTATAACGGATAACATCATCGAGCAGCATCACTTTGGTATTTGCTTCGGTGCTGCCTGGCAAAATAAAAAACCTCGACATCCGCCCGGTAGGTACTTTTACCAATGCATAGTTTTCCTCCGCTTCGCCTGACGAACTTTTCAAAATGAGTGCCAGATAAATAGCGTTATCTTTCAGATTATCAGGATTGTTCAAGCCGCTCAACATGATTGGAAAAAGTATCGGATGCACAACTTCCCGGAAATATTTTACGACAGATTGTCCATCTTCTTCGGTTAAGTTTTGTTCGTCAATAATATGAATCCCATGGAGAGTTAATTCATTAGCAATTTCAAGATAGGTTGCCATATAGGCTTTTTCCTGTTCGTCGATGATATATCTGATTTGATTAAGCACTTTAGAGGGATCATAGGAGAGGTATTCGGGTTTGTCCTTTTTCAGTTTTCTAAGCCTGCGTAAGGTAGCCACTCTCACGCGAAAAAACTCATCTCTGTTATTGGAATAGATCCCGATAAACCTCAATCTTTCGAGTAATGGGTTATTCGGATCCATTGCCTCCTGGAGCACTCGTGCGTTAAAATGTAACCAGCTTACCTCTCTGTTAATCAAATTTTTCTTCATAGCTTTTTCAACAAATTCACCAAAAAACCTACCGAAAAAACACCTTACTGCCCTATAATGAGCTTCGGAAAAGTAACAAATTTAACCTTCGATGACGATGTTCGGATATCTTCCCACCTAAGCGCATCAAACTCCAAACAAACCACTCCGGAAGTGGGTAACCAGTCGATAGGTGGATTCAGCCATTTATTTACAAAATTAGTGAGCGCTGGGTTATGTCCAACCAACATCAATGAAGCGATATCATCATTTAAATCCAGAAACTGATCAAACAACAGCTCACTGTCGGCATGATACAGACTTGGATCAAGTTTTATATTCTCCGGATCAAAACCTATTCCCCGAGCAATATAATCTGCTGTTTCGCTGGCTCGTAATGCCGTGCTGCTAATAATCAAATCTATCTTGATTTGTTGTTTTAATAAGAAATCAATGACCTTCTTTGTCCGTTTCTTTCCTTTTTCGAGTAACGGACGATCCATATCAGGCAAAGCCGGAAATTCCCAGGAGGATTTCGCATGACGTACAACATAAAGTGTTTTCATCAGCTGAGTTGATTTAAATTGTTTTTATTCACTTTTTTATCTATTTCGCTATATTTTAATAACTTAACAGCATATTGGTTGATTCTGATAAAAGTTTGGAATAAAACTACATAAGAACTTTGGTTTGTGAACGCTTTAAAGGTTAATTAATTATAAAAAAATCAGATTTGATCAAGTGAAAAGATAATGAAACAACTACAATGATAAGAAAATAAGCCCGACCAGTGATACTGATCAGGCTTATCAATCATTTAAACTGAAATTTACCAGGCAAAAAGTGGAAATTCCTGCATCATTAAATTTACTTTGGCTCTCACAGAAGCAATTGTTTTTTCATCCTCAATATTGCTGATTACCTCATCGATCAGATCAACAATAGGAGCCATATGCTCTTCTTTTAGTCCACGTGTGGTAATTGCAGGTGTTCCAACCCTTAATCCCGAAGTCTGGAAAGGCGACCGGCTGTCGAAAGGAACCATATTTTTGTTGATGGTAATATCAGCCTTTACCAGGGTATTTTCGACTAATTTACCGGTGATATTCGGAAATTTTGATCTCAAATCAATGAGCATCAAATGGTTGTCGGTTCCACCTGAAATAATATGATATCCTTTGTCCGTAAATGCCTTTGCCATCACCTCTGCATTTTTCTTAACCTGAAGTATGTATTGGAAATATTCGTCTGTTAAGGCTTCACCAAAAGCCACAGCTTTACTGGCAATCACATGTTCAAGCGGTCCACCCTGAATACCCGGAAAAACAGCTGAATTCAACAAAGCTGACATCATTTTTATCTCTCCTTTTGGTGTAGCCAGACCCCAGGGGTTTTCAAAATCCTGTCCCATTAAAATCAACCCACCACGAGGGCCGCGCAAGGTTTTGTGTGTGGTGGTGGTGACGATGTGACAATGCTCAATTGGGTCATTTAGCAAACCCCTGGCTATCAATCCGGAAGGATGAGAAACGTCAGCCATCAGAATCGCATCAACCTGATCGGCGATATCGCGCATGCGTTCATAATCCCAATCGCGAGAATAAGCAGAAGCTCCGGCGATGATCAGCTTTGGCTTATGTTCTAAAGCAATGGCTTCCATTTTGTCGTAATTCAACAGTCCGGTTTCTTCATCCAAACCATATGAAACGGCTTTATAAAGTATCCCGGAAGAATTAACAGGCGAGCCATGCGAAAGGTGACCGCCATGCGAAAGATCGAGCCCCATAAAAGTGTCACCAGCTTGCAGACAAGCTAAAAAAACAGCCATGTTAGCCTGAGCACCCGAATGCGGCTGCACATTGGCATACTCTGCATCAAACAATTCACAAGCGCGATCAATGGCCAGTTGCTCGGTTTGATCAACAATCTGACATCCGCCATAATAACGTTTGCCCGGATAGCCTTCGGCATATTTGTTGGTCAAAACAGAGCCCATAGCTGTTAGCACCTGATCACTTACAAAGTTTTCGCTGGCAATCAATTCGATACCATGCATCTGACGTTCCTTTTCCTGTTGGATTAAGTCAAAAATCTTTTCGTCTCTTTGCATAAAATTTCGTTTTATTTTAGGGTAATTTTTCCATAATTGAAAATACAATAAACTAATATTCAGAAATATACCCTTATCAAATTAATTTTTTAGAACTTAACAAAGGTAGCAATAATTCTGCGATCTATTTAAATCTTTTAATGGCTAATCCCTTAATTTTCTGAATCTTTTCACCGGCAGTTTAAACATTCCCAAGTATAATTCTTGCATTACCAGGATGTGTGCGAGTATTTGTCGGGAGAAAGTATATGCAAACTATTGATATTTATACATTTAGCAATAAAAAAAAGTCTCTGAAGCAATTGCTTCAGAGACCTTGTACTCCCAAGGGGATTTGAACCCCTGTTACCAGGATGAAAACCTGGCGTCCTGACCGGGCTAGACGATGGGAGCCTTTGTTTTAATTGTGGGTGCAAAAATACTATAATTTTATTTCCGTCCAAGATTTTTATAAAAATTTTTCATTTTTGTTCTTTTCCATCCACATCTGCCTGAAATTGAAAGCCTAAGCGTTTTCCCGTTTTCATTGAAATGGCATCCAGGGTGTTTTTCATTTCGTTTACTGTTACCAGCTTAACTGCTTCATAAGGTGGAGTAAGTAAATCAAAATTAATGGTGTAGGTAATTGCAGCTTCCACAAGATCGGTTGCCGAGGCACGGTTAAGCTCATTTTTACTGAAGTTATTCAGCAATAAACCAAGTTCACGCTTTCCTTCAATAAAGTAATGGTTTTCCTTGTTGATAAAAACCCGGCCAATCAAATAACCAATATCGTTGTAACGATTGTATTTAAATGAATCTGACAAAAAATTGTAGATATTAATAATCCCACAATACGACCTTTCCCTGTCTTCACGGATATAAGGCGTTCGCATGATTTCATGATCACGGTTAAACTCAAAAACATTGGTATGCATCAGGAATAGCAAAATATCACCACCAAACTTTAGCTCTATCTCAAAATCGCCGCGATATCTGTTTTCAAAAGTAATATTCCGGTGTGTTTTCATTGTTTCGAACTTCACCAGATAATCTTTAGTAAGCTCCTCAATCACTGACTTAAAAAGTCGTAAACCTGCAAAGGTATTGGCATAAACATCCTGCTTCAGGGTAGATTTACTAATCAGTGTTTTAAACAATTCATCCCTAGTTTTTTCGGTTTCCATAAATGTTTATTCAAAAGTGAATGATATTTGAAATATCTTATTCTTCAGGCTTTCAACGCTCGAAGTATAGATATAATTATCTGTTTCGACTATGCTACCTAAGCCATAACTCATTTTCAGCTCAACCCCGAATTTGAAAAAATTGGTGTAGAAATCAAACCCTGTTCCAATTTCCAATGCAACACTATTCCGGTTTGTTCTGATACCTTCGATAATTGTTTCTGTACCGCCTCCAGGCAGCGTGATATCGCGTTCATTTTTCTTTTGTGAAGCCAGGTCGATGCGATAATTTACGCCTCCAATAATGTAGGCTGCAGCATTGTTCAACCGTTTCGACCGGTATTTGATATGCAACGGAAACTCAACAAAAGTGGACGCATTGCTTTTGCGGAATAAAAACAAGCTGTCAGCTCCATTATTGTACTCTCTGACCTGATAATCCATATGTCGTTCACCAAAACTAAGCGAGGGGATGAATCTAAGATCAAAATGATTAGCAAGCCGTAAGTTACCAACGATGCCAATAGTAAAACCCGGAGTAGCAGCCGGCGTCATATTGATGAGCTGAACCGAATCAGATGAAGGACGTTCGGGCCAAAATTCAGGTTCATGAAAAACGTTCTGAAAACCGTCCTTTAGATTTAAAGTATAATGCATTTCGTTGGCAGCCAGGATAAAACCAAAGTGATAAGGTTCAAGATCATATTTGGGCAGGTTCATCACCTTTCTGCGCTGGGCGGCTGCATCAAAAGAAGAAATTAAAACTATTAATCCCAGAAAAAGTAAAGGCAGGTATTTTTTCAAATGATAGAATTTTTTACAATTTAATGCACAAACGCCAATTTATCCTGATTATTACAGCAAAAGACACATCCATGTTTAATGAAGGGCAAAAATAGAGATTTATACTAATTGCTCAACTAATCTGCTTTAAATCCGGTATAAATGGTTGCGATACCAAATGTGAGCCGTTTTTCGGAGTTCTTTACAAAACCACACGATTCCATCCGATTCAGGAACAGCTTTCCATCCGGAAACTGTCCAACGGATTCGGGCAGATAGGTATAAGCAGCTTTATCCTTGGAAATCATCCTGCCAAGCATGGGTAAAATGTATTTAAAATAAAAGTTATACAATTGTTTTACCGGAAATTTTCTGGGCTTCGAAAACTCAAGAACCGCCAGCATCCCACCAGGTTTGAGTACCCGAAACATTTCTTTTATTCCCTTATCCAAAGTTTCAAAATTCCTCACTCCAAAAGCTACCATCACCGCATCAAAAGTTTGATCAGCGAAAGGAATATTTTCTGAATCAGCCTGTTGCAGTAAAATTTGTTGATCGAGTTTAAGCTTTTTCAACTTCTCCCTGCCAATTTCCAACATGCCATTGGAAATATCGATCCCTGTGATTGGTGATTTGGATTTTTGGGCCAGGGCAATAGCCAGATCAGCAGTTCCGGTTGCCACGTCAAGGATATGTGTAGGTTGTTGCTGTATAATTAACTTGACCACCTTTTTACGCCAGCCTTTATCAATCCCTGCAGATAAAAAATGATTTAAAAAGTCGTATTTACGGGCGATATTATCAAACATCAACCGTACCTGCTCTTTCCTGGATTTTGGTTCTGACATAAAAATATTTTAATGGACCAGAAGTCTTAACACTTCATCATGTAATTTGTTTTTATTGACGGGCACTACGCCAACCTCCTCGCAAACCAGGCCTCCTGCCAGATTTGCTATTGCTGCAATATCACCGGTCTCCTGGCCAAGTGCCAGACATAGCGTTGCCACACTGATTACCGTATCACCTGCTCCGGATACATCAGCAATATTCCTTAAATGTGCCGGAATGTGTATTTCCTCTGTTTCATTAATATCATCCATACGAATCAAAACACCTTTTTCGGAAAGCGTAACCATGAAGTATTTAATTTGCATCTTATCCTGTAGGATTGCCGCATCCGCAAACAACTCAGCGATACCTGAAACAGAACCTGACCTACCCAAACCTTCACGCATTTCTTTGAGGTTAGGCTTAAACAATGTTGCTCCACGAAATTCCATGAAATTTTTCTTCTTTGGATCCACGGTCACCGGAATCTTATGCTGTGCTGCCAATCTGATTACCTCCCCGATTACCTCTTTGGTAAGAACTCCTTTATTGTAATCCTGCAGGATTATTGCATCAAAAAGTTCTGTTTGGAGCAAATATTCTAATCGATCGAGCAGGTCTTTTGATTCCCTTTGATTCAGCTCTGTGGTATCCTCCTCATCAACCCGAAGCATTTGTACATTATTTCCGATCACCCTGTACTTTGTCGTAGTGATGCGGTTTTTACTTCTAATCAACCCATTTACTGGCAATTGATGACTTATCAGCAATTTCTCAAAAATATTTGCCCGCTCATCATTTCCAACAACTGAACAAATCACCGCTTCAGCTCCCAATGCTTTGATATTTAGTGCTACATTGGCTGCTCCACCCAGGCGCTCGGTTCGTTTACTTACAGCTACTACAGGAACAGGAGCCTCAGGAGAAATTCGGTCAACCGTGCCAAAAAGGTAACTGTCAATCATCACATCACCAAGGATTAACACCCTGAGCTTATCAAAATCAGCAAATAATCTTGAAACACTTTCTACAGTCAGCATAAGCGGAAATTTTGTGCAAAAGTAAAGCTAATAGATAAAATCTCCGTTAACTTAACTTTTTAAGTGCTGATTCAATTCGGTTGCAGGCTTCTTCAATTTGTCGCTCCGAAGTGGCAAAACTAAAGCGAATACAATTATCACAACCAAATGCATCGCCACTAACAAGTGCCACATGAGCTTCTGCTAACAGATATAATGCCAGCGACTTACTATCTTTAATCTGGTAATTTTCATAAGCCTTACCAAAATAGTAACTTATATCAGGGAAAAGGTAGAAAGCTCCCTTAGGCTTATTAGGAATAACACCCTTAATGGCCGAAAGCCGGTCGTATAATAATTCGCCTCGACTTCTAAAGCTGGTCACCATTTGTCTGATTTCATCTGATTTGCCCGGATCGGTATTAAAGGCTGCAATGGCTGCTTCCTGTGATATGGAGGAAGTACCGGATGTATATTGTCCCTGAATGGTATTACAGGCATTGGCAATGTCCTGATGCGCAGCCATAAAACCCAGTCGCCAGCCTGTCATTGCAAAACCTTTCGAAAGGCCATTGATAAGGATCACCCTGTCTTTAAGAAAATCAAAGGAAGCAATACTGCTGTGCCGACCTTCAAAACGGATGTATTCGTATATCTCATCCGAAATCACAAAAACGTCAGGATGTTTTTGGAGTATCCTGGCAAATGCCTCCAGTTCGTTCTGATCATAAACAGAACCACTTGGGTTGCACGGGCTGCTGAAAATTAAAGCTTTTGTTTTGGCAGTGATTGCCTTGTCGAGTTGATCAGCTGAGATTTTGAAATCTGTTTCTACAGTGCTTGGAATGTACACTGGGACACCTTCGGCCATCTTCACCATCTCGGGATAGGAAACCCAATAAGGAGCTGGTATAATCACCTCATCACCTGGATTTAACAAGCTAAAAAAAGCATTCATAATAGATTGCTTTGCTCCGGTTGAAACAATAATCTGCGAAGCCTTGTAATCCAAACCGTTATCCCTTTTTAACTTGCTGGCGATTGCTTGTCTTAGTTCATTGGTTCCGGGCACCGGCGGATAGTGTGTTTTATTGTCATTTATGGCTTGTATTGCAGCACTTTTAACATGTGCCGGAGTGTTAAAATCCGGCTCACCAATACTCAATGTGATAACGTCAATTCCCTGCTCTTTCAGTTCCCGGCTTTTGCGGGTCATTTCGAGGGTGGCAGATTCGCTGAGTGCTTTAACCCGCCTTGATAACAGATGATTATTGTCCGACATTTACTGGCTTTTTTATGGAATGAGCAAAGGTAAACATTTTATTGTTAGATAATTCACAAAACAATTTTAATCATAAACTTCGCAGCATGAAATGATTTCCGGTAAATATTTGCTATTTTAGCCAATCAAAATTGTCACCGATTAAGTTGTTAATAAAGATGTCTTTTTCAATTTCTACCTTTATTTTATTTTTTCTGCTTAGTCTGATTTTACTGAGTATCATCATTTTAACCCTAAAAGTCAGACAAAGAAATCAAAATGTTGATGTCACTTTAGAGGACAAAAATGAATTACGAGCCAAAACCATCCAACTTAAGCTACATCACAACGAAAAGCAATTGAGCAGAAAATTTATCCTGCCTTTGAAAATTCAGGCGATGGAGCGATTGATTCTTTACCTCGAACGGATTCAGCCTCAAAGTCTGATCAAAAGAAATATAAATAATCATGCCGGATTAAGAGGTTTCCACCTGGCTTTGATTCAAAATGTTAGGGAGGAGTTTGAGCACAATCTGGCGCAACAGCTCTATGTTTCAGAAACCTCATGGCAGTTGATTTCGAATGCAAAGGAAGAGTTGATTAAACAGATCAATCTGGCAGTTTCCAATCTGCCCGAAAATGCTGGTTCAGATCAACTTGCCAGTGTTTTATTAACCCTTGATATATCTTTAATTCAAAACGCCATTCAAGAAATAAAAGCTGAATTTCGCGGACTTTAAAAAAAATAATTTTCTATCGGTTTTTAACACCTTCAGAGGAACTTATTCCTCAAATTACAATTCCGGTTTTTGAAACTTTGTTTAATCATGACATTATTCATAATACTGATAATGCGCAAATTAGTAACTGATTACCTGTTATGTTAACAAAATAATAAATAATTTTGTTTAACTTTCTATCAGTCTTAATTAAACAATAAATTGAGACAAATTAACAAAAAATTCAAATAAAGCTGAATTAAGACGGCTGATATTCCTTTAAGTTTTCCATCAGTTTTTTGCGGCTGTAAAAAATCCGGCTTTTAACAGTGCCAATTGTCAAATCAAGTTCGTCAGCAATTTCTTTGTACTTGTATCCTTCATTATACATATCAAAGGCCCTGCGAAAATCCTTGTCCAAGCTATCGATTCCTTTTTGAAGTTCTTTGGCGGCAAGAATCGAATCCGGATTATTTTCTCGTAATTCGCTTCCGGTATTCAGGAAGTAAAGGTTATCTGTTTGATCAATAATGGTTTTGGCTTTTTTATTACGCCTGTAATTATTAATGAAGATGTTCTTCATAATGGTATAAACCCAGGCTTTGAAGTTGTTTTGAACAACATATTTTTCGCGATAAACCAATGCTTTAAGAAAGGTTTCCTGAAGCAAATCCTTTGCATCATCTTCATTTCCGGTTAACTGTCTGGCAAATATCTCGAGGTATTTTTGTAATCTCGTTAATTGATAATTGAATTCTATTGCGGTCATGGTTTTTCGGTTTTATGTTTAAATTTGTTCAGGCAAAGTTAAACAAAATAAAAACCTTGTCAAGAACTATTCTAAATAACAAAAATAATTTGCCGCAATCAACTGGTTATCTTTACGTTACAAAGTGTTAAATTTAGTTAAACAATTTTTTCAACAATACAGCCACTAATAGATAACGGCTAAATAGGTCACACAAAGTCAGGAACTGAAAAAGTACTTTTGGAAGGATCAGTCTTCGAGTGTTGTTATATAACTTTTAAATTCACAGGCCGACCGTAAAAGTTTAGTTTCTTCCATCAGTTCGGCTTCCATTGCAATAGCCTGCCTCCCGCTAATTAGGATATGAAGCTCAGGAAAATGTTTGACCAAATCATGCAGATATTGCTTAACCTTTTCGGATGAGACAGCTGACACAAAATAAGTTGCCAACATATCAGGTTCAACTGTTTGCGCTACCGAGATCAAATCATCAAAAGGCACATTTTGTCCCAGATAATAAACTTTTAAACCATGCTTTTTAGCAATATAATAATAGGTGAGCAAGCCGATTTCGTGCAGTTCCCATTCGGGAAGGAATAATATAATACTTTTCGAGTCCGATTTGGTAACCGTAGGCAGGCTGTCAATGGCAAAAAAAAGTTTCATCTTGATCAGGTTAGAAATAAAGTGCTCCTGAGCCGGGTTGATTGTGCCAGTTTGCCATAGCAGACCTATTTTCTCAAAAAACGGATAAACTACATAAAAAAGCGTTTCTTCGAATCCAATTTTGATAATGGATTGATTTAAGATTCTTTCGAACCTGTTTTCGCATAGTTCGATCATGGCAACGACAAGGCTTTCGATCTGACTCAGATAATCAGATTCAGGCTGCACCACCTCCATAATCCTTTGGTTGATCTGCTGCAAAGATAAGGTAGCAATGCGTGAAATTTTATATCCATGCCGGTTTAGAATGGAAACATTCAACAGCTTCTTAAGGTCTTCATCATTATACCAACGGATATTCGACTCTGTCCGGCATGGATCAACGATGCCATAACGTTTTTCCCATATGCGAATGGTGTGGGCTTTAATCCCGGTTAACCTTTCTAAATCTTTTATTGAATAAGTTGACATAGTTTTTTAGTAAATACGGCTGGATCATAAACAACTCATTGATGAATTTGTTTACATTGGCTTAACGATACAAAAAAAAGCGAATAGCTACCCGATCTATTAAAAACCGTAATTTCGTGCAAAATTAATCTGTTGGAACAAGCAAAAAAAATAAAAATTTCAATCATTGGTGGTGGAAACCTTGCTTTCCAACTGGCGAGGGTTTTTACATCCAACGGCATGATGCCCAGCCAAATATTAGTAAGAAATAAAGCTTTTTGGGATGATTTCGAACCCTTTTGCAATGAAGTTATCCTTAAAACGCAACAACTCGAAGCCTGCGATTTGCTATTTTTGGCTGTAAACGATGATGCTGTATCCGAGCTGGCAAAGCAAGTTAAGTTAACAAACACTTTGATCGTGCATACCTCTGGCAGTTTGAATGCTAATGCGGCTGCCTGTCCGGAAAATAAATATGGTGTATTTTATCCGCTTCAGACATTTAGCAAAGTCAGATTCCCCGATTTTAACGAGATTCCGATTTTCATTCAGGCCGAAGATGAAAAATCATTTGAACTATTGAAAATTGTTGCCGGAAAAATCTCAAAAAATGTTCAGTTAGCTAACGATCCTATGCGAAAAACTTTGCATGTTGCAGCGGTTTTTGTTTCAAACTTTAGTCATGCTCTTTTTGCAATGGCCGATGAATATTTGAAAGAACAGTCGGTTCCCTTTGCACATTTGCATCCTTTAATAAAAGAAACCGTTAACAAAGCAATAGAAACGGATTTATATCACGGCCAGACCGGACCAGCACGGCGAAACGATATCAAAACAATCGAAAGTCATTTGAAAATGCTTGAACAGCATCCAGAAAAAGCGGAAATATACAAAATGCTAACTTCTTATATTTACCAAAAATATCATCGCGACAAACATGAGTAATTACAAGGCACTACTTACAAAAATCAATACTTTTATATTTGATTATGATGGCGTTATGACTGATGGCACAATTATTCTCAACAACAATGGAGAGCCATTTAGAACCGCCAATGTCAAAGACGGATATGCATTGCAGCTGATACAAAAACTCGGTTATAATATTGCTGTAATCTCAGGTGGATTTTCACCCTCTATGCACAAACGTTTTGAGGCTCTCAACATCAAGGACGTATTTTTAGGTGTTGCAAATAAATATGATGTCTTAAAGGATTATATGCAACAAAAATCAATCAACCCTGAACAAATTGTTTATATGGGCGATGATATCCCTGATTTTCTGGCGATGGAACATGTTGGCGTACCGGTTTGTCCGGCAGATGCTGCCGAGGAGATCAAACGGATAAGTGTTTATATCAGTCATCATTCGGGTGGGCACGGCTGTGTGCGCGATATCATTGAGCAGGTGCTTAAAGTGCAGGGCAAGTGGATGACAGAAATTGCACATCACTGGTAAACCATGAAAAATCTCTTGAACTGGATAAAACTGATCAGAAGTGGCAACCTGATAATCATGTTGTTGATTGTTTGGCTTGTCAATCAATTGTTGGTTGCTCCTTTTCTTGAGGCTGCAGGAATTCCTGATAATATCAATCCTGTTAGCTTCATCCTGCTCTGTCTTTCCATTGTAGCAAGTGCCGCTGCAGGAAATATCATCAATGACCTGGTGGATGAAGAAACAGATCGAATTAATCGACCACATAAACTGATAATCAACAAAACAATATCTGAGAAAAAAGCCCGTGTGGCATACGTACTACTGGTTAGTATTGCTGCTTTTAGTGCGCTTTTGTTGAGCATACAACTCAAATCAATCTACTTTTTTTTGATCACAGTAGTTTTTAACGGATTGCTTTGGTTTTATGCCAAACGATATAAACAGCAGTTTTTGGTTGGTAACCTGGTTGTGGCGTTCTTAAGTGCCGGACTGGTTTTGTATGTGTGGCTTTATGATCTGTTGGCTCTCATTCAGGATCCAATAGCAAATTCCCGCTTGGAACCAGTTATGAGCATGATGATTCAAGTGGTTATGACCTACACAGGATTTGCTTTTCTGGCAAGCCTTATCAGAGAGATCATCAAAGATATGCAAGACCTGAAAGGTGATTTTGAAACTGGATGTCGCACCATGCCGGTGGTAATTGGAATTAGTGCTACTACCAAATTAGTCTGGGGATTGATGGCCTTATTACTTGCACTGATAATTTGGTGGCAGTTTTTACTCTTTAGCAGTACTGCCCTTGCTGCTTTTGGTTTTCTGTTTGTTACTGACAGTCTTTTACTGATTTGTGCCATGCAACTGAGTAATCAATCTGATCCACAACGATTTAAAAGAAGTTCATCATTAATGAAGATTGTTATGCTAACCGGAATTTTTTCCATTGTCTTTATCCACCTATGAAAAGCCTGCGCGAGAAACTTAAATCCTATAAGGTTTTATTGGCATCCAAATCTCCGAGACGCCGACAATTGCTCAGAGATATGGGAATTGATTTCGAGACCATAAGCAAGGACACCGGGGAGGATTTTGATGAATCACTAAAACCAGAAGAAATTGCCTGTTTGCTAAGTCGTAAAAAATCTGAAGCCTTCGCCGAAAGTGAGCTTCCACCAAATTATCTGCTTATTACGGCCGATACAATTGTTGTATTGGGCAATGCCATCCTAAACAAAGCCAAAGACTATTCTGAAGCCAGCCGGATGCTTCAAATGCTTTCGGGCAAATCGCATCAGGTCATTACCGGAATAACACTCAGAAGTAAGCAGAAAACACTTAGTTTTTCGGAGCAGAGTGAGGTGATTTTTGATCACTTATCTCAGGAAGATATTGATTGGTATATCAATCATTTTCAACCATTTGACAAGGCAGGCGCTTATGGTATTCAGGAATGGATAGGTTATATTGGAATAAAAAAAATCAATGGATCGTTTTACAATGTGATGGGACTTCCGACACATCATCTCTATGTGGCTTTGAAACAATTTTAAGCATTTACAACTATGAAAGGCACCTCAATGATTCGCAGAATATTCCGTTACTTTTTTCAGGGATTACTTTTTATTGCTCCCATAACAATTACTGTTTGGAGTATTTATTTGATTTTTGACTGGGTTGATGGTCTGCTGATCCATTACCTGGATGAAATATTAGAAGTTCACATTCCCGGACTGGGCATCCTTGTTCTTTTATTATTGATCACCCTGATAGGCCTTTTAGGTTCTACCATTCTTTTTAAACCATTGATCGCATTTTTTGATCAGTTGTTTATAAAAGCACCACTGATCAAAATTATCTACACTTCAGTAAAAGACCTTGTTTCAGCATTTGTTGGACAGAAAAAGCGATTTAACGAACCTGTATTGGTAAAAGTAGGAAAAGGCTACGATCTGGAAAAGATCGGTTTCATTACCAACAAAGATTTAAAATTTCTTGGAATAAGCGAACAAAAGGTTGCCGTATATTTGCCCCACTCTTATGCCTGGTCGGGAAATTTATTTATTGTACCGGCCGAGCACATTAAACCCCTTGATGCCTCTGCTACTGAAGTGATGAAATTTATCATCTCTGCCGGCGTCACAAATCTTGAATTACCAAATGACAGAAAATAACTCATCACAAAAACCAGTAATTTTAATCACTAACGACGACAGCTACAGTGCTGCCGGAATTCGAAAACTTATTAACCTGATGCGTCCACTAGGCAAAGTGGTCGTGGTGGCAAGCGAACATGTGATGTCAGGCATGGGTCATGCCATCACTATTAAAACGCCGCTACGGATGAAAAGAATTGCCTACGAATCTGATTATGAGGAATATGTATGCAATGGAACTCCAGTAGATTGCGTAAAATTGGGCACCCAGGTAGTACTTAAATCAAAGCCCGATTTGCTTGTAAGCGGAATAAACCATGGTTCAAACGCATCAATTAATGTGATTTATTCGGGAACTATGGCAGCAGTGTTGGAAGCCTGTATTGATGGCATTCCGGCTATTGGTTTCAGTTTGTTGGAATATAGTATGGATGCCGATTTCAGTCATGTGGATGAATATGTCGTTAAAATTACACATCAGGTACTCAACAACGGATTGCCCGAAGGTGTATGCCTTAATGTTAACATCCCTGCCCTATCAGAGCAAAAGCTAAAAGGTATAAAGGTATGCCGTCAGTCGCATGCCCGATGGGTTGAAGAATTTGACTCCCGTATGGATCCCCGCGGAACTGATTATCACTGGCTCACTGGCCGATTCGAAAATGACGACCTGCATGAAGATACCGATCAGTTTGCGCTCGAAAACAACTATGTTTCAATCGTACCGGTTCAATATGACCTGACGGCTTATAATGCTATCAACAATATAAAGGAATGGGATTTTTAGTTTTAATTCAGGCATAAACCTTTTTGTTTGATGTTTACCCATAAGGTATGGTTAAAATAAATTGCATACATCAATTGTAATTCTCTCGAATTAGCGGGAGATTATTAATTTAAAATTGCTTTAAATACAAATAATTACAAAATTAAACCAGATGAAATTGCCAATAAAAAATCATCTTCTTTCTGGAATAATTGTAGGAATAATTGTTATGGCAATTGGCTTTGGCCTTGTTAAATTGATTTTGACAATTCCATCCTTACAAAATTATGGTGCTGATCCCAGACTTCCATTTTTACTTGCTGCTATCCCTAATCTGATTTTGATGCGTTTCTGGTTGGTTGGCAAAGGCATGGAAAGGGTCGGAAAGGGCGTTTTATTGTTTACCTTTGTAAGTATTATAGCTGTTTTTATCATTTTTTGAACCAGATCAAATGCGTTATTATATCATTGCCGGTGAAGCTTCGGGCGATTTACATGCCTCTAACCTGATTGCGGCTTTGCGACAATCAGATGATAATGCCGACATCAGGGCATGGGGTGGAGATTTGATGCAACAGCAAGGAGCAACAATAGTTAAGCACTACCGTGATCTGGCTTTTATGGGTTTTGCCGAAGTGCTTCTAAATATAAAAACCATCTGGCACAACCTGAAGTATTGCAAGCAGGACATCCTTCTGTTCAAGCCGGATGTAGTAATATTAATAGACTATCCGGGTTTTAACATGCGTATTGCTCGTTTTGCTCATCAGCAGGGTTATAAACTGGTTTATTACATCTCGCCACAGATATGGGCATGGAAAAAAAATCGGGTGCATACCCTTAAAAAAGTGGTGGATAAAATGCTGGTGATCCTGCCTTTTGAAAAAGCATTTTATCAAAAATATAAGGTTGATGTTGAGTTTGTTGGGCACCCCCTGCTTGATGCTTTGGAACAATATAAATGGCAATCAGAAGAAATATTCAGGAAGAAAAACGCTTTAGGAGAAAAACCCATCATTGCCTTGCTACCCGGCAGCAGGAAACAGGAAGTCAGCAAGATGTTGGATATTATGCTACAGATGACAACAGAGTTTCCCGATTATACATTCGCTATTGCAAAGGCACCTTCGCTGGAACCGGAATTTTATCATCAAATAACGAGGAATAATAAAATTCAATTAGTCGAAAATCAGACCTATGATCTGATAAAATATGCCATGGCTGCCCTTGTAACCTCTGGAACTGCCACGCTCGAAACTGCCTTGATCGGCACACCTGAAGTGGTATGTTATAAAGGGAATGCACTCTCCTATCAGATTGCACGTCGTGTTATTCATGTTAAATTCATCTCACTGGTAAACCTTATCATGGACAGAAAAGTGGTTGAAGAATTGATTCAGCATAATTTTAATCCCCATACACTCAAGAATGCTTTACAGGAAGTCATAAATGAAACAGGCAAACGCCGGCAAATATTGAATGATTACACACTTTTAAATCTAAAACTCGGTGGCTCAGGCGCTTCGAAGAATGCAGCACAGTCAATCCTCAAATTTATTATGCCTGATTAAATCCCCAAAAAAATGATTAACTTGGTGCCGTAAAAACAATACAAACGGCCAGGCATGATCAATTTTAATAAATATCCTTTTCTCAGGTTATTACCACCATTTGGAGTGGGGATATTTTTTGCGTTAAAATTTGATCTGTTACCTTATATTTCAACTGTATTTCTTTCATCCATCCTGTTATTCGTATTATTAATCGTACAGACATTTGCAAATAAATCCTTCCATCTGCGATGGCTTATCGGATTAAATATTGTATTATTACTTATCATCACAGGGATCTCCATAACCCTATTTAACGACCTTAATCAATCTTCCGGAAATGACCAGTTCATTGCCAGATCCAAAGGAATATTCATTGCCAGAGTTGTTGACACACCCATTGAGCGGGAAGCCACTATAAAAGCAACTTTAAAGTTAATGGCCATAAAAAATGAGGACAGTCTGATTACTCTCAATGATAAGATTTTAGCATATTTTCAGAAAGTTCCCGAAATGAACCCGATTGGTTATGGTGATATCATCAGTTTTGGTACAAATCCCAATACAATCGATTCACCAAAAAACCCCGGCCAGTTTAATTACAAGCAATACCTCAGCGATCAAAACATATTTTATCAGATTTATTTAAAGAATGAAGACTGGTTTTTAACCAATTACAAAATACAAAATCCTATTTTTGCCTTGGCATTTCAGTTACGCGATTATTTGCTAAATGTACTCACTACTCATCAAATCAGTGGCGAAGAATTTGCTGTGGCAGCCTCCATTCTATTGGGATATGATGATTCATTACCTGCCTACCTCAGAAAAGGTTATGTGGCAGCTGGTGCCATGCATGTGCTTTGTGTTTCAGGTTTGCATGTTGGGATCGTTTTTTTGTTTTTTTCGTTTTTACTAAAACCATTAAAAGACAAAGGATTTCAAGGAATAACAAAAACCCTCATTCTGCTTTTAACGATCTGGGCTTATGCCTTGATAACCGGCCTTTCACCATCGATTCAACGGGCTTCATTAATGATTAGTTTTGTGTTGATAGGAAAGCTATTTGGGAGAAAAGGATTTGCATTAAACGCAGTAGCCGCTTCAGCTTTTGTAATCTTGATTCTCAATCCGCAAAATTTATTGCATATCGGTTGTCAGCTGTCTTATGCAGCAGTATTTGGCATTTTGCTGCTTCACAAACCAATCGCCAGTCTATTCTATTTCAAAAACAAAGTCCTCTCAATATCCTGGGATGTAACTGCCCTTGCCCTTGCAGCACAGATGGCCACAACACCATTTGTTCTCTATTATTTTCATCAGTTTCCTGTCTATTTTTGGCTGAGTAATATCTTTTTAATGCCACTTTCTTTTGTTGTGATTATCACCGGAATGGCATTGTTAAGCCTCCACTTTTTGCCGTTGATTCCAAGCTTGATTGGTAAGTCACTTTCAGCTATGATTTATCTAATGAATACTGGAATTCAATGGATTGAATCATTACCTCATTCAATAATCAAAGGATTGTATGTCAATGTATTTGAATTTGTAGTATTAGGAATTCTTCTGATACTACTTACATTGCTGATCCGAAAGAAACGAAGTGTATTTGCTTTATTTTCTGCACTCCTTGCAGTTTTAATCTTGGTGAGCATTACACATAGAAATATTGAAAACAGCAGACAAATCAGCCTGATTATTTACGATCTCAATAAGACCTCAGCTATTGATTTTATTTTTGCGCACGAACATATACTGCTCTCCGACAGTAGTTTAGTAAATGATAACTTTACAAAAGAGTTTTTTCTGGAAGGCAGCTGGTTCGAAAAAGGACTTTCTTCCGTTCCTTCCTTTCTCTTTTTCGATGAAGAGAAATTCGACAATCCATTTATGTCGAAGCGTAAGCAATTCATTGGTTTTGGAGAAAAAATAATGCTGATCTGGGAAAAGGAGCGATATTGTCAGGACAGTATGGCTTATCGTCCAAAAGTTGACTGGGTACTTGTGAGAGGCAAACAAAGAGAGAATTTAAAGGAAATGCTTAACGGTTATGAGCCAGCCATGGTGATTTTGGATGGAAGCGTCCCGTATTATCTGGCAAAAAAATGGATAGAAGCAGCAAGTACAAAGAATATACCGATTCACTATACAAAAGATAAAGGTGCTTTTGTTTACAATTTTAACAAGGAATAATCTACCATATTGAACCAAAACAATAAGAAATCAATGGTTTAACGTATTACATACATCAGTGAAATTTTTTTGGAACTCCGACGCTGAAGATTTTTTACTCTTTCATAATTTTTTTTCTTGCAGAAACGTAAAAAGCCTGTATCTTTGCATCACTTTTTGAAAACGCAAAACGTTCTTAAAATACTGGTTCGGTAGTTCAGTTGGTTAGAATACCTGCCTGTCACGCAGGGGGTCGCGGGTTCGAGTCCCGTCCGGACCGCAAGACACTTTTCAGATTCGCTGAAAATTGATTGAAATTTTGGGGGCTTAGCTCAGCTGGTTCAGAGCACCTGCCTTACAAGCAGGGGGTCACTGGTTCGAATCCAGTAGCCCCCACAAAATTTATAAGACTGCTGTTTCAGCGGTCTTTTTTTTTGACTTATGGCTAGTTTGTACATTTTGTTTTCGAAAAGTCTTGACAAATACTATGTAGGTTCTACCTATTTAGAGTTGAACCAAAGACTGAGAAGACATTTATCTGATCATAAAGGGTTTACTGCTAAAGCGAAAGATTGGGTTATTGTTTATTCGGAAACTTTTGAAGATGTTTCAGAGGCCAGAAAAAGAGAATTGCAGATAAAAAAATGGAAGAGCAGAACGTTAATCGAAAAACTTATCAAAGCGTAGCCCGGCTGGTTCAGCGCATCCCGATTTGCTATCGGGAGGGTCACTGGATCTCCCGCTCAGCGGGACAGTAGCCCCCACAAAATTTATAGGACTGCTGTTTCAGCGGTCTTTTTTTTTGACTATGGCCTTTGTTTACATCCTTTTCTCTACTGAAATCGACAAATACTATGTAGGTTCTACCTCTTTAGAGTTGAACCAAAGACTGAGAAGACATTTATCTGATCATAAAGGGTTTACTGCTAAAGCGAAAGATTGGATTATTGTTTATTCGGAAACTTTTGAAGATGTTTCAGAGGCCAGAAAAAGAGAATTGCAGATCAAAAAATGGAAGAGCAGAACGTTAATCGAAAAACTTATCAAAGCGTAGCCCGGCTGGTTCAGCGCATCCCGATTTGCTATCGGGAGGGTCACTGGTTCGAATCCAGTAGCCCCCACAAAATTTATAAGACTGCTGTTTCAGCGGTCTTTTTTTTTGACCTATGGCTAGTTTGTACATTTTGTTTTCGAAAAGTCTCGACAAATACTATGTAGGTTCTACCTCTTTAGAGT
>JAQVLA010000011.1 GCA_028704385.1 Bacteroidales bacterium | reverse complement strand
CAGGCTTTTGGCTTCAAGCTTTCAAAGAACTTGTATTCTTTCTCTTTTTTCCCGTTACCCTTTTCGCCTCTGTCTTTTCTCTCAAAACGGGAGTGCAAAATTACTGCTTTTTTTGTCCCAGACAAGCATTTGTGAAAAAAAATATTTAAAAATGTTTTTCATCTCTTTAACCGGTTGTCTTTCACTTCTTTAATCTACGCTATTTTAATGCGCCCACACTCAATACAACCTGCTTGTCCTTCATCAGCTAAATAACTTCGCCCTTTCTCGATAAACACTGCTGTGTTTCCCGCGTTTGGGACGGCAAAGATACAACCTTATTTATAGATTTTACAAGGTTTTTTGAGGAAAAATTAATATGATTAGAAATGAGGTTGTTAGATGTCATTTTTCTGCTTAACCACGTGTAAAAACAGGATTTTCGGAAGTGGATAAGGCCTCGGCAAAATGATATCCGTCTTCGTTAAAACTTATGATGGCATCCTTATGAGAAGCTTTTTGTTGCAGAAGATGTCGTGTCATCATTCCTCTTGCTTTTTTTGCGAAGAAACTGATGACCTTATATTCACCATTTTTAAAATCCTTGAATATTGGAGTAACAAGTTCAATGTTAAGCTTTTCTGGCGTTACACTTTTAAAATATTCGTTGGATGCCAAGTTTACCAATAATTTTGTGTCCAATGCATTAAGATCTTCCTTGATTTGCATATGGATTTTTGATTTCCAGTACGCATACAAATTGGAGGCCTTACCAATGGATAAAAGTGTGCCCATTTCGAGACGATGGGGTGCAATTTTATCTAACGGCCTCAGTATGCCATACATTCCTGACAAAATACGCAAATGATTTTGGGCATAGTGGAGTTCATCTTCTGTTAGAGATACCGCATCAAGGCCTTGATATACATCGCCTTTAAATGCAAAAATTGCTTCTTTAAGATGTTGGTCGTCAAGGTGTTTCCATTGTTGATAGCGTTCATAATTCTGCCGGGCCAGATCATCGCTGATATGCATGAGCTTTGACAAATCCTTTGGATGCATTTTTTTTAACCTGGCAACAATTCTGTCGGCCTCTGATGTAAAACGGGGTTTGCTGGATGGCACTACTGAAACATGGGTATTGAAATCCTGTGTTTTAGCTGGTGAGATCAGAATGTACATATTGTTTTGTTTTAGAATCTGAAAGGATTTGTTCCAAAGCCATCACCTATATTATAAGGGGAAACGCCAAAAGGGTTGTAGGGTTGTTGAAATTCGTTATAAAAAAAGTTACCGGAGTTTCCATTTTGATAGTTAAATGAAGCATTAATTTGCAAATTATTGGTAATCCGATAATTCATATAAAGCTGAAAACCTCTGGCATTGAAATCGGACGTATTGTTTTTTCTTTGTATGATTGTTTGCTGGTCAGCCTGTTTCCAGGCCATACCACTTAATCGTAAGTTTGGGTTTATCTGATAACTCCCACCAGCGTAAAATATAATATAGTTTGCATTGATTTCATTCACTTTCCAGTTGCCTTCACTGTTTATCGAAAGTTGATTGAGATTTTGAATCCAGGTTTGTTGTACGCCTGCAAAACCCGTGAAATTTTTTGATAATTCGTAATTGATTTGAGGATTGATTCTCTCATAATAAGTACCTTTTTTGCTTAGGGAACCTGTTTGAAACCCTGCCTCCAGATTCATAGATACATTAAATTTTGATCTTTCAACTTTTTTATTTTCATCAGCAAGCTGTGAGATTTCGACAGCCTGATTGTTTAGGGCTATCTGAGAATACGCTTGAAAACTGATTACTGAAAGCATCAGCACAAAGCTGAAAGCTACTGTTTTAAGCTGATTATTTTCAATCATAGGTTTTTTATTTCTGATGTATATTGGATTGAGCAACAAAGGTTTCCTCTGAAAATGAGGCAATGCGTTCCATAAAATCTGATTCGGTGAGATAATAACGGGTATGCTTTTCGGTAAGTTCGATAGAAATGATTCCAAGCAGGATAAAATCTACGAGGATAGCTTCGGCACGTTGCTTTTTAATTCCGTTCAGTTGGATAAATTCTTCCAGACTTATGGATTGGTTTTCGTTTAAATAGCGCAGTAATTGCATTTCAGTTTCGGTAATTGATATCCTGACAGCAATTTTTTGCTTTTCTTTTTTCCAAACTTTAAGCATCACTGGTGTTGCCAAAAGATTTTGGTCGCCAACACGCACAAAGATCTTGTAATTGTTATTTTTGTCCGGGGCTTTGTGTTTTAGCTTTTTGTTTTTGGGCACAACTACTTCCAACACTAATTTGCCATTGATGTTCCATTCTTTGGTTGTAAATTTTACCTCAGGCTGGCAGTATAGTTGCGCTGCAGCTTCCACCATATGTATTTCTTCATCGGATCGTACTCCTGCAATGGCGCCATTGTCTTTGACTCCTACCAAAAGCCTTCCGCCATCTGTATTGGCAAAAGCTACCAGGGATCGGGCAATTTTTTTGCTGTCAGAAATTTCAAATTTAAAATCCTGCTGCTGATGCTCACCTTCTTTTATCAATTCCTGAATATATCCTGCCATGATTTTCTGAAATTGTTACAAATTTATAACAATACTTTCATTGGAAAGTTTGACCGGACCAAATAAAGAAAAAGCTTTGGATAAATCACCCAAAGCCTTTTTAGAAAGCATGAAAATATTCTAGTTAAAAACCATGTTACTTTGCGAAGTGTTTTTTTCGCAGTAATGACAGGCCAACTTTATTTCGCCATTAATTTTGATCACTTTAAACTTTGTTGGAACCTGTTCTTTGTTTGTTACGCAGTTGGGATTGAAACATTTTGCTATGCGCTCAATTGTGTCAGGAATGTTAACTGTAGTTTTTTTGGTTACTTCATAATCTTTGATTTCGATTAAGGTAGCAGTAGGTGCAACCAGTGCAATTTTATCAGTTTCGCTGGATTCAAAATATTTTTCACTAATTTTAATAATTCCCTTTCGCCCATATTTTTTACTTTCCAGATTGGTTCCAAAATAGACCTCCTTATCAGATTTTTCGAGGTCGAGTATTCTGATCACCTGAAACAATTTATTGGCCGGAATGTGATCAATCACTGTTCCGTTGCTGATCGCCGAAACGATTAATTCTTTACGCTTGTTATTCATTATTTTATTGATTTTCGGTTTTATTTAAGTCCCAGGATAGCGGCAATTAAAGCTTGTCTCACATATACTCCATTGAGTGCTTGTTCAAAGTAATAGGCTTTTGGATTGTCGTCCACATTTGTACTTATTTCATTTACACGTGGTAGTGGATGTAAAATTTTGCAGTTTTCTCTTGCGTAGTCTAACATGCCATTGTCGAGTATGTACGCATTTTTCACTTTTTCGTATTCCAATGGATCAGGGAAGCGTTCGCGCTGAATACGTGTCATATAGATAATGTCTGATTTTGGAATTACTTCGCTGAAATCAGTGTATTGTTCATATTGCAAATTAGCTTCCTTAATATGTCTTTTTACAGCACTTGGTAATTTTAATTCAACCGGAGAAACCAAATGAAACTTTGTATTAAAATGACAGAGGGCTATAACCAGACTATGAACCGTGCGGCCGTATTTTAAATCACCAACGAAGGTCACTTCCAGATTTTCCAGTGTGCCTTGCGTTTTTTTGATTGAATAGAGATCGAGCAAACATTGGGTTGGATGCTGGTTTGCTCCATCGCCGGCATTAATGATCGGAACACTGGCTACTTCGCTTGCAAATCGCGCTGAACCATCAACAGGATGACGCATCACGATAAGATCAGAATAGTTGCAGACGGTTAAAATGGTATCTTTTAAAGATTCGCCTTTTTGTACACTTGAAGTAGCGGCACTGCTAAATCCAATTACATTACCGCCAAGCTTCTGGATGGCACTTTCGAAACTCAATCGCGTGCGCGTTGAAGGTTCAAAAAAAAGGGATGCAATCACCCGGCCATGCAGCAAATTCTGATGCGGTTTTTTTTCAAATTCTGCAGCTAATTCCAGAACCTGCATGATTTCCTCTTTGGAGTAATCATTGATGGAAATAAGACTTCGGTTTTTCATTGATTAATTTTTGGTTTAGAGATTATTTGTGATGAATATTTTTGGGCAGGACAAAAAAAAAGACGGCTAATGCCGTCTTAATATCTTTAAGTATTACTTTAAAAAGTTGAGTTTTCAATGTATTTGTAAATCCGAGTACCTTGCTCATTTTTTTATGAGGTTATCGGGATACAAAAGTAAAGCATTTTGTTGAAGTTTAATGCACTTTTTATTCACATTTTGCTGTTTTTTTTGTTAATAATTACAATTTTTTTAATATTCATCCCAGGCTTTTATTTTAAGATCCTCAATGTTGTATCTGCCAATACTATAAATAAATGCGCTTGCCAGACGTGCATTTGAGATTAATGGGATGTTATAATCAACAGCCGCACGGCGAATTGTGTAATCATTCGACAATTCTTCTGAGCTCAGATTTTTAGGAATATTAATTACCAGATCAATTTTCTTTTCTTTTATCAAATCCAGTGCGTTGGGATATTCCTTCACATCCGGCCAATTTACTTCCGTTGAGTAAATTCCATTTTCTTTCATAAATGAATAACTGCCTTTCGTTGCATATATCTCCAGATTGTGATCCGCCAGCCATCGGCAGCTTTTCAATAGTTCTATTTTGTCTCGCATTGTACCGGAAGAAATAAGTACTCCTTTTTTTGGAATGTTAAATCCAACAGCCAGCATAGATTTCAGGATGGCTTCGTAATAATCATCCCCAATACATCCCACTTCTCCTGTTGAAGCCATATCTACGCCTAAAATTGGGTCGGCTTTGCTTAATCGCGAAAATGAGAATTGCGGTGCCTTAACCCCAATATATTCTAGTTCAAACAATGATTTAATGGGTTTGTCCACTCTTTCGCCTAACATTATCCTGGTTGCCAGTTCGATAAAGTTGGTTTTTAAAATTTTGGAAACAAAAGGCAGGCTTCTTGAGGCTCTTAAGTTACATTCAATCACTTTAATATCATTGTCGCGAGCCAAAAACTGAATATTAAAAGGCCCACTGATGTTTAGTTTCAGGGCTATTTGCCTGCTGATTCGCTTGATCCTTCGGATGGTTTCGACATATACTTTTTGAGGAGGAAACATAATGGTAGCATCTCCGGAATGAACACCAGCAAATTCGATGTGTTCAGATATGGCATAAACAATAATTTCTCCATGATCAGCTACGGCATCAAATTCAATTTCTTTGGTATCTGTCAAATATTTGGACACAACCACCGGAAACTGCTTTGAAACTTGTGTGGCCAGTTCTAGAAAATATTTGAGTTCGCTATGATTTGACACAATATTCATAGCTGCACCCGAAAGCACATACGATGGCCTCACCAGCACAGGAAACCCAACCTGCGTGGTAAATTTTTCAATGTCATCAATACTACTCAGCTCTTTCCAGGCTGGCTGGTCAATGCGCAGACTATCAAGTAAAGCCGAAAACTTATGCCTGTTTTCGGCCATGTCGATCGAATCTGCTGATGTTCCCAAAATCGGGACATTGTAGGCCTGAAGTCTCATAGCCAGGGTGTTGGGTATCTGGCCTCCTGTACTCACAATAATGCCTTTGGGATTTTCGAGTGTAATAATATCCAGTACACGCTCGAGGCTTAACTCATCAAAATACAGCCGATTACAACTGTCGTAATCAGTGCTTACCGTTTCCGGATTAAAATTAACCATCACCGAACGGTAACCTGATTTTTCAACAGTTTTGATCGCATTCACTGCCGACCAGTCGAATTCAACGCTGCTTCCAATCCGGTAAGCGCCCGAACCCAAAACAATTACCGATTGCTTATCTTTTTCAAATGCGATGTCGTGACTGTCGCCATGATAAGTAAAATAGAGGTAATTGGTTTTCGCAGGATGCTCGGCAGCCAGTGTATCAATCTGTTTCGCATAGGGAAGAATATGCTGCTGTATTCTATAAGTTCTGATTTCTCTGATTCTTTTCTCAATAGCTTCAGAATCAGTTTCATTATAGAGAATCCTGGCAAGCTGGAAATCTGAAAATCCAGCCTTTTTTAGATCAAGCAGAAATTCATTTTGAATGGATTCAATGTTTCTGTAATTCGCCAATTCTTCCTTGAGCAGATGAATATTTTTAAGTTTACCCAAAAACCAGGGATCAATTTTTGTTGCATTATAAATCCTTTCAATGGTCCATCCCTGATCAAAAGCTTTTGCAATCCAGAAAATACGTGTGTCCTTAGGATTATTGAGCTCATCTTCAAGTTTGCTATCGGGTAACTCATGATTGGCGACAAAGCCATGCATCCCCATGCCAATCATCCGTAATCCTTTTAGAATACACTCCTCAAACGAACGTCCAATTGCCATTACTTCTCCAACACTTTTCATGCTGGAACCTATTTCCCGACTTACCCCCTGAAACTTACCCAGGTCCCATCGCGGAATTTTTACCACCAAATAATCCAATGCTGGTTCAAAAAATGCTGAAGTGTTTTTGGTTACATCATTCCTGAGTTCATGCAAACCATATCCTATTGCCAGTTTTGCTGAAACAAAGGCTAATGGATATCCTGTAGCTTTGCTCGCCAGGGCGCTTGAGCGCGAAAGCCGGGCGTTTACTTCAATCACACGGTAATCTTCCGATTTTGGATCAAGTGCATACTGTACATTACACTCACCAACTATCCCTACTCTTTTAGCAATATTGATGGAGATCTGTCGTAACTTATGATACTCTTTGTTAGTGAGGGTTTGTGAAGGAGCAACAACAATACTCTCACCGGTATGGATGCCAAGGGGATCAAAATTTTCCATATTACATACTGTAATACAGTTGTCGTACTGATCACGAACCACTTCATATTCAATTTCTTTCCAGCCTCTCAAAGATTCTTCTACCAGTATCTGGGCACTATATGAAAATGCCTGATGAACCATTTGATTAAGTTCATCAGGAGTGTGGCAAAATCCACTTCCTTGTCCACCTAATGAATAGGCAGCTCTGATGATGACAGGATATCCAATTTTTTCAGCTGCCTGTATGGCCTCTTCCGGTGATGTTACAGAAACAGAACGGGCTGTATTTACTTGTATTTCTTCAAGCAGATCAGAAAAAAGCTGCCGGTCTTCGGTTTCTTGAATTGCTTTAACAGGAGTGCCCAGAACTTTTACTCCATTTCGATCCAACACTTTATTTTTGAAAAGCTCCAACCCACAATTTAGTGCTGTCTGTCCACCAAAAGACAACAATATTCCATCAGGTTTTTCTTTTTTTATGACTTGTTCCACAAAAAATGGAGTAACTGGTAAAAAATAGATCCGGTCGGCGCTTCCTTCTGAAGTTTGGACAGTGGCAATGTTGGGGTTGATCAGTATGGTTTTAATCCCTTCTTCTTTAAGTGCTTTCAAAGCTTGCGAACCACTGTAATCAAATTCACCGGCTTCGCCGATTTTGAGTGCACCGGATCCAAGTATAAGTACTTTCTTTATTGATTTTTGCATTGCTCGATAGTTTGAATAAAGGTGTTGAAAAGAAAAGCAGTATCTGTTGGGCCACTTGATGCTTCTGGGTGAAACTGCGTGCTGAAAAATGGCTTGGTTTGATGTCGGATTCCTTCGTTTGTATGATCATTAAGGTTTGTAAACCAACTTTTCCATTTTTGTGGAATGGACTCTTCACTTACAGCATAACCATGATTTTGAGAAGTAAGATATGCTTTTTGAGTACCATTAAGTAAAACAGGCTGATTGTGTGATCTGTGTCCGAATTTTAATTTATACGTTTTTGCTCCTGCAGCCAGTGAAAGCAGTTGATGCCCCAAACAAATCCCGAAAATTGGTTTTTCATTTTCGAGAGTTGACCTCAAATGTTCAATTGTAGCTTCACATTTTTCAGGGTTTCCCGGACCATTTGATATAAAAAGACCATCATAGTCCAACTTGCGGAAGTCATAATCCCATGGAACCCTGATAATCCTCGTGTCATATTGAAGCAAGTGCCTGATAATGTTGTTTTTGACACCACAATCTATCAAAACAATTTTGATTTTCCCATCGCCATATTTTAGGATTTCTTTAGTACTCACCTCCTCCACAAGATTGCGATCATTGGGATCTTCAAATGGAATATCTTCAGTTGATTCGTGAATTATTTTTGCTGGCATTGAGCCTTTATCGCGAATCAACTTGGTTAACGATCGTGTATCAATACCGAATAGGGCCGGTATCCTTTCTTCCTTTAGCCAATCTCCTAAACTTTTAACGGCATTCCAATGGTTATAATCCTCTGAATAATCAGCAATTATAAGTCCGGAAATGTGAATGTGTTCTGACTCGAAAAATTGAAGTAGATTATCAGCTTTTACTGTTGCCGGAACGCCATAATTCCCAATGGAAGGATAGGTGAGTACAAGAATTTGACCTTTATACGAAGGATCCGTAAGACTCTCCGGATAACCGGTCATGGCAGTATTAAAAACTAACTCTCCGCTTACAGATGTAGGAAAGCCAAATGATTTTCCATTGATTTGTGTGCCATCAGGTAGAACTAATTTAGCTGGTGGGTAAGAACGATTTTTCATTTTTTAAAGGGTTGAAGGGATAAAAAAAAGACGGCTGATGCCGTCTTAACCAATATTTTATGCGACAGCAACCAGCTGTCAGTAACGATAAATTTTTGAAAAAAAACCGAATGCATGTGAAATGTTTTTGCGTTCGGAGTGCAAACTTAAATCAAATTATCCTCCTTGATAACAGTATTATTCCATTTTATTTCATGGCTTGTGTTAATAACTCCAAATTGAAAATCAAAAAAGCCGCATCAATAGCGGCTTTTAAATTAATCAGAAGATGAAAACATCTGCTTATAACTTGTGCTTTTCAACAAAATCTTTTAACACACCTTCCAGGTTTGGATAACCGATCTCTTGCAGGTCATAATACACACGGGTGTTTGGTTTGTTGATTTTTACAATACGATTCAGGTCAATTGGTGTTCCAATTACAACAGTATCACATTCAGTATTGTTGATCGTTGCTTCCAGGTCTTTAAGTTGTTGTTCGCCATATCCCATTGCAGGTAATAATGTTCCGATGTTAGGATAAATGCGGAATGTTTCGGCGAGTTTACCAACAAGGAACGGACGCGGATCAACCATTTCGGCTGCACCAAATTTTTGAGCAGCTACGGTTCCGGCACCAATTTTCATTTCACCGTGTGTGAGGGTTGGTCCGTCTTCCACAACCAGCACTTTTTTACCTCTTATAAGCTCAGGATTATCCACTTTTATGGGTGATGCACCATCAATAACAACTGCTTTTGGGTTTACCTTGGCAATATTTTCACGAACGGTTTGAATTGCTTCGGGGCCAGCACTATCCATTTTATTAATCACAACAACATCAGCCAGGCGAAGGGTAACCTCGCCAGGATAGTAACTCAGTTCGTGGCCAGGACGGTGTGGATCAACCACGGTGATATTTAAATCAGGTTTATAAAAAGGAAAGTCATTATTACCACCATCCCAAAGGATTACATCACATCCATCCGGATCGTTTTCTGCTGCATGCAATATAGCCTCATAATCAACGCCTGCGTAGATAACATCTCCGCGAACCACATGGGGTTCGTATTCTTCCATTTCTTCAACGGTGCATTTGTGCTTGGCCAAATCTTCGACAGTTGCAAAACGCTGAACTTTTTGAGCTACCAAATCACCGTATGGCATGGGATGACGAATGGCAACAACTTTAAGTCCTTTTTTCATCAGGTATTCGATCACTCTGCGGGAGGTTTGACTTTTGCCGCAACCTGTTCTTACTGCGCCAACTGCAATAACGGGTTTGGTACTTTTTACCATGGTATCTGAAGGGCCAAGTAAAATAAAGTTGGCACCAGCCGAATTCACAATAGCACTTACGGACATTACGCGATGATAAGGCACATCACTGTACGAAAACACACAATCATCAACCTTTAGTTCTTTGATAAGCTTGGGCAGATCTTCTTCTGCATATATTGGTATTCCTTCCGGATATAAATCACCTGCCAGTTCTTTCGGGTATTTTCGATCGTCAATGTCAGGAATTTGTGCTGCAGTAAAGGCAACTACATTATACAATTCATTTCCACGATAATAGGTGTTGAAGTTGTGAAAGTCTCTACCAGCAGCGCCGATAATGATCACATTTTTTTTCATAAAAGATTTATTTTGGTTAATAATTTCAGTGAAGTAGGCAACAAATTTAGAAGAAAATGTCTTGAAATCGAACACTTTTTACAAAAAAAATATTTGATATATTTTTAAGTGTCATGTAATCAATTAAATAGATTGTTAATTAAATAACATTATCCGGAATCTGCCTTCACAGGTCTGTCTTTATAAAACCCCATACAATTTCACTAATTTTGCACGTTAAATCTAATTCTATGCTTGAGAATAACCTGAAAGAGACGCTTTTGAATGTTTTTAAGAATGACTATCATCTTAAAATAAATCCGGAACTGATTGGTTTTCAGCAAACACGCGCCGAATTCGAAGGTGATCTTACCTTGGTGGTTTTCCCTTTTTTAAAACTGATCAAAAAGAATCCGGCGATGTTGGCCGATGAACTTGGATCGGCATTAATGGCTCAAAATCCCTTAATAAAATCGTATAATGTTATAAAAGGGTTTCTCAATCTGTCAATTCAAGATGATTATTGGCTCAAATGGTTGGCAGATAATCTGCAACGCACCGGATATGAGCAAGCTGTGCTTGACAAATCAACAGCTATTGTTATTGAATATTCATCTCCCAATACTAATAAACCTTTACATCTCGGACATATTCGGAATAATTTGCTTGGATGGAGTGTTGCCGAGATTCTAAAGGCCAATGGTGGAAAAGTGATAAAGGTGAATCTCGTGAATGATCGTGGAATACACATCTGTAAATCTATGCTTGCCTGGCAAAAGTTTGGGGAGGGAAAAACACCCGAATCAACTGGAATAAAAGGTGATAAGCTGGTAGGGGAGATGTATGTTGCTTTTGATAAAGCCTACAAATCTGAGCAAAAAGTATTGATAACAAAAGGATATTCGCCCGAAGATGCAGCTAAAAATGCTCCCCTGATACAGGAAGCCCAACTTATGCTTAGGCAGTGGGAAAATGGTGAACAGGAAACGCGCGAATTATGGGAGACAATGAACAATTGGGTTTATTCAGGCTTTGATGTGACATATACACGCTTAGGTATTGATTTTGACAAGATTTATTATGAATCAGAAACCTATCTCTTAGGCAAACAAATTGTAATGGAAGGCCTTGCTAAATCAGTATTCTTCAAAAAAAATGATGGTTCGGTGTGGTGTGATTTGTCAGCTGAGGGTCTGGACGAAAAATTGCTTCTTCGTGCTGACGGCACTTCGGTTTATATGACACAGGATATTGGAACCGCACAACTTCGTTATGACGATTATAAAGCCGAAAAACTAATCTATGTCGTTGGAAATGAGCAAAATTATCATTTTGATGTTTTACAAAAAATCCTCCTCCGTCTCGAAAAAGCATGGGCATCAGGAATAGAACATCTGTCGTACGGAATGGTTGAATTACCCGAAGGGAAAATGAAATCGCGCGAAGGAACGGTGGTGGATGCAGATGATCTGATGGATGAGATGTTTCAGACAGCAAAAAAAATGTCGGAAGAACTTGGCAAGGGAGCTGATTTACCGCACGATGCAGCTGAACAATTGTATAATGATATCGGTTTGGCTGCCTTGAAATACTATATGCTGCGTGTTGACCCAAGGAAAACTATGATGTTTAACCCTGCTGAATCCATTGATTTTAATGGCAACACTGGTCCTTTTATACAATATACTCACGCCAGGATAAAATCAGTTCTAAGAAAAGCGGTTGACAATCAGATTAGTTGGCCAAACACTGTTGCTTCTATTGATTTAATGCCAAAAGAGAAGGCCGTAATCACCTTATTGCATACCTGGAACGAGATTCTCCGGCAAGCCGCAATAAATAGAAGTCCGGCATTGATAGCCAACTTTCTTTATGAGCTTGCTAAAACATATAATCAATTTTATCAGGATAATCCAATATTAAGGGAGACAGATTCAGATCGAAGATGTTTGCGATTGCAAATCAGTGATTTAACAGCCAGAATGTTGAAATATGCAGGTGGATTATTAGGAATTCAAATGCCTGAAAAGATGTGAAGTTTGCGGGAAAGGACATTAGAATATGATTATTTTCATAATAAATAGTTAAATTCTGATTTTCGATTTAAGTGTAATTCTAATTCATATAATTTGGTCGCTTATTAACCAAAAAGCGACCTTAAATATGAAAAAAACTTACAAATTTTTATACCTGTTATTAATCCCGTTCACAGCTTTGCTTGTTTCGAACATGTCAGGAAGTATAGGAGGTAAGACCGGAAGCCCAGGTGATGGTGGTGCAAATTGTACCGAGTGTCATATCGGAACCCCAATTACACAATCTGGCTGGATTGAGACAAACATACCGACTAATGGATTTACACCAGGTGAAACCTATGAAATCACTGTAAACGCATCTCATTCGGGTGCCGGCAGATTTGGTTTTGAACTCACAGCTGAAGCTGCCACTGGTGCCAAACTTGGAGGTTTTACACTTACTGATCCGACAAGAACAAGATTTACAAATGGCAGCAATGCAATCACCCACACCAGTAGCGGAAATTCCGGTGGAAATTCTACTTCCTGGTCTGTTGACTGGACAGCGCCTCAGGATCAGGCCGAAGTTCGGTTTTATGCTGCTGTGAATGGTGCAAATGGTAATGGATCCAATACCGGTGATCAAATTTATCTGACGAATCTGTTTGTAAATCAAGCTTTACCGGCAGTACTCATTTCGGTAGATCCCAACCTGGCTGAAAAGGGTAGCAGTCCGGAAATAACACTTATTGGTGAAAATACCACATGGAATTCCGAAACTCCGGTTGTCTCTATAGTTAATGTGGATAATAACACAGAGGTTTATACAGCGGCCTCAGTAACTGTAATTTCTGATGAAGAATTAGTTGCAATCATTCATATTCCGTTTGAAGCAACGGTTGGAAGTTATACCGTACAAGCAGGTGATGTTTCACTTCCAGGAGCTTTCGAAGTAACCGTGGTAAGTGGCCTGGAAACTCAATCAGCTGACGAATTCAGAATGTATCCAAATCCTTTAAGCTCTGACGTGCTCTCGGTTGAGAGCAATCAGGAGGGAGACTTGCTTGTTTATAGCCTCGATGGTAAACTGGTACAACACTACAAAGTTAATTCCGGTATGAATAAGTTAAGCTTGAATGAACTTCAGTCTGGAATGTATATTGTTGTTGGCCAGACGAATGGAAATAGTTTTACGCAAAAATTGGTAGTTCAGTAACCGGTATTTCAAAAATTTATCAAAATAAAAGGTGACTGCATTAACGGTCACCTTTTATTTTTTTAGTGAATCAAAAATATTCCGTCTCATAACCTCTGAAACGAAAGCTAATTAGGGAAAAGATCTGACCTGTATCATTAATAATGACTCAGATAGTCCAATATTTTTAATGAAGCTATTTGCGTTAAAAGTATTGAATTATTAGCCTAAAAGCCAGCATTAATCTTTTTCACCTTTTCCATAACAGATTCATTTAATTCAGCTTTGTAGGTGAGTATTTTTTCTTGAAGTGACGGGTCACCAGTCGAAATAATTTGTGCTGCCAGAATTGCAGCATTTTTTGCGCCATTTAATGCTACTGTCGCAACAGGCACACCGCCAGGCATTTGCAAGATTGACAACACAGAATCCCAACCGTCAATGGAATTAGAAGATTTTATGGGTACTCCGATAACCGGAAGAGGCGATATGGCAGCCACCATACCAGGCAGATGTGCAGCACCGCCAGCACCACCAACAATTACTTTTATGCCTCTCTTGTGTGCATTTTTTGCGAAATCAATCATTCTTTCAGGCGTGCGATGTGCCGAAATTATTGTCAACTCAAATGGGATTTCAAAATATTTGAGCATTTTTGCTGTTTCCTGCATCACAGGAAGATCTGAATCTGATCCCATTATTATGCTTACTAAGGGTTTTGTCATGATATAATTTTTATGTGATTCTTTACCTGATTTGCTTTGTCGATGGCATCCTGCCTGCTGTTTCCCAGAATAGTGATATGGCCCATTTTTCGAAAAGGCTTGGTGAATTTCTTTCCGTACAAATGTACTTTAACTCCGGCAATTTGTAAAGTTTCATGCAAGCCAAGATATTTTGCAATTCCTTCGTAACCTGGCTCTCCGAGCAGATTTAGCATGATTGCCGGCTTTTTTAATTCCATGCTACCAAGTGGAAGTCCTAAAATTGCCCTTAACAATTGCTCAAATTGTGAAGTTACATTACTTTCGATCGTATGGTGACCGCTGTTATGGGGACGGGGAGCTACTTCGTTGATCCATAACCCATCGTTTTCGTCCAAAAACATTTCAATGGCCAACAGTCCGGTCATATTCCAGGCACTGATTAGTTTGTCGGCAAGTTTTCCTGCTTTTGTGGATATATCAGGTGGAATGTCTGCCGGACAAATTAATTTCTCAACTAAATTGGCTTCCGGATTAAACTCCATTTCCACGGCTGGAAAATGGTTCACTTCACCCAAGGTGTTTCGGGCAGCTATCACAGCGATTTCTTTTTTTATCCTGATCTTTTCTTCAACAACTGAGGGTGCATCCATAAGCTTTGAAAGTTTAGTGGGATCATCCACAACAATAACTCCCCGCCCGTCGTAACCTCCCTGCCGCACTTTTTGCACAAAAGGAACTCTTAGTTCGTCTTTCTGAATGGCCATTATGATTTCTGATTTATCCTTAAAGAGTTTGAAATCAGCAGTTGGAATCTGGTGTTCTTTAAAGAAAAGCTTCTGAAGGCCTTTGTCCTGTATTATCTCAAGTACTTCAGGATCAGGCAATATGATTTTTCCTTCAGATTTCAACTTCTTGAGTGCCTCAACATTTATACTCTCTATTTCATAAGTGATCATATCAACCTCTTGTCCAAAGCGATAAACATCATCATAGCTGGTGTGACTACCTTTGAAAAATTTTGTGCAGTTGTGCGAGGCAGGACAATGCGGATCAGCATCCATCACGTATGTTTTTATATCCCAGTTACTTGCCGATAAAACAAGCATTTTAGCTAACTGACCACCGGCTGTGATGCCTAAACGAAGCGAGGAAATATTACTCAAATCATTCATTTTGCTGAAAATATTCAAATGTTTTCGAAAGCAAAGCTAAAACAATTGATTGATTACAGGCTAATGTCTGATGTTGACTTAACTTTCATTTGAAAATATTTTTTCTGTTGATTTATATCACTGATTATCAGATTTGTTTCTAATCAGTATAACATAATTCTCACCTTTGTAATAAGGGTGATAAAGTGATGTATCATTGATGATTCCATCGCTGAAGCAGTCCAGGCCGGTATCTGTATTCTTAAATCCGGGTAAGGGCAAAACGATTGTTTTGATATTGAGTGTATCGGCACGTTTAAAAAACTCAGACTGTGAAAATGCATGACCCTGAGCTACTTCTTTGTATTCAAACGCCTTAAAACTAGCCAGCGTATATTTGTCCAGTGTGTTGAATACCATGTTATAAGGTGTTAATATAAGTCCTTGTTTATCGGGGATTCGTGAGAAAATATTTTCTGTTATCCTGACATGAGGAGCGTTTTTGTTAAAAATATCCACAAAGCTGATGACGACAGTAACGATTTGTATGATTAACAGTATTGTAAACATGAATTTTAATGCGGTTCTTTTCTCATGCAGAATTGAAATCAAACCATAAGAAATGATAAGTGACAGGTAGGGAAATATATAGATAAGAAATCTCTCTGCTATTTGTGATCCAAGAATGTTAAGGCTTAGAACAAGCGTTATAACATAAATGATCAGATTGGTGTGTATTTTGACAAGACGTTTAAAATGAAATAATAACACCAGAATAAAGAAGGACGAAATACCCCATACTTTCGGACTCCAGAAGAAACGCTGATGCTCCTGACTTAATTTTATTACTACATTTTTGGCAAACTCGATTGCACTTCCGGAGAGATAATTTGTTGCATTATTATCTGGCCAGTTTTTTAATTGATAGAGCCATGTTTCGAAGTGTCCTTCCTGCCAAAGATCTGCGAAATATAAGATGGAAGTAAAAAATCCCGCAACGGAAAACCATACAAACGATTGCCATTGCCGGCGATACAGCAACAACACAGCACCTGCTACCAAAAAGATTAATCCGTTTAAATGGGTTAGAAAAGCTAATCCTGCCATGAAACCGGATAATATGGCCTGTTTGTTCGATACTTTGCTATTTATGTTTTGGTCAAGTTTGACAAATGAAATGAAACCAAATAACATCACCCAGATTTCCGGCCTGTATGTGAAAGCAAATATCACAATTAATGGATTTGCGATCAAAAAGAACAAGCCAATTAAAATTTGCTGATTTAAAGTATTGGCATTAAGCAATTTCCTGGAGTATTGCACAAAAACCGCAATAAAAATGAAATATAATATGAGTGTGAAAACACGCAATGGAGTTACTGACCAGCCAAAAATTTTGATTAATCCTGCTCCGATCAGGATGTTAAACTTGTGATAGGAAAACAGCTGAATATCGCAACCTAAAAAATCAATGAGGCTTACTGTTTTAACAACCCCATCTTTCGCCAACCAGTAAGCCTGCTCACCAAAAAACGCATCGTCAATATAGATAAATCTGTTCCACATTGAAAATAGGAATACGATAAATGTTAGTATTATCAACACTTGTAGCACTGACTTACTAAATAAAAAATTGAAAACAAGGCTAATTTTGTTATGCTGAGGTTTAATCATCGGAATTCACTAACTGCATCAAACAATTATTTCAATAATATTTTTTTGTTAATATTTATTCGTATAAAACACGATTAAATTTAAAAAATGTGCTTTCCACCATTCGCAATGGTAAAAATGAAAAGTAAATATAGAAATTATTGAGATACTTCGTAAGATATTGGGCCTTTTACCTGCCATAATTTTATATGTTGTATTCAAGGTATTATAACACCAATGGTTTGTGATTTTTAGCTTAATTTAGCCGGTTCGAAAAACAAGCTGACTTTTAAACGTGTAATTCAACTTTACAAATCAAATTTTTATGGTATATAATTTTGACAAAAATATTGACAGAACTAACACGTCCAGTGTAAAATATGATCTGCGGAAATTCATTTTTAAAAAGCCCGATGTGCTTCCCATGTGGGTCGCAGATATGGATTTTGAAACGCCTGATTTCATTAGGGAGGCCATTATTAAGCGTGCTGCTCATCCCGTTTATGGCTATACTTTCAGACCGGAATCATATTATCAGGCCATAATCAATTGGTTTCAGAAACGGTTTAATTGGAGAGTGGAAAAGGATTGGATTTTATTCAGTCCAGGCGTTGTTCCCGCATTAAATTTTGCTGTTTTGGCACTTACAAATCCTGGTGATGAAATTATTGTGCAACCACCGGTATATTTTCCATTTTTTACAGCGGTAAAAGAACACAACAGACAATTAGTTTATAATCAGTTGCTTATAAAAAACGGCAAGTACAGTATTAATTTTGATCAACTGGAAGAACAAGCACACACAGCCCGAATGTTAATTCTATGTAATCCACATAATCCGGTTGGTAGAGCCTGGTCAAAAGATGAATTAAGCCGCTTGGCAGACATTTCTCTTAAGAATAATTTGCTGGTAATTTCAGATGAAATCCATGCTGATTTGGTTCTGCCGGGAAATCAGCATCATGTTTTTGCTGAAATCAATCCCGCTTTGGATTCGAATATCATAACAATGCACGCAGCCAGTAAAACCTTTAATCTTGCAGGTTTAGCGTCTTCATCTGTGATTATTAAAGACGAAACACTTCGGGAACAATTTAATACTTATGTTTCGAGACTTCATGTGGATATGGGCAATCTGTTCGGATTTGTGGCCACACAGGCAGCTTTTGAAAATGGAGAGGACTGGTTGAGTCAGGTCCTGAACTATATATCTGACAATATAGCCTATGTCTCTGATTTTTTGGCCGATCAGCTTCCAAAGGTGAATTTTATCAAACCTGAGGCAACCTATATGATTTGGCTCGACTTTTCGGCTTTTGGAATGTCAGATGAAGAATTGAAATCATTTTTGATAAATAAAGCGAAAATTGGATTGAATAGTGGTATTGATTTTGGCCCGGGCGGTGAAGGATTTATGCGTATAAATGTGGCTTGTCCACGATCACTTCTCAGGCAAGGACTGGAAAGCATGAGAGACGCTTTTACACAACTTTTTCACGAAAATAACGTATAAAGGAAAGTGTAAAACTGTTTTGTTCTTGAAGAGAGTTATTATAATATTTTCAATCTTCTTGTTTTTTTGTTTTGTTGCTTCCTATAAAGGGAAGGGACAAGGCAGAGAGACTGGTATGCTGAAACTTAGAACTGGCTATGCAAACCCGATCAACTCTTTTGGTAAGTTTGCCGGGAAACTTGATTACAGTAGTTTCGTGAAAGGAGGTGCACATTTTGGTTTGGAAGGATATTATTTTTATAGTGCGAATGTCGGATTTGGAGGACTTTTTTCATTCAATAGGAATAAAGTTGATTCACATCGACTTTCTGGGGCTTACATCAATTCCAATATTGAATATGATACCGCATTTGCAAATGTAGACCCTTTCAACTCGGTGATAGGATTGGTAGGATTTAATTTTGACTTACCTGTGAATGATTATGTAGCTTTTACATTTAAAATGATGACAGGTGCGCTAATCGTGACCAAACCTTCGGGCAACATAAGAGTTGAGACGACAGATGGTGATGAATTATTTTTCAGGGAAACAGAAGACACACGAGCTAAATTCACTATATTTACGGCTGCCGGGATGAGGTTTAGTCCTTTGCGAAACTGGAGTATAACAACGGAGTTTGAATATATTGGTGCGCAACTCAAATTTTCGTACAAAATGAATGAGGTAATTGTAAAAAGATCCAACCAGGTTCAATTGTTGATGTTGAATATTGGAATAGCGTATTTTATTGAATAACAAGTTTATGCGTGTATTTAAATTTTTTGGCTTTGTAGTGCTTTTTTTTCTTATTCTTGCTTCGTTGGTGCCTCTGATTATGCCTGAAGAAGCCGAAACATCCCAAACCATTGAAATTGAAGCCAGTCCGATGCTTGTGTTTCGGCAGGTTAACGATTTAAATAATTGGAAAAAATGGAGTCCTTTTAACCTGGATGATCCGGGGATGACCCTTAACTACCGTGGTGCCATTCTGGGTGAAGGAGCGGAGCTTTACTGGACAAGTGAAGGCAGTGGAAACGGTAGCCTGAAAATCGTGAAAAGTGAGCCTTACAAATTGATTCAAAGTGTGTTAGATTTTGGTAATCATGGAATTGCAACAGATGTATGGGTATTTAAGGAAACTGAGAACGGAGTAAGGGTCAGCTGGTCGCTTAAACTATCCCGGCTAAGTTATCCATTTGGAAGATATTTTGGATTTTTTATTGATGGTTTACTAAATCCATTGCAGATCAAAGGTTTAAAAAATCTAAAAACTTTGGCTGAACAAGATGAAAGCGAAATAAACCTGAGCAGAGAAAAAATGAAAGTAATGTATTTGCTTGGGGTGTGTGACACTATTTCGTTTGGCCAGCGAAAGGAATTTTCTAAGCAATACGCGCCAGCTTTACTCAATTATTTCAAAAGTTTAGGATATAAGCCTGATGGACACGCCATTCAGATGTTAAAAATGCTGGATAAGGATACATTTTTAAGCTGTTATGGTTTTCCCATTCAGGATGAGGTAAAGGAATCGGGAAGGTTTAATATCATCGAAATTCCAGAATGTGAACGAGTTATTGTCGAAATGAATTGGAGCGAAAGCGTGGATGAAGAAATTCACCACATATTGAGATTATATTTACTCGAGAACAGCCTCAATCTTAAGTATATAATAGAGGAAGAATTTTCAAATGCAGATATTCCCATAATCCGGATTTCCTATTGTTTCTGAATCTTTCCCGGTATTTATACTCATTGAACAATGAAGCCTGGCAGCTGTTTTAGCTTAGGATAATCAAAAAGTATGCAGGAGGAAAAGCAGGAAATCAAAAAAAAACTTAGTTGGGCCGGACTAAGACGTTTGTTATCATTGTTAAGGTTTATGTGGCCCAAACGCTGGGCTTTTTTTGGCGGCCTTGGAGCATTGGCTGTTTCCAGCCTTGGCACATTGGCTTTTCCTATGCTGCTTGGTGATTTGCTCGATGCGGCGAATCCGGATGCCAGCCTTTTGAAGATAAATCAGATTGCCCTGATTTTATTGGCAATATTTGCTATTAATGCCGTATTCTCATATTTTAGGATTTATTTGTTTGCTATCGTAACTCAGTTTATGTTGGCCCGTTTGAGGCAAACCACTTACAACCAGCTTATTCGTCTGCCTATGTCATTTTTTTCAGAGCGAAGGGTAGGGGAGCTCAATAGCAGAATTACAGCAGATATCGCTGTATTGCAGGAAACTTTTACTTTCACAATCGCACAGTTTATCAGGCAGTTGATTATTATTGTTGGGGGTATTAGCCTTTTAACACTGATTTCATATAAGCTTACTTTGTTTATGTTGGCATTTGTGCCATTGGTTGCTGTTGGTGCCCGCATATTTGGTAAGAAAGTTCGCAATTTGTCGAAAGATGCTCAATCGCAGGTTGCATCATCTAATGTGATCGTTGAAGAAACCCTTCAGGGAATTAATAATGTAAAGGCATTTAACAACGAGAACTATGAAACTACACGTTATTTCAACGCAACCAATGAGGTGATACGAATTGCTTTGCAAGGTGCAAAATGGCGTGCTCTTTTTATTTCACTGATTGTTTTTAGCTTGTTTACCAGCATTGTAGGGGTTATCTGGTTTGGAGTTTATCTGGTAAATCAGGGAGCAGGATTAAGTTCGGGCGATTTGTTTAAGTTTATCCTATATACCTTGTTTATCGGGGCGTCCATTTCGGGTATGGCCGATCTGTATTCACAAGTACAAAAAGCTATCGGAGCTACAGATAGTTTACTAGACATACTTGAAGAATCAACAGAATTAGACTTAAAAGGTGATTGCGAGGAAAAGACACAATTGCATGGAAACGTCAGCTTTGAAAATGTTGTTTTTTCCTATCCTTCACGACCTGAAGTTCAGGTGCTTAAAGGGATTAATTTTGATGTGGAAGCAGGCCGGAAAATTGCCTTGGTTGGAGCCTCTGGTGCCGGAAAAACAACCATTACTGCATTGCTTTTCAGATTTTATGAACCGGATTCCGGCACTATTCTGTTGGATGGTTTTCCTGCCAATGAAATTAACCTTAATTGTTTGAGAAGACAAATGGCTATCGTTCCACAGGAAGTTCTGCTGTTTGGCGGAACCATCTTTGAGAATATTGCATATGGAAATACTGAGGCATCAGAAGAAGAAATAACAGAGGCTGCCCGAAAAGCAAATGCACTGGAATTTATTCATTCTTTTCCAATGGGTTTTCAAACTGTTGTGGGCGAACGGGGTGTTCAACTTTCTGGCGGTCAAAAGCAAAGGATTGCCATTGCTCGTGCCATATTGCGTGATCCCAGGATTCTGGTGTTGGATGAAGCTACCAGTGCCCTGGATACTGCTTCCGAAAGTTTGGTGCAGGCTGCACTAAATGAGCTGATGAAAGGTCGTACAGCGATCATTATTGCTCATCGCCTTTCGACAATTCGTGAAGCCGACAGTATCCTGGTAATCGATCAGGGAAGGATAGCCGAAGCTGGTTCGCATGAAGAATTGCTTGCACGTGACAATGGTAAGTATCTGGCACTTCAGCAATTGGCAGTATAATTAACCAATTAACTGATAAAAATCTTCTTCGGATATTATCGGAATTCCCAGTTTTTTTGCTTTCTCTTTCTTGGCAGGCCCCATATTTTCGCCTGCAAGCAGATAATCTGTTTTTGTGCTCAATGAGCTGATGTTTTTGCCGCCATATTGTTCAATCTTTTCCTTTAGTGATTCGCGCGAAACTGAAAATACACCACTTACTACAAAAGATTTTCCATTTAATGGTCCGTCCATTTGAATTTTTGATTCCTGATTGAATTGTAAACCAGCCCTTTTCAACTGTTCAATCATATCAAGATGAACGGGATCCTCAATATAGTTTTGGATGGAAGCAGCAATTTTTTCACCAATTTCATCAACGGCTATCAGGGTTTCGTAGCTGGAACTCCGAAGCTGATCGATAGATAAGACTGCATCTGCCAGTTTTTTGGCTACTGTTTCGCCAACAAACCTGATTCCCAGCGCAAAAAGAACTCTGTGAAAGGGGACTTTTTTCGATTCTTCCAGACTTTTTAAAATATTCTCTGCTGTCTTTTCTTTAAAACTTACCTTCCTGATAATTGTATTACCCGGATTATTCTCATCGGGTGTTTCAATCGTCTTTTCAAGTCCGTAAAGATCTTCATAAGTAAGTTTGTACAAATCAGCAGCATTTTTTATCAGCCCCTGATCAAAGAGTAGTGCAATTTTCCCCTCTCCCAAACTTTCAATATTCATTGCCTTTCGGCTGATGAAATGTTCTATTTTACCTTTGATCTGAGGCGGACAACCTTCATTATTCGGACAATACCAGGCAGCTTCACCTTCTTTTCGGATAAGCTTTGTTTTGCATTCCGGACAAAATTCAGTGAAGACTACTGATTGACTGTTTTTATCTCTTAATTTCAAATCAACAGCAGTTATCTTGGGTATTATTTCACCTCCTTTCTCTACTGTGACAATATCGTGGTAATGAAGATCAAGCTGTGCGATGAAATCCGCATTGTGTAAACTGGCACGTTTCACTGTTGTGCCGGCGAGCAAAACCGGTTCCAGATTCGCTACAGGTGTAACAGCTCCGGTGCGACCAACCTGGAAATCAACTCCCAACAGGCTGGTTTTTGCTTCTTCGGCTTTGTATTTGTAGGCAATCGCCCATCTTGGTGATTTGGCCGTAAAGCCCAATTGTTTTTGTTGGACAAGACTATTTACTTTTATTACAATGCCATCAATGTCAAAAGGGAGTTCATGTCTGGCATTTTCCCAATCATCAATAAACTCAAATATCTCATTCTCAGTACTGCACAGTGCGATGTTGTTTGAAATTCGAAAACCCCATTTCCGTGCTTCCTGAAGACTCTCGTAGTGTGTATTAAATTTTAAAGATCCCTCATCAGTCATTAAGTAATACAGCCAACAATCCAGATTACGCCGGGCTACTTCAGACGAGTCCTGAAGTTTTATAGTGCCGGCAGCTGCATTTCTCGGGTTTGCAAACAGCTGCAGTCCTTCTGCTGCTCTGGCGGCATTTAACTTTTCAAAACTTTTTCGGGGGTAGTATATTTCTCCCCTGATGTCGAAACTTTCAGGAAAATCTCCTTGTAGTCGAAGCGGGATGCTGCGAATGGTTTTAACATTGGTTGTGATATCATCACCTTTTGTCCCATCGCCTCTGGTCAATGCCTGTTTGAGTGATCCATTTTCATAATGCAAACTCACGGCTACACCATCATATTTGAGTTCACATACAAATTCAATCTCGTTTCCAATGCTTTTTTTTACGCGATTGATAAAATCTGTAATTTCTTCCCGGCTGTATGAATTACCCAGCGAAAGCATGGGAAATCGATGTGGATAAGATTGAAAACTTTTTGTGATATCGCCGCCAACGCGCTGTGAAGGAGAATCGGTCAGGATTAATTCTGGAAATTGATTTTCGAGTTTTATAAGCTCCTCCATCATCATATCGTATTCATAATCAGATATCAATGGTTGAGCTAAAATGTAGTACTGATAATTATGCTGATTGAGTTGCTCGCTGAGTTCGGCAATTCTTTTGCGGGCTAATTCAATGTCCATTTTCGCAGCTTTTTATAAAATGATCAGGGTTTATAAGCATTTGGAACTCTGGCTTCATTGCGATACAAATGTATTGTTTCATTGGCATTGATTGGGTTTAGCCAATGAATCAGCCGATCCAGATTCCCTGGTTTAAAACTTTTTTCGTGCACCAGGTGTGGCAGGTACTTTTTGAGCGAATCTATTCTCGTATCAAGATGTTTGTCTTGTATAAAAAATACAAAATCAGGTTGCTGCGCTGTTTCCTTCCAGTTATTAGTTCTTGCCACATCATAATATGTGTTATCATCGAGCATGTATTCGTATGTTGGCCAGTTGTGCCCGGTATAAAATACAGGCGGGAAACGCAAAATATTACTGTTGAAGTCTTCGAGAAAGAACTTTGTTGTTTGGGGATAATTTCTCAGATAACTCATTGATTCAACCCTGGCTTTCTTGCTGTACATCGGTGTAATGAGTATCAATAAGATGATGTTCATAATCCAGAAAAATGTCCAGAATCCTTTTTTCAGCCGGATATTCTTCGTCCAGAATCGTGATTTTGAGATGAAATCATCCCAACCAATCATGCCGAGTACAATAAACATGGGGACTATTGGAAAAATGAATCTTTCCTGTTTATTGGGGAAAATCGAATGAAAAAAAAGGAAGACGAAAACAGGGAAGAAGAGCAGGAAATGTCTTTTCCAGTCTTTAAGATAACCAAAAATCAACATCATACTCACGGGAGGAAGCAGCAGGCCAAGCAATACCAATATGAAATGATGCCAGGGAGCAGTGTGATAATCATAAGCATGATTCAGGTTGTAAGTAACATAGGCGGCCAATTCGGCGAAGGGTTTTTTCCAGATATAAAAATCAATGAATCCCTGAAAAATGATGATGGAAATAAGGAAACCACCAGCTGTTGTGAGCATTCCTTTCCAGTTTTTCATTAGCAATAAAGCTAAGCCAATTCCACCGGTATAAAAAATTGTCTGGTACCTGACAGAAAAAGCCAGACCCAGGAAAAAACCGGCAACCAAAAATGAAGTCCGATGATAACCTGGTTCGTTCTTTTTGCGGATCAATTCCTGCCGGAGGATAATCAAACTACCATACATAAGAAAAGGTGCCGAAACTACTTCAACCAGGTTGCGAACACTCAAAAAGGGCATAAACCAAAATACTGCTAACAGTAAAGCCACTTTATAAGCTGTTTGTTTTTCTGTTAAAAGGCTGGCAATTCGATAGCCAAAGGAGATCACAAGTAATGAAAGCAAGGCATGGATCAATCGGACGGATAGCATTATCCATTGCGGATTTGTAATGCCCAGCATCTTTAAAAATCCCAAAAAAAGGTAATGAAATCCTACGTAAAAAAAGCTGTGTCCTTCCGGACCAGTGTTTCCTGCTGTACCGGGCAACCAGCCCTGAGAATCAAAACCATCTACCCACGATCCGGCTGCTTCAATCACCAGGAAGTGATCATCATGCATTCCAAAACCTCTCGAAAATACAACTGCAATCAAGCGCAGTACCAGACCAATCATCATGATAAACAAAAATGGGTGCTTCGTTTTGAATTGTTTGAATTGTTTGATCATGATGAACTTGATTTAAGTCACAAAAATATGATTTATCTTCAAAGTATTATTTCGATTCGCAAAATTAACTGCTCGAATTGAGTAGTTTTTTTACTAATAAAAGATTATGTTGCTTTCCTTTTTCACGCAAATTTTTTGCAGCATCGGTAAAATACTGATGATTTTCAAGAAAGTCGATCTGTGCCTGGTACCATTTGGTCAGGTCTTCTGAATAGCCATCAAACATTATCCATTCAAGTCGAAGTTTATGCGAAATGATGAAATAATCTGTTCGTCCAAGATAATCCAAATCGGCATCACAAATGATCTCTGAAGCCAGGTCATCAGGCCTTTGAGGCATCCTGGTAGCCAGTATTAGTTTGTTAATGCGCACAATTTGATCCGGATTGAAGCCATGATCGGGAAGAAGCTTTTTTGCAATCAGAACAGAAGCTTTTTCATGATCTTGTGGTGTAGTCGTCATTCCGGTTTCATGCAAGAGTGCGGCCGCACGAACGAGTTGAGCTGTTTCAGTATCAATGACAGTAAGGGAGATTAGTCTTTCGGCAGCTTCAAGAACATCCAACGTATGGGCAAGATTATGATAAAATCGCTGATCATCGTTTTGGGACAAAATCAGCTGTTCAACAGTATTTTTCAAGTTGTTAAGTTGCATAATATTGGTTATTATGTGCCTCAACGGCATAAATTTTAACGGTTTTCAATCTGCCCTTCACTGTTACTTCATCCAGGTAGGTAATCTGATATTTGCTTTTGTTTTCAAGGTAGTTATAGGTAGTTTCTGAAATGATGATCTTTTCGCCAAATATCCGGGTAAGCCCTTCGAGCCGGCTGGCAAGATTAACAGCGTCTGAAACTACTGTGCCTTCCATCCTTCCTTCACCTCCAACCATTCCTAACATCAAGCTTCCTGTGTGAATACCGGTTCCGGTTTCAATCGGTTGTTTGCCCTGGTCAATTAACTGAAGATTAAAGGTTTTGAGGCAGTTTTGCATCTCACGGGCTGCATCTATGGCATGTTCGGGGCATTCTTCGAAAAGTGCCATGATCGAATCTCCGATAAATTTATCAATAAATCCGTGATGCTTGTGGATTATTGGTTCCATATGTTGCAGGTAGGCATTAAGAAAATCAAAATTTTCTTTCGGACTTAATTGTTCCGAAAGACTTGTAAATGACTTTATATCAACAAATAACACCGTCATTGTTTTCTGAATCTGATCGCCTACTTCAACTTCGGTGATGCTTTGCTTACCTAAAAGATGAAGAAATTGTACAGGAACAAATCGCTGGTTAGCTGTTGTGGTTTGCCGTAACTGTTTAATATTGTTTGTGATACGACTTGCCATTACGTTATATCCCATGGCCAGTTCACCAAATTCATCGGTGGTTCGGACTATCGTGAGTTGCCCCAGCTCCTGTTCACCTGATTGCTGCATCTTTTCGATGATTTCTGATACAGGAATGATGATACTTTTGTTGATCCAGTTTACAAAAAAGAACAAATAAATAATACTTATAACGATACCCGAGAAAATTCCAACAAACATTAACAAACTATCTATTGCATTAACGTAGAACAGGTTAGTCTTATACAGCATTTCAGTCTGGTCAATGATTTGCAGGTATTTTCCAAAAAGGACTTTGGCTTGATCGCTGGTAGGTAATTGATCAATACTTGTGTGAACACTACTGATACTTATTGAGATATAAAAAATTACAATTACCAAAGGGAGAAGTGTAGTCATGATACTATTGACCCACAGGCGATGTATCAAATGATTCTTCGGTTTGTTGATCGGGCTTTTGTAGAGGCTAACCGAATCATAAACTACTTCCAGGTACTTAAATCTTACCCTGAAGCGAAACCAGAAATACATAAAAAAAACTGATAAAAATGAAGCAAAAGTCGCAATAAAGAAAAACTGACGGTAAAATTGTTTACTTGCCTCGCTGTCGATCGTATTGTAGAAAACCTGAAATCCCATAATTATCAGTGCAATACTAAACCCAAGTACTAAAATTCCGCTGTTGATTATAGGAACATACAACAGCCATTTTCTGCAAAAACTAATTAATGCCTCCGATGGAGATTTGTTTTTCCGTTTCAACCTGAAAAAGCGTTGAAAAGGTGCATTAAATGCATATCCCAGAAGCAGACTGAACAGCATCATTCTGAAGAGGAGACTAACCGATTTTCCAAATCGTTTATCCTGCTCACTAGCTTTGATTTCCCAACTTTTAGTAACCTCTGTATTTACAGGTAATGAATCAGTTATAGTAGTTGCCTCTGAAATATTTTTTGGGTTGTTTGATGGAATGCCACGTTCTTCGATCCAATAGGGACCATATTTAAAGAGCATGATCAGTGAAACAGGGAAAACCAACAACAAAAAAAGTAAAATACTCACCAGATAAATCCTGAGTGCAAAAAATGTCGGTTTCTGTTTCTTTTTCATCATTAATTATTTACCAATCTACGGCTTTGCGGCTAATTGGCATGGTCATACATCTTGCACCACCGCCTCCGCGCGAAAGTTCATCACCTTCGATAGTGATGACAAATTTGGAATAATTAGCAAGGTCTATTTTGTTTCGGATCACATCTTTTGCTTTGATTATTTCATAACCATGTTGATTAAGTGCTTCCATTGTATAAGTATTTCTCCCATAGCCGATTACCTTTCCGGGTGCAATAGCAAAAAAGTTTGCTCCGCTTTGCCATTGTTCACGTTCCATGATGTAAGTATCTCTTTTGCCACCACATAAAACCGGCTCCAGATCCATTCCCAGTTTTTTCAAGGCATCGAGCATATTTTTTTCTTCCCTGATCTGAAGCACTTTGTTGTCTTCAATAATAATATGAATTGTGAGGTGCCGGGACGAATGCATAATCAATGGTTCAAAAATCATGCATTTGTCCTTGTCCAGAAAAGTAAAAACCATGTCGAGATGAATAAAAGATTCGGGTTGGTATGGCAATTCCTGAAGTATAAGGTGTTTGGTGCCAGGTTTGGTCTTCAGATATTCCAACAGGGCATCAATACCCTGACTAGTTGTACGCCCGCTAATTCCGCTGAGGTAGATGTCATCTCTTGCAATTAAAACATCACCACCTTCTATTGTCCCATTATTGCTTTTGTCGAATCGTCTCACAGGATTGACGGTTTGGGTACTAAAAACGGGGTGATAGTCAAAAATAGCTTCCATAATCAAGGTTTCGCGTTCACGAACTTTGCTGGCCATCTGACTTATCATAACCTTGTCATTCATTGAGAATGAAGCATCCCTGGTGAAGAAAAAATTAGGCAAGGGATGCAAGGAATACCGTTCATTATCAAGGTATTTTGTAAGTGTATCCTTTCGCATTTCAACACCTTCGATGAGTTGGGAAGCCAGGTCTTCATCTGTAAGATCTCCGATTAATGAACAGGCTTCTTGAGTAGATTCATGCCTGCAAATCCGACTGATCAGGCTTGCTTTAACTTTCTCATTTCGAAGTATATCCTTTAATAAATCCTTTACATCAAACACACGGGCAACCTTTTCAAGAACAGCCTTGAACTCATTGTATTCGGGCAAGGCAACACTAAGATTCAAAATATCACTGTACAATGCCCGTGCGGCATTTTCAGGTGTCATATTTTCTACTTCCGGACCGGGAGTATGAATGATAACAGCTTCCAGTTCACCGATTTCTGATTGAATATTTACATTGATTTTTTCCATTGATAATGCGATCTTGTTGATAAATTAATGTCTACCGAAAGTTGCACAAAAGTAGCTTAAAATGGCCAATATTATTCAAAAACCTACAAGCTCCACAGGCGAATGGGCAAACAATACCTTATTTTATACCATCGTTGAACTGAATAAAATGATAGCTATTGCCCGAAAAATCAAGAAATCTTATAAAATCACTCTTTTTCAACACAAGTGTAGCAGTATTAATATTGGGATGAAAGCTGATTTTTTCATGATCCATCAACGATTCATCAATAAATACAATCACATGATTTTCTTTGTCGTTGATAAGTCCGAAGGGGGAAACACTGCCTGGTTGAAGACCAAGATACTTTTGCATTCTTTTGTCGGAGGCGAAACTTAGTTTGCCTTGTTTAAGTAGTAATTCAAGTTGTCTGATATTGAGCTGTTTGAGGTAAGAAAAGATTACAAGATAATGTTGGTTTCCTTTGTGATTTCTAAAGAACAGGTTTTTGCAGTGTATTGCTTCAATTTCAGCCCAGTAGGGAAGGGCATCCTCTACAGTGGGTGTTGCAGTATGTTCGTACTTTTCATAGGTTATACCCAGTTCATCTAGTGTTTTGTAAACCATTTCAGGATTCATACCCTAATTTTTTAGCAATTTTAAAATTTTATTGGCATAAAACAAAAAAAGCTGTCAGCCCGGGCCGACAGCTCAAATTTGTTTCGAACGAAATAAATTAACTGTTCATTGAAATAAGAAATTCTTCGTTGGTTTGCGTGAAGCGCATTTTATCTTTCAAAAATTCCATTGCTTCAATAGGGGTCATATCCGAGAGGTGATTTCTGAGTACCCAGATCCTTTGCATGGCTTCTTTGTCAATGAGTAAGTCTTCGCGACGGGTGCTGGAAGCAACAATATCGATAGCCGGCCAGATGCGTTTGTTCGAAAGCCTTCGATCCAGTTGTAGTTCCATATTACCAGTACCTTTAAACTCTTCAAAGATCACTTCATCCATTTTTGATCCAGTGTCAATCAATGCCGTTGCAATAATTGTGAGCGAACCACCATTTTCAATTTTACGTGCAGCACCAAAAAATCTCTTTGGTTTTTGAAGTGCATTGGCTTCTACCCCTCCGCTGAGCACTTTGCCCGAAGCCGGTGAAACAGTATTGTAAGCTCTTGCCAGACGCGTGATGGAGTCGAGGAGAATCACAACATCATGTCCGCATTCGGTAAGCCTTTTGGCTTTCTCGAGTACGATATTGGCGATTTTTACGTGTTTGTCGGCTGGCTCGTCAAATGTTGATGAAATTACTTCGGCATTCACGCTGCGTGCCATGTCAGTTACTTCTTCCGGTCGTTCGTCGATGAGCAGGATAATGAGATATACTTCAGGATGGTTGCTGGCAATGGCATTGGCTACCTCTTTCAGTAACACTGTTTTACCAGTTTTGGGTTGGGCAACTATCAGTCCGCGTTGTCCTTTGCCAATTGGGGCAAACATATCCATAATCCTGGTGGACATGGTGTTTTCCTTGTGGCCGGTCAGGGTAAATTTTTCTTCGGGGAAAAGTGGAGTAAGGTAGTCAAAAGGAATACGGTCGCGCACTTCTTCGGGTGACCTACCATTGATCATGTCTACTTTGATTAGCGGAAAGTATTTCTCTCCTTCTTTGGGCGGACGAATGGTACCTTTGATGGTATCGCCTGTTTTGAGTCCAAAAAGTTTAATCTGCGATTGTGAAACGTAGATGTCATCAGGTGAGTTGAGGTAATTATAATCCGATGAACGCATAAAGCCATATCCATCCGGCATGATTTCCAAAACGCCTTCTGCATCAACAATACCCTCAAACTCAAATTTATATTCTTCTCTTTTTGGTTTTGCAGCCTCTTTGTACAGTTCTTTTTTTTGATCGCGTGATTGTTGATTATCTCTGTTTTGTCTTTGTTCCTGATTTCTTTGATCAAAACCTTGCTTTTGTGAAGGCCGGTTGTGTACCTGATCATCTTCAGGTTTTTGTAAAACTCTGGTGCTTGCCACTGGCTCAGCTGTTAATGCAATGGATTCGTTTTCCAGCGGAGTAATTAAGGTGGGTTTTGTAATGCGGGGTCTGCGCTCGCGATTATCATTTTTTTCTTTGGATTGTGACGATTCAGCCGGCTTAAGCTGGTTTTGGCCTTCAGTTTTTGCCTTGACCTCTGGTGCAGTTATTATGGGTTTAAGGCTTAAATTATCATTTTTTGGGGGCTCTGATGCGGGTGTTTTTTCTTGTTTTTGTTGTGTTTCAACTTTTGCCGAAGTTTCTTTTCTTTCTGATTCTACTGCTTTGGTGTCCTGTGTTTTTTTGTTTTCGGGCCGTTTTGTTTCTTGTTTCTTTTGTTTTGGTCTGTCCTTGAAAGCCGGCTTCTCTTTATCGGTTTTCGAAGGCATGAGGGCCTGCTGATCAAGAATTCTGTAAATTAAATCTTGTTTTAGTAGTTTTTCTACCTTGGGAATTTCCAATTCCTTTGCAATTTCTCTTAATTCCCCTACAAGCTTATTGTTAAGCTCAATAATGTCGTACATTGTAATAATGTTTTAGTCAGTAAAAAATTTATGGGTGTGTTAAAAAATCCTCGGATAATTGTAATGTGGCGTATAAGAACTAAAATTTCTAAGTGCCTAAATTTATGTGAAATGATTTGGGATTTCCTATAAAGCGATGCAAATGTAATTAAGTTTTAAATAGTGACCAAATTTTTTCGAAAAAACAACGAAAGTTCAAATGAGCAAGCTTACAAATATCGGATTCTGTATCTTTGCCACAATAATAAATGACTTATCATGATTCAGCGCATCCAGACTTTATTCCTATTTATTGCTGCATTGGCAGGTGGAATGTTGTTCTTTTTTCCAGTTGCTCAATACTTCGGTGAACAGCATACTATTGCATTCTATGTAACACACATTCAGGATTTTGTTCCTGGTAATACAGAATTGTTTTCCTCTTTTTTTCTACTTCCGCTCTCAATCCTTAGTGCAATGGTTACCGTTTTACCTTTGCTGATCATTTTTATGTATAAAAATCTTGGAGGCCAGTTGAAATTGATCAGGCTTAACATCTTACTTGATTTGGTTTCGATTGGGTTGATGTTTTTTTATTATGTCGAGCAGCTAAAAATTAAAACATCCACTGAGGCAGATTATGAACTGGGTGTTTTTCTTCCGCTTATTGCACTGATATTCTTGTTTTTAGCCATGCGTGGTGTAAAACATGATATCAAACTTATTCGTTCGGCTGATCGTTTGAGATAGATACAGCCTTTCTGTCAATTTCCATAATTTCCATATCTAGGATTTTTGCCTTGTCAATGGCAAATCGTACGAAAGTTATTTTCTGGTGTAATCCATGCGAACCTGCTGCTCCCGGATTGATATGCAGTATGCCAAGCGGTTTGTCGTGCATGATTTTCAGGATGTGTGAATGTCCGCTTATAAAAAGGTCTGGCTTATTAAGTTTTAATTTCTCTTTGATTCCTCTGGCATATTTCCTGGGATAGCCACCGATATGGATCATGAAAATTTTTATGTCTTCAATTTTAAATTCTTGAATTTCAGGTAACTGAATACGAATGTTTGAGCCGTCTATATTACCGTAAACAGCAAATAATGGTTTGAATTGTTGTAACTGCTTTAGTGTTTTTTCATCGCCAATATCGCCTGCATGAATAATAATATCACAGTCTTTAAAAAAATCGAACACCCGTGGATGAATGCTTCCATGGGTGTCCGATAAGAGTCCTATGCGGGTCATCCTGAATTAGAATTTATACGAAAGCCCGATGCTGAGAACCTCTTTAAACTGTGTTCTGGGGCCTGTATTGCCATCTTTGTCGGTTATCATAATGTCATCATCGTAAATAAGATGAGCAGAGATATTGGCATTTAACCAGCTGTTTACTTTCATGGTGATCAGGTTTTGCCAGTCAACATCTATGTTTTGAGGGTTTTTAATATAATCACTGAAGAGCTCCAGTTTGGAGTTGAAGTTTACATTCTCAGCAATTTTCACATCAAGTTTGGCAGTCATTTTGGCGCCAAATTCAAAACGTGAAGTTTTACCATCCTTAATTTTAACTCCTGAAATTTCGTCATATTTGGCCGGATCCACACCAAATGCACCGGAATCTGCCAGATCCTTATCATTTACAATGGTTATGCGACCAGTAATAGGGGCAAAGTTTATGGAAAAATTACTGTTTGGAACGTATTCCATACCCAGACCCAAAGTGATATAAGCCGGCACCAGAAATCCTGAAATTCTGTTTGTTGAATCGTTTTTGTAATCAAAACCATCAGCAAATTGTGTTTTAAAGGAGAAGGACAGGCTGTAAAAAAGTTTTTCGGTTGCTTTGTAACCATACAACGAGTTTAACTCGATTTTATCATCTGTTTTAATGGCTTTGGCATCACCCAGATGACTGTATCCAAGTGCAAGTGAAATGTTGTTGTCCCATTTATTTTTTTCGTGAGTATAATTGGCATTGTAATTGAAGATGCCTTGCCAATTCAAAGCATTATCGCCGCCAGCAGCCCAGTTGGATAAATGACTTTGTGAAAAATTGAATCCGATATCCCCTGAGCGTTTCCATTTTTTTGGTGCTTCTTCTTGTGAAAAAGCCGGGTTCAGACAAATCAATGCCATGAACAACAATGTAAAGTGTTTCATAATTTATTGTGTTAAAGTTAAAGATTCGTTCCTTGACGATTTGGAATATTTTGCATCCGTTTTTCACCCAAATTAAACTGTATATCCAAATGATTCCTGCTGCGCACTAAACTGTCATGAACCATTCCAGGAACCCATTCTATATGCTGCAACAACCTGATAGCTTCCTGGTCGCAGCCCCCGCCAACGCTCTCGGTTATCACAATATTGGATGCAAGACCATTTTTTTCGATGATAAAATCTAAGCTTACAGTTCCTGAAATGCTTCTGGTGTAGGCTTCTTCGGGATAACTTAGATTTGTTAAAATAAATTGATTTAGTGTCAACTTGTCTTTAAACATTGGCTCGGGTGCTTTTTCGAGAGCTGCAAAGCTATATATATTTTGCGAAATGCTTTTCTGAAATCCACTTAAATCCGGTGCTTCAGCATAATCTTTCATCCGCAATCGATGTAAATGTTTGTAATGGAAAAGCACTACGATCTCCTGTTGATCGTTTGTAGGATTACCATTTCTGGTGGCCGGCTGCCAAAGCAGGTTTTTGACAAGCCTTACAGCCTCCTGATCAGCTTTCGGTGATATGCTTTTTAGGATTTTAAAATCATCGGTTTGACCGAACTCATCAATTGAAAACCTGAGTATAACTTTCTTGTTTTTAATTTGTTGAAGCTCAGAATCCGACAATGTTGTATGTAAAAGAAAGTAATCTTTAAGCAGAATTTTGTCTGTTATCGTTTGTGCCGGGCGAAAATATTGTGCTTTTACAATAAAAGCAGAAAACATTAACAGAAGAAATAGCGATTTTTTCATGGGATGAAAATTTAATCGACAGCTAAGTTAGAAATACTACATGCAAAATCAAAGATCCTTTTTGCTCATATTTTGTTTTGACAACCAACAGAGTACTTAAAAGGCTATTTTTGTCAAAAAATAATTACAAATGGATAAAAAAATTGCTTCCTATATCTTTGGTATTCATCCAATTGAGGAAGCATTTGCCTCAGGTAAGGAATTTGAGAAAATTTTAATTCAACAGGGAAACCGATCCGAAAAGGTAAATGATATCGTTCGACTGGCTAAGGCTAATGATTTTCCGGTACAGTTTGTGCCACTTGAAAAACTAAATCGGATCACCCGAAAAAATCACCAGGGAATCATTGGTTTTATCTCACCCATTTCATATCAGCATGTTGAGCAGCTCATTCCGATAATTTATGAAGCCGGACGGATGCCTTTTCTGTTGATCCTTGACAGGATTACCGATGTCAGAAACTTTGGAGCCATTGCCCGTTCGGCTTACGCAGCTGGTGTCGACGCCATCCTTATTCCATCCAGAGGAAGTGCTTTGATTAATGCAGATGCTATGAAAACAGCTGCCGGTGCCTTAAACCATCTTGTCGTTTGCAGAACAGACAATCTTAAAAAAAGCATTGATTATCTGAAAGAGAGTGGCTTGCAAATTGCAGCTGTTTCCGAAAAAACAGATATATCAATATGGGAAGCTGATCTGAGCGGCCCAATAGCCTTAATTTTAGGATCTGAAGAAGATGGAATATCGCCAGCATATCTACAAAAAACAGATATACATTTGAAAATTCCCATGCCGGGTCCGATGGATTCATTGAATGTTTCGGTGGCAGCCGGAATAGCTTGTTTTGAAGTGGTAAGACAACGGACTCAAAATAGCTAACCAGTTGAATTCCTGCTTGAGACGAATTATAAACTTTCTTAAACAAACAAAGTCCTGACGAAATAATCGCCAGGACTTCAATAAATATCATTGCTATGATTAGCGACGAGCTTCTTTAATACGAGCCTTTTTACCACGCAATTCACGAAGATAAAAGATACGGGCTCTTCTGACCGAACCTTTTTTGTTCACTTCAACTTCCTGAATAAATGGCGAGGCAACGGGAAAAATACGCTCAACCCCAATATTACTTGAAATTTTTCTTACGGTAAAAGTTGCTGTTGGGCCTTCTCCAACCCTTTGCAAAACAACACCTTGAAATTTCTGCAGGCGTTCTTTGTTTCCTTCAATAATTTTATAGGTTACGGTTATGGTATCACCGGCACCAAAAGCCGGAAATTCTTTAACAGCTACCTGATCTTCTACAAACTGGATTAAGGCGTTCTTGCTCATTTTCTGATAGATATTATATAGTGTGCTCAATTCAAAAATGAGTGCAAATATACAATAATTTTCTCAACCTAAAAGCTATGACTTATTTTTTTTAAATTTTTCAAGTAATTCGGGCCTTCTCTCAGCTGTTCGCTGGAAGGATTGGTCCAGCTTCCAGGCTTCTATCTTTGCTTCATTGCCTGACAACAGTATTTCCGGAACTTCCCATCCTTTGTAATTTCGGGGGCGGGTAAAAACGGGGGGCGAAACCAATCCGTGTTGAAACGAATCCGACAATGCTGAGGTTTCATCACTTAAAACGCCCGGTATCAAGCGCACTACGCTATCTGTTACTACAGCGGCAGCCAGTTCACCGCCCGAAAGTACATAATCACCTATGGAAATTTCACACGTAATTAAGTGTTCCCGAATCCTTTCATCAATGCCTTTATAATGTCCACAAAGCATAAGGATATTATTTTTGAGCGAAAGCTGGTTGCTGATTCTCTGATCCAGCTGTTTACCGTCCGGACAGAGGTAAATGATTTCATCGTAGCTTCTTTTATCTTTAAGTGCTGTGATACAACGATCTACCGGTTCAATCATCATTACCATTCCTGCACCACCCGAAAATGCATAATCATCCACCCGGTGATGCTTGTCGGTACTATAATCCCGGAGATTATGTAATTCAATTTCAACAAGATTCTTCTCAAGAGCTCGCTTGATAATGGAAGTTGTAAAAGGCCCTTCAAACATTTCCGGAAAAAGTGTGATGATATCTATTCTCATGCTTTTATCCAATTGGTTTTGATGTTGGTGAATTCAGTAATGCCATAAAACGACAGCTCACGGCCAATACCGGAGTTTTTTATTCCTCCAAAAGGTAAGCGGGGATCTGATTTTGTGAGGCTGTTCACGAAAACGGCACCAGCATCAATGGCTTTTATCACTCGTTTTGCCTTATTTAAATCTTGCGTCCAGATACTTGCACCTAATCCAAAGTCGGTATCGTTGGCAATTAGGATGGCTTCTTCTTCTGTTTTAAAAGGGATTACAATAGCTAAAGGGCCAAAAGTTTCTTCTTTGTAAACAGGCATATCTTTCTGAATATCAACAAGAAGCGTTGGTTCAAATATCGAAGGATGACTTTTCGAAGCTTTGCCTCCGCAAATGAGCTTTGCTCCTAAAGCAATAGAATCATCAATTTGTTTTTGAAGCTGTGAAGCCAAATCAGGACGAGCCATTGGCCCGATCTGTGTTTTGGTTTGCATGGGATCACCCAGATTTAAACTTGTAAGTGCATTTTTTTGAGCTTCAACGAATTCCTGAAAAATAGATTCATGTACAATAAATCGTTTTGCGGCAATGCATACCTGTCCGCTATTCATCATGCGTGAATCAACTGCTGCCTGACAACAGCCTGGAAAGTCTGCATCTTCAAAAACAATAAATGGATCAGAACCACCCAGTTCGAGCACGCATTTTTTTAGATATTTTCCTGAAAGTGAGGCCACTGAACTACCAGCTTTTGCGCTACCAGTTATTGTAACACCCCGAATGGACTTATGCTTGATTATATATTCCGATCGATCGGCCTGTATTAAAATACTTCTGAAAACGTTTTCCGGGAATCCTGCCTCCTGAAATATTGATTCTAATTTCAAAGAGGTACCACTCACATTGGGTGCGTGTTTGAGTAAAACAACGTTTCCGGCTAAAATTGTTGGAACAGCAAAGCGAAGTGCTTGCCACAAAGGAAAATTCCATGGCATTATTGCAAAGATTATCCCTATTGGCTCAAAACTGATATAACTGGAATATGCCTCAGTTTTAATGGTATTGTTCTGAAGCATTGCTGCGCCATTTTCAGCGTAAAACTCACAAAGCCAGGCACATTTAGCTACTTCAGCCAGTGATTCTGTGATGGGCTTGCCCATTTCTGATGTGATGAGTCTGGCAAGATTGTTTTGCTCTTTCTGTAAAATTTTTCCAAGTTGAGCAATTATTTTGCTTCGATCGTTAAGGTCAGTTTTTTTCCAGTTTTTGAATCGGGAGCTCTGATTTTCAATAATAATCTCAACTTCTCGATCTGAATGTTCCGGATATGATTCAATCAAATTTCCGGTAAAGGGATTAAAGCTTTGAAGCATGGTGCTGCCTTTTAAGTAAGATGCAAATTAACATAATTATGACCAATACCAGCTAAAACGAATCGTTAAATTGAAAATATTAACCGTAAACAACTTAGTTTGGAGGCATTCCGCAATATTTTATACATTTAGCCGAAAATTTAAAGAAAGTCGATGAAACATTTTAAGTATTTGATATTGAGTGTTTTTGTGCTGTTTTGTATTTTGTTTGATGTTACAGCTCAGCCTTATCCGATATCAAAAAACATGCAAAAGGCTATTCAAAAAGGAACACGAACCCTGCTTGGCATGCCTGGGAAAAACTACTGGCAAAACCATGCTGATTATAAAATAAAAGTAAGGTTCGATCCGGAAAGTGCTATGGTATCTGGTATTGCTGATATTACTTATTTTAATGAAAGTCCGGACACGCTTAATTATCTGGTATTCAATTTATATCAGGATATTTTCAGGAAAGGTAATTCTCGAAATTGGGACATCGGCAGTCTTGATTTGCATGATGGAACCACAATTATTTCCATTAAAATTGGGGATCAGCTTATTACATCGCAAGATAAAAAATGGAACAGGCAGGGGACTAAATTGACTTTAAAACTGGATCGGGCACTGGGCCCTGAATCACAAATACAGTTGAGTGTTGATTGGGAGCTTAAGATTGCAGAAGTTATTTCCATCAGAATGGGAAAATACAGTGATTCATCTTTTTTTATAGCTTATTGGTATCCTCAAATTGCAGTGTATGATGATATATATGGCTGGGATAAAATTAGTTATGGTGGTAGTGTGGAATTTTATAATGATGTGAATAATTTTGATGTCACTATTGAAGTGCCTAAAAACTGGGTAGTTTGGGCAACAGGCGAACTTCAAAATAAATCAGAAGTATTTCATCAATCGCTTGTAGAGAAAATAGAACATGCCTCACAATCCGATTCAATTGTAAAACTCATCAATCAGTCGGATTATTTGAAAAATAGAGTTTTTAGATCAAATGATAAGCAATTAACCTATCATTTTATGGCTAATGCTGTTCCTGACTTTAGCTTTGCTGCAGCCCAGGGCTTTAACTGGGATGCCAGCCGTTTGTATGTCAATACAAGGTTTGACAAGGCTGTTTTTATCAGTGCAGTATATCCTGAAAAGGCACTCTCGGGACAGGAAATTGCACGCTATTCGCGCCAGAGCATTGATTATATGTCACGTTTTGAACCCGGACTTCCTTTTCCGTATCCCTATATGACTACTTTTTTAAATGGAAGGAGGGGAGGTGGCATGGAAACTCCAATGATGGCCAACAATGGAGATCCGGAAAGCATGGCAGACGCTTTTGGATTGACTTTTCATGAGATTGCACATAACTATATGCCATTTTATATGGGCATTAATGAAAAAAAGTATGCCTGGATGGATGAAGGGTGGGCGCGTATTTGGCCACAGCTTATGGTTGATAGTCTGTTTGCTGAACATGATTATCTTGCACGCCTTGTATCCAGCTACGAAAATGCGGCCGGATATGAAAATGATATTCCTCCTATGATCCCAAATCATTTGTTGGCAGCGGATTACAGTAGTTTGAGGCTGGCGTCATATACACGGCCATCTCTGGCTTATGCTTTTCTTCAGGATGCCCTTGGGGCTGCTACGTTCAAAAAGGCCCTGCATCATTACATGGTCACCTGGGCAGGCAAACATCCGTTACCAATAGATTTTTTCAGAGCAATGGAAGTAGCTTCCAACGAAGATCTTAGTTGGTTTATTAACCCCTGGTTCTATCAAAATGCCTATCCCGACCTAGCCCTGGTAAAAGTTACGGGTGACAATCAGGTGGTGGTTGAAAATCGTGGTGGATTACCTCTTCCCGTATGTTTAACAGTGATTTACGATGATGGCAAACAACAGACGGTTTGCGAATCGACAGCGGTGTGGAAGGATAATTTGTCACAGTGCATAATTCGATTTGATACAGAAAGAAAAATTGCTGAAGTATGGCTTGGAAACGAATTAATTCCTGATACATCAAGAGAAAACAATCATTTCGTTATTGGTGAATGAACAGAAGATGTATTTTTGTAAACTACTTTCTTAAAAAGATTTATATGAGACAAATTGTTTTACTTTTTTTAATGTGTATTTATTTTGTTCCATTAGCTAATTCCCAAGTTGCACCTGATAAATATTGGGTGCAGTTTGCCGATAAAAACGGAACCCCTTACTCATTGGATGCTCCTGAAGAATTTTTAACTCAGCGTGCTATTCAACGTAGGATGTTACAAGGGATTGAATTCGATGAATCAGATTTGCCTGTTAACCCGGATTACATTCAGGGCGTAGCTGATGCAGGAGCCAATCTGCTTTATGTCTCCAAATGGATTAATGGCCTAAGTATTGAAACTACTGATAACGAAGTGCTTGAAGCTATTGCTGCCTTGCCTTATGTTGTTGGAACCCGCAAAGTTGCCTCGGCTATTGGTGATGATATACAGAAATCTTTTTTTGCGAATGAAAGCTATGACATAACGGCCAAACCCTTGAATACCGAACTTAAAAGTACTGGTGTATTTAACTATGGATCAGCATATACACAAATCAATCAAATCAACGGTATCCCGCTGCATGAGATGGGCTATCGGGGACAGGGCATGGTGATAGCGATATTGGATGGAGGTTTTGATATGGCAGATATTCATCCTGTATTTGACAGTTTATGGCAGAATGACCAAATATTGGGAACCAAAGATTTTGTTCATCCCGGCGGTAATGTTTTTACTGAAAGCTATCATGGAACAGCCGTTTTAAGTACGATTGGTGCGAATGCTCCCGGACAGATGATTGGTACGGCTCCTAAAGCTTCTTTTTGGTTGTTGCGGTCGGAGTATGTTTACAGCGAAAATATTCTGGAGGAATACAATTGGGTCTCTGCAGCCGAATTTGCTGATAGCGTGGGTGCAGATGTGATTAATTCTTCGCTGGGTTATATTGATTTCGACATGCCTCAGCGGGATCATACCTATGAAGATATGGATGGCAATTCTAATGTAATTACATTGGGTGCTGATATGGCTTCAAGCAAAGGGATTTTGGTGGTGAATAGCGCAGGAAATGAAGGTTCTTCAACATCGTACCCATATATTGGTGCTCCTGCAGATGGATTTGATGTGTTTTCAATAGGCGCAGTTAGAGGCGATGGAGAGCGTGCATCTTTTAGTTCGATAGGACCCACTTATGACGGCCGAATCAAACCTGATGTGATGGCAATGGGGCAGGGCACTACAGTGGCTTCAGGTACAAACAGTATCGGGCAAAGTAGCGGTACTTCATTTTCTTCTCCAATTATTGCTGGAATGTCGGCCTGCTTGTGGCAAGCCAATCCGGGATTCACCAATCTCGAAATAAAGGATGCCATTATGCAAAGCGGGGATAATGTTTTTAATCCAAACGCGTACTATGGATACGGAATTCCTGATTATGAAGTTGCTAATTCGGTACTGACCAGCATTAACTCGAAATTGTCATTAGGAGCACAATTTCTCAAAATTAGTCCTAATCCGTTTTCAGATGCTATACAAGTTAAATTACTGATGGATACAGTATTACAGGCAAAAATTCTGGATAGGTCAGGTCGTGAAATTATTGCTACTGAAATAAACCGTAATAATCTCGAAGAATTATCTCAAACCCTCAGGCAACTTAATCCTGGATTTTATGTTTTAATTGTTAGTTCTAAATCTGATTATCAATTATTTAAACTGATAAAAAACTAGATTTCTGGTTTTAATAAAAAAAACTTCCCGATCAGCTTGAAAACCTCAAAGCCTTCAAACAAGCTGAACATTTGGGAAGTTTTTTTTGGAGCTAATATTAATCGAGCATTTTAATGTTTAGGGTTTACTTTTTTAACCGAACTGGTTTATGGTGTAGTTGCGATTAAACAAAGGTAAAAAGTGCGAAAGAATTATGTACTCAGTAAATTACACCAAATTGAATACGGTATTCAACTGAAAAGTACTTTCAATGAATAAACCCCTGCTTGATAGCATACCTGATTAATCCGGCTATGTTGTTGACTTCAAGCTTTTTCATGAGATTTGTGCGGTGGGTATCAACGGTGCGATGACTGATAAAAAGCTTGTCACCTATCTCTTTGTTTGAAAGGCCTTCAGCAATCAGTTTTAAAATTTCGATTTCTCTTTCGGTCATCAATGCTTTTTTCAGATCAAGCGAATCGCTTTGAATGTTTGATTTATTCTGATTGATAAGATTGAGTGTTAATCGGCTCGTAAAATAATTACCTCCTTGATGAACTTTTTTAATTGCCCATGTCAGTTCGTCCTTGTCAGAATTTTTAAAAAGGAAGCCTTTTGCTCCTGCATCAGTCATTTTCTTTACAAGACCTTTTTCTTCATGCATACTGATGATAATCACCTTTAAATCAGGATATTTCTTATGAATATGCAACATGGCTTCCAAACCATTCATAACTGGCATATCAATATCCATCAATACAATATCAGGATCGCGAAATTCGAGTATGTGCAACAGTTCTTTTCCATCTCCGGCAATCTGAAGCACTTCAATGGAATCATCCATCTCGATTAAAGATTTGATTCCTTCTGCAACCATCAGATGATCATCTGCAATAATTACCTTTATTTTCTCCATTTTATTGAAAATTATTCAAATACAGCTAGTTAAGTGGAACTCTGATTGTTGCCAAAGTGCCACTTACCGGACTTGGTTCCAGATTAAATTCACCATGAACTGTCTCAACCCGCGATGTAATATTCATCAAACCAATGCCTTTCGCTTTTAATTTTTCGTACTGAAAGCCCTTTCCGTTGTCTTCAACCAGTAAAACTAATTGTTTTTTATTACGCAGCAATTGTACCTGTACTTCAGTGGCACCCGAATGCTTAATGATATTGTTTACCAATTCCTGAGTGATTCGGTAGAGGCTAATTTCAACGTTTTCTGCAAATCGTTCAGATAAACCAAAATGGTCAAACTGATAGGTTATATTAGCATGGCTGAATGATTTTTCGAGCATATCCTCAATTGCAGGTATAAGACCATCCTCTTGCAAAACGCGAGGCATCATCTGGTGCGATATATTTCTCACTTCGTGACAGGCTTGATCCAGGGTATTGGTGAGTTCCTTTACTTTAGCTCCTTCGGTCTCATTATTTTGTTCAAGTCTGATGCTGATATTTTCCATAGCAAGCCTTATTCCGGAAAGGCTTTGACCGATACCATCATGCAAATCCTTTGCAATTCTCTTTCGTTCAGATTCCTGAGTCTCAACAATTGCTTTTAAATGTAATTCCTTTTGTTGAAGTAACTGTTTGTTAAACAGTTCATTCTGTCTTGATTTGTTTCTTTTGTACAAATACCATATTATCATCGCTCCGAGGATGATTAAACTCACCAAAGCAAATCGTTCAGCCTGATGTTGTTGAATCGTCAATTCCTTCACCAGTTGTTCCTGCCGAAGTAAATCGATTTCCTGATCTTTTTTCTCGGTCTGATATCGGGCTTCTGCTTCCGAAAGTTGCTGGGTTCGTGATTCATTATAAAGGGTATCTTTTACAGTCTGAAGCTTCAAACTTGTTTCGAAGGCCTTTTTATAGTTATTTTGTTGCTTGTACATTTCTGTCATTCCTCCATATAAAAAGGCTAACAGCTGATTGGCATTAAAACTAACCGCCTTAGATTCAGCTTCCTGATAATAATATGCAGCACTGTCAAAAGCCTTTACTCCAACGAAAGTCCCTGCCATATTTATCATTGAATATATCGAACCAATTTCATCACCGGTCTCTTTATCCAGCTTCAGTGTTTGCCTGAAGTAATCTTGTGCAATAGCAGATTCACCTTTCTCGGCATAAATTTCACCTAAATTATTGAGAATGATTGCCTGAGCATCTTTTATACCTTCATTCACGGCATCAGTATAAGCCAGATTATAGTATTGAACAGCATTATCAAATTCATTTTTAGCTTCATAGATTGTACCAATATTGTTCAGCGTCATGATACGGCCGCGAACCATATTCATTTCCTCGCAGAGGGCATTGGCTTTCAAATAACTATCCAATGCCTGGTCATATTCTTCCATGGTTTTATATATGATCCCAATATCGTTGTAGTTGGTAGCCATAGCATTTCTTGCGCCAATCTTCTCATTGATTCTAAGCGAGTTAAGATGTGATTCAATGGCTTCAGCAAAAAGACCTTTGTTTTTCAGAACGACACCTTTTAAACTATAAGCCCTCGATTGTAAAATCTCGTACTTGGCTTCATTTGCAGCAAGAAGTGATTTTTCAATGAGTTTAAGTGCATACTCCGGCTGATATCTGTAGATCCGCTGGGTTTCATTGATCATCTCATCGATTTGTGTACTGTCGGGCTCAGAAATTTCAAGTAAGCTAATACTGGATTCGGACTGACCATAGAGCAATAGTGAAGCAGTCAAAGAAAATAGGAGGTAGCTGATCTTAAAACATCTCATAGTTTTTGTTAAAGGTTTACTGATCAAAAATACATGATTTTTTAAAAGAACAAATTTTTGTGTCATTTACATCGAAAATTAATGTTGGAGTTTATAAAAGTTAGGAATGTAAACAACGAAACAAACGTAAACAAATCTGAAGCATAAAAAAGATTTATTATCTGATATTCAGCACATTAAATTTGATTAATTACAAGCATAACATAATATTACCTTAAGAAAGACTATGTTACAACAGTATCAGTTTCATTGTAAATAACAAAATAATCATATTTAATTATATATCAATTAATTATAATTTGTCATTTAAACATTTAAGTTAAGATTTAATCAAATATTCCTTTAAAGACAAAAATTCGAATGCATTAATATAATAGACTGATGCATAAGTATTAATAGACTAGATTTAAAGTGAAACTTCATTTAAATTCAACTTCAGGATAAAATTACATATGTAACCATTGATAAGATTACAACTGTAATTAATAAAATGTTATAGTTGTAAATTATTGATGTAACTTTGTAATTATTCTTGGAGGAAATCAGGAAACGTTTGTAAAGTATTTCGCTATGCTCAAAGACAGAATTGCTCATATTATGCGTTCAAAAAATCTGACGGCAGCTCAATTAGCTGATCAGTTGGAAGTGCAACGCTCCGGAATATCCCACCTTCTTTCAGGTAGAAATAAGCCAAGCCTTGATTTTATTTTAAAGCTTAAGGAAACTTATCCGGAATTTAGTCTTGATTGGATTGTTATGGGAAAAGGACCCATAACTGTATCGGCGGTGTCAGCAACACCAATAGAACAATCCCTTTTCGATATTGACGAACAACAGACTGTTGATCCAGGCAAGAAAGTTGAAATAAGACACGAAGGGACAAAAGAAACTGTTAATCAGTTATATACAAATAAAAAATCCTCCCCTGAGTTTGAGGAAGATTTGAATAATAAGGTACAAAAGGAAATTGTTCGGATTATTCTTGTTTATTCCGATAACACTTTTGAACAACTCAATCCGCTACAAAAGCATTAAAACCGATCAAATTCGCTGAAAAAATAGGCAGATTCCACTAAAGCGTTTTCATCGCTGTCAGAGCCATGTACAGCATTGGCTTCTATTGACTTACCATAGATTTTTCTGATCGTTCCTTCCGCTGCATCTGCCGGATTTGTTGCACCGATATAATTTCTGAACGCCTCAACTGCGTTTTCTTTTTCGAGTAAAGCAGCCACTATCGGACCTGAAGTCATTGAGCTAACAAGACTGGCGAAGAATGGCCTTTCACTGTGAATAGCATAAAATTTCTCTGCTTGTTCTTTACTTAAACGTGTCATTTTCATGGCTTTAATTTTAAAACCACCTTCTACGATTTTTGCTAAAATAGCAGCCGCATGACCATCGGCAACTGCTACAGGTTTAACCATTGTGAATGTTAGATTTCCGTTCATTTATCTGTTTTTATTTTGTAAGCGGCAAAAATAGTCTTTTTCACAAGATTACAAACAAACGAGTTATATACATAAAAGAGATTTATTGTTGAAAGGCGACCTAAAAATTCCGGATCAATACATCATATTTGTGTAGTTTTGTAGTTAATTAGCAGATAATATATGAACAGATCCCTTTTCTTAGATGCCTTCCTTAAAATTCTTGAAATTCCTCATAAACTGGTTCTTACAATACATACAAACCCCGATGGAGATGCAGTGGGATCGGCTTTGGCTTTAGCAGCCTTTTTAAGGGTACATAACCAAGAAGTAACAATTGTTTCACCTAATAAGTTTCCCGAATTTTTATCCTGGCTAAAAGGTGCAGATCACATTTTAATTTTTGATCAGCAGGCAAAAGAGGTGAAGGCCAGATTACAGACAGCAGATTATGTATTCTGTTTGGATTATAACGGAGTTTCCCGTTCCGGAGCATTGCAGGAGGATTTGCTAAAACTAAATTGTCCCCTTGTTTTAATTGACCATCACCGCGAACCTGAAACTGACAGTTTTAAGTTAATGTATTCTAATATTTCTGTTTCGAGCACAGCAGAAATGATTTATGAATTAATAGCTGAGACGGATGTTGAACAGCTTAAAAATCAGGAAATTGCAGAAGCATTATTTGCAGGAATTATGACAGATACAGGTTCGTTTAGTCATTCCATCAATCGGGCAGAAACCTTTAATGCTGTTGCCCGTTTGATTGAAAATGGACTGGATGCTGTTCATGTTCATCAACAGATATATGATACTTTTAGTGAGAATCGTTTACGATTATTGGGTTATTCGATCAGCAACAGAATGCAGGTTTTTAATGAATTTAGCACGGCTGTTATCACCTTAAGCAAAGATGATTTAAATCGTTTCAATTTTCAAATAGGTGATACCGAAGGCATTGTGAATTATCCTTTGTCGATACACAATATCATGATGTCAGTTTTAATTACCGAGAAGTCAGATCAAATCAGGTTTTCGTTTAGATCGAAGGGCAACTTTTCGGTACATGAACTTGCCAAAAATCATTTTAATGGAGGAGGACATAACAATGCAGCCGGTGGAAATTTAAAGCTATCGTTTAAAGAAGCTATTGACTACCTGATAAAGGTGTTACCTTTTTATAAAAATCAGTTGAACAGCTAGTTGCAAATGGAAAAGCTAAATGTAATTTTACAACCTATACTTTTATTTTGCTTAACTATTCTTCTTTTTTCATGCACTTATCAGCCAAGCGAAGAAAGTGATTCTGTGTCAGCAGAAGAGGTTCGAAGGTCGCTGGAAAAGGCTAATCGTTACCTTGTTCGTACTGAAAATGAGCAAATTAATGATTATATAAAACGACATAAACTAAATGTGACAGAAACAGGCTCTGGCTTACGATACACTGTTCATCATTCCGGTAGTGGTGAGCCAATCAAAAAAGGAGAATTGGTACGTCTAAATTTTGTTATGAAGTTTCTGACGGGTGATGTAGTCTATACTTCTAAGGTTAAAGGCGTTAAGACTTTTGTCGTAGGTCGTGGAGGTGTGGAATCCGGCCTGGAGGAAGCCATATTATTTTTACGAAAGGGAGATAAAGCTACAATTATCTTACCTTCGCATCTTGCTTTTGGCCTGCTTGGTGATGAGGAAAAGGTTCCGCCAAAGACCAGTCTAATTTATGAAATTGAAGTACTTGATTAAAACCTTAAAAATGAAAAGTTTACGTTTATTTTCAGTTTTGATGTTTGGGCTTATTTTGTTTGTTGCTGCATGTAGCAATAGTAAGGATCAACAGTTTAAGACCACTGAAAGTGGGTTGAAGTATCGGTTTTATGAAGAGAATAAGGATGAGAGCAAACCGATAGAAAATGACATTGTTCAGGTTGAGATGAAATATACGGTGGATGATTCGATCATTTTTGACAGTGAGAAACTATCAAAAGAGATGCGTTTTCCATTGATGAAACCTGTTTTTCCCGGAGATTTTTACGAAGGAATCGCCATTATGCACCGTGGAGATTCAGCCAGTTTTTTATGTCCGGCAGATCGTATTTTTCTTGAGGTTTTCAGGGTTAGAGAGCTTCCTGAATTTGTGAAACCAGCTTCGATTATGCGTTTTGATATACGACTTATCAATTTTATGTCGCCTGATGAATTTGAAGCCGAGCAGCATCAAAAGAAAATGGCTCAGATTGAAGAATCAGATAAATTATTACAGGCTTTTCTTGAGCAGGAGAATATTACGGTTTCACCTACCGAATCTGGTTTGTATTATATTGAAAAAGAGCGTGGTAATGGGGTAAAGCCACAAAAAGGACAAATAGTAAAGGTACATTATGCAGGAAGGCTTACCAATGGATTACCATTTGATGACTCATACAGCAAAGGAAAACCGTTTGAATTTGAGTTAGGTGCCGGCAGGGTTATTAAGGGCTGGGACGAAGGTATTGCATTAATGCGCAAAGGTGGTAAAGCAATGTTAATCATTCCGCAAAACCTGGCCTATGGCGAACGTGAAACTGGAAGAATTCCGGCATACAGCCCCTTGGTTTTTGAAGTTGAACTTGTTGACATTGTTAAGTAAAACAAACCTCATCGTATTGTCATTAAAGGCACTATATTATTTTAAATCAAAAATTTATGCTTAAAATTAAATTGAATTTCTTTCTGGGTGTGGTTGCACTAATTGGTCTTTTGAGTGCTTGTTCGCAATCACCTTATCCGGGCTTCGACAAATCGGAGAATAATGTTTACATCAGGTATCACGAGAAAGGTGATGCAACAGTTTCGGCTGCCCTAAATGATGTTGTTTCTGTCAAAATGAAGTATTATCTGGAAGATACCGTACTTTTTGACACGAAACTTTTTGATGAACCATTGAAATTTCCCATTATCAAGCCAACTTTTGAAGGCGATTTGTATGCCGCCCTTGCTGAACTGCACGAGGGTGATTCTGTTACCATTGTAGTTCCGGCCGATTCGTTCTATATGGTAACTGCCGGAATAGCTACTTTACCGGATTTCGTTATACCCGGAAGTCCAATGTACTTTGATATCAGGTTGTTAAGTATTCAAACTGAAGCTGAAGTCATTGCAGAAGAACAGGCCTTTTTGAGGCAACGTAAAGAAGAGGAGCAAATTAAACTTGAAAGCTTATTACAATCCTTGAATGGAGCTTATGAAACAATGGAGTCCGGATTATTTGTGATGGATTTAAAAACTGGTAAAGGCCGGAAACCAAAATCTGGTGATATCTTAATGATGCATTTTACAATCAGTGATATGGATGGTAACCAGCTTTTTACATCACTTGGCCGCGATCCAATGGAAGTAACCTATGGACAACCCTTTGATACAAAAGGATTTGACGAAGGTATTGGTTATTTGCGGAAAGGGGGAAAAAATCGTCTTATTGTTCCTTCCTCTTTGGCTTTCGATAGCCTTGGAAGAGGACAGATGGTTTTACCTTACACCACCCTGATTTATGAGACAGAGCTGGTTGACATCAAAACCAGAGAACAGGCTGATAAGGAACGTGAGGATGCCAGAAAAGCGGAAGAAGCCAAAGCTGAATTGGCCAGAATAAATGAATCAAAGAAAATTTTGGCTTACCTCGAACAACACAATATTACTATCGAACCACGTGAGAGTGGACTTTATTATATTGAAAAAGAGGCTGGTACAGGTGCGCAAGCTGAAAACGGCAAAACTGTAAAAGTGCATTATACCTTGTACAATATTGAAGGTCAACAATTGCAGTCTTCTTTGGATGGCGGACAGGCATTTAGCTTTGAGTTGGGTAAAGGACAGGTTATTAAGGGATGGGACGAAGGCATTGCTTTGATGAAAGCCGGTGGCAAAGCTACCTTTATTTTGCCTTCTGAACTGGCTTATGGCGGCGTTGACAGAGGGGCAGATATTCCGGCCTATTCACCCTTGGTTTTTGATGTTGAACTGCTCGAGGTTTTAGAGTAAGATCATCATAATAAAAAAACCGCTTAACGAGCGGTTTTTTTATTTCATTACTTTTTCAATTTTTGCTTCCATTTCCTGGGGTTTGTATGGCTTTGTCAGAAATTCATTCATGCCAGCTTCCAAACAATTTCTCTTGTCATGTTCCATTGCAAATGCCGTTACAGCAATTATTGGAATTGGTTTTTTTATTCCATTTTTCTTTTCATATTCGCGGATCGCCAGTGTTGCTTCAATACCATTCATTTCCGGCATTTGAATATCCATCAGTATGAGATCAAACTTACCTTCGGTAAACTTTTGTAAACCAATTGCACCATTTTCAGCAAGCTCAAAAGTATAACCAAGACGCTTGAGAACAGCTATGGCAAACTTTTGGTTTAACTCATTGTCTTCAACTAGTAGGATATGGAGTTTTTGTTTGTTTTCCTCGGTATTCAATTTGTTGTTCTCCGGTGTTTTAGAAAATAAAAGTGAATTCCTCTGAATTCTTTTTTGCTTGTATGGGTGCAAAGGTATTAAAAAACCAATGTAATCTGAACTGGGTGATTTAGAATTTTTATTGTTAATCAATTTATATTCATTTCTTATGCTCAACATGGTTAGATTATCAAAAAAAATTATTATTTTCTACGGGAACTCTAAATCAATTCCTGTTCACTTTTTTAGAATCTTTTGCAGATCTTCGAACGAAATGGGTTTAGCAATATAAGCATCAAATCCTGCCTCCAGAAATCTTTGTTCATCACCCGACATGCTATAAGCCGTTTGTGCAACAAATGGTATGTTCAGGTATTGAGGATAGTTTGCGCGGATATACTGCATTAAGTTGATTCCATCCCAGGGAGCTGGCAGATTGATATCCATCAATATCAGGTCGAAGATTTCAGCCTTTTTAACAGATTCTTTAATTAATAAGATTGTTTCTTCACCATTGCCAGCCTGATTTACACTGCCAAATCTTTCCAAAAATTTTGCGATGACAATTCTGTTGGGCAAATCATCTTCAATTAAAAGAATATTTGGGTTTCCTGAAGAAAGTAAGCCCGATTTTGAAGTCAGGTTTTTATTAAAAGCGGTTTCGGTGCTACCTTGTTCAAAATTGGCAGGTAATGTGATTGTGATGGTAGTTCCTTGGGCCTTTTCGGATAAAATATCAAATTGACCACCAAGTAGTTCAGTCATACTTCTGGCCAAAGGCAAACCCAGTCCGGCACCTTGATACTGCCTGGAATAGCCCTGTTTGTCCAGTTTGAAAGGTTCAAAGATATTGTCGAGAAAAGCCTGATCAATGCCTTGACCGGTATCTGAAATTATGATTTTAATAAGCTCTTTTTCAGTATTTTTTTCAGCAAAAAATTTAACATAACCATTGTTGGTGTATTTTATGCTATTATCGGTTAATTCACTTAATATCCGTTTTAAGATTTGTTCGTCAGTGTTGATCTGAATACTTGCTTGGGTGTCGTTTATCAGCGTTAAACCTTTGTCATTGGCTTTAAAGTAATATTCCTTCAAAACTTCCTCCATCAACTTTTTCAAGGATAAGTTTTGGTGTTTAAGGGCTATGTCATTTGCTTGTAACCTACTGATATCTATAATATTATTAAGTAAATGCAGCAATTTATCACCACTTTTTTTTATGCTGCTTGTATATTCAAAAAGCTCAGGTTCGTCCATTTTCGCCAATTCTGTACCCAACAAGCTCGAAAAACCAAGTATTCCATTCAGAGGGGTTCTGATTTCGTGGCTCATATTCGCCATAAAAGCATTTTTCTGATAGTTAGCTTCTTCGGCATTTTTCAACGTGCTTTTCAGAATTTTATCTAGATTTTCACTTTCTTTAATCTCGTTTTCAATAGAAATTTCACGTGACCTTACTCTTTCATCAATCTGAACTTTAGCGAGTTGAAGCTTTTCTTTTAGATCGCTAATTGATGTTTTGTAGTCTAAAATGTTGCTTTTCCCTTTTTTTTTCATTCGGAACAAATACCATAAAAGGTATAAACCAAGTAAAAAAAACGGTACCCCAAAAGCTAAAATCCAGGTTGTTTTATGTTTTGGTTGCGATAAGCGCTGTTCGGCCTTGAGATTTCCAATTTGTTCTGTCAGTTCATCCAGATAAGATTGCTTTAGTGTGTTGGCTTCAAGGAGAATTGAATCAGAAATAAGCAAATTTTTATATTGCTCTCTAGTATTCATTGAAGCATCAAGTTGTGCCTTTTTATGCAGGATGCTGGCATACAAGGTATTCCTCTGTTTAACTTCCGGCATTTTCAAAAGATGTTCGACAATAAAAAGGTCAGTACTATCAGCGATTTTTAAGTATTCAACTAAATACCAGCTGTTTACACTTATAAAGAGATCGCTGTTTAGTTTGTTAATTATCTGCTGTTGAAGCTCTGTTTTTGTTAATAAATCTTGATTAATATGTGATGTCTCAAGAAGAAGAGGTAAATGTAATTCATCATCATTCAGAGCTTGATTTGCGACATTATAATAGATTATGGCCCGGTTTGATTCATTTATTGATCTTAAATATTTGAGGATCAGGGCATATCCAAATTGTTGATGTTCCGTATTATTAAGCGATTCAGCAAGTAATAAATAAGCTTTCAGGCTATCAGGATTCATAAGATTTTTATCAGCAATCACACGATAATGTAAGAATTCCAGCAAGTTTTTTTCACTGGCTGATTGTCTGAAACGTGGGTAAGTTGATTGCAGCAAATCCTTCGCAAAATTCATTAATTCCCAATCTAACAATAACTTAGCAGTTGACAGTGTCTTATTTACAAAAGCATCATCATTTAAAATCGAAGTGTCTTCAAGGGCTTCTGCCAATAGAATAAGATCATTTGCCAGGATTTTTTTTGGAAATGTTTTTTCCTCTGCAAATGAATAAACTGTCGAAAACAGCAGTAAGCTTAACAATAAAACCCACGTTACGGAAGATGTTGGGCAATTTCTGCTGTTAGTAGTTTGTTTCATGAATGACCTCTCATTTTGTGACAATAAAGATACATTCTTTTTGGTTAAGCCGCATTTTAGCCACTTCATTTTGAGGTATTTGAAGTTCACCAAATTGTAAAGTTTCCACTTTAAAACCTGCTTTTTTTAACCGTAATGGATAATCGTGGCCGTAAATTCTCACATGATCAAATTGACCAAAAGCTGCTTCGCGTTCGTGAGGTTCGAGAATGCCGGAATCTTCTTTTGTAGTTTCGAGCAGGGGAGACCAGGGGACCTGCAAAATGGCTTTGCCTCCGATTTTTAATACTTCATGGATAGCCTTCATCGCGGCATAATCGTTGGGAATATGTTCCAAAACATGGTTGCAAATTACCCAGTCGAAATACGCTGTTTTAAAAGGCAACTCAAGCAAATCCATCAGTTTAACCCCAGGAGGGTAATAAAAACCTTCGTAATATTTTACGCCAGAGATGTATCCATTGGGGCTTTTTGCTTTTAAATACCGTCCTAAAGAGGGCTCAGGTGCGATGTGAAGTATTTTATCTGTTGAGGATACTGGATATCGATTTTCGAATAACCAGTGTAAAAGTCTTTCACGGTCGTTGGAGTGGCAGCCCGGGCAGATTGTTTTTGGTCGTAATCCGGAACCTATTACTTTCAGTTTTTCATTTATTTCCACTGCCGTACCTCCATCTAAAAAATCTTTGAAGCCTGAATTGCAAAAAGGACAGTAAAATTGATCTCCTCTATAGGCTAAACCTTTCAAAAACAGATAATTATTTCGTAAGAAAATTCCCAAATTCAATGGAAGCAGGCTTTTTAGTTGCATTCTGGTAAGTTTTAGCGAATCAGGTTTATCTTTTCAGTATATACTTTTTCAAAACCGATGATTTTCAAAATATAGATTCCATCATTTAGCTGAGATAGTTGCAAATGACAGATTTTACTATCAATATTTTGTTCACGATTCCTAAACACAATTTGTCCGTTAAGATCAATGATTTCAAAATAAAGCGAAGCTGTGATTTTTCGTAGTTCGATACAAATGATTTTTTCAAGCGGCTTATAACTTATGGAATAGGGCTTTTTATTTTCATAAATTCTTTGCGTAAGGTGTGCATTAATTTCCTGACATTCAAAGGCTCCCTGATCAAAACCATTATTATGCGGACGGGGACGCCCTAGTATGTCAAACAAAATCGCAGAGTAGCCAAGATCTGTTGCAATGTTAATAGCAGGTGATTCTGCTTTCAGATCGAAGTTGTCTTCTGAGAAATCCACAAAATCCACCAGGTCAATGGATTGTGTAAATAAATTGCCGGTCAATTCGTACAATTCAGTTGTCAGACTATGATTAAAGTAAGCATTATTGCCCAATTGATCATAGGCTCCAGGCCTGGTTATCAAATTATTAGCAATAAAATTAAAGGCTGTATTGGAGTTAAAATACCTGATACCCGTAGTTTTGGGATCAATGATGGTGTTGTGAAGCAAAGAAAGATTGGAGCTGCTGATATCAGGTGCTGTCCCGATAAAAATACCATGCCTTGATTCATCGGGATTCTCAGGTTTAAAGCTTTTTCCAGCTCTCACTATCAGGTTGTTGTAAATTTTATTGTCGCCATGGCCAAACATATCAATACCATCGCCTTTGCCATCAAAGATTTGATTGTTATAACAATCGCATTCGGAGCCACCACCGATTAAAATACCTGACATTTGATTGTAGGTTTCCTTATACGAATCGCGAAAAATCCGGTTACTAAAAATCCGGCAATCGCCCACAGCACTACTCACCTGCAATCCATCCCAACCAGTATCCTCAATCAGATTATTGTAAATCAAAACATTATGCATCATGTGGGGCAAAACCGTTGTATCACAATCCGGCAGGTATTGTCCGGTGTATTTTGAACTACCGATATAAAAACCTTCATCTCCAATATGATGCAGATAGCAATCATGAATTTCAAGATTGTAAAAGGTAAACTTTTCACGGGTAGCTTCAAAACTGCAATCGGGATCTGTTTTGGCATAAATTCCTGCTAAGGCAGTGTGTGAGACTTCAATTCCGGAAAGTTCAATATTTGTGCTCAGGTCGTCTAAGGTGATACCAGCACCATTCCCAACACGTTGAACTTTAATGCCATAGGTAAATTCAGCAGGCCGACTTCCAATTATTTTCAGATGTTTACAATTTGAAGTTTTTATCCCGTAGAAATGATCCGTGTCAATGATAACATTACCCTGATTAACAATTACTACTGGTAGATTTTCGGTTCCTGAAATATTTCTGAAGAGAAGATAAGTCCGGTTTCCGCTCTCGAGGCAGATGGTATCGCCGGGTTGTATATTAGCACCATCCACTACAGTTTGGCTGCTGCTGATGATCTGATCGCAATTTTGGGAATAAGCTGAAAAAGCCTGGCAAACCCAAACTATTACAAGGAGGCCATAAATCAGCATTAGTTTTTTCATCACTTTCCGCGTTTGGCTCTTTCCCAGTTAACGCTTTGACTTCCTTTGAAATAACGCTTCATTCCCAGTAAAACAGCATAATTCATGATAAAGAAGTAATAAGGTATGAATAGTGCTTTCACTTTTATGGCTTTGTTTTCCAAATACCAGCCTAACAAGGCTAAGGTGTAAAACAATAACTGGCCGTAAAACAAAAGTACGTAAAAATCAGCGAAATTTCTGAAGCCTGCATAGTAAGCAATCAAAGCATTAATAATCAGTATTAAAGGCAATGAAAGTGGTGCAAGTGTCCATCTCAGCACACGATGAGAAATGTATTGAAACGACAGCATTCCATACTTAAAAATGTCGAGTAACGGGCTTAATCTGATAATGGATTGAATTCCGCCTGCTGCGATTCTGACTTTTCTTTTCAGTTCTTCTTTAACATCAGCAGAAGCTGTTTCGATAGCATAGGCTTCAGGATCATACTGAATGGTGTATCCTTTCATGGCTACGCGAAGCGAAATGATGAAATCATCAAGCAGGGTATCTTTTTCAACTTCTTCAAAAAGTTCTGTTCGAATAGCAAACAACTCACCTGCAGCTCCTACCACAGAATACAGTTCGGCATCCCATTTTTTTAGCGTTGATTCATATTTCCAGTAAATGCCTTCTGTTCCGGCTGCGGTGTCTTTTTCTTTGCTGAAAATTCGCTTTTCGCCTGAAACACAGCCAACTTTAGGGTTGCTGAACAGATTTACAATTCTTCTTACAGATTCTTTACCTAAGATTGTGTTGCCATCAGAAAAAATTACGATTGGTGTCTTCACAAATTGCATCCCGCGATTCATCGCACCAATTTTCCCACCCCGGACATTTTCATGATAAACTTCAATGCCCTTGTCGGCGTATTTTATTAAGAGCTCTGGCGTTCCATCATCCGAGCCATCCGTTACCCAGAGTTGTTTTATTTTCTCCTGCGGATAGTCCAGTTCAAAACCATTGGCAACTTTTTTGTCGGCATAATCTTTTTCATTATAGGCTGCCACAAAAAGGGTTACCTCGGGTTCATAATCTTGATTAACAGTTATTTCCCGCTTGAACAACCGTTTTATCCTGACCATCAAAAAAAGTAAAATTCCATAGCCCAGATAGGTGTAAAAAACCAAAAAAAGTAAAACCCAGAAAATAACTTTTAAAGTTAACATGACTTTTTAGGATTATGGTTCTTAATTTTTTTTGCAGCAAAATTGAGTGAATCTACCGGAAGAAATTCAAATTCAGCTATTTCCGAAAGTACCGCTTTTAGTTTTTCTTCACCTGAATGAACGCTTTCCATCACGATCAGAAGTTCCTTACGATTTTGAATAAAGTCTTTAGCTCCTAAAATTACGTGTTCCTCCATTCCTTCCACATCAATTTTCATCAATACCGCATCATTCACATGCAAGGGGAGATTGTTCTGTAAAAAATCCAGCATAACAAGCTGTACTTCAGTTATTTCACCTCTTTCGTTGGTAACAGGATCATGAAATTGCGCACTGCTCAGGTGGGAGGCACCGGTATTCACCGGATCAAATACAAAACTTGCATTGTGGTTTTTACTGTCTAATCCTAGGTTATAACTACTTACTTTTCGCTCTAAATCGTTAAGCATAATATTGATTTGCAAAGCTTTGAAATTTGATATTGAAGGTTCGAATGCAATTGTCTTCATTCCCTTTTTTGCAAACATAATTGTATAGGTTCCCATATTGGCACCCACATCAATAAATGCTTGATAATGAATGTAGTGCTTTAGAAAAAACTGCTTCACACCCCACTCATAGGCATAGTTTCCAAATTGAAAATCAAGTGAGCCTTTCCGGTGAAGAAATAATCCAAGTTTGCCTCTGAAAAGTCTGGTTCTGGGATAAGCCTTACCAGTCAACAGATAAATAATGGACACAAAGACCAGGAGTATTTGCCCGTATTGTAAATAATCTTTCAGGTATCGTAAAAAAGTAATGAATTTATGCATTCTTATTTCCTTAATTCATGTTTATCCTAAATCCTTTCCCAAGCACCTGATTCCGGATTATATTTTTTCATAATCCGAGCCGGGTTGCCAGCAGCAATAGAATAATCCGGAACATCTTTTGTAACAATACTTCCGGCAGCAATAACGGCATGTTTACCAATTGTAATACCAGCCGTTAATACAGCGTTGGCACCAATCCAAACCCCATCTTTTATAGTTATCGGCTTGGTTTCAACAGGCTGCAGACTTGGCGGAATATTGATATCCTGATAACCATGATTAAGCCCCGAAACGACAATATTTTGCGCAAACATAACGTCATTACCTACTGTTACAGGTCCGATCAGCACACAACCAAGTCCTATTCGGGTGCGATCGCCAATAATCACAGCTCCCACGCCATTATTTACTGTGGCAAAATCTTCAATGGTAGAATGATCTCCTATCGAAAAATGGTTGAACGGAAGTACATCCATTCGGGTTCTTCTTCTGATTAACGCACCTTTTCCTTTGTGGTGTTTTAATGGATTAAGAAATAGTTTCACCCACAATCTGGGTCTCGCCTGATTTTTTGGCATGAGCATCCAAAGCGCCAGTTTTTTTAGTTTTGGATTCGATTTGATTTTATCTGTGAATGACATGACTTTGTTTTTTGATGATGTAAATCATTCAGGAGACTGCAAGATTTGTACAATTCGCTTATAGATTTCAGATACATTGTTTTCCCAGGTATGACTTTTGGCAAAAACACTCCGGGCCTTGGCTTTTTCAGGGCTGTTATCTTTGAGTGCTTTTTCGACTAATTCAAGATAATCTTCTTTTGTCTCGGCCAGATAGGTGTGATCTTCAAATACTTCCATAGCTTTGGTGCGTGTGGCAACAGTGGGTTTGCCCATGGCGAGGTATTCATCAATTTTTCTGGGATAATTGCCAATGGTTACTTCATTTAGTTTTTGTGGATTTAGGGCTACATCGAAGTAGTTTAAGTAGGAGGGGAGTGCTTCCATTGGCTTGGAACCTAAAAAGTGAACATTAGCCATTTGATGCAATTTGCTGGCTTTGAAGGCTTCATCTTCGGGGCCAACCAATACAATTGACCAATCAGGTCTTTTTTCGGCCATGTATTCCAGCACCTCAATATCCAATCGAAGTGAAAACAATGCACCGATATACCCAATGATTGGTCCGCTGATAACCTTTAGATCGGCCGGTTTTTCCTTGACAAGTTTTTCATCGAACAAGCTAACATCACAGCCCTGACCAACATAATAAGAATGCGGATTGAACTGGGCTGCATGTTCGGCCAGATAGGTTGAATTGGCAACCACCAAATCAGCTTTTTGCATCAAAGCTGCCTCAATTCGAATGCCTTGTTTTTTCCAGAAATCTACGGCAATCAAATTATCACGGGTATAATAAATGTACAACTCAGGTTTGAGCAATTCCTTTAGATAGAAGCTCCTAAACATATCGCTGTCATTGAAAATAAAATAGTTAGAAATCCCAAGTGTATCAATGGCTTTCTTTATCTCACGGGCAAATCGTTTGTTGTTGATTTTATTGAAAAAGTCGAACAGCCCATCAAAAGGAAGCTGACTTATGGATTCTAAGGTAGTTTTTGGAAATAGGGTCCACATATTATCGCTAACTTGCACTAATTCAGATTCTTCTCCCTTGTTTATCCGAATTCGTTTCTGAATCAGGGGGTCGTTTTTCTCTCTGATCTTTGTTAGACGATCCAGTGGATAATTTACATATAAAACCCTGTTGTGACGCGCAATTTCGTTTGCCAGGTTGATGCAATTGCTTCCAATCCGGCTATCGAGTGCCTGTAATCCAACGATGATAAAATCACGATTTTTGATCATAATCTTGAGCTTTAGTTTGGTTTCAGAATCTGTTCGTATAATTTCAGGACGTCTTCTGCCATGGCTTTCCATGAAAAAGTTGCCGATCTTTTAAAACCTTTATCAATGAGCTCTTTTCTTTTTGCTTCATCCGTGAGGAGCAGTTCAATAGCTTGTGTGATTTCTTCCGGTTTGTAAGGATCAACAAAGTGAGCGGCATCTCCGGCAACTTCGGGCATACTGGAGGTATTAGAAGTAATAACAGGAACTCCGCATCGCATGGCTTCTAACATCGGAATGCCAAAGCTTTCGCGCAGAGAGGGATACAAAAAGAGACTTGCCTGACTGTAAATTGCTGGCAGTTCGGTGTTTACGACATATCCGGTGAGGTGGATGTGATTGATGAGCTGTTTATCATTAATTTCAGCCAGCAATTTATCTAATGCTTCTCTGTCGTAATCAAGCATGACTAATTTAAGCTGCGTATTGTTTTTCTTTCGGAAATCAGAAAAAGCCTTTAAAACTCCCTTCGTATTTTTCTTTGGATCGGTATTTCCGAGGAAGAATAAAAATTGGTCAGGTAAATGATATTTTTCTTTAATACGCTTCAATTCAATTTGATCGGTAACAGGTTTAAAATGTTCGCTCACACCATTGTAAACAGCAACCAACCGGTCGTCATTTTCAGGGAAGCCAAAGAATTCCCGTATCCTGTTTTTTTCGAAATGCGATACAGTAATGATTTTCGTACTATTTTTTACCACCCTGGGCACAACAAATCGACGGTACATATTACCAAATTTCTGATACCAGGTTCCTCCTCTTTTGAAAATGCTGATGCTTTCGAGGTAAATGATATCGTGAAGCGTAACTATCAGAGGGACAGGGGATTTCATCGGGGCGGTATTGCTTGTGCAGTGCAACAGATCACAGCCATATTGTTTTACGGCATTTGGCAGGGTTTTCTGTTCCCAGGCCGGATAAGCACCTCCTTCGAGTGGAATAATATGAAAATTATTGGCAGGTGGAATGCAATTTATATCTTCATCAGGTTTCACAAAAATGTAATAAGTATTCTCTTTATCAATTAGTTGCAGGTTTTTAATTAATTCAAGTGCAACCATATCCATGCCGTGCTTTTTTACCCGAAACAAACGTTGACCTTCAATAGCTATTTTCATTATGTGTTGATTTTGCTGTATACAAATTAACGATCTTTCTTTTTGATTTGAAAGGCGTTGTAAGTATGTTTTGTATGGATAAACTGTTTATTGGCTCCGCGGATACGCAAAAGGGATAAAATCATATAGGAAAAACCAAGTGGGAGGGCAGTTAATGCTTTAAGTGTGTTGAGATTATAAAACTTTCGTGGTGTAGCCAGCAATAAGGCCGAAATAATAAAAAATGAAGCAACAAGCCAGCCAAGTCTAAGGAATAAGGTGTTGAAAAAAACTGAAATAATACTGATTATAACCAATAATCCGAGCAAAAGTATTCGTGGCAGCTGCACATATTGAAAAGCCTTGTTGAAATAGTCGATGTTTCCATTTAAAAACAATGCAGTAATTGCAGGATAAAAATGCTTACCAAAGTAATGAAACTGCGCTGAGAGCCATCTTCTGCGCTGGCGGGTAAAAACCTTCACATTTTGAACCTTTTCGTCCAAAACATAAGCGTCATCCAGGTAATGAATAAGATGTTTGTTATATAATAACCTTAGCTCCAATTCTTTATCAAATCCACCAACTACTTCTACATCTTCCATTAGCGTTTTAAAAAATTGATACCTGAATGCCATTGCTGAACCAATTAAGGCACTGGACAATCCCATTTTCCGATGGCCTTTCCTAAAAATATTATTGTTGATTTCTTCGCTTACGGCATCTAAAACGGCAAAATTTGTGTTCAGATTTTTTGCAATCCGATGAGCCTGTATTGCCTGAAAAGGATATGAAAAAGCATCATTGAGCTTTGCCAGAAAATCCTTTTCCATCAGGTTATCAGCATCCAGAATTACGGCAATATCATACTGGTTTTCGGGGAGTGCACGAAGGGCATAATTGAGGGCTCTGGTTTTAGTGCTGATGGCAAAGTTTTCGTTGTAAAGGATAATGGGATATCGACTTAATCTTTCAATTGTATCTGGTTGAAATTTGTCGGCAATCACCACTACATCATAATTCTCTTTTGGATAGTTTTGCTGCAAAGCGTGTTCTACAACTTCAAAAATTACCTCATCCTCCATATATCCGGGTATTAAAACTGCAAAACGTCTTTTTTTGAAGTCAACCGGTGGATTGGTTTTAAGCGGAAAAACTGAGAATAAAGCAAAAACAAACAGATAAAATGCTGATCCCCCCAGATAAAGGAGTAAAACTATTTGAACATAGATGCCAATGTCATAAAGTAGATTCATAGCTGAGGATTTTCGTGAATTTCGGCATCAAAAAGGTGCTTAATATTCCATCCAATGGCCTGATAATAAGCGTAAAACAATTTTAGTTTGCCTTTGAATAAAAACTTAAAAGCATTTTTTGGGATAGCCACAAAAAACTGATACAAAAGTCCCAGATAAAATGCTTTTCCTTCTACGTTTCTTCGCATAAAAACAATACGGTTTCTGTTCTGATAATAAATCTTTAAAGCACTTAACCGACCGGTACTTACTGATTCTTTGTGCAAAACATAACTGTTGTGAACATACCATATTTGATATCCTGCAACTTTGATACGGGCACACCAGTCAGCTTCTTCATAATAGAGAAAGAAGATGTACGACATCAATCCTACTTTTTTAACTACCTCCATCGGCACCATCATAGCAGCACCGTGTGCATAAGCTGTTTCGCGATCTTCATCAAACTGGCCTTTATCCTTTTGCCAGTAGCCAATGGCATTGTTGCGCATGGTGATATAGTTAATTGGCGTATAACCAGCATATTGAATGGTATCAGGCTGATAATAGAATTTGATTTTCGGACTAACGGCACCGATCTGTGGATTCCTTTCCAGTTTTTCTACTAAGGGTTCCATGAAATTAGTTGGCACTTCGATATCGTTATTCAAAAGCAGCAAATACTTACCGCGGGCACGCATCAGGCCAAAATTATTACCGGCCGCAAAACCGTAATTGATAGGGTTTTGAATAAAAATTATATTCGGAAAACGTTGTTTTATTATGGATGAATCATCATCGAGAGAGGCATTATCTATAACAATTACTTCAAAATTAGGGTACGAAATTTTATTGAGCGATTCAATTAGTGCACAGCTTACTTCGGCCTGGTTATAGTTGACCGTTATAATGGAGACTAATGGAAACTTTTTTGCCATTTTAAGTTTTATTTGCCATTTTTCCTTATTGTACCTGTATGCGAATGGGTGGTATGTATAAAACGACTTCCGGCACCTTTCACTTTGAACAAACTAATAAACATTAACACAAAACCGATGGGCAGTGAGCGCAGTGCTTTATAGGTCCTTACATTATACAACCTGCGTGGAACCGAAACAAGTAAAATAATGCCTGTGATAATCAGCAGTGTTAGCCAATAATAAAAATTGAGTATAAAATATTTGCTAATAATCTGTATGTCAAAGAAATAAATAATAGAGGAGCTAAAAGTTAACAGAAACAGAATCCCGCTTAATAAGATTCGGGGAGGTTGAATCATTTGCAAAACCTTATCGAAAAAATCAATATTACCTGTCTTTAACAAGTGGATGAATCCTGGAATGAAATAATCGCGAAAATGAAGCAACTGAGCTGCTATCCAGCGTCGTCGTTGATTTACAAATACTTTTGATTGTGAAGTTTTTTCGTCATACACATACGCATCTTCAGCATACTCAATGGTGTAACCATTTTTCAACAGACGCATTTCAAGTTCCTTATCTTCGCCCACAGAATCAATTTCAGACATAAAGGCCTTGTAAATTTTATAATCAATTGCCATTCCCGATCCTATAAGGGCCGACGACAAACCCAAAACCCGATGTCCTTTCCTGAAAATGGTGTTGTTGATTTCTTCACTTATGGCATCCAAAATTGCGAAATTAGTGTTGGTGTTTTTAGCCGTTCTGTGACCCTGTACAGCCAAAAATCCTCTATTGAAGGCCTCATTGATTTTTTGCAATACATCTGGAGCCATGATGTTATCTGCATCCAGGATCATGGCTACATCAAAGTCGTCACCTATGGCTGCCATACATTTATTTAGTGCTTTGGATTTTTTACTTACCTCAAAAACAACAACTTCAACACGAATTGGGAGATGGCGAAGTGCATCCAGCGTTTCTGGTTTAATTGAATCAGCTATCACAATTACCTCAAATAAATCTTTTGGATAATTCTGCTCAAGTGCATCTTTGGCCACATCAACGATTACCAGATCTTCCTTGTATCCCGGAATCATTACAGCAAACTTGCGCTTTTTGTCCTGTTTTATTTCGGGAAGATTTTTCTTAAATAGTGAGGCAAATCCGAAGATTGCCAGGTAGATCACAGCAAAGACGAGATAGCCGTAAACGATCATTTCCAAAATAATCAGGATGATTCTGAGGATATTCATTGGATTTTTAATTTTCTGCTTTATGAGTTAAATTCCACCACACTGCCTTAAAAACCGCTTTTGAAAGATCCTTTTTTCCTTTGAGAGCAAAAACAAGCATGATTTTTGGCATACTAATCAAATACAGGAATAACAAACTTATTAACTTCATCATACCCTTGTTGTTCCGACGGGCGTAAAGTATCCTCCCGCGATTGAGGTAAAAGATTTGAAAAGGGCTGTCTTTTATCGTAGAAATAGATTCTTTATGTTTTACCAACGACCGGCCATCAAAATAAAGTTTATATCCGGCTCGTTCGATGCGAGCAGCCCAGTCATGCTCTTCATAATACAGGAAAAATATTTCATCCATCATGCCTGCTTCGTCTATCACTTTGCGTGGTACCAGCATGGCGGCACCAAAAATGGAACCTGTTTGAATGGTATGATCATACTGGCCTTTATCCAATTCACCAAAACCGATTGCGTGATTGCGGATTGTTATGCGATTGATAGGGGTGAAGCCGGCATATTGAAAAGTGTTTTGTGTATGGAAATAGTGTATTTTTGGACTGACCATACCAATTTCAGGATTTTCTTCCAGAAGCTGAACCATGGGTTGCAAAAAGCCGGGCTCGATTTCTGTATCGTTATTGATAAAAAGCAGATAGTCTCCGTTGGCTTTCTTTACGGCTACATTGTTACCTCCTGCGAAACCAAGGTTTTTTTCTGTTTTAATCAGATTAACTTCAGGGAAGCATTTTTTTATCCGATCAGGATTATCACTTGGTGAGGCATTATCCACCACCCAAACTTCAAAATTTGGATAGGTACATGATTTTAATGATTCCAAAAATTCTAAAGTAACACCACTTTGGTTGTAGTTAACGGTTATAATTGAAACGAATGGCCATTTATTGGTATGTGGTGTAGATTGTTCCATTGGGCTGGATTAAAATTATCAACTAATTTAATGTAAAAAAACCTTTCGCTTCAAAAATTTCAGGTCTTATTATCCAACGACCAGGGCGATTTTCCCTGACCAATGAGACTTGTATATTCTCTTTCCAATTGTCTGCTCATAAAAATCATTGTCCAACTTATATAAATCAGGATACCGGTAGGCATCTGGCCTAAAACTCCATTGCCGTAGCTAGCCCCCATGATACCTGTAAATCCGGCCATGAGGGCACTCATAATTCCTCTGATTTCTTGTTCTTTGAGTTTAAACATAATAAGGTAGGAACCCTTGATGAGGATAAACGATAGAATTGAAAGATGAAGAATCAAACCAATTATACCCTGTTCGGCCCAGATTTGTACGTACCAGCTATCAGTGGCAACCTGCGCAAGAAATCCCTGTGGGGAGAATCGCTTGCCCCAGTCGCCTGCACTTCCAATACCTCCGCCAAAGGGCCTGGTAGCCAGATAACCCGACAGAATTCTTCTGTTTTCGATCCGAACCAGATAGGATTCATCCTCTTCGGGTCTGAATGCGGTGCGCATACGTCTGATCTGTGAGTTGCTCTGTCCAATATAGGTGTAAGCAAAAAATATGTAAACAAGTGCCAGAATGAAACCTCCAATGAATATTACCCTAAGGTTTTTCCTGTGCACAATATAAGTAATGCCTGCCACCATTGGCACTATCATGGCACCGCGAGTACCAGAAATCATCATTCCCCACAAGCCCATAACTCCCATAAACAGAAAGAATATTTTATTATGCAGTCCTTTGATATTTATCGCCACCAGCAAACCAACAATGCCGGCTGCTCCTTGTGCAGCACCAAACTGACCTGCATCACTAAAAAATGAAAACACACGAAGTTCTCCAAAAAGGATATGAGTGACACCTCCCACTGTATCAAGCCAGAATTGTTCGGCACTGTCGGGTCCGATATATAATTGTTGCAAACCTTTGAGTGTGCCCAATATCGAGAAAATACCCCACAGATACAAGAAAACATATAAAAACTTTAACCGGTTGAAAATCATAAAACTCAAAGGAACCAACAATAACATATACAAGCTGATCCCGCGCATGGCATAAAACCAGGCCGTACGACTAAGTGCTTCAGGGTTAAAAAGTTGCAATATTGAATAGGAAAACCAAATAATTGCAAGATAGGTAAGGTCACGGTTGGCATTTTGCCATCTGATCCCTTCATTAAAATATCTGAAAAAAACGGCAACGTAGGTCAAAACAAGAAAACCGTCAACTGAAAGTCCAAAAGGAATATTTCGAATATAACGTGTAAGACCAATTGCAATAAATCCGAGAATCACAATTGTATAAATTCCTATTCTGGGATTACTAAAAAATCTGTTAAAATAAACTATAACCGGAAAAAGCACCACCAATGCAGCCGCAATAAGGATGCCGCCTTTTGCAATAATTATTCCCAGGATAATGGTGACAATGAATAATGCTGCTAACACCAAGGGATGCTGCAGTTTATCCGAACCTATTTTATCCTTTAAAAAAGAAAACATCATTGCATAAAAGTACTAAAATTAAACTTTTCTTTGTGGCAAATAAACCTTCAACAGCTTAAATGTTTCGGAGAAGCCAATTCTGAATATATCTAAAAACTTGATATTTATTGTTTTACCTAAGTAGTGAAATCCAACAGCAATCCCGATTAAAGTAAACAAAACGGTTATGATTGCTACAAATTCCAATGTTTTTATTATTGTTAAGCCATGAGCCAAATCGTAGGCACTATCAGGTAATACACCAGATAAAACTAAAACGAAAAAAGAAAAACCCAGCATCAGTGTTGGCAAGCCAAAAACTACCAATAAATCTCCAAAAATATTGGCTGCCGTCATATACAATACTTTAATGAAATTACTTTTCGGTTGGTTTACACTATCCAGGGCAACACCAATAAACCGGTCAATCGGAAGCATTAATCCATACACACAAAAAATTCTGAAGATATTGGCTGTTACCAGATAATCGCTTCCCCCCAGGATAAAGACAATCTCTTCGGCAAAAACAAAACTAAACAACATCAGCGGAATCATCAGGAAAGTTGTTCCCCCTGAGTTAGCATAAAATATCCTTTTTACTTCAGCCTGATTGTTTTCCAGGCTGGCTTTTGACATACCGGGAAAAGCAGTGGCAGCAAAACTCCTAAGCGGAATTTCAATGATTTCGGTCAACTTGAGTGGAATGCTGTACAATGCAACACCCAAAGGCCCTAAAAAAGCACTTAAGCCAATAATAAAGGTGTCGGAGCTTTTCAGTAAATTGCTTCCAATCAGTGTGCCAGTGGTATATTTTCCAAAGTTCAAAATGGTTTTAATCTCATCCATTTTTGTCCTAAAAATATATCGGATACCATCCCAGTTTAGAATGCTGGCAATTAATGAGCTTAGCAGATTAGCAATCAGATAGGCAAACAGTATTATTGTTATGTCGTATTTCAGAAAGATGTTAAAGGCTAAAAAAATCATAAAAACGCCAACATTTACAAGTCTTAACCACAGCATTTTGTCAAATCGCAGTTGCGCCTGAAGCACTGATTGTGCATTATTGAAGGGCAGGCTTAAAAATGCCAACAGCGGATACCATTTGAAAAACATATCAAAACCTGATTCCCGAATTGATTCGCTCTCGAAATGATAAATGAAAAACAAAATAACTGCCAGTAAAATAGTGGATAAGAGATTGATAGTATTGTTTGCTCCCATAAATTTTCTGGCTTCATCCTCTTTAGCACCCGACAAAAACCGTATAAGTGCCGTACGGGTTATGCCAAAGCGAAGCATATCAATAAAATTTGAAGCTGTAATAAAAAGTACCCATTCACCAAATGTTTCCTGTGGTACCATACGAACCAACATGATAAAACTTAAGAAACCAAATACCGCTATCAGGCCATTATTGGCCAGCGATAGGAAGTTATTGCTGGTGATTATCTGCCTGAATCTGTTCATGGCTCAGGTTAGTTTTCTTTTACCTGAACTTTTATTCTGGCAGGATAAGAAATGACACGAAGCAATTTCGCCTTAAAGGGTGAGGTCTTTTTAACTTTAATACCTGAAATAATCTCCTCAATGGCATAGTCTTCGGCTTCGTTTAAAACAATCAGCGGTTCTTCACGCAACACTTGTTTCAGTCTGTTTAGTGCACTTTCGTCTGCCTTATTCCATTTACTACTCGACTTTAGCAGCATGAGTGAGGCATCTACCTTGTTCATTAGTTCAAGTGGGTAATCGTGGTAGATAATGGAAGGTATCTCCAAAAAGATATAATCATAATCATAATTTTCTTTTCTGAGTATGTGATTACTGATCAAGTCTTTAATAGTGGAAGCCTTGGCAAAATCTTCAGCAATTTCGTAGAGGTATGTCAGGTTGAAATCCTGTTGATCCGTTTCATAGTCAAATGTATTGTTATAGTTCAATACCAAAACTTTTTCGCCATAGGTTCTGAGTTTGTTGGCCAGTTTTTGCGCTATAAAGGTTTTTCCGGTTTGCTCCTGAGTGCTAAAGAAAAGTATGAAATATGGCTTTTGTGCCGGAAATATGGCATTATGTGATAGCTGAAGCTTCAAATTTTGCAGGATCATTTCAATAAGCCGGTTGCTGATCACTGCTCGGTTTTTCATTTCGATGTTAGACCCAAGATAAGGGTAGGCACCAGCAATCTTGAGGTTGACCCGTTTCGAGACACGTTCCGGATTTCGGAGTGACTGGTCAAAATACTCCAAAACCAAAATGATAAATGCCACCAGCAAAAATCCGATAATAGCAGCAGCCGGAACTAAAAATTTGGCTTTAGAAGCTTGCGCACTCAACGGAAAATAGGGAGGGTCAACGATGCGTATATTAGTAGCCATTTGCAGGTTTTGCTGTCGCATTTTAGCCAGGTTAAGACTGCGCAACAATTCGAGATAGGATTGTTCGGCAACCGTTATTTCCCGTTCAATACGTTTGAGCATGGCACCCAGCGGGGCAAAACGCTGATACGTTCTAACAAAATCCATTTTCCTTCTCGAAAGCACAACCAGACTGGCTTTAGCTTCCTCGTAGGTAAGCGCATTACTGAGCCATTCGTCCAATAAGGCTGCTATTGGAACACCCTGTGTTGAATGGCTGTACAAATAGAGTTGATCTACATAAAGTTTAATCTCATCTCTGAGTTGGTCTGCTTCGATACGCAATCGGGCAATCTCATTACCTATTCGCTGATCGTAATCTTCGGCCAGTTCGTTGATCAAAATCTTCTCTGAAATATCTGCAAATTGTTTTCTTTTCTGATTGATCATATCACTTTTCAGATAGATACTGTCGCGTCTGGTGAGTTTTGTCTCCAATTCGCGTAAGGCTGCAGATGCCTGAGCCATGCGTACCTGCTCATTCTGATAATACAGATCCAGGTCTTCCTTTTGAGCAGCTATGTATTTTGTTTGCTCGGCATAATTGATGATGTTGTTCTTTTTGTTGAATTTCAGCAATCTGTCTTCTGCTGCCTGAAGTTGCCTGTCAGCCGAATCAACCTGACTTTTAAAATATGCTACCACCAGATCGGTTTGGTTCTCTTTTAAAAGCTTGTAATTTTTTACAAAAACCTGTGCGATAATTTTTAGCGTTTGCTGGCAAATTCCTGGATCATCAGAGGTATAGATTAATCGGACCAGATCGCTGTTGTTAATCCTGTATATCTGTAGTTTTTTGATGGAATTGATGCTGTAGTGCGGACTTTGGCCGTAATGCAGTAATCCATAGATGAAATTAGTATCACTGGAGTTATAGTAATTTGTGAAATTCTGAATGGTTTTATAAAAATCGTCATCACGAATTCCTCTTGGTATTATTGGATCTTTCTCAATGGTGAAGGCTTCTGATTCTGAAGCGAGATCAAAACTAAAAGCTTGATTATAAGCAGCTTCCTGATTAGGTTCAATGGCTGGCATGTTAACAACATCATTAAGCAGTTCCTCTTCATCATAGAGGCTAACCACTTTTTCTGAATACCCATAATTATTGCCCGGATTTGTACCACTTGATGTTATCACAATTCGCTGTCCAACCTTTAGCTGCCCATCAAAGTGGTTAAGTTCGCGGAGTTTGGTAAGACTTATGCCGTATTTCCTGGAGATGGAGAGCAGCGTTTCTCCTGCCTGCACCACATGGGTTTTTTTATTACTGCTACCTTCAGGACTTTCAGCATACTGATCTGAATTTTTTGTCACACCTGTTTGTGGCTCATAATCCGCTGAATTACTGTCTCCGTTTCCGTTTGTAAGTTCAACTAATGCCCGATTTTTCTTTTTACTTATTTCTTTTTCCAGGTTTCTTATTTCTTTTTCCAGATTTTTGATTTGTTCTTCTTTTTCGCGCTCTATTCCTGCCTTACCGTTTTTAACAACCATATCTTTCACTCTCTTGGGAACCATTTGATTAAGTTTCTGAAAATTGTCCTTTGAGATGTATTGGGCGTTATACGTTTCCAGAGAAAGATTCTGGGCCAATAGCATAATGGCTGATTCTACAATTGTTTGCCGGGAATTGATTATATTTATCAGGTTATCAAATTGTGCCGAAGTACTAAAAAAGTCGGTAGGTCGTTGGGCAGTTGATTCGATGGAGTAGCCGGTTGTTATACCAGTATAGATAATCGCTTCCGATTCGTACACTTTGCTTTGATTACGTGTAAAGTAATAAACAACAACTGCCAGGAGCAGCGGTATTGCAATCAGTAGCAAAATATTTTTTCGAAATACGCGTATAAATTGAGCTAGATCCATTGTTGGGTTATCTTAGTACGTTTATCAGGTTAAAGTTGATTCCGGTAAGTATTTCAAGAAGTTGATAATTTTTGCTAAATTCGGCTATAGCTTGCTGATATTCAACAGCCCCGCGTGTTTGAATCTCTTTAAGCCTTGTATATTCTGCAATTCCTATTTCACCATTTAAAAATTGATTTTGAGCCATGTGCATTTGGATCATGGTAAACTTTTGATAATCGTTATAAATTCTGATGTAGTTTTGCCATTGTATCATCATATTGTAAGTTTCAATCACTTCACTTTCAATATATTTTTTGTTGATTTCTCGCTGTACTAATGATAATTCAATCCATTTTTTCTGTTTGTTTATTCTGTTTCTGCGATCAACAAGTGTTGCAAACGGGAAACGGATATAAAAACCCACTGCAAAATTATCACGGAATGACTCGCTCAGGTAAAAACGATCAAGCCGTGTAAGTTCGTCGCGGTCCCTGAAGTTCCATTTTCCCCAGTTCCAGTCCAAATTAAAGCTAAAGTGTTCCAACCAGTATCTTTCCTGGGTTTTTTGTTCATAATAATAAAAATCGGCTTTTAGCTCTTCGTATCTGACCGAAGGGGCATTGGCAATGGCAGAATCTAACAAAACACGTAAGGTTGGCAAACGTTTTGTGATGTCGTCTGTGAGCGGATTAAACAATTTTGTTTCATCATCAGCTCTGATTTGAGCTTCCAGTCCTGGAACTGCCAGGAATAAAAAACATGTTACAATGACAATGTGTGCAAAATCTCTATGATGTAGAAGTTGTTTCAATTGTTGACTTTTTATTAGTTCTGTTAACAATTTTGCAAGGTAGAAAAGAAATACTTTGATATATAATTTTTGATTCATAGAGTTATCAAAGAGTTTTTAACAATTTCCTAACATGATAATTAAACATTTTCTTTTTGAAAGACTGCCGGTATTGTCTTTAAAATCAATTTAATATCCCCCCAAAAAGAATAATTTCTGGCGTATTGATTGTCCAGTGCTTTCCTTTCCTCTTCTGACATGGAACCTTTTTTACCTCGTTTTTCAACCTGCCAAAGCCCTGTAATACCAGCCGGACCCATAAATCGTTCGCTCCAATCATCCGATGTAAGCATTTCGGCTTCATATAAGGGGAGTGGCCTGTTACCAACTATTGACATATCGCCTTTAAGTACATTTACTAATTGTGGTAACTCATCAATACTGGTATTGCGGATGAATTTTCCAACTCTTGTCACACGCGGATCATCCTTTATTTTGATGAAGGTGCTGTCGGCCTTTTGCTTTTTCTTTTCAAAATACCAATATTCACATATCTTTTTTCCTTCCGAATAAAGTATCTCTGAACAGTATTCTCCTTCGGGTAATGAAGCACATCGCGGACAGAAATCATTTGCTACTTCTTCCTTTTTTTCTGTTTCATATTGGTTGAGATGTTTCAATTCTTTAAGTGCAGCATCTGCTCCGATGCGCATGGAACGTAACTTGTAAAAATCAAAAATTCTGTAGCCTGTTCCAACACGTTTGCTGGTATAAAATACTTTTCCTTTCGATTCTGCTCTTATGGCAATCATCACGATGATAAGAACAGGAGAGAGGATAAGCAGGGCAAAAAAGGAAACTATGATATCAAAAAGCCTTTTGTCCCAGGGTATTTTATATTCATGGTTTGTTTTTGAATCTTCGGAGATTGTGCTGTAATATGCAAAATATTTTCTGAGGTAATTGATTCTGTGGTGTATTTTTTCAGCATCCAGTTTACCTTCGTAGAAGTCGTTTACGGCAGTTTTGAAGGCTTTTACTTTGTTTTTATCATCTTTTTCGGGTGAAACCAGTATAAACGGTGTTTTAACATGAACTTGTTTCAATTGACGCATCTCAGCAATATCAATTCCGTTCATTCCAGGTAAGTAGGTCTCACAAATTATGGCATGAATGGATTTATCTTCCTTTAACAAACTCATGGCTTTTAAGCCGTTTTCAACAACTACTAAATCAAACCAGTCAGGCCGGGAGTTTAGCTCCTGGATAAAATCGGGATATCCACCGATATACAACACCTTATATTGATGAGGACTGGTCTCGGACATGGCAAAACAATTTTGGGTTATTTGCGGGCGAGCAGAAGTTCGATTCGAACGGACAGCTCTTCCGGGTTAAATGGTTTTACCATATAATCGTTTGCTCCTAATTTGAGGCACTTAACTTTTTCCTGTGAGCTTTCGATGCCTGACAACATGATTAAAGGAACATCTTTAAAAAAGCCACTCGAACGGATATTCTTAATGAACTCGTAACCATCAAGATTGGGCATTTGAATATCAGCGACAATGAGGTCGGGCATATTGCCGTCTTCCATCCATTTGATACCTTCCATACCGTCATTTTTAGTGATGACATCGTAGCTTTTACTCAGGAAATTTTCGAGGAGCATCCTGATGCTAAGCTCATCATCCATAACTAAAATTTTCTTTTTCATTTTGTTAAGTTAAATCAGAAGTAGGTTTATATGCTCGGGTTGACTTATCAGGTTTTTACTATATGTAAGCAAAATTAGGGAATTAACTGTGAATAAAGATATAAATAAGCCAAGTTATTTACAGTATCTAGTTAATAACTTTATGTTATTAATAAGAAAAACCCGCTAAGTTATTGAATAACAGAATTATACTAAAAATCATTCGGGCAAAAATTCAAGTACGGATTTTATTTAACTGATCTTCAAATAATTTAATCTCATCTCTCAATCTGGCAGCTTCAATAAAATCAAGTTCTTTAACAGCTGCATCCATAGCTTTTTTTGCATTTTGAATGGCTTTTTTAAGATCTGCCTCACTTAGGTAAGTGATTATGGGATCAGCAACGACAGCTGGCTCGGCAGCAGCAAATGGATAGACGTTATCCTGATCTGTTTTTGGTTTATGTCCAAGTACATTGTACATTGATTTGATGATGCTGCGGGGCGTGATATTGTGTTTTTCGTTGTATGCCAATTGTTTTGATCGTCTTCTGTTAGTCTCATCAATGGTTCGCTGCATCGATCCGGTGATGTTATCAGCATACATGATTACTTTCGAATTTACATTGCGGGCAGCTCGTCCTGCAGTCTGGGTTAGTGAACGTTCTGATCTTAAAAAACCTTCTTTGTCAGCATCTAAAATGGCAACGAGGCTAACTTCGGGCAAATCCAAACCTTCTCTTAACAGGTTTACCCCAACCAAAACATCAAAGGATCCATTCCTAAGTCCGTGCATAATTTCAACACGTTCGAGGGTGTCAATATCCGAATGAATATACCTGGAGCTCACATTTAATTTGTTCAGATATTTGGTTAGCTCTTCTGCCATTCGCTTGGTAAGTGTGGTTACCAGCACACGCTGTTTCTGATCAACCACTGCTGAGATTTCATCCAGCAAATCATCAATCTGATTGATACTTGGACGTACCTCAATGACAGGGTCCAACAATCCGGTGGGTCTGATCAGTTGCTCCACAAAAACCCCTTCTGATTGTTGTAACTCATAATCGCCAGGCGTTGCACTCACATAGATAATTTGTTGGGTGATGGCTTCAAATTCATCGAATTTCAATGGACGGTTGTCAAGGGCCGAAGGTAACCGAAATCCATATTCCACGAGCGTTTGCTTTCTTGAACGATCACCTCCATACATGGCACGTAACTGAGGAATGGTAACATGGCTTTCGTCAATTATTGTAACGAAATCGTCCGGAAAGTAATCCAGCAGGCAGAATGGCCGTGTTCCGGGTTTTCTGCCATCGAAATAACGCGAGTAATTCTCAATGCCGCTGCAATAGCCAAGTTCACGCATCATCTCGATGTCGTATGTTACACGATCTTCCAGTCTTTTAGCTTCTTCAAATTTTCCTATTTCTTTGTAATAGGCCACCTGATTAAACATATCATCCTGAATTTCGCGTACTGCCTCTTTCATTTTGTCCTGAGATGTGACAAAAATATTTGCCGGAAAAATCGTGATCTCATTTAAGGATTCAATTCGTTTACCGCTCTCAGCCTCAATGGTTTCGAGCTTATCTATCTCATCTCCCCAGAAAATAATCCTGAAAGCTGTGTCGCTGTATGCAGGATACACATCCAAAGTATCACCTTTTACCCTGAATTTGCCTCGGCTTAACTCCAAATCTGTTCTGCTGTATAAAGCATTCACCAGAGCCTGGAGAATAAGGTTACGACTTATCTGTTGACCTTTTTCAAGGTAAATTACATTACTATTGAAGTCATCCGGATTGCCAATCCCATAAATACATGAAACAGAAGATACTACAATTACATCTCTTCGTCCTGACAAAAGGGCGGAGGTGGTGCTTAACCGAAGTTTTTCAATTTCATCATTGATCGAAAGGTCTTTTTCAATATAAGTGTTAGTGGTAGGTATAAACGCTTCCGGCTGATAGTAATCGTAATACGAAACAAAATATTCCACAGCATTATCGGGGAAAAACTGCTTAAATTCGCCATATAACTGGGCTGCCAGTGTTTTATTATGACTTAATACCAAAGCCGGCCGGTTTACCTCTGCCAAAACATTGGCAACCGTAAATGTTTTACCAGAACCCGTCACACCAAGCAGGGTTTGAAACGAATCTCCACGTTTCAGCCCTTCTACCAGCTGTTTGATAGCTTCCGGCTGATCTCCGGTCGGTTTGAATTCTGATGATAGTTTAAAATTCAAGGCGTTAATCTATGTTAGTCAAATGCATTTCCAATATTAAAGCTTGTTTACTATAATTTTACAACAATACTTCAAGCAATATACAGCTCAGGAAGATTTATTTCCTGATTTGAATAATATCTCTTTCTCTTTGTTAGTGAGGCTTTTATAGCCGTTTTTTGCTATTTTGTCCAATATCTGATCAATCATTTCCTGTTCTTCATGGCGAAAACGGTTGTACTCATCATCCGTCATCGTCCTGACTGTTTTTTTGTAGCCAGGTTTCACTTGCATCCTGTTCGAATAAAAACGATTAAAAAAACTATAGATGTCCGTGCCGTTTTTGTACCAATAAATGTATAAAAAACCCCAAAGAGCACCACCCAGGTGGGCAATATGGCCTCCAGGATTATTTCCCTGTATGCTGAAAAAATCCAGGATAACAAATACAATGGCTAGATATTTTAACTTGACGGGTCCAATGATAACCAAATTCACGGTGTATTGCGGAACGTAGGTGGCTGCAGCAACCAGAATCGCTAACACGGAAGCAGAGGCACCCAAAGCAACAGAAACCTGAGCTACTCCATAAAATACAGGAAAAATATTGTATGCCAATACATAAAAAAATGCTCCTGTCAAACCTCCAAAAATGTAGGTGCTTAGCAATTTAAGCGATGAGAGGTACTGCAAAAATATCTGGCCGCCAAAAAATAAAACCAGCATATTAAAAAAAAGGTGAAAGAAACCTTCATGCAAAAACATATAACTAAATATCGTCCAGGGTTTTAGGATCAACAGGTTCAAATCGGCAGGAATAGCAAGCAAGCGGGTTAATGGCGATATAAAGGCCGTATCTGTTTTAAGCTGAAAAAGCCAATAAAAAAGGTTAACAACATACACGAGCAGGAACACACCAGTGTTGATAATTATCAATCTGGGCAATACACTTCGTTGCCTAAAAAACTGTTTTACAGCCAAAAATACTGAATCGGATGCGCTTGAACTCATAACTTTTATCGAAATTCACCTTTCTTTTTCCAATACATAATTAACAGATAACCAAATAACATGCCTCCCAGATGTGCAAAATGAGCAATATTGCTGCCCGGCCTGTTCATCACACCTTCAAAAAGCTCGAAAGCACCATAAATAATAACGAAGTATTTTGCTTTTATAGGTATGGCAAAATACAAATATATGACGGCATTTGGAAACATCATACCAAAAGCAAGTAAAATCCCGAAAACAGCTCCAGATGCCCCCACCACCACGTGCTGATTGAGGTAGAATTCCTTGTAATCGGCCATAAAACTGATTGCCATGTGCATGGCCTGTGCGTTTTCTGGGTTTGCGGATAATATCCTTAAACTTTGTTCAAAACCCTGAAATTGCTGCCAAATTGAACCTGAAAATTCATTAAGACGAATATGTTCGGAGGTAAAATGTCCTAAAGCAGCCAGATCTCTTGTTTCCAGAAAATTATTGATCTCATTGATTACAGGATTTATCTGAAAACTGATCCAGATCAAATACACCAAACCTGCACCAACTCCTGTAACCATATAATAAATCAAAAACCGCCGGGGTCCCCATACGTTTTCCAAGGTGTTTCCAAACATCCAGAGGGCGAACATATTAAATAAAATATGTGCAAAGCCTCCATGCATAAACATATAAGTAATAAATTGGTAAGGTCTGAAATCTGAAGCACTAAGATAGTGAAGTCCAAGTATTTTAGTCAGATCAATGTGAAAGACATCACCAAAGCTTATCATTGCAAGAAAAAACAATCCATTTATGATCAGCAGGTTTTTTACCACAGTGGGTAATACTTTAAATCCTGTCGGTTGAAATTGCGTCATAGTGTCAGTTTGAAAAGTTGTTGAAGTTGTTCAAGTGGCAAAGTAACAATAATTTTGCGCCCATCCGGACTGATCTCCGGAACCTGACAGGCAAATAATTGATCAATAAGTGATGTCATCTCCTGTTCACTTAATGCCTGGCCGTATTTTATGGCCGTTTGCGAAGCCATGGTTCGGGCAAGATTGAGTTTTTTTTGAAGCTGCAAATCAAGTGAATTACGTTTGTATTGTTCAATCATTAGTTCAATTAATTCTTGTATGTCTTTGTCATTCAGTCCATCAGGAGTACCGTTAACGACAAACGTATTGCTGCTAACCGGATTGATTTGGTAACCCAAAATGGCTAATTCCTGCATAATCTCCTTTAAAACAGCTGCGTCATCGCTGTTAAGTCTTATCTGATGCGGAAAAAGCTCCTGCTGCGATCCCTGCTGTCCTCGTTCAAGTTGTTTCAGGTATTTTTCATACAGAATGCGGCTATGTGCCAAGTGCTGATCAATAACCATCAACCCACTCCGTATGGCAGTAATAATGAAGCTTTTGCGTAATTGCAGAAAACGATTGTTTCCGGGAAGGTCTTCATTTTCAACTGGTTTTTCAATTGAAGGTTGAATTTCCGTACTGTTGTCATAATTCCGATCTTCAGTTGAATTATTGTCATAAAGTATTCGCCAGTTTTCATTGCCTTGATCAGTAGGCGTGGTTCTGGGATTAAAGTGTTGTGATTCAGCCTGATGAAAAGGATTGAAACTTTTATCAATTGTAATAGAAGGAGGGCTTACCGGACGATTAGCCCTGCTTATTTCACCAAAATCTATTCTGGCATCAGTGGGTTCATCAAAATCAATCAAAGGTGACAGGTTGTGCTGCCCGATCGTCTTTTTTACAGCCGCATGTAAAATGGCATAAATTAGCTTGGTATCCTGAAAATTTACCTCTGTTTTTGTAGGGTGAATATTGATGTCGATCTCTGCAGGATCTACCTGAATATTAATAAAATAAGTAGGAAAACTATCCTTTGGTAAAAGTTCTTGAAAGGCATTTTCGATGGCATGATGCAGATACGGATGCCTGATAAATCTTTTGTTGACAAAGAAATATTGTTCACCACGTGTTTTTTTGGCATAAACAGCTTTGCCAATAAATCCCTGTATATTCACTGTATCAGCTTGTTGTGACACGGGTAGCAGCCTTTCGTTGTAAGCATTACCAAACAAGCCAACAATACGTTGTTTCAGGTTGCCTGTGTTTAGGTGAAAAATTTGTTTATCATTACTAATCAGACTAAATGAGACCTCAGGATGCATCAGGCTTACGCGATGAAACTCTTCTACAATGTGTCTCATTTCTGCAGGATTGGATTTCAAAAAGTTACGCCGGGCCGGAACATTAAAAAACAAATTTTTTACGGCAAGCTGAGTGCCGTTGTTCATCGCAACCGGGGTTTGACTTTTAACAACTGAACCTTCGATACTTATCTGTGTTCCAAGCTCATCCTCATTGCGTTTTGATTTCATTTCAACCTGTGCAATGGCAGCAATACTTGCCAGTGCTTCTCCGCGAAAACCCATGGTACGAATGGCAAACAGGTCATCGGCTTTCTGGATTTTAGAAGTGGCATGACGCTCAAAACTCATACGTGCATCTGTTTCGGACATCCCGCAACCATTATCAATTACCTGTATCAGAGTTTTTCCGGCATCCTTAACAACCAGTTCGATCTGTGTGGCTCCTGCATCCAAAGCATTCTCAAGCAGTTCTTTAACGGCAGATGCAGGTCGTTGAATTACTTCACCCGCAGCAATTTGATTGGCAACGGAATCAGGTAGGAGTTTAATTATATCTGTCAGCATTTCAGCAATTTAGATCGTCAGTCCGAAAGCACGGATAAGGTTATCAATTAAATCGGTAAAAAAGATAACATAAATGCCCACCAATACCACAGAACCATAAATGATGAAACTTGTTCGTTTATACTTATTTTCAAAGTCGGCTGGATTTTGTTTACGCCACCTGGCTGACATACGCATTCTTCTGGCTTCCTGTTCAGTAAGCTTTGCTTCCAGCCCCATTTCTGCTTTACGTCGTTCAAGCGCTTCTTTGTCCTGATCATAATAGCGCGGACGATACGAAAATCTTCTGGGCTTATTGGTTCTGAAAAAGATAAATCTCATGTTAGCACTATTTCTTTGCTGATTCAACAGACAAAAGTATCCATAATTTTCGGTAATGTACGACTGTTGCCTTCCTTTTTGTACTTTTGAGCTATCAAAAATAATGCTAAAAAAATTGCCACTTACATGAAGGTTGACCAGCTTGAGAAGCTTATTGTAGTTGGAGATCGTGTATTGATTAAACCCAAATCTTCACCAGATAAAACCAGAACCGGTTTGTTTTTACCACCCGGATATGCTTCCAAAGAAGAAATTCAGGCTGGTTATGTGGTAAAATGCGGGCCTGGTTATCCGATCCCAATTCCTCAAGATGTTGAGGATGAGCCCTGGAAACAACAAAATAGTGAGCAAACACGCTATCTTCCTTTACAAGCCCAGGTAGGTGATAAAGCCATTTTTTTGCAGAAGGGAGCAATCGAAGTACATTTTAATGGCGAAAAATTTTTCATTGTTCCCCATCATGCCATCCTATTACTGGAACGTGAAGATTTTCGATGATATGGCTACTAAGGATTTGTTTTCAAAATTTCGTTTGGGTTATATTTTTCTATGGCTTTTTGCTGTAAGTTGTCAATTCGAAGTGACAGATAATAAACATGTTATCATTAATACTTTGATGCGGCATGCGCAAATGATAAAAGCTGAACAAGTCGAATATGGCATATTGTTAGAGATTCGCTCACCTTATACAAATGAAGTTTCTCATTATTTATTGCAGGATTCAATCACTCAGGTTCCTGATGATTTTACCAAATTTCAGAAAATTAAAACACCTTTAAAAGGATTGATTGCACTTTCATCTACCCAATGGACGCCACTTTTAAAAATTGGAAAAGAACACCTTATTTTAGGTATTTCTGAGTCTGGATTTGTATATGATAGTGTGATGAAAGAGTTACTGGCAAAGGGTTCTGTATTAGATGTGATGAAAAACGGCATACTCGATTTTGAGAAAACCATTAGTTTACAGCCCGAACTAATTTTATATTCTCCAGGCCTGGAGGTAAGTATAGATCAATTGAAACGAACTGGTTTACCTCTTTTTATGTGGCCGGATTATCTGGAAAACAGCCCTTTGGGTCGTGCTGAATGGTTAAGAGTGATCGGATGGCTCACCGGTGAGGAGGCCGTGACAGAAGCCTGGTTTGATCACATTGAAAATGAATATTTTAAATTGAAATCTTTGATCAGTGATACCATGCCTAAAGCCACAATCATGTCGGATAAGGCCTTTAACGAACAGTGGTATGTTCCCGGAGGAAAAAGTTATCTGGCAACGATTTTTAAGGATGCCGGTGCGGATTATATTTGGAAGGGCAACAATATAACAGGTAGTGTTGCGCTGGATTTGGAAACCATTATTTCGCAGGCCTCGGAGGCCGATTTTTGGTTTGTTACCCATTTTACAGATGCACCTTATTCTTATGAAGACCTAAAGAACGAGAATGAGATTTATGCTGGTTTTAAAGCCTTTCGAAACCGAAAGATCATCTTTTGTAATACTTTTAGAACGGCTTATTTTGAAACGAGTCAGTTTCAGCCTCATGTGGTCTTAGCTGATTTTATTGCTATTTTGCATCCACATTTATTACCTGAACACAAACCAGTTTATCATCAATTACTAAAAGAGGAAATCCATGACGAATAAGCGGTTAGTTAGTGTTTTTTTGCTGATCGGCCTTGGGATTATCATTTTGATGATGGCAAATATTTTTTGGGGATCGGTATTAATTGACCCACAAACAGTTATACAGATTCTATTCTTTAATGATGAAGGATTAACAGGTGAATCCCTTATTATTTGGGATTATCGCATCCCGCAATTGCTAGTGGCAGTTTTTGCCGGAGCAGGACTGGCGGTTGCAGGATTACTTTTGCAAACTTTATTTAGAAATCCGCTTGCAGATCCTTCAATTTTAGGAATCAGCAGCGGTGCCAGTTTAGGTGTAGCCTTGTTATTGTTTTTTAGCGGGAGTTTTGCCGGAACTGTTATCTCGTCTTTGGGCTGGATCGGAAGTTTGGGTATCAGCCTGGCGGCTATGGCAGGTGCTGTAGCTGTTTTGTTCGTTTTGATGGCAGCCAGTTCCAGGGTTAATCATATCGTTAGCCTGCTGATTATTGGGATTATGATTGCTTATCTAGCCGGAGCTTTAACAGGTTTGTTACGTTTTTACAGCCGCAAAGAAGATATTCAGGCTTTTGTCATCTGGGGAATGGGAACTTTTTCGGGCGTTAGCCGGATGCAGATTCCGTATTTTGTTTCTGCCATTTCAGTTGGATTAATATTCAGTATTTATTTATCCAAATCGTTGAATATGTTATTGTTAGGCGAAAGATATGCCGAAAATCTTGGATTAAATACGCATTTGATCACCCGACTGATCATTTTGCTTGCTGGTTATCTCACAGCAGTGATAACGGCTTATGCCGGGCCGATTGCTTTTATAGGCCTGGCAGTCCCCCATATTGCGCGTAATTTATTCAAAACCAGTAATCATTTGGTGCTGATACCGGCTTCGATAGGAACCGGAATCATCTTAGCACTTGTATGCAATTTAATAGCGCGATTGCCGGGCTTTGAAGGAAGCTTACCTATTAATGCGGTGACATCACTGATCGGTGCACCGTTTGTGATCGCTGTCATCCTGCGTCAGCACAAATCCAATTCAATAGTATCGTGATGGAAATGCTAAAATTGCATCATTTACAAATCGGCTACAAAGCGCAAGGAAAGCCTAAAGAAGTGCGTGTTCTTACTCCTCCAATTAATGCCTTTGTTAATAAAGGAGAAATGGTAGCATTGAGCGGCCCTAACGGAGCCGGTAAGTCAACCTTGTTCAGAACTATCGCCGGTATGCAACCTGCCCTGGATGGCAACATTGAAATTGCAGGTAAAACATTGAGTTCATTAAATCTGCACCAGTTGTCCAGGATGTTAAGTATTGTTTTCACTGATCGAATCACAGATGCTTATCTTACAGTTTTTGATCTGGTATCAGCAGGGCGTTATCCTTATATCAATCAGTGGATGCAGTTGAGTAAGTTGGACAGACAGATAATTTTTGAAAGCATGGAAATGGCTGGAATAAAGCAATTTGCATCCAGATTGTTCAAAAGTCTGAGTGATGGAGAGAAGCAAAAAGTGTTGATTGCTAAAGCTCTGGCTCAGGACACTCCGCTTATATTGTTAGACGAACCATCTGCATTTTTAGATTATCCCAGTAAATTGAATCTGTTAAAACTCCTGAAACAATTGTGTGTTGATACACAAAAGACAATACTTTTGAGCTCTCACGACCTGGATATGATTTTGAAACATGTGGATACACTTTGGTTAATGGCTCCACAAATGCCACTTGTTTCCGGTACTCCAAAACAATTGGTCGAAAATAAAACCATTGATCAATATTTTGGTCTTGCCTTTGAAGAAAATGTTTAATATTCAATAGAATCTAGTTGAAAAATATTTTATAAAAAATTCAAAATGAGAGCTATATCTTTAATAAACCTGATAATTTTTCTTATGATCACTTCCTGCGATTCTCCGAAGATAAAAGTAGATTTAATCGTTCATAACGCTAAAGTATATACTGTTGATTCTGCATTTTCAAAACAACAGGCCTTTGCGGTAGCAGATGGAAAGTTTGTTGCAGTTGGAAACTCAGTGGAAATTTTAAACACCTATGCAGCAGATCAGTTAATAGATGCTGACGGCAAAGCTATTTATCCCGGATTTATTGACGGCCATTGCCATTTTATGGGATATGGCGAAAATCTGATACGATATGCCGAATTGGCCGGAAGTAAATCCTTTGGGGAAGTGATAGAAAGGCTGAAATTGCATGATTCCGTAAATGAATCGGAATGGCTTTTGGGCAGGGGATGGGATCAGAATTTGTGGCAGGATAAACAATTTCCTGATAATGCTTTGCTGGAAGAGCATTTTCCGGGTAAGAAAATATTTCTGATACGAATTGATGGCCACGCCGCCCTGGCCAGCAAAGCTGCACTTGAGGCTGCAGGAATTGCTGGAAAAACGACTATTGAAGGTGGTGAGGTACAATTGCGTAAAGATGGTTCGCCAAGCGGGATATTGGTTGATAAGGCAGATGAACCTGTGAAAGCATTGATTCCTTTATTGACTGAACCGGAGCAGATTAAGGCTTTGTTGGCTGCACAGGATTCTTGTTTTAGTAAAGGGCTGTCAGGTGTTGTTGATGCGGGTTTGCCGCTTTCAAAGATCAGGTTGATTGATCGCCTGCAGAAGGAGGGAAGTTTGAAAATGAAAATTAATGCCATGCTTGACCCTGACGATATTACCCTGGATTATTTTATGCCAAAAGGGCCACAGTTTAGTGAGAGGCTATCCGTTTCGGCAGTTAAGTTGTATGCCGATGGTGCCCTCGGATCGAGAGGGGCATGGCTGCTTGAACCGTACCATGATGATCAGCACAAATCAGGTATGAAGCTTTTTTCTGATGATTTTTATGAAAACATATGCAAAAGGGCTTATGATAATGGTTTTCAGGTGAATACACATGCCATTGGGGATGCCGCGAACCGGTATGTTTTAAATCTTTATTCTAAATTTTTGCCTGAACATAACAATCGCAGATGGCGCATCGAACATGCTCAAATTGTTCATCCTGACGATTTTGAAATGTTTGGCAGGTATAATATCATTCCTTCAATTCAAAGCACCCACGCTACTTCGGATATGCTTTGGGTGCCAGACCGCATTGGAAATGAGCGAATAAAAGGGGCTTATGCACAACAAATGCTTCTGAATGAAAACGGATGGCTTATCAATGGCACTGACTTCCCGATTGAGGACATTGATCCTTTAAAAACCTTTTATTCAGCTGTCTTCAGAAAAAATAGTCAGGGGATTCCTGCTGAAGGTTTTCAAATGGAGAATGCCTTAAGCCGTGCAGATGCATTGCGTTCAATTACCATTTGGCCTGCCATGGGAATTTTTGAAGAAAATGTCAAAGGCAGCATTGAAATTGGAAAGGCAGCAGATTTTGTAATGCTGGATACGGATATCCTGGTAGCAGATGAAGATCAAATAATTGATGCAAAAGTGATTAAGCTTGCTGTTTTCGGTGAACTGGTGTATGAAAAATAAAGAGGGGCCACCAATGATTAGATGACCTCTCCATCATAAAAAAAACCAATTGAATCCGGTCTTATTTGCCTGATTTATCCGTCAGCCAGGTGATTATACTTTCATCGTATGGATCAGTTCGGGGTTTAACGACTTTTACCAGGTTTCCATTTTCATCAATCAGATATTTCTGAAAATTCCAGCTGACACTGGAATCTTCAAAACCATTTTTTTCTTTACTGGTCAGCCACTGATAGAGCGGGTGCATGTCATCACCTTTTACTGAGATTTTGGACATCATCGGGAAGCTAACACCATAGTTGAGGGTACAAAACTCTTTAATTTCTGCTTCGGACCCAGGTTCCTGATTCATGAAATTATTAGCTGGAAACCCAATGATTACAAAGCTTTCAGAACCATATTCCTGGTATAGCTTTTCAAGTGTTTCATATTGTGGGGTCAGGCCACATTTGCTGGCAGTATTAACCACCATCACTTTTTTACCTTTTAAACCTGACAATGAAAACTCGTTTCCATCAATGTCTTTCACAACAAAATCATGAAAGTTGCTTTGAGCCATCAGACCTGAAGTAGTTAAAAGTGTTATAATCAATAATGTAAGTGTTTTCATATTGTGTTTTTTTGTTGATAATAAACAAGAATTAGAACGAATTGTTTTCGATGAGGTGTTTATTTTTCTATACCTTGTTTGTCAGCAACAGGGATAAGCCGGCATTTTGTAAATTCGCATCAAAATTGCCGTATGTCCTTTCCGCGTCTGGGGCCTGTCGAAAAAAGAGCTTTTTATCTTCACACTGCTTACGCAACTATCGAAGGCGTTGTGCTGGGAATTTTGGCACTTAATGAGTTCGTTTTTCTGAAAAGTATGCAGGGCAGTAACTACCAGATGAGCCTGCTTTTTCAGTTTAGTATGGCTGTTTTCATCTTGCTTTTTCTGATGAATGAATGGCTTAAGAGAGTTAAAAACCGGGCTTTTCTATTGCGCAAGACTGCGATACTCACACGTCTGCCACTGCTCGCACTCGTATTTTTTCCTTCAGAGGCTTCTGCTTATGCAAATTCCTCGATCTATCATTTTATTTTTTTAGGGATATTTTTTATCTATTATATTGGTGCACTGGTGATTAACCCGACGATAAATTTTTTACTAAAGAATAATTATGAACATCAGCATTTTGGAAAGCTATATAGTTATGCTACTTCTATAAATAAAATTGTGATGTTGCTTACCACCTTCTTTTATGGTGTTATGCTCGATCAGAATTATTATCTGTTCAAATGGAGCCTTCCTTTGGCTGGTGTGTTGAGTATGATTGGTTTGTGGCTGCTTTCGATGATTCGGATTGAAGAGAATATTGTGCTTCACCGCCAAAAATTTTGGATTTCTGTAAAAGCATCTGCAAAGGATATGATTCTGATTTTGAAAACCAATAAACCATATCGTCATTTCGAAATAGGTTTTATGTTTTATGGATTTTCATTTATGGTGTCAGTAACGGTGATTGCGATTTTCTTTTATCAGGGACTTGATTTGAATTACAGTAGTGTAGCTTTTTATAAGAATGCATATAATATATTGGCAATCATATTATTACCATTTTTTGGCGGATTGCTTGGCAACCTTGATCCGCGTAAGTTTTCGGTGCTTACGTACAGCTCCATTTTCTTATACATTTTCTTTTTGATGCTTACGGTTTGGGTTCCTGCCTATACAGTAATTGCAGGAATTAAGTTGTATTATATACTTATTTTTTATATTCTAGCACATGGAGTTTTTGCAGCAACAATGGTGCTGTTATGGAACATTGGTTCGGCCTATTTTTGCAAAGCAGCGGATGCAGGTACTTATCAATCGGTTCATCTTTTTTTAACTGGTTTCAGAGCACTTTTTGCCCCCACGCTTGGTGTGTTTTTATACGAAAGATTTGGCTTGACCATTACCTTCACCATCGCATTAATTTCGTTGGCAATTGCCATCGGAGTTAATGTTTGGTCATACAAAAGTGAAAAGAAACTGGCTGCTGTCTGATTTTTTTAGTTCAGTTTTAATAAGTCAAATTCAGTGAAGTCAAAGTCAGGATTATCCAAAAATATTTCTATGCCAGTAATATTTCCTCTGCGGTCTATCTCAAAAGTTACATAACCTTTGGGCAATGAGGGAAATGCCTTAAATTCAATCTGGAAGGTATTATAATGCCAGTGATTCAATGTTGCAAAAAATTGAGGACTTCTGGCGAACTGAAGCTCTAGTTGTTTGTTATTCAGAGAGATGCTAATGGTGTCATAAATATTACCGCCAAAAATTCCTGCGTATTGATCGAGTGGGAGGGAAGGAGTGGTATTTAAAACACGTTTATCTTCCTGTGCCTTAATGTATTCCTTTTGTCTTGCTTCATTTTTTTGAATCCTCTGCCGAAGTTCATCATTCCAGTTTTGTTTCACCTCTACATTCAAAAGCTCGTCCAGTGTGTGATAATAAAGCGGGTAATACAGCGATGACAGGGCATTTGTCATAATTACCACACCGACATTTGCTTCGGGAACAAAAAACGTCTGGCTTATCATCCCGTCATAACCGCCATTGTGACCAATCACTTTGTATCCATTATAATCCATTAGTGACCAGCCTAAACCATAACTTTTAAAATTAGTTTCAGGGAACATGGCCATCGATCCGGCTGATACACCGATAATCGTTCGGGGTGACCACAACTCGAATAGTTGCCGCCTGCTCACCAGTGTATCCTTACCGAAAACACCTTTTGACAAGTTCATTTGCAGCCAGTTAGCCATATCATTTGCACTCGAAATGAGTGAGCCGGCCGGCCCCATATTGTCCCAGTCGAGCCATGGAATCTGCCTGAGTTCATTGTCAACATAAGTGTGGGGTTGAGCAATATTGTCAAGATGATGTAAAGCCGATACATGCAGGGTTGATCGGTTCATATTCAGTGGGTTAAGGATACGTTCTTTTATGAAATCGTCCCAGCTTGTACCTGTAAGGGCAGGAATCAACTCTCCTGCCGTGATAAACATTAGATTAGAGTAACCAAAATGTTCTCGGAATCCGTACTCGGGTTTCAAAAACTTGATTTTTCTTATGATTTCTTCTCTGGAATAGGTACTTCCATACCAAATCAGGTCGCCCGAAAACGTTTTGAGCCCACTACGATGACTCAAAAGATCCTCAACTGTCATTTGGGCAGTAACATAGGGATCGTACATTTTGAACCAGGGTAGAATGTCAATAACTTTCTGATTCCAGTTTATTTTTCCTTCATCAGCCAACATGGCCAAAGCTGTACTTGTAAAGGCTTTTGTATTACTCGCCAGTGCAAAAAGTGTATTGGCGTCAACCGCCTGACGTGTTGTGATATCCGTTATACCATATCCTTTTGATAACCAGATGGAATCATTGCTTACAATAGCAATTGCCATGCCCGGAACATTCCAATCGGTCAATGCTTTTTTATAGATGGAGTCCAGTTTTTGAATGTTTTGTTGATTTAATTGAGCATTTGCAATTAAAAACAAAAGTGAAAAGGAGAAGGTAAACAGTGTTTTTATGCTTTTCATTTTAATCAATATTATAAATTTTGTTGTTGATGATATCAGCAATTATAGGCAATAAACTTGCAGAAGAGCCCCTGAGAGGGAGGTCAACGATAGATTGGGTATAATGTGTTTTTTCCGTGTTTATTTCAATCACATAGGCTCCGTTGTGGGCAGCTAACACAGGAAGTTGATTGGCAGGAGCCACTTCCCCTGATGCCCCGATCAAAAGTATCAAATCACAACTTTCTACTTCCGTAAGTGATTCATTTGCTGCCTGTTCAGGTATGCGTTCACCAAAAAAAATAAAGTCAGGTTTCACTTTCCCATTACAGTGAGGACAAAGTGGAGCTTTTATGTCAAAAACCCATTTTTTAACTTCAAACTCCCGCTTACAATCCAAACAAATCAAACGCTGTGCATTACCGTGGTATTCAATAACTTTTGTACAACCAGCCTGCTGATGGAGGTTGTCAATATTTTGTGTAATTACATTTTTGATTTGTCCTGATTTTTCCCAGGCTGCCAAAGTTTCATGTGCACGATTAGGATGTTTATCGCATAAAAAATCATAGAATATGGCTTTAATGGCTTGCCAGGATTGTTCATAATTACTTATGAAATACCTGATATCCAGCACAATGGGATCGTATTTATTCCAAATACCTCCATCTCCGCGGAATGGTGGGATTCCACTTTCAGCCGAGATTCCGGCACCAGTGAAAGCTATGGCATGTTTTGCCTCGTCAATTCTGCGTGCTGCTTCAGCAATGAATGGGTTTGAAGATTTCATCAATATTTGATCTTTTGTTCGCTCTCAATCCACTGCTTGAACACTTTTACGGCTTGTGGTTTCATTAACTGAACACTATTTATATCGCGTTTTTCTGGCATTAACGGTACTTGTTGGTAAATATAAGAATCATCAAAACCGGCCTCCGCCGCATCTTCCCTGTCTGCTGCAAAATAAAGTTTTTTCGCTCGGGACCAATAAATTGCTCCCAAACACATCGGACAAGGTTCGCAACTGGCATAAACTTCGCAATCTTCAAGCTGATAAGTGTGCAGGTTTTTACAAGCATCACGGATAGCAACAACTTCGGCATGGGCTGTGGGATCATTTGTTGAGGTTACCTGATTAGAACCTTTACCTACTACTACTCCGTTTTTTACAATGACTGCCCCAAAGGGGCCACCACTTCCATTTTTAAGATTGGCAGCTGCCAAATCAATGGCCATCTGCATGAAATAAGTGTGTTTTGAACTGTCTTTTTGCATGTAAAAATTTTCTGTAAAATTACGAAAAGCCGACAAATGAATAATCACAAGTTCAGTTGTACAAGTTTGGACTGTTTTGTACCCCAATTACCATATAATCCCGGTTGCTTTACATAATTATTTAATAGATCGATAAAATCCCTGCGCATGATTGAATAGGCTCCAAGACTTTTAAGATGTGCTGTTTCTTGCTGTGCATCAATGAGTTTGAATTTATTTCGAAGCAGGAATTCAATCAAGTGATAAAATGCCAGTTTGGAAGCATTTGATACTTTAAAGAACATAGATTCGCCGAAAAACACCTTTCCAATTGCCAATCCGTAAAGCCCGCCAACCAGCTCATTGTTCATAAAAATTTCAAAAGAGTGCGCAAATCCTGCTTCATGAAGGTTTACAAAACCCTCTGTCAGGTCAGCAGTGATCCAGGTTCCTGAATCTCCTTTTCGGGGATTTTGTGCACAATTGTTCATGACCTCTTTAAAGCAGGTATCAATGCCAAGTTTGTAATTACCTTCACGAACAAGCTTTTTTAAACTTTTGGATGCTCTATAATCTTCAGGCCTCAGCACCATTCTTGGATCCGGCGACCACCACATTATCGGATCAGCTTCGGAGTACCAGGGAAAAATTCCCATTGAGTAAGCCCGAAGTAAATTTCCCGGACTCACAGTTCCTCCAACTGCCAGCAGTCCGGCTTCGTTTGACAGATTTACGGGTGGAAAATCAAGATCGTAGCTTATTTGCATTGTTTAAGTTCAATAAATCAGTAATATAGAAAGATTAAGTAAACAATTTGTTTTCTTATTATATCATAAAGTATTGTTAATAAGTTGTTTAGTTATATATTTCTTTCAATTACCCGATTCTTACCTTGTAAAACCTTGATATCTTAAGTCTTACATTTTGAATTCAAATGTATTTAATGCTTCCAGAATCATTGCCACTACTTTTTTTATTTCATCTGAGGTGATTGTCAGAGGCGGAGCGATTCTGAAGGCGTGTTCATGAAACAGAAACTGATCTACAATCAAATGATGTTTTTGCAGATGCTTTAGCAGCTTTCCGATCGGGAGGTTTGGTTGCAGTTCTATTCCAAGCATCAGACCCTTTCGGCGAATTGTTTTTACGAACGGATGATCCTGAAGTGCTTGCTCAAAAACACTTCCTTTGGCATCAGCCTGTTCAATAAGTTTTTCATTCAATAAGACTTCCAGTGACGCCAGGGCGGCTGCACAGCTAACGGGATGGCCGCCAAATGTGGTGATATGTCCCAATTCAGGATTAAAGGTTAAGGCTTTCATCATGATGCGTGATGCGGCAAATGCACCCAAAGGCATTCCGCCTCCCATAGCTTTAGCCATGCAAAGGATATCGGGTACAACATCCAGTTGTTGAAAGGCAAATAAACTTCCTGTGCGGCCAAATCCCATCTGGATTTCGTCAAATATCAATAATGTTCCTGTTTTGTCGCAACGATTTCGTAACGCTTTTAAAAATCCATCAACAGGCAAAATGATGCCTGCCTCCGCCTGGATGGGCTCAACCAAAACACAAGCTGTTTTAATTGTGATTTGATTGAGTTGTTCAAAATTATTGAATTCGAGGTGTTTAACAGCCGGAAGCAGAGGCCTAAAGGCACCTTTTAAACCTTCGTGGCCGAGCATTGACAAAGCTCCGGCCGTACCGCCATGATAAGCATTTTTAAAACTGATCATTTCAGTTCTGCCTGTTATGCGCTTTGCTAGTTTTAATGCACCTTCGATAGCTTCGCTCCCTGAGTTTACAAAGAATATGCTTTGAAGTTCTTCAGGTAATTGTACCGCTAGTTGCTGAGCCAGTTTAACCTGAGGGGATTGAACAAATTTTCCATATACCATGGTGTGCATGTACTTATCAAGCTGATGCTTTATGGCACTTTGAACATGCGGATGCAGGTGCCCGGTATTGCTTACAGAAACACCTGAAACAAGATCTACATATTCTTCACCCTCATCATCATAAAGATAAATTCCTGAAGCTCTCACTATTTCAACAGGATCATTTACAATGGAGGGTAAACCGAGATATTGACGGAAAAGTTGACGGTTACTGAGCATTACTTTTTTTAGCAAAGCTAGAAATTTTAACAGTGATTGTCATTCTGTTTTTATCGTAACACCAAATTCCGTTATTTTGTATGTCTCATTTTTCAATAAAGTACCCATTTTACCATGCAGAGTTTAAACCAAAAAGTTGTAATTATTACAGGAGCATCCTCCGGGATTGGCGAAGCACTTGCTTTTGAGGCTGCTTCGAGAGGAGCCAGGCTGATGCTGGCTGCACGCAACATTAAAAAACTTGAAGCAATAGCAAAATCACTTGAAGAAAAAAAAATAAGTGTAAAGGTTTGTGAAACAGATGTTTCTGTAATGGAAGATTGTAAACACCTTATAGCAGAAACCATAAATGCCTATGGTAAAATTGATGTATTGATCAATAATGCCGGCATTTCGATGCGTGCACTTTTAGTAGCTGCAGATCCATCAGTTATTCATCGTTTGATGGATGTAAACTTTTGGGGAACAGTGTATTGTACCAAATTTGCACTTCCCTATCTGCTCAAAGAGAAAGGTAGTGTGGCAGGGATTTCGTCCATTGCCGGGATAAAAGGTTTGCCGGCTCGTACAGGTTATTCAGCCTCCAAATTTGCGATGTTGGGTTTTATGGAATCCTTGCGAATTGAGAATCTGAAAACCGGATTACATGTTTTAATGGCTTTTCCAGGCTTCACGGCATCCAATATTCGCAATACTGCACTGGCTGCTGATGGAAGTCAGCAAGGTGAGTCGCCAAGAGATGAATCGAAAATGATGACAGCAGAAGAAGTAGCTAAACATGTGCTTGATGCCATTGAAAAACGCAAAAGAACACTGATACTAACAACGCAAGGAAAACTAACAGTTCTGTTGAATAAATTTTTCCCGGCCTGGGTGGATAAATTGGTTTACAGTCACATGGCAAAAGAGCCGGATGCACCTTTTAAAGCGAATTGAGTATTTATGGGTGTGACAAATTACCTGGTTTGTTCATGAAATAGGCAATTTTTTCAAGTTTTGTAATCATGTCATAATTCTCAACATAAATATGTGGCGGCAGTTGCAATAAGGCAGAACTAAAATTGAGTATTCCAAGAACACCGGAATAGGCAAGAATAGCACTGATTTCTTTCACATAATCGAGAGTTACGGCCACAACACAGATTCTGACCCCTAAACGATTAATCACTGCAGGAAGGTTTACCATATTATAACATGGAATATTTTCAATTTGATTGCCCTGCTGACTGCCAAACCGAAAAGTAGCGGCGACCTGCAACCGGGCATTGTTTTGATTGAAATAGTCATAAACAGCACGCCCAAGCTCCCCAATTCCCACAAAAGCCACCTTTTCTGTATCATCCGGATCTAACGCTTCGTTAATTTTTTCGACCAACTCGTTTATTATATAGCCTTTGTGTAAATCACCTTCAACACCAATAAGCATCAGGTCGCGCCTTACTGTTGCAGCATTTGTCTTAAGAAACCTCGCCAGATTATGCGAAAAAATATAAGCATGGTCAAGGTATTGATAGTTCAACAAAACGCGTCGATAGAGGCTCAAGCGTTCTACTGTTCGTTCCGGCAACAAAGTTTTCATCTTACTGTCCGGTTAAGATTTAATCGGTAAATAAGTCCGCCCCGCAACTGAAACGATCGATGCATCATACTTATCATCGTTGGATTTAGGAAAACACCTTGAAATCCAACCTGCATATTGCCTTCCAGGAGAAGCGCAATTTTATTGGTCAGCACATAGGTTCCTCCAATACCAAAGATTATTCCGGCATCATAAGTATTTATAATATCATAGGTCTGGCCAGTGTAAACAACCCGAAACAGTCCTAATTCGATATTGTCGTCCAGGAGATAAAAGGGATGTCCTTCAACCGGATCAATGTAGAGTTCTTCATATCCACTTTGATAGGACGACAACAAAAAGGAATAATACAATCCACCTTTAAAACTAAAGGCAAACTTATTTGTAGATTTACTGTATTGAAACAGAAGAGGAAAAGTCAAATAATAATTGGAGTAAGTATTATCGTAATCATAGCTACACGAGTAGCAAATATAAGTTGAAGTGTCATCATAACGCATCCCCTGATAATTCATTTGCAAACCAAATTCACGCATATCAAATTCGGCTCCCAGCCAGAGTGATAATTGCTCGTTTAGCTGATATTGCACAAAGGCTCCACCCACCGGATTAGTGTGATTGTTCACCTTCAGATCAATCGAATTGGAATTCATATCCAATGTATTGGAGCCAATGCTCAAACCCAAATACCACCTTTGAAATGGTATTTTTTCCTGAGCAACTAACAGGTTACCAGAAACAAAGAACAGAAGTATCAGGACTTTTTTGGTAAATCGCATATTTTACAGGGTTAATACAATCCAATAGACGCCAACTGCCAATGAGGCAAAAGCACCAGTGAATTGTATCGTTTTAAATATTAATGGCTTGGCTTTTTCGCTTGACTGATAGGAAACATATCCCAGAAGAAAAGAAAAAATCACCATAGCCGCAACAGTACCTAATCCAAAGCCAGTGAGATACATCGCTGAATCGGTGTTTGACGGAAAAGCCAGCGTTGGGAGTACGCCGATTAAATGTGAAACACCTGCTAGCCCGTGTATTACGCCAATTATGAGAGCCGAAAGACTATTTTGTCTGATTTGGCCGGGATGTTCATGTGCATGAACATTTTGCGCAGGATGGTCATGGGTATGTACGTGCGTATAAACTTCGCCTTCAGCATTGGTATGACTGTGTGGATGAGTATGAAGCTGACGGGAACGAAAAAAGATCCGCCAAAACGCCCAAAGTCCAATTGCGATGAGTACCACACCGACCAAAATCTCACTATATGCAGAAATAGCATCAATCGGGATATACTGTTTGAAATAAATAAATAGCACACCAATAATCAACATTCCGAACGTATGGCCTAAACCCCAACTCAAGCCTATTATCCATGATTTTAATTTGTTCTCGATCGCAAGTGGAGTAACTGCGGCCAAATGATCAGGACCAGAAATCACGTGCATTACGCTGGCAAACAGTCCTATAAGAAATGGGGCAGAGACCATAAAATGATGATGTTCCGCATGAAGGAGGATAAATAGTAGGTTTTCAGGCATAGCAATTGAATTTGCAACAAAAATAACTTTTATGTTTAAAAGTCTTTAACTTGAAACATTCAGAACAATTCTAAATTAAGCTATTGCTCAATTAAATGTGTTTGTCTTCTTTTTGCGGCAATGGCTAATTGTCCGAGTGCTATTCCGCCATCGTTGGATGGGAGCTGTTCCTGACTATAAACCTCAAAGCCCTGATTCTTCAATAGATTTTCAGTGTGTGCCAATAAATAGGCATTCTGAAAACTTCCGCCGGATAATACAACTTTATTGATCCCAAACTGAGCTCTTATCAATTTCGAGATGTGTAAGTTAATTGCTATTAAGGTATTATGAAATTTCGCTGATATCTCACCAACAGGAAGTTGCTGGTTGATGTCTTGTAAGATTTGATGAAAAAGCTTTCTGAAAAGAATTTTTTGATCTTCAACTTCAAAGAGGTATTTGCCTTTGCATTGTTGGTTAATGGCTGCTTCCAATCGCATGGGTGCCTCCGCATGGAAGCTGCTTTCACGACAGATGCCAAGCAGGGCCGAAACCGCATCAAACAATCGTCCTGCTCCAGAGCTTAACGGACTATTTATCTTTTGGTCAACCATTTGCATTAATAAGGGCAATTGTTTTTCTTCCGGAAGTAAATCTATTGCAGCTTCTTCAATAAACACCGGTAATCCGAAATAATGATAAAGATATGAAAACGCTGAACGCCAGGGCTGTTTAGTTACCAAATCGCCACCTGGAAGCGGAATGGGATCATAGTGATACATTCTTGAAAAGTCATTTAGGTCTGCAACAAAAAATTCCCCTCCCCAAATGTTGCCGTCATTGCCAAGTCCGGTTCCATCCAGTATAATTCCGATTACTTTTTCATCGAGATCATGTTCAGCCATACAAGAAGCCATATGCGCATGATGATGCTGAACCTGAATGAGTTGTGTTTTTTGTTCGAGCGCAAATCGTGTGGATAAATAATCAGGATGTAAATCACAAACAATCAAATCAGGGGTAAACCGAAAAAGTCTTTTAAAACGCGTAAAGGATTCTTCGAAAAATGCAAGTGTCTCGACATTTTTTAAGTCACCAATATGCTGACTCATAATTACTTGCTTTCCTTTTCCTATTGCAAATGTATTGACTAGTTCGGCTCCGGCAGCAAAAATTCCTTCTGTGTTTAGTTTTAGTGATATTGGCTGAGGCACATAGCCTCTTGATCTTCTGATCAGACGTGACTTCTGGTTTACAACAATGGCTACAGAATCATCTGTTCGGTTATATATTTCCCTGTTATAGCGGATTACCTGATCGGCAACAGAGGCCAGACTTTTACTTGCTTCCCTATCATCAATAATTACCGGTTCGTCCGAGATGTTGCCGCTTGTTAGCACGATCACCTCTGTATTCAATGCTGACATCAATTGATAATGTAGGGGCATATATGGCAAAATTACTCCTGTTCTTGATAAACCAGTACACACGGCATGTGCCAATGACAATCTGTTTTCGAGTAACAAGATCGGCCGACGCCAGGATGTGAGCAATGTGACTTCTTCTTTGGTCAAATTGAAATATTTGTTTGCCGTTGTAATATCTTTTACCATCACTGCCATGGGTTTGCCATCCCGTTGTTTGCGAAGGCGTAATTCTTTTACTGTTTTTTCATTTAGCGCATTGCAAACTAAGTGATATCCTCCCATCCCTTTAAGGGCAACAATTTCACCACTGTCAATATGTTTGGCAAGTATGGAGGCTAGTTTGTTGCCATCAGTAAAAAGTTTTCCCCCATTTAATTGATATGCCGGTCCGCAATTCCTACATGCAACAGGTTGGGCATGAAATCGTCTGTCCGTAATGTTTGAATACTCCATTTCGCAGGTATTGCAAAGCTTAAAAATCTGCATAGTAGTTTGATGCCGGTCGTAGGGGAGATCCTTAATAATTGTGAATCTCGGGCCGCAATTTGTACAATTGACAAAGGGGTATTGTATCCGATGAGGCTGTGTTTTCATGTCATTTAGACAGGCCTGGCACACAGCAATATCCGGGCTTACTTCGGTTATGTCATTTGATAGGTTATTGCTTTTACGAATAGAAAAAAGCTCAAAACCACGTAAACTAATATCCTCATTTACAATAAATTCGCTAATGCTGGCTGCTTCCGGGATTTCGGATTTCAGAGCAGCCTCAAATTGCAGCAAAGCATCTTTTGTAGCTTCGGCATGAATGCTTACCCCTTCATTATTGTTTTCAACCCAGCCTTTTATATCAAAGCGTGAAGCTTGCCGATAAACATAAGGCCGAAATCCCACGCCTTGAACGAGTCCTTTTATTTTTATCAGATGGGCTTGAAGATTCATGACGCGAAAGTAACCAATGAAATGATAAAAAAACCGACCTGAACAGAAAAACTGATCAGACCGGTTGAATTAATTTTGGTAGTTGCAAACTACTTAGTATTAACTGATTTTTGAGCAGGATTTTTTACTTTGATGACCACAGCTTCATTTTTGCTGTCGAAATCAACAGTTATCTGATCATTAGGTTTAAGTTTTGTTTTGATGATTTCTTCAGCCAGTAAGTCTTCCACGTACTTTTGAATTGCTCTTTTAAGGGGTCTGGCACCAAACTGCTCGTCCCAGCCTTTTTCTACAATAAAATCTTTTGCTTTATCAGTCAGTTTCAAAGAATAACCCATTTCACTGATACGCTTGTAAAGCTGTTCAAGTTCGATGTCGATTATTTTATGAATTGATTCACGCTGTAGCGGCTCAAAGATCACCACATCATCAATACGATTTAAAAACTCAGGAGCAAAAGATTTTTTCAAAGCGTTTTCGATCACACCTGTGGCATAAGTTGCTTTGGTAGTTTGTTTGGCTGTTGTACTGAAACCAACACCCTGACCAAAATCTTTAAGCTGGCGCGATCCGATATTGGATGTCATGATGATGATAGTGTTTTTAAAATCAACCCTGCGTCCAAGGCTGTCGGTAAGTAATCCGTCATCCAGGACTTGAAGCAGGAGATGGAAAACATCAGGATGTGCTTTCTCAATTTCATCCAGAAGCACTATGCTGTATGGTTTACGTCTTACTTTCTCGGTGAGCTGTCCGCCTTCTTCATATCCAACATAACCAGGAGGAGCCCCTACCAGTCGCGAAACGGCAAATTTCTCCATGTACTCACTCATATCAATTCGTACAAGTGCATCTTCGGAATCGAAGAGATATTTTGCCAGTACTTTGGCCAAATAGGTCTTCCCAACGCCAGTGGGTCCCAGGAAGATAAAGCTGCCAATCGGTTTGTTTGGATCTTTTAATCCGGCACGATTACGACGAATCGCTTTCACTACTTTTTTTATTGCTTCATTTTGGCCAATAACAGAATCTTCCAGGTCTTCTTCCATATGAATAAGCCTATCGCTTTCGTTTTGCGCTATTCGCTGAACCGGAACACCAGTCATCATAGCAACAACTTCGGCCACTTGTTGTTCGCCCACCAGTTCGCGATGGATTTTTGATTCTTCTTCCCAGCGTTTTTTGGCTTGTTCAAGTGTATCCATTAGTTTTCGCTCACTATCGCGAAACATAGCTGCTTCTTCAAACTTTTGTATTTGTATCGCCTGATTTTTTCGGGTACGGGTTTCTTCTATCTGACTTTCCAACTCAATGATTTCAACCGGGACATGGATGTTGTTTATATGCACCCTTGCACCAGCTTCGTCAAGTGCATCAATGGCCTTATCGGGCAAATAACGATCAGACATATAACGGTTTGTGAGCTTTACGCAGGCTTCAATGGCCTCCTGATCATATTTGACAAGGTGATGATCCTCGTAACGCTCTTTTATGTTATTGAGTATTTCAACAGTTTCATCGGGTGTGGTGGGGTCAACCAGAATTTTCTGAAATCGTCTTTCCAATGCCCCGTCTTTTTCTATGTATTGCCGGTATTCATCCAGGGTGGTTGCACCAATACACTGCAGTTCGCCCCGCGCTAGAGCCGGCTTGAACATATTACTTGCATCCAGCGACCCACTTGCATTTCCTGCACCAACAATGGTGTGTATTTCGTCAATAAATAAAATAATGTCAGGATTTTTTTCAAGCTCATTAAGCACGGCTTTCATTCTTTCTTCAAATTGTCCGCGATATTTTGTGCCAGCAACAAGTGAAGCCAGATCGAGCATAATCAGTCGTTTATTAAACAATGCTCTCGACACCTTTCGTTGTACAATGCGTAACGCTAATCCTTCGGCAATGGCCGATTTGCCTACACCTGGCTCACCAATCAGGATCGGATTGTTCTTTTTGCGACGACTCAAAACCTGTGCTACACGTTCGAGCTCCTTTTCGCGACCAACAATAGGGTCTAATCTGTTTTCTTCGGCTGCCTTAGTCAAATCACGACCAAAATTGTCCAGCACCGGGGTTTTACTCTTGGCTTCGGCCATTTTTTTGCTACCTGCACCGCCAGGCTTGATTTCATCTTCGTCAGCAGCTTCGCCTGGAAAATCTGCTCTGGGAGTCTCCTTCCCGCGGTCTCTTTCTTCTCCGGTGTACATAAATGTCAACTCATTTTTATAAGTAACAAAATCAACGCCTTCTCTCTCAAGGTTTTGCGTGATGAGATTGTTTTTGTCTCTCAAAATAGCCAATAAAAGATGTTCTGTCTTGATCAAGTCACTTTTAAACTCTTTGGCAATGATATAGGTGAATTTCAGTGCACGTTCTGTTTGTTTGATAAGGGGAATATTGGTGATTTCTTTGTGAGATGTTTCGGGTGATTTTATGGCTTCCTCAATCCGACGACGGAAGATCTCCAAATCAATCCCAAAATATTTCAATATTTGTAATGCTTTGCCCTCGCCATCGCGAACCATGCCTAAAAACAAATGTTCCAGACCAATGTAATTGTTTCCAAGACGCAGTGCCTCTTCATGACTATAAGTCAGTATGTCGCGCACGCGGGGAGAAAATTTTGCATCCATATTTTGTGTGTTATAGCTTTCCTTTCAGTTTTTTTAAACGCTAAAACGCCACTTTTTGTATGTGTTTTAGCATAAAGATTCAAAAGTAGAAACAAAAATCAGTCCAACATTGTTCGGCTGACAAAAATATTAACAGTAGATTGTTCAAACATTCCACAATTTGATTTCACATGAAGAGGATTGGCCTACTAATTTTTTGTACTTTTGCATACTTATTAAATAGGAAAAGGCTAATTTAGATTTTACTTGAATGGAAGAGGTTTTTGAAGGAGAAAAAATTGTAAAAGTCAATATTGAAAACCAGATGAAATCAGCCTACATTGATTATTCAATGTCGGTGATCGTTTCACGCGCTTTACCTGATGTGCGCGATGGTTTAAAGCCTGTTCACAGGCGTGTATTATATGGTATGCTCGACCTGGGTGTGCTATCGAACAGAAGTTATAAAAAATCCGCCAGAATAGTAGGGGAGGTGCTCGGAAAATACCATCCACATGGCGACTCCTCTGTTTATGATGCCATGGTGCGTATGGCTCAGGAATGGTCCTTAAGGTATCCGCTGGTTGACGGTCAGGGTAACTTTGGATCTATTGATGGCGACAGCCCGGCGGCAATGCGTTATACCGAGGCACGATTACGCAAGATTGCGGAAGAAATGCTTAGTGATATTGACAAAGATACGGTTGATTTTCAATTAAACTTTGATGATTCACTTACCGAACCAACCGTTTTGCCATCGGCTATTCCTAATCTGCTGGTTAATGGTGCAAGTGGTATTGCAGTTGGTATGGCAACCAATATGCCTCCTCATAATTTGTCGGAAGTGATTGATGGTACTATCGCTTACATTGATAACCGAGAAATCACAATTCCTGAGTTGATGCAGTACATCAAAGCACCTGATTTTCCGACCGGGGGTATCATTTATGGTTATGAAGGTGTGAAAGAGGCTTTTGAAACCGGCAGAGGACGCGTGGTGATGCGGGGTGAAACCGTTATCGAAGAACACGGCGGGAGGGAATGGATAATTGCTACTTCCATTCCGTATCAGGTCAATAAGGCTGAGATGATCAAAAAAACAGCCGATCTGGTGAATGATAAAAAAATTGAGGGTATCTCAGATATTCGCGATGAATCGGATAGAAACGGGATGCGGATCGTTTACGAGCTGAAAAGAGATGCTGTTTCGAATGTAGTGCTGAACAAATTGTATCAGATGACAGCACTTCAGACTTCTTTCAGCGTGAATAATGTTGCACTTGTCAAAGGTCGTCCGCGGACGCTTAACCTGAAAGAACTCATTCATTATTATGTCGAACAC
>JAQVLA010000010.1 GCA_028704385.1 Bacteroidales bacterium | reverse complement strand
ATATCCCTACATTTGTTAACTCAACTTCACAAAGGTAGTTTTTTTACCTTTTTGACCAAAATGAATGGTTCATTTGTTTTTCAACCAAACAAAGCATTATGAGCAAAACTGTAACGTATTCATCTGTTGCCAAAAAAATTATTATGTCGCTGGCAGGCTTGTTCCTGACCAGTTTTTTGGTTATTCATTTACTGATTAATTTGTTGATCTTATTCGACAAAAGTCTTGAGCTGTTTAATCAGGCAGCTCATTTCATGGCCACAAACCCTTTGATACAGACATTTCAGTATGTGCTGTTTTTTGGGTTTATCCTTCACATCATTCTGGGTGTGGTATTACAAATTCAAAACTGGGCAGCACGGCCGGTCCGATACGAGCGGAAAGGCTCCTCAGAACAGTCATACTTTTCGAAGTTTATGATTCATACCGGAGCCATTGTGTTCATCTTTCTGATCATTCACTTCGCCAATTTTTTTGTGAAGGCAAAGTTTGGTCATATCGAACCTATCACTTACGATTCGGGCACCTATGAGAATCTTGGGCAGTTGGTGGTTATGCTTTTCAGTGATGGAGCCTACGTAATTTTTTATGTGATTGCAATACTGTTGCTGGGCTTTCACCTGGAGCATGGCTTTCAGTCGGCTTTTCAGTCGCTCGGATTGAATCACTCACGCTACACACCTTTTATAAAAGGGGTGGGCACAGTGTTTTCCATTCTGGTAACGCTCGGATTTATCGCAATTCCTCTGGTTATTTACATCTCCTTCTAAGCAGATAAAGCTATGGCAAAATTAGACGCAAAAATACCTCAGGGCCCTTTGGCAGAAAAATGGACAAATTATAAAGCCCATCAAAACCTTGTTAATCCGTCCAACAAACGCCGACTTGATATTATCGTGGTCGGTACCGGATTGGCGGGAGCATCGGCAGCAGCCAGTTTTGGTGAGATGGGTTTCAATGTAAAAGTGTTTGGCATTCACGATAGCCCGCGGCGTGCACACAGTATTGCTGCTCAGGGTGGAATCAATGCGGCCAAAAACTATCCCAATGATGGCGATAGTGTTTACCGACTTTTTTACGACACCATCAAAGGCGGCGACTATCGTGCCCGCGAAGCCAATGTGTATCGGCTGGCCGAGGTGAGCAACAATATTATCGATCAGTGTGTGGCACAGGGTGTACCTTTTGCCCGCGAATATGGCGGATTACTCGACAACAGATCTTTTGGCGGTGCGCAGGTTTCACGTACTTTTTATGCGCGTGGCCAAACCGGACAGCAACTTTTGCTGGGTGCCTACAGTGCCCTGAGTAAAGAAATAAAAAAAGGCAGCGTAAAAATGTTTACGCGCCGCGAAATGCTTGAGCTGGTTGTGATAGAAGGCCGTGCACGCGGCATCATCGTCAGAAATCTCATCACTGGCGAGATAGAACGACACAGTGCTCATGCCGTTGTTTTGGCCACAGGGGGATATGGCAATGTCTTTTTCCTTTCGACCAATGCGATGGCTTCCAACGGGAGTGCCGCCTGGAAAGTGTATAAGAAAGGTGCTTTCTTTGGTAACCCTGCTTTCACACAGATTCACCCCACCTGTATTCCTGTGCATGGTGATTATCAGAGCAAGCTCACCCTGATGAGCGAAAGCTTGCGTAATGACGGACGAATCTGGGTGCCCATGTATAAAGAAGATGCCGAAAAGATTCAAAAGGGACAATTGAAACCAACAGATATTCCGGAAGACCGCCGCGATTATTATCTGGAGCGTCGTTATCCTGCTTTTGGAAACCTCGTTCCCCGCGATGTGGCTTCACGAGCTGCCAAAGAACGCTGCGATGCAGGTTTTGGTGTGGGTTCAACAGGTTTGGCTGTATATCTTGATTTTGAAGATGCCATCAAAAGGCTGGGTAAGCATGTGATAGAGGCCCGTTATGGAAACCTTTTCCAGATGTATGAAAAAATTGTGGACGAAAACCCATACGAAACACCTATGATGATCTATCCTGCCGTGCATTATACTATGGGAGGTATCTGGGTGGATTATGAGCTGCAAACCACCATACCAGGGCTGTTTGCTGCCGGCGAAGCCAACTTTTCCGATCATGGAGCCAACAGGCTGGGAGCTTCGGCTCTGATGCAGGGTCTTTCGGATGGTTATTTTGTGTTGCCTTATACCATTCAGAATTATCTAGCCGATCAAATCCGGGTACCACGTTTTGACACCAATCTCCCTGAATTTGAACAGGCAGAAAAAGAAGCAAAAGAGCGAATTGAAAAACTGCTTTCGATCAAGGGTACAGATACGGTTGACACTTTCCACCGGAGATTGGGTCTGATCATGTGGGATCATGTTGGAATGGGCAGAAACAGGAAAGGCCTTGAAGAAGGAATCAAAAAGATTCAGGAGTTGCGTAAGGAATTCTGGAAAAATGTTCGGGTTCCGGGTAAAAATGAAATGGTAAATATGGAGCTTGAAAAAGCTTTGCGTTTGGCAGATTACCTGGAGCTTGGCGAGTTGATGGCACGTGATGCCTTACTTCGTGAAGAAAGTTGCGGGGGGCATTTTCGTGAAGAACATCAAACCGAAGAGGGCGAAGCCTTGCGCGATGATGAAAATTTCACTTACGTATCAGCCTGGGAATATACAGGCGATGATAAAGAACCCAAACTAAACAAGGAACCGCTTGTATTTGAGTTCATCGAAGTGAAACAACGAAACTATAAATAAGCCAATTATTCATCACAAAAACTGCAAAAAATGGATTTAACACTTAAGATCTGGAGACAAGCTTCGGCCAGTGAAAAAGGTAAGTTTGTTGAATACCAGGTTCAAAATATTTCTACTGATGCTTCTTTTCTGGAAATGCTGGATGTTCTGAATGAAGAACTGGTAAGAAAAGATGAAGATCCGGTAGCTTTTGATCACGATTGCCGAGAAGGAATCTGTGGTGCCTGCAGCCTGTATATTAACGGACGACCTCATGGCCCTGACAAAGGCATCACTACTTGTCAGATGCATATGCGCAGGTTTAAAGATGGCGAAACCATCGTTATTGAACCCTGGCGTGCCAAGCCTTTCCCTGTGATCAAAGATTTGATGGTGGATCGTACGGCTTTCGACGAAATCATCCAGGCGGGTGGTTATGTTTCGATCAACACGGGTGGTGTGCCTGATGCCAATGCCATCCCCATTCCAAAACGTGATGCTGATACTGCGATGGATGCTGCAGCCTGTATTGGTTGCGGTGCCTGTGTGGCTGCCTGCAAAAATGCCAGTGCCATGCTGTTTGTTTCGGCCAAGGTTTCTCAATTTGCCATGTTGCCGCAGGGAAAGGTGGAAGCCCGCGAAAGGGTGCTCAATATGGTCGCAAAAATGGATGAACTGGGTTTTGGTAACTGCACCAATACATATGCCTGCGAAGCTGAATGTCCGAAAGAAATCTCAGTATCCCATATTGCGCGCATGAACAGGGAATACCTCTCTGCGAAGCTGGTAAGCCAGAAAGAATAAATCATTTTGAATTTTATTTGAAAAGTCGGCCTGGTCCGGCTTTTTTTATTCAAATAAAATCATTTTGATTCCGAGGGTTAAGCTAAAAATATCACCTAAGCCTACTTCTCGGGAGTTGATAAAATAGGTTACATACATCTCGTTTGTGGTAGTGGCCAAATAAAATTCCATTCCACGAATGCGTTTTTCGGGGGCAAACTTTTTATGCAGACTGAGGCCTAAATCAAAATGAAGCCTGAAAGCATTTGGAGCATAATAGCCTTCGGGAAAGTTTTTTGGCAATCGTTCAAAAGTGCGATCGCTGTCAGCTATTTGCCGGCTTACAGCAAAACTTGCAAAGGGTTTAAGGTTCAATGCATCATTCAGGCCAAAGTTAAAAGGACTGTAATTGAGGCGAACAACAATATTATGAATGGCTTTTCCGGTGCGATAGGCAGGCGAAAAACCATAGATGGCATCCAAAGTAAGGCTGTTAGCGGGATTGAGGTAATATCCGGCTCCGGCAGACAATGCCCCTATGTTTCCGGCAAATTGCAGGTTGATATAATCAGGAATGATGCCACGCGATTTTTCCTGCGCGAAAGCTTTTCCGCCAAACAGTAGAAGTAAAAGCGCTATCAGGATAAGTATTTTCTTCATTCCACAAAGTTGATGGTTTCAAATAATACGGTGTCGGCCAGTACTTTCACTTTGCGATAAACATTTTTTTGTGGAGCACCGATCACTAAGTTAGGACCAATAGTAATTTCTTCAGGGAGTGTATCATTTTGATATTCAGCGGGGTTGTGGTGATGCCCGTGTATGGAAAGACTCACATTGTAATCTGTCATCAAAAGGTTGTAGATATAAAAATAGGAAAGAAAAAACTGGTCTGTCCACGGAGGAATATGGGCAATCACAAAAACGTGCGTAAATTGTTCACGATCAAATAGTTCGTTACGAAGCCATCGGAAGTCAGGTTCAGTGAAATTGAGCTCCCAAACCACATTATTAAAAAAGATAAACTTGCAGTTGTTGTAGACGAAGCTGTAATTTTCGGGTCCAAACATATCAGCATAAATTGAGCGACCGTTAGCCAGCAAATCATGATTACCAATCACCGTAAAGTAGGGTGTTTCAAGATCCTCCATCAAATCCTGGAAGATATCATATTCTTTGATCAGGCCTCCATCGGTCATATCACCACCATGAATCAGAAAGTCGGCAGACTGATGCTTATTGATGTGTTCGATGGCGTTTTGCAATTCGTCATAAAACAAGTGATTATCAGAGATTAGTGTAAATTCAAATGGTTTAAAATCAGGGGAATCAGAATTTGCTAAAAGTTTTTCCAGATTTTGTTCTGTGGTATTTTTTCGCGAATTGGGAACATAAGCCGAGTAAGGTGAGAACTCGAATAGTTTGTCGCACGAAACCATCAGCAAGGCAAGAATCAGCAAGAGTATTGGCTTTCTATAAATCATGGATACCTTTTAATTAGCCAGTAAAATTAAGTAATATAGTTGTAGTTGAGAATAAGGAAACTCAAATTTGTTTAAAACGCTATGGATTTTGAAAAGCTTTTCAACAAAGTATTAATTTCTCTGTTATTAATGATGGAGCACTGATAGCATATTCAGTGATTTTTTTTCATGCAGATCAGGAATATCAGTTATAACGACAAAAAAGTCAAAAGTGAAATTGCGCAATTGGTAGGAGAGCCATTTAGTTGGCTCGAGCGTTTGAAAATGAGAGGGATTGGATCGCCGCGTTTCAGATTGATCAGGGCCAGCAACCCAATCGAAGCCTTGTTGGCTGTGGATAACCGCAGGTGGCATTGTAATATTGAATTACGGCCATCGGGCATTTTACTGGTTTTCCGTTCGCGACTTGAAACTTACGCCTGGATTGTTCCTTATCGAAGCCTATCACTTTTTAAATCAATAGATTACCTTACACTTTATTCGGAGCAATATTTTGCAAAGCTGGTATGGGACGATCGCAACAAAGGTGCTCAAAAGTTTTTGGCCAAGCTTTTAAGCCTGAAAGCCAAATCGCATAATGACGAAGCAATGCCGGCCTGAAAACAGATTAGCAATTATAATTTGGCACAAAAACTTTACCTTTGGCAGACAAATAAAAGCATATGCTCTTTTCGCAAGTCGTTGGTCAAAAAGCTGTTAAGCAAAAACTCATACAGTCGGTACAGCAAAACAGGGTGAGTCATGCACAGTTGTTTTTGGGTAAAACAGGTGCGGGCAGCATGGCACTGGCGCTGGCTTATGCACAGTATATCAATTGTAAAGATCGCACCGATAAGGATAGCTGTGGTGCATGTCCGTCGTGTGTGAAGATGCAGAAACTGGCGCATCCCGATTTGCATTTTGTTTTTCCTACCACCACCACTAAGAAGGTGAAAAAAGATCCCGAATCGGAACTTTTTATGGAAGAATGGCGAACATTTTTGAGCAAAAATAAAGGTTATGGAAACGATCAGGAATGGTACGAGCATCTTGATGTAGAGAACAAACAGGGAACAATTTTTGTGCGCGATGCCAGCACCATCATGCGCAAGCTAAGCCTCAAATCGTATGAGGCAGAGTATAAGGTGATGATCATCTGGATGGCCGAGAAACTAAATGCTCAGGCTGCCAACAAACTGCTCAAACTGCTGGAAGAACCTCCCGAAAAAACACTATTCATTCTGGTTGCCGAGCAGGCAGATCAGCTGTTGACCACAGTACGTTCACGTACTTATTTGGTGAAAATTCCCAAAATTAATTCAACAGATCTCAGCGAGGCGGTCTGTAATACTTTTGATTGTCGGCAGCCCGATGCACATGATGCAGTGATGATGGCTGATGGCAACTGGCCACTGGCACAACATTATTTTAAACATGCCGAAGATGAAAAGTACAATTTTCAGGTGTTTCAGCAGTGGATGCGGCTGTGCTTCAAGGGCGCTATGATTGAACTGATCGATTTTGTGGATACCCTTCGTCCGTTGGGACGCGAAAAGCAAAAAGCATTACTTGCCTATGGATTGCAGGTTTTTCGTAATTCGCTCATGGCAAATAACCAACTCATGCAACTCGTATTGCTTCCGGAAGAAGAGAAAACCTTCAATTTGAATTTTGCACCTTTTGTACATCACGCTAATATGCTTTCCATGATCAGCCTGATGGAGGAAGGCATAAGGCAAATCGAACGAAATGGATATGCCGCACTTATCATTATGGATATCAGTCTCAATATGATGAAACTGCTGAAAATGAAGGCAGATAAAGCTGTTAAGTAAGTTCGATAGATATTTCAGTATTTATTTTCCAGAGAAGCCAGCATAGATATTCTGAATTTCAGTATTCGGCTACCCCTCGAATTTGTTTTATCTTTGCCTGACAAACTAGCTATAACTTAAACTCAATATATAATCCCATGAATGAAGATCAACAAGCGAAAGCGGCAACCGGCTTTATGCCGAGAGGTTGTTGCAGAGCTCCCCGCGTATATAATCCAAAAGACCGAATTTTTCAACACAGCTGTTGCAAACTGGACGAGCACAACTGGTTGAAAGAATATAAAAACCCGGCTAAAAAAGAAGGAATACAGATTGCAGAAGTAAGGTTTAAAAATGGCCGCAAGGATTTTTTTAGTTACACCTCTGATCTCGACCTGAAAGAAGGCGAGATTATCGCTGTTGAAGCTGCTGCCGGACATGATATCGGCATTGTAACCTTAGTAGGTGAAATCGTTGACCTCCAGATGAAACGTAAAAAGGTGAATGTACCTCCGGAAGGGCTTAAGAAAGTGTATCGCCACGCCAAGCTGTCTGATGTGGAAAAATGGGTTGGTGCCATCGAGCAAGAGGAACATACCTTGTTTCGCAGCCGTGAAATAGCCCTGGATCTGAATCTTGAGATGAAAATGAATGATGTTGAATATCAAGGAGATAAGACAAAAGCAATTTTCTATTATACAGCAGAAGACCGAGTGGATTTCAGGGAGCTGATCAAAAGATTAGCAGAGGAATTCAGGATTCGTATTGAGATGCGTCAGATCGGGATGCGTCAGGAAGCTGCTAAACTGGGCGGCATCGGCAGCTGTGGCCGCGAACTTTGCTGTTCGAGCTGGATGTCGGAGTTTCACTCTGTAAGTACCAATGTAGCCAGACTACAGCAATTATCGCCAAATCCGCAGAAACTTGCCGGACAATGTGGCAAACTCAAATGCTGCCTTAATTATGAATACGAAGCTTATGTGGACGCCCTGAAGGCATTTCCGGATGATCGTACGATACTTAAAACCCAAAAAGGTGATGCCTATCATCAGAAAAGCGATATTTTTAAAGGTTTGATGTGGTATGCCTACGCAAACGACCAAAACAACCTAATGGCTATTCCTATTGATAAAGTAAAAGAACTGGCCGAGGGTAACAGAAAAGGAATACTACCAGAAAAATTGGAGGATTTTGCCTTTCTGAAAGAACAGCAGGTTAATGATGATTTAAGTAATGGAAACAACGATCCGCAGTATTATAGTTATGAATAGCAGTATTTCAGGATTAAGATTTCTTGTTGTATTTGTTTTATTTTTTTTGCTTTTCACGGCCTGTAAGCAAAATGTGCTGATGGACGAAAACCTGGCTGTTGATACAGATGGTTGGGATTTTCGCAACAAAGCCGGTTTTGAATTGGAGGTGGAAGATACACTGGCACTTCACGCATTTTACCTAAATGTGCGCCAAAAGGAAAGTTATCGCTATAGCAATCTATATATTTTTTTACATACCACTTTTCCCAATGGAACAATTACACACGATACCATTGAATGTGTATTGGCAAAACCGGATGGTAAATGGCTTGGGAGGAGCTCAGGGAACTATATCAGCAATCAAATACTTTTAAACGAATCTTTGCGTTTTCCATTGTCAGGCCAGTACCGGTTTGAAATCGAGCAGGCAATGCGTGAGGAAAAACTGCAAGGCATTGCCGATATTGGTTTACGAATTGAAATCATAAATTAAGTCGTACAAAGTGAACGAATCCGATCATAAAAAATTACCGATTAACAAAACCTGGTTTAATTATATATTCAAGCTTTGGTTGTTATTTTTTATTATCATTGCTACGATGATCTTGTTCTTTTATGGCATAACGAGCGAGTGGTTTGGCAAAATGCCCAGCTTTGATGAGCTCGAAAATCCTGAAACCAATCAGGCATCGCAGATTTATGCAGCGGATGGCGCTATCTTGGGATCTTATTATATCGAAAATCGCTCCAATGTTCGTTTTCGTGAACTTTCACCTGATTTGATTAATGCCTTATTGGCCATAGAAGATATTCGTTTTTCTGAGCATTCTGGAATTGATGAGCGTGCCTTGTTACGCGTGGCATGGGGTGTGCTAACCGGTACCAGCAAAGGGGGCGGAAGCACGCTCACGCAGCAATTAGCCAAGAATTTATTTCCCAGAGATGAGAACCTTAGTACTATTCAGCTTGTAATCAGGAAGTTTCAGGAATGGGTGACGGCTACCAAACTAGAGTATAATTATTCCAAGGAGGAGATCATAGCCATGTACCTCAATACGGTGGCATTTGGAAGCCAGTCGTTTGGCATCAAATCAGCTTCGCTCACTTTTTTTAACAAACAACCGGATTCCTTATTTCTTGAAGAGGCTGCTTTGATGGCTGGAGTAGTCAATGCACCTACACGGTATAGCCCTGTCCGTAATCCGGAAAATGCCCTCAAAAGACGTAATCTGGTGCTGCTCAAAATGGCGGAATACGGATTCATCACCAACAAAACTTATGATTCAGTGAGTCAAATTCCTATTGATATGTCCAATTACGGTATCATGGATCATGCCAGCGGACAGGCTACCTATTTCAGGGAGTTTTTGCGTGGAGAATTGCACGAATGGTCAAAACAACATTTTAAGGCTGATGGCACACCCTACAATATATACAAAGATGGCCTGAGGATTTACACAACAATCAATTCGCGCATGCAACAATATGCCGAAGAAGCAGTACGCGAACATATGGCACTCGATCTGCAACCTGCTTTTTATAAGCATTGGGAAGGATACACCAATGCGCCATTTGTATTTCCCGAAAGCGAAGCAACAAGTGAAGTAGAGAGAATACTCAAACTTGCAGTTCAACGCTCAGACCGGTACCGGATACTCAGAAAAGCCGGCCTTAGTCCTGACTCAATTAATCGGTCATTCAGAACGCCTGTAAGGATGCGTGTTTTTTCGTGGGATGGTCCAATTGATACAATGCTAACTCCCATGGATTCAATTAGATATTATAAGTACTATCTACAGGCCAGTTTACTGTCAATTGACTCGCACACAGGGTTTGTGAGGGCCTATGTTGGAGGAAATGATTATCGGTTTTTTCAGTATGATCATGTAACACAGGCGCGAAGGCAGGTAGGATCCACATTTAAACCCTTTTTATATACTCTTGCAATGCAGGAGGGCGAGTATTCTCCATGTTATAAAGTGCCAAATATTTCCTATAATGTGCAGCTATACGATGGCACCTTCTGGGAGCCCCGAAATTCGTCAAGTGACAGGATTGGTGAAGAGGTAACCCTGAAATGGGCACTCGCCAACTCAAACAATTGGATTTCAGCTTATTTGATCAAACGTTTCTCTCCCCAGGCAGTAATTCAATTAGCTCGTAAAATGGGAGTCACCTCACCGATTGACCCGGTACCTGCTATTGCACTTGGCACTCCCGATCTGAGCCTTTATGAGATGGTAGGTGCAATGAATACTTTTGCCAATCAGGGGGTGTATGTTAAACCGATTTTTATAACACATATCGAAGATAAAAATGGTAATGTAATTGAGCGTTTTGCCCCAGAAAGAAATGAAGTGCTGGATGAGGTATCGGCATATAAAATGATTGAATTAATGAAAGGCGTTGTTGAATCGGGTACAGGAATACGTTTAAGATTTAAATACGGCTTTAACAATCCAATAGCCGGAAAAACAGGTACTACTCAAAACCAAAGTGATGGCTGGTTTATGGGAATTACGCCGGATCTCACAACAGGGATTTGGGTGGGTGCCGAAGACCGGTCTGTTCATTTCAGAACAATCAGGCTGGGGCAGGGAGCCAATATGGCCTTACCCATCTGGGCGTTGTATATGAATAAGGTTTATAGCGATCCCTCACTGGGCATCAGTCAGGGTGATTTTAAAAAACCATTAGCTGACATTTCAATTGAGTTTGACTGTGATAAATACGATGCGCAGCAGGCGCTTAAAGACCGAAACCAAAAACGTCAATTTGAGGAGGATTTTTAAGGCCTGATTTTTTTAATCCGCAGTTCGTCAAAAAAGACGGTATCCTTAGTCTTGTTCCACAGATATACGCGGTATTGACGATGACCGGCAGTATCCGGTATGGTAGCCTGAAAACGAATTTCTCCCCAACCATTACTATCGGTTTGAATTACATTTTCCTGCTGAATATAATAAGTTTTAGGATTAGGTGCAGCAAACACAAGCGATGCCCGTGCATCAAACGGTTTTTTCCACACACTCACTTCATAAGTCTCGTTTGATTTAGCCCAAAATTCTATTCCTGCAGCAAAATTATTTTCAACAGATACCATCAATGAATATTGGCCTTCCCTTTGTTCAAGCATACTTTGTGTGTTCGGAGAATTGAAAGCGTATCGCCCATCATTTGACAAAATTTTATTTTTTCTTTTGTTTAATTTTTCAAAACTGGTATAAGCTTCCGGACCGATCGTGTGACGGATTTTTGGCAATACCACATATTTTCCGGCAATGAGTGAATCGTAATCCATAGGTTCTAATAGGTTGTAGAATTCAAAATCTACACCTAACTTTCCAAAAGAATTCCAGTAAGCTGCCTTCGACATTTCAGCAAAGTGTATGACTCCATATTTATACTGAGCGGTTTGGAACAGATTCCATCCGATCAAAACGAGGATAAGCAATTGCATTGCATAATAAAATACTCTCCTTTTAGTATTCAAATAACCTAGCCAGGAAGCCAATCCGAAACCCATAAGCGAGTAAGTATCTATAAGTGGTCTTGATCCAAAACTGCCCCCATAAGTCCAGTCCCACCACGAATAAATGATCCATAAATTAAGGGGCACAAAAACCCAGATCGCAATACTAAAAGCTTTAAAGTCTTTTCGAATAAAAAACAAACCTATCAGCGCAAAGATCATTACAGGGGTATAAATTAGCCAACCTTTGCGATAGCTGAACAAACCACGCCAAATTTGTGGATTATCAAAGAAAAAACCCTCACGCCCGTATGAATAGAAAATCCAGCTTCCTGTACTGAATTTCCAGAAAAGCAGCTGAGGAAGAACTACCAGAAAAGCAGCTGATGCCATCAACAATAACAGCTTCCATGATTTAAGAAGATACAGTAAACGATCTTTAAAAGTGCTAACATCATAAAGTAAAAAGAAAACAATGATCAAAGCATTGGTTGGTCGGATCAGACCGATTAAACCATATACCAACCCTAATAATATTGTGTTTTTGATTCCTGGTGTTTGATACCATGACATACTAAGCGCTACAAAAAAAATGATCAGGCTGAAATTATAGGCATGTGACATTGCTGACTCGAGGGTTGTGTAAAAGAAGAGGTTAGTTCCCAAAAGCAAAGCAAATAGTACCCAGGCGGTAATTTTTTTATTAACTTTTCTGAGAAGTATTTTACGAAGAACAAAAGCAGCCGCGACCACATAAAACAATGCCCCAAACATCAGAAAAAACATATAAGGCTGCGAGAAACCATGCATTGGAGCTCCGCTAATCCATGCATAAAAATGACCCAATAAAAAGAACGGCAGGTAAAGCATTGACAATCCCATCGTCATTTTTTGATAGTGTCCGCCATCTGCTGTTTTTGGATTATATATCTTACCTGTAAAAAAGGTGGGATCTTTATCAACAAAACTAAAACTGAGATCATGATATATAAATGCTGCCGGAAGATAGCTGTAATAACTGATTACATCGTGTATCACCACTTTACCGTCCTTTTTCCAGTGGTTGTTGTTAAAATTTACCCATACCACGATAATTATAAATAACCAGATAACTAACTTTGATGGATCTATGTCAATTCTGAGTTTTGATAATTTATTCATATCTGAAATTAAATGAACAAAGATGCGAAAAAATATGAATTTGAGTGAAGGTGTTTTCTGAAAACAAGATGTTCAACTTAATGTTTTCAACTTGTTTCGGAACGTTTTCAGAAGTTTAATTAAGGGTACACGTGTATATTTTTGAAGTAAAAAACTGTCTATTCTGACAATGACTTTCGGTTTTAGGTCAAACAGCAGACTCCTTGTAGTCAGTCTGTTTTCGATTTATCGTAATTTAGCAAAAAAAACAGGACCTATGCGAACGATATTTGTTTTAGCCTTACTGGGTTTTTCCTTTTTACTCAGAGCGCAAGATCAGCAAAACCTGCATCAACAGTTAACAAATGAGCGATTTGAAACTTTACGTAAAATTCTCGATTATCGCTTTAAAGGTGGTTCTGGTGAATTTGAGCGTGTGATGCTCAATATGGTTGAGTACACACCCGAAGCCAGGAAAAATTGTGTAGTCGGAACCATGATATTGACATTTACTGTTAGTTGTGACAACACTTTAGGAGATTTGAGTCTCAGAAACCCGCTTCATCATGGCCTCAACGAACAAGTGCAGGAGTTCTTAAAGGCAACAGACGGCATGTGGAATACCTGCCAGGATGAAAAATATACCCGTTTTGAAATACCTGTTTTATTCACACTTGAAGGCACTGAAACAGCAGCCCGGGGTCTGATTACAATCGAAGCTGAAGATCCTGGTTTTACGTGTCGTAGCGATGCCTGGCATTTAGATAGGTATGAAAAATATAAAGAAAAAGGCCGAAACAATAAAGCACTCGAAATGCTGGATTTGTTGATCCGGCGCGATCCGTACAACAATAGTTATTACGAACTCAAGCGGCAATTGCTTGGTGCTGAAACAACAGAATAAACTATGCTTGATTGGTTAAATCAATTTGATGCGAGCCTGTTTCTTTTTCTGAACAGCCTCCATGCCGGTTGGCTCGATCCAGTGATGATTTTCTTCTCGGGCAAACTTACCTGGATTCCTTTTTATCTGGTATTGTTATATTTAATTATCCGTCAGTACAGGTGGCAAAGTTTGATCATTTTACTTTTTGTTGCTGTATTGATTAGTTTATCGGATCAGCTTTCGGTAAGGGCTTTTAAATTTATTTTTGAAAGGCCAAGGCCATGTCATGAACCTGATTTGCAGCCCTTAATCTATCTGGCTTCGGGAAGATGTGGCGGGGCTTTCGGATTTGTTTCTTCACATGCAGCCAATAGCTTTGCCATGGCTGGTTTTGTTTGGTTTTTGTTAAGAAATGCCCATCCGATTATGGGTTGGATTTTGTTTCCGTGGGCTGCCATCGTTTCGTATAGCCGTATTTATCTCGGGGTTCATTATCCGGGCGATATTCTGGCAGGAGCCGTGCTTGGCTTAACGGTGAGCTGGGTGGTTTGGCAAATTTATCGCAGAAGCTGTGGAGCCGGTAGAGCCTGTTAAACTATTGATCGGAAAAGGAAATAAATACAGAAGTATTTCTTTTTATTCCCAGTAATGAGGAGGCTTTGCCCTGATTGATAGCTATTTCGAGCAGTCCGTGCGAACCAAAAAGTGCAACCAGATCAGCTACTTCAACATCCTGATAGCCTTCGCTGATTTTGCGTATGCGATAGCCGGAACAATAAATTTCGAAAGGCCTGTTTTGTCTGATTGATTTAAAGGTTTTGGCGCTGATATTAGTAATCAGGTTTTCATAAGCATCTACATGGATCACCATGCCCTTTATCGAATCAGCATTGGTAGCCGGCTGAAAAGGAAGACGTTTGTTCAACTCAAAGCGCTGAAATCCCAACTCGTGAAGCGGAGTGCCTTTTATTAACTGAACAGCAGCTTTTACAAAACGGTCGCGTGTGCTAAATGTATAGAAATCTGAGTCGAGTGGGATATCAATTTCAAAAATTGCTTCGGCTTCTTCGCCTTCCAGTATCATCGAAAAAATACCTGTATCTGCACCGATAAAATATTGACCCTGAGCTTTAACAATGGTATGGGGAGTCTCTTTCGACTCTTCACTGTTTAGACCGATTAAATGTACCGTACCCTGCGGAAAATTCCTAAAACACTGTTGTATTGTAAAAGCAGCACTTTCTACATCAAAAGCAGCAATATGATGACTGATGTCAACAATAGTTACATTGGGTAATTGCGCTAATATGGTTCCTTTAACAGCAGCCAAATAGTAATCCGAAGTTCCCCAATCGCTTGTTAATGTTATGATTGCCATGCTTTTGATCTCCACCTTTGATTCAAGGCAATTGATCTGATATTTATCTTAGTACCTCGTGCAAAGATATTCAATTAGAAATGATTTTGATGATGCTTTTTTAAATTTCAGCCGATGTTCTTTTTACGATTTACTGACTGTAAATGGAAAATAATGCTAAGTTTATAAATCAGATGCAGATACCTTATAATTCTTGAATATCTTTGCCGAACCTAATATCGTTTATGTTAAAAAACGCCTATGAGCGAAAGAATTATCCAAGTGGAAAATGTTAGTCCGATCGACCTCTATGGCCCATCAGATATTTTTTTTAATCAAATCAAATCTTATTTTCCCAAATTAGATATTATTGCACGGGGAGATTTTTTAAAAATTATAGGTGATCCGGGCGAGATGGCTGTTTTTAGCTCGCGTTTTGAGTTATTGTTGGTGCATTTGGATCGTTTCGGAAAAATCAATGAGCATACAATCGAGCAAATCATGCGGGGAGAGGCCGATCAACAGACCACTTCAATTGCTACAAATGGCGATGTGCTGGTGCATGGCCGAAGTGGATTGTTGGTAAAGGCGATAACAGGGAATCAAAAACGTATGGTGAAAGCCAGCGAACAAAACGATTTGATTTTTGCCATTGGTCCGGCCGGAACAGGAAAAACCTACACAGCTGTGGCACTTGCGGTGAGAGCACTCAAAAACAAAGAGGTAAAACGAATCATCCTGACACGCCCGGCTGTGGAAGCCGGCGAAAATCTGGGTTTTCTTCCCGGCGATCTGAAAGATAAACTTGATCCTTATATGCAGCCACTTTATGACGCCTTGCGCGACATGCTGCCAACACAAAAGCTGCTTACTTATCTCGAAGATGGAACTATCGAAGTGGCTCCTTTGGCCTTTATGCGGGGACGAACCCTGGATCATGCCTTTGCGATATTGGACGAAGCTCAAAACGCCACCCAAAGCCAGCTTAAGATGTTTTTGACCCGTATGGGGAAAGCCTCACATTTTATTGTAACAGGTGATATAACTCAGATTGATTTGCCTCCCAAACAACCCTCCGGACTGCTTCAGGCCATGAAAATTTTGAAAGAGGTGAAGGGAATAGAATTTATTATGCTGGACGAAAAAGATGTGGTTCGTCATAAACTGGTCACAACAATAATCAAGGCATACCAGCAACACAGAGAAGAGCAAACTGGTTAGCCTTAAAAAAAATATAGTATGAAAAACGCACTCCTTACAACAGATTTTCAATTCCCTGGTCAGACAAATTTTTATCGTGGCAAGGTTAGAGATGTTTATACCATCGAGGATAAATTTCTTGTGATGATTGCCTCAGATCGCATTTCAGCTTTTGATGTGGTACTCCCCCGTGCAATACCATATAAAGGTCAGGTGTTAAATCAAATTGCCGGGTTTTTTCTGGACGCTACAGCAGATCTCGTACCCAATTGGAAACTGGATTCACCTGATCCGGTGGTAACCATTGGCAGGCTTTGTAAGCCGTTTGCAGTGGAGATGATCGTTAGAGGATATTTGAGCGGGAGTGCTTGGCGAACCTATAAAAAAGGTGTTCGTGAGATATGTGGTGTTGCTGTACCAGACGGCTTATGCGAACATCAACGCCTGCCCGAACCAATTATCACACCTACAACTAAAGCTTCAGAAGGGCATGACGAAGACATCAGCCGCGAGGAAATCATCAGCAAAGGAATAGTGAGTAAGACGGATTATCTTCAGCTTGAAAATTATGCTCTGGCTTTGTTCGAAAGAGGAACTGAAATGGCTGCCAAACAAGGTTTAATCCTGGTTGATACCAAATATGAGTTTGGTAAGGCTGATGATCAGATTTTGTTGATTGATGAAATTCACACACCTGATTCGTCCCGTTATTTTATGGCAGATGAATACCAGAAAAGATTTGAAACCGGGGCTGCACAAATGCAACTTTCGAAGGAGTTTGTGCGCGAATGGCTGATGGAAAACGGTTTTCAGGGTCAAGCCGGACAGCAAGTTCCGGAAATGACTGATGATTTCGTCGAAAAAGTATCTTTACGCTATATCGAATTATTTGAGCGGGTTACCGGGCAGAAATTTGTCCCCGCTGATAATGCTCACCTGAATAAGCGAATCGAAACGGCTGTTGCAGGTTTTTTGAAAAACCACCACTAGAGATTTTTCTCATTATCTTGGATTTTGTTCGCCAGCGTACAAAAACGTACGCTTTTCGAACACTTTTTTGACTTATTTGTTTTGCTATAAATTGAGGTAAATGTCAGTAATATAGTAACATATAAAGTTTGGCATGATAATCGTGAATGGAATATCAAACAGTTTGAAATTTAAAACAAGAAAAATATAAAGAAATGAAAACTACAGGAATTATCACAGCAATAATCTTTCAGTTGGTAAGTGTAAATTTGATCTCAGCCCAATGGCAGTTTAGTGGTCATGCTAATATTGAAGCCTATGTAGATGATATTCCTTTTAATACTGCCGAAGTTGTTAAAAATTATTACGACTCAGCTGTCAATCTGCAGAAGGCAGATCCGGAGGCTTTTGTGGATGATATCCCTTTCAATACTACAAAGGTAGTTGCAACATACAAAGCTGAACAGGCAATGAATGTTAGGTTTACAATGAAAGAAGAAGCTGGAATTCAAGATATTCCGTTTAACACAGCGGAGGTTTCACGCAATTTTGAAGCAAAAAAATCTGCTATTTTCGGTTATGAACGGATAAGCAAATAAGACTTTTCATAATGAGTGATTTTGGTTAGTACTTTAATTGGTTTTGGTTAACTAAAAAGCAGCCCGGTCTTTTGGGCTGTTTTTTAATATAATGCCTTAAGCAAATGAAGCAGTTCTGCTGATTTATCGTGATTGCCTGCCAATATGTAGCTCTCAGACAGGCCTTTAATCAATCTGATCAGGATCGTTTTGTTGGTACAGGGTGCATAAAATGAGTCTTTAGGTTCCAACCTTAACTGTTTCACATAAAGATCAATTTCATTTTTTGTAAAGATGGCTCCTTTATTAAAAGGATTAAGGTAAAAAATCACATCGTCAGCTGTTTGTTCTGTTTTTAGTTCGTCGGAATAGGCCAGAATAAAATGTTTGGGCAGGTCGATCCCGTAAATTGGAATATGCATGCTTCGGGCTATGATAATGTAGAATATCCCAAGGGAAAGCGGGTTTCCTTTACGGCTTTCCAGCAGATTTTTTAGATAGAAATTTTCGGGCAGGTGAATATTGGTGGTATTACCACTGAAACGGTTAATATCGTAAAAAATATGGTTGAGTACTTTGATTTTTTCGAGTGGAGTCAGGTTATTGTTGAGTTCGAGCCATACTTCCTGTACAATCCGGCCAACCTCACGCGTCAGTTGGTCAACATTCAGATCAGGGTATTGATAGCGTGTTACGATCAGATAACCACGCAACAGATCTTCGTAGCCAAAATGAGCCCATTCGTGCAGTTGGGTAAACAGGCTTTCCTGTTGAATCTGATGGATCAACTGAATGATCCTTTGTTGAATGGTATCGTCTAATGATTTTTCCCAGGCCGATTCAAGTGGCTCAATAGCAGTCGTGCCATACGCCAGGATATGCGATTTGATGCTGGCATATAATTTTTCGTCCGGCTCATCAACCAAACTTATCAAAGCCTGAAGTTCTGCTATGTCTTTCATTGCCGATTTCATGTTATAAAGTTACAACAAAAATCCTGCCTTATTGGTTTTATGACAGTAAGGTTTTGAAAAAAGTCAGTTATTCATAAAAATGCATCAAAGTCATATATTCAAACGCTTTGGGTGGCATGAAGTAAGAGATGTTTTTGCCTACCGAAACGGCCCTGCGGATAAAACTTGAGGAGATTTCAATTGCTGGTGCATCAACCAAATGAACGGAGGGATGATTTAAATATTTACCCCCTGTAAATCCGCTACGGGGATAGACCAGCAGTCTGTAATTTTGCAGTAAGGTTTCAAAGTTTTTCCATTTGTGAATACTTTCCAGGCTGTCCATACCACAAATCATGGAGAATGCGGTGTTTGGATGCCGTTCGCTGAGGCGTGTCAGTGTGTCGATGGTGTATGAAGGTTGTGGCATTCTGAATTCAATGTCGCTCACATCAAACCGGGGGTCATCGTTGATGGCTTTAACCACCATATCAAATCTGTGATGATCCTGCAACAGGCTCTTTTTTTCTTTTAAAGGGTTATGTGGCGAAACGATAAACCAGACTTTATGCACATCGGTAAACTCGACCATATAATTGGCCACCAACATATGGCCGATATGAACGGGGTTGAACGATCCGAAAAAGAGTCCTATACGCTCTGGTATCATAGGTTAAAATGTTAATATCACCTTTCCGGCCGACATATTTCCCAGATAGGTTTTCAAGGCCGTTTTTATTTCTGCCAAGGGAAAATCAGCCTGAATCCAGGTTTTGATTTTTCCTGAAAGCATTATTTCAGTTATGGTTTTTTGGGCAGTTTCAAGTGTAATGCTGTCAGCTTCTGCCATCCAGTCAATCAGATTGAAGCCGGTAATCATTTTGTTGTCGAAAATCATTCCCAGCGGATCAATATCAGCCAGATGCTTGTTGGATAGTCCGCCGTAGATTACATTTTCAGAATCTGCCGGCATGGCATTAAGCAGTATACCCGAAGCCGGACCACCAACTGCATCAAAAGCCGTGTTAGCATGTAGCTGTAAGGCTAAAGTTTTCAGTTGATTGACAAAATCGGTGTCGTTTTCGTTTAGAACGTATTTCCAACCCAGCTCTTTTAATTGCTCAACAGTAGATTGTTTACGTACCACACCAATTACTTCAATCTGGTGCATGGAAGCTAATTGGTACAAAAATGAGGCAAGCCTGCTGCCGGCTGCATTCACCACAATGGTTTTGCTTTCACGTAACAGGGCGATTTCGCATAATCCCCAGGCCGTAAAAGGATTCACAAAAAACGTTGTGGCTTGTGCGGAATCAAGTCGTTCATCGATAAGCAAAACTTCGCTTGGTTTTGCATAAAAATATTCAGCCCAGCTACCGTCTTTATCCTGTTGTGTAAAACATGAAACTCTTTTGCCCAGCCATTTTTTTGCATCCAGCAAATGTCCTGTGGCAACAATTCTTCCACTGCCTTCAAATCCCGGAACGGTCGGTAGGTTTTTTTTGATTTGATAATTGCCCTGCAAAAAGGCAATATCCGACGGATTGATTGAAGCAGCTTCCATTTTTAGCAATAATTCATCTGGTTCCGGATTACGAAGTTTTTTTGTTACCGGCTTCAATCCAAGCATTGCTTTTACCACATTGGCTTGATCTAATGCGTGTTCGATTGCTGTGTAAGATGTTGGTAATTCAGCCATCCAATTTGCTATGCATTTAAAAACTCAGTAATGATTTTTTTTAATTCCTGCTGCGATTTTTCGAGTTGATCATTCACAACTACCACATCAAATCGATCAGCAAACCCCATTTCCCATTCTGCTTTTTCCAGGCGTTTTTTGATGCTTTCTTCGTTGTCGGTTCCTCTTTTTGTAAGTCTTTCTTTAAGTATTTGAATCGAAGGGGCTTTGATAAAAATTGACAGGGCTTCGTTGCCAAAATGTTTCTTAATATTCAGCCCTCCAACTACATCCACATCAAAAACCACGTGATAGCCGGCAGCCCTTTTCGAAGCAATCTGATCAAGTAAGGTTCCGTAGAATACATCCGGATAAACCTCTTCATATTCCAGAAAGGCCTTTTCGGAGATTTTTTTTCTAAATTCATCAGCGGATAAAAAATAGTAATCTTTACCATCTTGTTCACCTGAGCGTGCCTGGCGACTGGTAGCTGATACAGAAAATGTTAGTCCTGCAATTTGTTCAAGTATATATTTAACCAGAGTAGTTTTTCCCGAACCGGAAGGTGCAGAAAATATCAGCAGTTTGCCTTTCTTATCAGCGTGATTGCTCATAATATATTATAAAGTTGTTCTTTAATTTTTTCCAGTTCGTCTTTCATTTGAACTACCAGTCGTTGAATGCCGGCATGATTGGCTTTTGACCCAAGTGTATTGATTTCACGCCCAATTTCCTGACTGATAAACCCAAGCTTTTTTCCGGCCTGTTCTTCGGTCAAGGTATGAATAAAATATTCACAATGTTGTTTTAGGCGTACTTTTTCCTCAGTGATATCAAATTTTTCGAGGTAGTATATCAATTCCTGTTCAAGTCTGTTTTCGTCATATTTAACAGAGGCGGCTAACTCATTCAGGTTTTTGATAAGGCGTAATTTTACTGTTTCAAGACGTTCTGATTCAAGTGGTTCCACCTCTTTTAGCAGCATCTGTATAGTGGTTATTCGCGAACTCAAGTCTTGTTCCAGTACTTTGCCCTCGTTGCGCCTGAATTGGTCGAAAGCTGCAACTGCTTCTTTCAGACTTGTTGTTGCCAGGGCCAGCAGTTCTTCATCCGCTTCAGAATCATCGGCAGCAAAAATTCCGGGCATTTTCAAGAGGTAGGCAGCCATATCTGTGGGAGGGTCAAAATTGAGTGTTTCGGCCAATTTTTTCACTTGTTCGATGTGAAAAGCAGCAAGTTTTGTGTCAATCTGACCTGCCGGATGACCGGCCGATTCATCAAAACTTAGCGCCACCTCAATTTTACCTCTTTGAAGTTCCTGTGCAAGCAGATTTCGCCATTCATATTCCATTTGTTTGAATGCTGCCGGAAGCTTGAGATTAAGGTCAAGCTGTTTGCTGTTGAGGGCTTTTATTTCAACCTGGATTTTGATATTATCATGGCTGGTTGTAGCTTTCCCAAATCCCGTCATCGATCTGATCATATCAATGCATTTTTGGCAAAGATAGCCATTCCGGTTAAAAATAGGCTGACTGAAGATTTCTGAAAACTACTTGGATCTTGTAATTAAAAATGAGTAGTTTTTTTTTGTATCATTGCACTATATTCAAACATTTTTGAAAAGAACATTAATCGTAATTTTTACAATTAGTTTAACGTCAATGACTTATGCAAATGAGAATTTGCGTATGGTTGACAGTTTGTATCAATTGCTCGACAGGCAGCAAGGCGATCAGAGAATTGAAACGATGATAAATCTGTCGGAAGCTTATCGTTTGATTTCTTATGACAAAAGTTTAAAGACTGGTCAGGATGCAGTATCTTATGCAGAGGCAGAGGGCTTTCAGCGACTGAAAGGGAAAGTGCTTAAATCAATGGGAATAAGTGCGTTCCAGAGTGACGACTATGAATTGGCTTTTGAATATTATGAACAGGCTTTGGAAGCATATGAAAAAGCGGATGACAAGGCCTCAAAAGGTGCTGTATTGAATAATATCGGCCTGGTGTACAAGAAAATGGGAGATAGTGACAAAGCACTTGATTATTATCAGCAGGCATATGCTATTCAGTTCGAAATGAATGACACACAGGCTTATGCTTCAACGAGTAATAATATGGCAAGTTTGTATTATCAGCGTGGAGAACTGGACAAGGCTTTTGATATGTATTATCAGCTTCAGCTGCTATTTTTGGATATGCAGGATAGTTTGCATTATGCTCAGGTGACACATAATATGGCCAATGTTTACTGGCAGTGGGATCAGAATGAAAAAGCACTTCAACTCCTTGATGAAGCAGGTAGTATCTATCTCGCATTTAATGCAACACTCGATCTTTCAAGGGTTTATTATACACAGGGGCTTATTTATGCGTACGATTTTGGTGATTATGTGAGTGCTCTTGAAAAGTTTAATTTAACACTCGATTTACGCGAAAAACTTGGTAATCCACTTGGTACTGCTAATGTAATGATTAATGTTGCCAATATATGGATGGAGCAGGAGCGTTATGAGGATGCTTTCAATTTTTATAAACGCGGACTAAGCATACACGAATCAATCGGACATACTGACGGTATTTTAATGGCCTATTATTACATGGGATTGGCAAATCAAAAAATTGGTAAGTACAAAGAATCAAATTACTGGTTGGATAAATGCCAGGCCAAATCAAAAGCTGTTAAAAGCAGGCTTTATGAGGATTTGATTTTGGAGGCAAGGATGAGAAATGCAGCTGCAACTGGTAACTATGACGATTTTCTGGTGTATTTTGATCAGTTTGTTATTGCCAGAGATTCATTGACGGATGCATTTAATAAACTTCAAAGCATTGTTGCCGAAAACAGAAATCAAATAAAAGAGCAGCAGACAACGATTGATCAGTTGAACGAAACAAATATGCAGCACAGCGAAAGCCTAGCAGCTTATCAAAATACCTTTTATACGCTGCTTGGCTTGTTGTTATTGGTGTTTAGCTATAGCATTCTGAAATTTTTGCTGTTAAGTTTTAAAAAGTTCAAAAGGAAAGCAACCAAAACAGACGAAACCTATCCCGTTTGAAGTAAATAAATTTTGTTTTTTCGGGCAGAAAGGGTAATTTTACGGCTTAAACCATCCGATTGATAAAAATGACTAGCCCTGATTTCTGATGTTTAAAGTAGTAATAATTGATGATGAGCAAAGTGCCCGTGAAGTATTATCACTTCAACTAGCCAGGTGTTGTAAGCAATTGGAGCTTATTGGCGTAGCGGATGGTGTTGAAACAGGTGTAACCCTTATTACGGAAAAACAACCTGATGTTGTATTACTCGATATCCACCTGAGTGATGGAACAGGTTTCGACTTGTTGCGTAAATTGGATCAGATACGATTTAAATTGATTTTTGTTACGGCATACGATCATTATGCCCTGAAAGCAATAAAATTTAGTGCGCTTGATTATTTACTGAAACCCATTGACCCGGATGAGTTCGACAGGGCAATGAAGAAGGCACTTTCGACGCTGGAATCGGAGAATCAAAACTTAAAACTGAATGCCTTTTTTAACAACTTTAAATACATCAGTCAGGAAGCTCGCAAAATTGTTCTGCATACAGCCAGCAGCATCTACCTGATTAATGTAGGTGATATTGTAAGATGCCAGGCTGATAACAACCAAACCATGTTTTATCTTTCGAATGGCGATCAGCTGCTTGCCCCCAAAACACTTAAAGAATTTGATGATTTATTGTCGGGTTTTCAGTTTATGCGAGTTCATAAAAGCCACCTTATCAACATAAATTATATCGAACGTTTCGATAAGCTTAACAAATTCTTATTGGTCTTAAAAGATAAGTCAATCGTTCCAATATCGGTGCGACGAAAGGATGAATTATTGGAGAAGATTAATAAATTGTGAGCTTGCAGGTTTGTAAAACATTTTAATTTTGTTTGGTGGAATGAAACCCATCAAAGAGCCATATCATCTTTTTGCCGATCCCATCAGGTATTATAATGCCATGCTCGATGATATTGAAGCCGCAAAGGATTATATCTATCTTGAAACCTATCGCATTGGCAACGACACTATTGGGATCCGCTTTAAAGAAGCACTCATGCGCAAAGCCCGCGAGGGACTGGAAATAAAAGTGTTGGTTGATTTTTGGGGTGGCTCGGCGATAAACAATCATTTTGCAGATGACCTCAGAGCTGCGGGTATTGAGCTACGTTTTTTTGAAAAGATAAAATTTAATACAGACCTCTTTACCCGAAGCCACAGACGAAATCATCGAAAACTATTACTGATCGATGATGAAATCTCCTACCTTGGTTCTTCAAATTTAACAGCCTACAACCTGAACTGGCGCGAGTCGGTGATGCGGATTACCGGAAGTATTGCACTGGCTTTTAAAAAAGTTTTCAAGCAGGATTTCAAAATTTTTAATACATATGTATTTTCGAATAAAAACCATTATTTACGCTTGATCCATCATCAGGGCTTCGAAATTGTGCGTGATATGCCCTCGATAACCAAACAACGCATCATGCGTAAATATAGTTATCTGATCAAAAAAGCAGAACGATCAATTGTTATCGTAACGCCCTATTTTTTACCAGGATATATGCTGCGAAAGCTGTTGATGACAGCCTCCGAAAAGGGACTTGATGTAAAAATAATTATCCCAAAGCGTTCAGATGTTGGTTTGGTTGACATCTTGAGAAACAAGTACATGGGCCAGATGCACCAAAGTGGCATACAGCTTATGCTTTACCGGTCGCACAACCTACATGCTAAATTATTATTAATTGATGATAAGATTTTTAGCATTGGATCTTCCAACTTCGATTATCGTTCATTTAGGTATATGTATGAAATTGTGATGTTAGGCGAAGATAAGAACATAATCACTCAGATTAGAAAGTTTATCGCCGACACGATTGAGAACACTGACCTGTTCGATTATGAACAATGGAAAAGACGTCCGAAAATCAGTCGTTTTTTTGAGTGGATGCTCATTCCCTTCCGGCATTTGCTCTAATTTTCAACAAACTACAAAGGCTTTTTCTGTAAAAATTGAGTAACAATTATTTTGTCACTCCATTCATTTACCTTACCTTTGTACAATCATTTGTTAGCAAATTAACAATAGTAAATCTTAAAAAAATTATTATTATGACAGAAAAAATGACCTCGCAGCTGGCGATGAAACTGGAAGACAAGCATGGTGCTCATAACTATCACCCACTACCTGTTGTCTTAGCCAAAGGCCAGGGCGCCCGCGTATGGAATGTTGAAGGAAAAGAGTATTTTGACTTTCTATCGGCTTATTCAGCTGTAAACCAAGGCCATTGTCATCCAAAAATCATTGGTGCACTTACCGAACAGGCCAAAACCCTAACCCTTACTTCAAGAGCTTTCTTTAACGATGTGCTTGGCGTTTACGAAAAATATATTACGGAATATTTTGGATACGACAAAGTATTGCCAATGAATAGTGGAGCCGAAGGCGATGAGACAGCTTTGAAACTCTGCCGCAAATGGGCTTACCTGAAGAAAGGTGTTCCTGAAAATCAGGCTAAAATCATCGTTTGTGAAGGTAACTTTCACGGGCGTACCATTACCGTGATCAGTATGTCAACCGATCCTGACTCAAGAGCCGGATTTGGACCTTATACGCCAGGTTTTATAACCATACCGTACAACGACCTTGCTGCACTTGAAGAAGCATTGAAGGATCCAAATGTTGCAGGATTTTTGGTTGAACCCATTCAGGGTGAGGCAGGTGTGTTTGTGCCTGATGAGGGGTATCTCAAAAAAGCCTACGACCTCTGCAAATCAAAAAATGTATTGTTTATTGCTGATGAGGTTCAAACCGGAATTGCCCGTACAGGAAAATTACTTGCCTGTGATCATGAAGGTGTTCGACCTGATATACTGATACTTGGCAAAGCTCTTTCTGGAGGTGTATATCCTGTTTCGGCGGTGTTGGCAGATGATGACATTATGTTGACCATTAAACCTGGGGAACACGGTTCCACTTTTGGAGGTAATCCCCTTGCTGCCCGCGTAGCAATTGCTGCCCTTGAGGTGGTAAAAGATGAAAAATTGGCAGAGAAAGCGGAGTATCTTGGAAAAATTTTCCGTGATGAAATGAAAAAGATCAAAAGTGAAATGATCGAACTGGTTCGCGGAAAAGGCTTGTTGAATGCTATTGTGATAAGACCTAAGAACGGAAAAACTGCTTGGGATGTGTGCGTTGAAATGGCTGAAAATGGCGTGCTGGCCAAACCAACTCATGGCCATATCATCCGTTTTGCTCCGCCATTGGTTATTACCGAAGATGAACTGCGCGAAGCAATTGAACGAATCAAAAAATCTATCCTTTCATTTGAGTAATGGAATTGAGGATAAAATAAAAAAGACCGGTCGATTCGACCGGTCTTTTTTTGTGTGTTAGTAGTATTTAGATTGCATTAGTATAATTCTTTGCCACTGCATCCCAGTTGATTACATTCCAAAATGCACTTACGTAATCCGGACGTTTGTTTTGATATTTTAAATAGTAGGCATGTTCCCATACATCAAGACCCAGTATGGGTGTACCATGACATTCAGAAACATCCATCAAAGGATTGTCCTGATTGGGTGTGGAGCAAACAGAAAGGCTTTTGTCACTTTTTACGCAAAGCCAAGCCCAGCCACTTCCGAAACGGGTTTTTGCCGCAGTATTAAATTTTTCCTGCATGGCTTCAAACGAGCCAAAGTTCTTGTTGATAGCTTCGGCCAATTCGCCCTGAGGTTTTCCGCCTCCGTTGGCCGACATGATCGTCCAAAACAAGCTGTGATTGAAATGCCCGCCTCCGTTGTTGCGAACGGCTACAGGATATTTGCTGATGTTTTTCAGTAAATCGTTAAATGGTAAAGCAGCCATTTCGGTATCTTTTACAGCAGCCTGTAAATTATCGAAATAAGCTTTGTGATGCCTGGTGTAATGAATTTCCATGGTCATTGCGTCAATGTATGGCTCCAGAGCGTCAAAGGAATAAGGTAAAGATGGAAACTGTAAATCTTTTACTTGTGTATGCATGATGTTTTAAACTTTTGGTTATGAATTTTTTTATTCAGAATTAATCTAAATAGTATAGTTTAAACATCACAGAAGTGATTTTGTTCAAGCTTACTTCTTTACGGGAAAATTTCTCTGGAATGTTGCCTGGCACAAATCAAAACTCCGCCACCAGTTTAAAGTTGATCTGTCTGGGAGTAAGGTAGTTAGGGACAGCGTATTGCAAATTATTTACGTCTTTTATCCAGATGTACGAAACCGTGTTGTTCACCTGCAGCAGGTTGAATACCTCCAGACTGAGCCACATATTTTTGATATGTTTAAACATTGACTTTTCCTTACGCTGCGTGTGTTCGCCTATTAATTGTTTGCTAAATCCAATGTCGACTCTTCGGTAGTCGGGCATGCGCCGGGTTTGTTGATAACGCTGTGAGTTTGGTGGCCCGAAAGGCAGTTTGGTTCCATAAATCAAACGCAGGTGAACCCTGAAAGTAGGGTAGTTTGGAATATAATCCTGAAAGAAAACCGAAAACTGCAGGCGTTGATCAGATGGTCGTGGTATCATCCCTGGAAAAACAGTTACAGTGTCACTAATAACCTGATTTTCAGAAATTGGAGTAATACGTTTGCCATCTGTATTCACAAAATATTGATAGGAATCACCTTTCACATCTTCTTCGGTTTTCATCAGCGATAGGCTGGCCCAACTCTCTATTCCTTTCACAAATTCGCCATTTACTTTCAAGTCGAGACCGGCTGCATATCCGGTTGCACTTTGATCCGCATAATATCTTATCCTCACATTATCAACTTCATAGGGGATAATATGGCTTAAGTATTTGTAATATATCTCGGAGGTGAATACGAAAGGGCGGTTCCAGGCCAAAAAATGAAGATCGTTACCCAAAACTACCTGATAAGATTTTTGAGATCGGACATCCGGATATAAAGATCCGTCAAACATTCTTATTTCTCTGTAAAAAGGAGATTGATTGTAAATACCTGTGGCAATCCTGAACAACATCCTTTTTTCCCAGTTGGGTTTATAACTTAGGCTGGCTCTCGGACTTAACATCAACTCGTCAGCATAGTCCCAGTAATTTGCCCTAAGGCCGGCTGTGAGCGTATATTCAGCTTCTTTAATATCCATGAAAGTCCAGGAATGTTGTATAAAGGCATTGGCGTTTTTCCACTGTAATTTATTATTGGCCCGGGCAATTTGATTCAGCAACAAATCGGGTCGTGAGGGTTGGGGATTGCCAATCTGATCAACAGGTCGTGGCAGCGTAAAACCAGCAGAATCAATCATTTCCCATTCGCTTATCCGGTCGTCAATATCCTGCAATTGAAAACGGGCTCCCCATTTTAAAACATTCCGATTTTTTACACGTGTTCCCTGGTGATCTATATTGAGTACAATGGCATCAAAATAGTTTCGGGCATGATCAATAAATGTTCCAACACCCTGAGCCTGAGTTACATTTCCAAATTGCTCGCTGCCAAGCGAAGTGTCCAGTTTACCTATCCAATACTGTCCCTGAATATCATAGGTTTCAGTTTCCACCGTGCTAAATACAGATGCTGTAAGCCTTAGGTCAAGGTTTTTGTGCGGACGATGAATGAGCGAGAGTGCACCCATACCTGTAGAATAATTATCTACCTCTTGGCCATCGAAATAAATGTTCAGTCGGTAAGCTTCCTGAAAAGTTCCAAAATCGGTCTGACGACTCTCGGGAATGAGTTGATATTTGTTTCGCGAATAATAAGCCAGTGCATTCAGTTCCCATTTTGGGTTGAAGGTGTAAGTTAAAAAACTTTGAATGTCAGTAAAATCAGGCCGATAAGCTCCTTTGGTTTCCAGGGCATTGAGTATGTAAGAAGTAGTTTTGTAGCGGGCTCCCAGCAGGTAAGTAAATTTATTTTTACTTCCCTCAACATGCATTTCGGCTCCCAATAAACTCAGACTTAATGAAGCAGCAGTTTCATCAGGACGCTTATAAGTGATGTCGAGCACGGATGAAAGTTTGTCGCCATATTCTGCAGCAAATCCACCGGCCGAAAAATCTATGGAAGAGACCAGGCGTGAATTTAAAAAACTAAGGCCTTCCTGTTGTCCTGAACGGACCAGAAACGGCCTGTAAATTTCGATGCCATTTACATAAACCAGATTTTCATCAAAATTGCCTCCCCGCACCGTATATTGTGAACTCAATTCATTATTGGATGATACTCCGGGAAGGGTTTTTAGCAAGTCTTCAATGCCACTGCCAACTGTTGGCAAAAGTGCAGCCTGCCGTGGATCGAGCCGGATAAGGGTACTGGTGTTCATTCGTTGATCCACCACCTCCGCTGCCGGCAGATTTGTAGAAACTAATCTTAGTATGATGTCAACAGTAATTGTTTCACCGGATTTTGTACGAATGGTGGCGGTTTGCGATTGATATCCTATGAAACTATAGACTATTTCGATGGTTGTATCGGCCGGAACAATTAGCCTGTAAATTCCTTTGTTATTAGTGGTTGTTCCGCCAGGCAGGCCTTTTACAGCAACATTGGCCAACTCTATTCCTTTGCTTCTTTCGTCTGTAACTTTTCCTGATACAACAGCTTCCTGCTGTGCAAAAACGATGGTCGGAATTAAAAATATCAGCGATAAAAAGTATTTGTAAATAGGTTTCAATGGTCTAAAACTTTCTGAGAATATGTTTAAATCAACCATTATAACTCTTATTAGAGTAAATTATTTCGCGGTTTTTACTGGAAATTATAAAAAAAAGCTGCTGCGAAAATATCACAGCAGCTCTGAATTCTTTTTTATTTCCAGATTATCTGCGATAAAGGTGTCCTTTATCACTGGCATCAATCATTGCATTATAAATCCCTTTTTTGTTGATAGTGCGCAATCCGGCAGCAGAAACTTTAAGAGTTACCCATTCTTCGAGTTCGGGCACATAAAAACGTTTGATGTGCAGGTTGGGTTCAAAAGTGCGTTTGCTCTTCTTATTGGAATGTGAAACCTTGTTTCCGGTGATCACTTTCTTTCCTGATATCTGACAAATCTTTGACATGGCGCTTACAGTTTATAAATGGTAAAACCCCTCAAAAAGGGAGTGCAAAATAAGTGATAATTTTTGGATTACACAAATGCTTCTGAAAAAAAATAATATTTCATTGAAAATGAGCGTTATGCACAATCAATTTATAAAAAAATATGTATTAAAGCTGGCAAAGATACTTTTTCAGTTTTCTTTGATCCGGAGAGCAGAAATTGATTTAGCTTATTTTTACTGATTCTAAATTGGAAAGATGTTTATTTTTGCGGACTACTACAGATAAAATTTTAATGTAACAACGCATATAAACTGAACAAGCTATGATAATTGAAGCACAAAAAGTTGGCATATTGACGTATCAAATTAAAGTAAATAACGAATCCGGCGACGTACTGGAAGAAGCAACAATAGATAGTCCCCGCACCATGTTGTTTGGAACAGGGCGTGTTATGCAAAGTTTTGAAAGTCACCTTTACGGTTTAAAATCAGGCGACAGCTTTGATTTTGTTATTGAACCCGAAGAGGCTTTTGGTTCATTTAAAGAAGAGCTTGTAATGGATATTCCGATATCGGCTTTTGTTATTAATGGCGAATTAAAATCCGACAAACTGAAGATTGGCAGCACAGTACCAATGATGGACAGCGAGGGCAATCCTTTTGACGGAAGGGTGATAGCCATAAATGACCAAACCGTTAAGATGGATTTTAATCATCCGTTGGCCGGTAAGGCTTTACATACTTTTGGTCAGGTATTAAATGTTCGTGAAGCAACCTATGAAGAGCTTAATCCTGCACCATCGGGTTGTGGATGTGGCTCACACAGTGATAGTTGCTGTGGCGGTGGCAGCCACAATCATGACCATCACCATGATCATGAAGCCGAAAGCTGTGGTGTGTGCGACAGTGCCGATGAATATCAATCTAACGGAGTAGGGAGCTGTCAATGTCATTAAAAAAAAAGACCGGATTATAAGCGATCCGGTCTTTTTTTTCTCCATCTGTTCATCCTGCATTGGGCAAGTTGCCCGATCAAAGCTTGCTGTCGCCTTTTTCTTCAATGAGCGGTGCGTTTTTAATAGCATGAATCAAAGCAGCTACACCAATTAACGCAAAGGATGAAATAACAATAATAGCGATCATGACAGCAAATTTTAGAGCGTTTGTTAATTAACTATTTAATTAACGCTAACAAAACTATATTATTTTTTTAAATAATCAAGTATTTTTAAGTTAAAGGCTTGATTTGGAAAGATTCTAAAGTTTATGTTGCGTACTATATCACTTGCTTTGATTTGCTATATTTGCCTTTCTATGTATGCTGTTATAGAATAAAAATACTGCTGTATGACTCCTTCACGACTTGATTTGCTTGATCGCAAGTTTGCCTTTAACGATACTTCCTTCACTAGTTTGATGCGAAAACGTATCTATCATGTGCTCTTGATTTCATCAGTATATGATGCCTTTATTCTGGAAGAAGATGGACGTATCGATGAGCAAATTTTTAACGAATACGTATCACTCAATCTGCGCTATCCTCCCGGTTTTATTCTTACAAGTAATCCTGATGAGGTAAAAAGTATATTAAAGAACAATAAAATAGATTTGGTAATCGAGATGTTGAGTGCCGAAGAAAAGAGCACTTACAAACTGGCCGAGCAAATAAAAACCGATTATCCGGATATACCCATTGTGGTTCTGACTCCTTTTTCGCGGGAATTGTCGTTAAAGATTGACCGAAACGAGCTTAAGGGTATTGACTATGTTTTTAACTGGCTTGGGAATGCAGACATATTATTGGCCATAATTAAGCTGATTGAGGATAGAATGAATGCCGATCACGACATTGTTGGGGTGGGGGTGCAGTGTATTATTCTGGTGGAAGATTCGGTAAGGTTTTATAGTAGCTATTTGCCCAATATTTACAAGATCATTTTTAAGCAATCGAAATCTTTTATGACCGAAGGCCTCAACGAACACCAGAAAATGTTGCGTATGAGAGGCCGTCCAAAAATTCTGTTGGCAACAACTTACGAAGAGGCTATCGATCTGTACAAGAAATACAAACAGAATATACTGGGAATTATTTCGGATATTTCCTATATACGAGAAGGGAAATCTGATAGTCAGGCTGGCATAAGGCTTTGCAGGGTTGTGAAAAAAAATGATCGTTATATGCCGCTTTTATTGCAATCGTCAGATGCTAAAAATGAAGAGATTGCCAAAGAAATAAAGGTGGGTTTTATCAATAAAAACTCTAAAACCTTATCGCTTGAGTTAAGGCGTTTTATCAAGGAGTATTTTGCTTTTGGCGATTTTGTTTTTAAAGATCCCAAAACACATCAGGAGGTGATGCGGGCAGCTGATTTGAAAGCACTTCAGGAAAAAATATTTCAGGTTCCAAACAACTCACTTCAGTATCATATCGAACGAAACCATTTGTCCAAATGGCTTAGGGCCCGTGCCTTGTTTCCACTGGCCGATTTATTTAAGATGTTTGCTGCAGAGGATTTTCAGGATAGCGACGACATCAAACGCTTTGTTTTTGATGCCATTGCACATTTCAGGCTTAACAAAGCCCGCGGTGTGATTGCTGAGTTTAATCGTGAAAGTTTTGATGAATACCTTTCATTCACCCGCATTGGACAGGGTTCGATTGGTGGCAAAGCCCGCGGATTGGCTTTTTTGGATTCACTAATCAAACGTAACAGGCTGAATGATAAGTTTGAAGGCGTTACCATCGGAATCCCACGCACCGTTGTGCTTTGCACGGATGTGTTCGATGATTTTATGGAAGAGAACAACCTCTATTCCATTGCCTTATCTGATGAGGCAACGGATGAGGAGATTTTAAATCAATTTATTGAGGCCCGCCTGCCATTTCGTATCCATGAAGACCTTTATACCCTGATTTCCGTCATCCGCAATCCTATTGCAATCCGATCATCAAGCCTGCTCGAAGATTCGCATTATCAACCATTTGCTGGCATTTATTCAACCTATATGATTCCTGTTGTTGAAAATGACGAGCGCACCATGATCAGGATGCTCAGCAATGCTATCAAGAGTGTGTATGCTTCTGCATTTTTTAAAGACAGCAAGGCTTATATGACGGCAACAAAAAATGTGATTGACGAAGAAAAGATGGCCATTGTGATGCAGGAAGTCTGCGGAAAAAGATACAATGACAGATATTATCCTGCATTGTCTGGCGTTGCTCGTTCCATTAATTTCTATCCAATTCCTCCCGAAAAACCTGAAGATGGCATTGCAAACATAGCTTTGGGATTGGGAAAATTGATCGTGGATGGCGGACAAAGCATTCGCTTTTCACCAAAGTATCCCAATAAGGTTTTACAAACTAGTCAGCCGGATTTGGCTTTACGCGAAACCCAAAAGATATTTTACGCCCTCAACCTCAACCCCGACAGCTTTCAGCCCACTGTTGATGATGCTGCAAATTTGCTCCGTCTTAATGTGACAGAAGCTGATAAGGATGATGTGTTGAGGATGGTATGTTCCACTTACGATTTTGATAATCATATGTTGCGCGATGGATACCATGAGGGAGGGAAAAAACTGGTTACATTTTCGAATATATTGAAATACAACACTTTTCCGATAGCACAAATTTTATCAGAAGTATTACGAGTAGGGCAGCATGAAATGGGTAAACCAATTGAAATTGAGTTTGCCATAGAGCTAAACAAACCCAGAGATGTGGTTAAGATGTTTTATGTGCTGCAAATCAGGCCGATCGTCAGTTTGAATGACTCTTCTGCCATTGATTTTGAGCGTATCCATCAGGATAATTGTATTATCACGGCAAACCATGCGCTGGGTAACGGATTAATAAAAGGCATTACAGATTTTGTGTATATTAAACCCATGGCATTCAATCCGGCCAAAACAAGAGATATTGCCGAGCTTGTTGGGAAGATAAATGCCAGATTTATGGATGAGAACAAGAATTATATCCTTGTTGGTCCCGGACGTTGGGGTTCGAGCGATCCCTGGTTGGGCATCCCCGTAAAATGGCCACAGATTTCTGCAGCTCGTGTAATTATTGAATCAGGCTTGGAAAAATACCGTATTGATCCCAGCCAGGGAACTCATTTCTTTCAGAACCTGACTTCTTTTGGTGTAGGTTATTTTACCATCAATCCGTTTATTAAAGACGGCTTTTATGATCTGGAGTTTCTTGAACAACAGCCGGTTTTTTATGAAGATAAGTACATCAAACACATCCGCTTCGATCAGCCACTGAATATCGTCATTGATGGACGAAAGAATCGTGGGATGATTTTAAAACCGGGCAAACAAGTGCCATTGATAAAAAAAGGCCAGTCAAACTAAAGATGCCTACCACATGTTATAGTGAATGGCATCAGCCTGCCAGGGATTATTAGCTGGCTTGTACTCAGCCGGATAGCCAAGCGCAACCAGCGAAACAGGTAAAATGTGGTTTGGGATATTCAGGAAATCGCTAATCTCCGTCATTCTTTGCTCGCGTGGATAAATGCCCAGCCAAACACTGCCAATTTCTAAAGAAGTAGCTTCCAATAAAATATTTTGTGTTGCAGCAGCACAGTCCATATGTAAATATCCTGTAACACTTTGTTTGGCGGTGTCTCCGCAAACCAAGATTGCGGCAGCTGCCTGGTTTAGCATTTTGCCATAAGGATGTATTTCAGAAAGTTGATCTAGAAGTTCGCGCTTGTTTATCACCACAAAATGCCAGGCCTTGATATTATTGGCAGAAGGTGCAGCCATCGCAGCTTTAAGAAGCTGACTGATGGCTTCATCCGGTAAGGCATCATCTTTGAATTTTCTGATGCTTCTTCTTTTAAAGATTATTTTCGACACCTTTGGGTGTTATTTGATCATATTTTCCGGTGCAAGAATTTTTTCCAGTTCGGTTTTCGAAAGCAGTTCTTTTTCCAGAACCAGTTCATACACGCTCCGGCCGCTTTCGAGTGCTTCTTTTGCAATGATGGTTGAGGCCTCATAGCCAATATAGGGATTAAGCGCAGTTACAAGTCCGATAGAGTTTTGAACTGTTTGACGGCAATGTGCTTCGTTGGCTGTTATTCCAATAATACAACGATTGGCAAGAACCTTCATGCCATTTTTGAGCATCTCAATGGATTCGAAAAGGCTTTGGACAATTACGGGTTCCATCACATTGAGTTCCAATTGACCGGCTTCGGCGGCCAATGAAACAGTAAGGTCGTTGCCAATAACTTTGAATGCAATTTGATTGACTACTTCAGGTATTACAGGGTTCACTTTTCCAGGCATAATCGTTGATCCCGGTTGCATAGCAGGGAGGTTTATTTCGTTTAATCCTGCTCGTGGGCCACTCGAAAGTAGTCGCAAGTCATTCGACATTTTCGACAGTTTAACTGCCAGGCGTTTCAAGCTTCCTGAATAACTCACAAAATCGCCGGTGTCCTGTGTGGCTTCTACCAGATTACGGGCTAATCTGATGTCCATCCCTGTGATAACACGTAGATGCGGGATCACTTTTTCGCTGTATTTTGGATCCGCATTAATGCCGGTTCCAATGGCCGTTCCGCCCATATTTACTTCCAGAAACAAGGCCGCAGAACGGTTGAGTTGTTGTACTTCTTCCTCAAGTGTAGCTGCAAAAGCCTCAAAAGTCTGACCTAATGTCATTGGTACGGCATCCTGCAACTGGGTGCGTCCCATTTTGATGATACGGGCAAATTCGCGACCTTTGGAATGCAGGGCAGAAATCAGTTGTTGCAACACAACCACAAGTTTTTCATTGGCTTTGATCAGGGCAATTTTAATAGCGGTAGGGTAGGCATCGTTAGTGCTTTGTGAGAGGTTTATGTGATTGTTGGGATGGCAAAATTCATATTGTCCCCTTTCTTTCTCCATTATTTCCAGGGCTCTGTTAGCAATCACTTCATTGGCATTCATATTGGTCGAAGTACCGGCTCCACCCTGGATCATATCTACAACAAACTGTGAATGGAAACGATTATTGATGATCTCCTGACAGGCTTGAACTATTGCTTTGGAAAGGTTTTCCGAAAGCAGACCAAGCTCAAAATTGGCTTTGGCAGCCGCCATCTTCACCATGGCCAACGACTTAACAAAGTCGGGGAAAAAGTTTAAAGTGATTCCGCTGATATTAAAATTTTCGAGTGCCCGAAGGGTTTGGATACCATAATAGTATTCGTAGGGTACATCCCGTTCGCCCAGCAAATCGTGCTCACGACGTGTTTTGCCCGACTCATACTGTGAGGTGATGTTCATGGCTTTGGCATTGGCATACCGCATACGTCTTGAAACCACACGGGTGATATTAGAAGAAATAGCCAGTGCTATGGCACCTGAGCTTTTAAATGCTTCTCTTGAAAGTGTGAGCGCCACAGTATCTTCTACAGCACGTGCCGAAGTAGAATGGGGAGAATCTTCCATCAGCGAGCCTTCGCCCAAAAAGTCGAGTTTCCCGAAATAAGTTATAATTTGTTCTTCACCAAAGACAGTGGTTTTGTAAAGCTCCACTTTGCCCGAAAAAATAAGAAAAATAAAGGTACGGGAAGTGTTTTCGGCAAATAGAATATCTCCTTTAGCATAATTAACTTCTTCGGCCTTTTCGGCAATGGTATTGATTTCGTTTTCGCTTAAACCCCTGAAAAGCTCAATGTTTCTGATGAGTTGAATCTTATCTTTTGTATCCATAACATTTATTTGTTAATTATTTCACAAATATACATAATGTCTTTGTTAAACTGTTCAAAAACGAAAATATTTTTAGGGGTTTCAGGTTTCAAATGTGTTTAAAAAATGCCTGATTGAGTTTTCTCCTTATTGATTTATCAATACATTTGCAGCCAAAATAAACTCCCAATAGCATGAAGCAAATCCCCATGGTTGACCTTGTGAGTCAATATCAGAAAATCAAACCTGAAGTTGATGCCGCGATATTTGAAATATTGTCTAATGCCAGTTTTATCAATGGTCCGGCAGTAAAGCAATTTCAGCAAAGCCTCGAAAAATATTTGAATATAAAGCATGTAATACCATGCGCAAATGGCACCGATGCCTTACAGGTGGCGATGATGGCTTTAGACCTGAAGCCTGGCGATGAGGTTATCACAACCTCATTCACATTTATCGCCACGGCTGAAGTGATTGCGCTGCTGAAACTGACTCCCGTTTTGGTTGATGTGGACAAAGACACTTTTAATATAGATCCGGCAGCCATCGAAAAAGCTATCACTCCAAAAACTAAAGCCATTGTTCCGGTTCATTTATTTGGGCAGTGTGCTGATATGGATGCTATTATGGGGATAGCAAAAAAACATAATTTGTATGTGATTGAAGATAATGCACAGGCAATTGGTGCTGATCATACTTCTGCGGATGGCACTGTTCGCAAAGCAGGCACAATCGGTCATATTGGTTGTACTTCATTTTTCCCTTCCAAAAACCTGGGTTGTTATGGTGATGGTGGTGCTATTTTTACTAATGATGATGAACTGGCCAAACGCTTGCGCGTGATTGTAAATCATGGCATGGAGATCCGTTATTATCATGATTCTATCGGGGTTAACTCTAGGCTCGACAGTATACAGGCAGCAATTCTCAACATCAAATTGAGACACCTGGACGAATATGCCAATGCACGCCGTTTTGCTGCAAATTATTACAATAAGGCTTTTGAGAGTACCAATAAACTTAAAACGCCAGTTACCGCATCGTTTACAAACCATGTATTTCACCAATATACTCTTGTTACGCATGATATTGACCGACAGGCATTAATGGAACATTTGCAATCAAAAGGCATTGCAAGTGCAATTTATTATCCTGTACCATTGCATTTGCAGAAAGCCTATATTGACCCAAGATACAATCAGGGTGATTTTCCGATAACAGAGGGCTTGTCGAAAGCTGTGATTTCATTACCCATTCACACCGAATTTGATGAGGAAAGCCTGAAATATGTCACCGATACTATTTTGGAGTTTGTTGAAAAAGAATAAAAGCATTCGATAAGTATAGATTTGTTTAACGCCGGAGATTAATTTCCGGCGTTTTTTGCTATCAAAAAGTGGTAAAATTTATGGTTGACCGTCAAAAATAATACGAATATTTACGGTTGACCGTAAAAATTTATGGCTAAGCAAGATGAAATCATTTAAATGTACCTAAGTTGGATTTATTTCTTTAGGGTGTAGCGCTTAAGTATTCTAATTTGATTTCGGATGATTAACTGGTTTTCGTTTACCTTTGTTCAACTAAAACCTCAGCCATGAAACTTATTGAAGTTAAAACACGTGCTCAAGAGCGTGCTTTTCTGGATGTAGCCCGAGAGATTTACAAAGCTGATCCGGTGTGGGTATGTCCGCTGGATAAAACAATAGCAGGCATTTTTGATTCAAAGAAGAATATATTTTTTCGCCAGGGCGAGGCTTGCAGATGGATACTCCGGAACGATCAGGGAAAACTGATCGGACGCGTGGCTGCCTTTATCAATCGAAAGAAGGCATTTGGATATAAGCAGCCAACAGGAGGCATGGGATTTTTTGAATGTATAAACGACCAAAATGCTGCATTTCTTTTGTTCGATCAATGCAAAGAATGGCTGAAAACCAAAGGAATGGAAGCAATGGATGGCCCGATCAATTTCGGTGAAAATGATAATTTCTGGGGCTTACTTGTCGAAGGTTTTACACATCCCAGCTTTGGAATGCCGTATAATCCTCCCTATTATGAAACGTTTTTCAGGGCATATGGATTCAATGAATATTTTGAACAGGTGACCAATCATCTGGACCTTACAAAGCAATTTCCAGAGCGATTTTGGAAAATTGCAGGATGGGTACGTAAAAAACCCGGGTTTGTCTGGCGTCATTTTGAATGGAAGCAATCGGATAAGTTTATCAAGGATATAAAAGAGATTTATGATGAAGCCTGGCAGTTTCATCAAAATTTTACGCCACTCGAAATCAGCACTATAAAAGCAGAAATGGCTCAAACAAAATCATTTTTAGAGGAGAAATTTATCTGGTTTGTCTATCATGAAGAAGAACCTGCAGCTTTCCTGGTGATGTTTCCGGATATAAATCTATTATTGAAGCCGCTGAAAGGAAAGCTTGATTTTTGGAATAAACTCAGGTTTTTTTGGCTTACGAAAACTAGAAAGATCGACCGTGCCCGCATTACTATCATGGGTGTGAAACCAAAATTTCAACGTTTTGGTCTGGAATCGAGTATCTTTTGGGAGATGCAACAGGTGATGGATCAGCCCAAATATCAGCATTATAAAGAAATAGAATTGAGTTGGGTGGGCGATTTTAATCCAAAAATGCGCGCCATTCACGAGGCTGTTGGTGCATCTTTTGGAAAACGCCATCGCACCTATCGTTTGTTGTTCGATCAAACAAAAAATGAAGCGCAAAGGCATGAGATCATCTGAATATTACGCTATCCAAGGCCAAGGATCCAGGTAGCCAGCGTGAAGTAGATCAAAACACCACTGATATCTGCCAGTGAAGTGATAAGCGGAGCACTTGCCGTTGCAGGATCGAGACGCAGGCGTGTGAATACGAAAGGCAATAATAAACCGATCACACTTCCGGTTATTACGGTTAGAATCATTGTAAGTGCAACAACCAGCATGATATCAGGAGCTCTGAAACTGGCAATCAAACTTACTCCGGCAGCCATTGTAATGCCCAGAAGCATAGCCACCAGGATCTCTTTGCCAAGTAGCCTGAACCAATCTTTGATTTCAACATCTCCAACAGCAAGCGAGCGTATCATTAAGGTAGCCGATTGTGCACCTGCGTTTCCGCTGCTGGCGATAAGTAAGGGCAGAAAAAACAACAGCGAAACAACAGAAGTGATGGTGCTTTCGAAATGAGCAATCGCAGCTCCTGAAAAAACGTTCATAAAAACCAGCACAGTTAGCCAAAATATTCGCTTCTGATACAGATAAGTTACTTTAGCTTTCAGTGGATTTACAATAGCATCCTGAAAAGAACCAAATTTGTGAAAGTCTTCCGTTGTTTCTTCTTCCAACACATCCATCACATCATCCACAGTAACAATTCCAAGCAATAATCCTTCCGTATCTACAACCGGAAGTGCCACCCTGTCCTGATCCTGAAAAACCCGAACAGCCAACTCCTGATCATCAAAAGCACTTAGCGAAACAAAACGTTCGTCCATTAATTCTCTTATAGTTTGATCCGGATCAGCCAGTAAAATATCTCTGATCCGAATGTCATCCACCAGCTTCATCTGGTTGTCAACCACGTAAATTACATTCAAAGTTTCAGAGTCTTTGCCGTATTTTCTAATGTATTCCAGGGTTTGCCCTACAGTGTGGTCGGGCTTAACCCTCACATAATGAGGGGTCATTAGTCGGCCAATGCTTTCTTCGGGATAGCCAAGTAATTTGATGGTTACCTTGCGTTCCTCCGGACTAAGCATTTGAATCAGTCGCTGGCTGACTTGCCCGGGTAGTTCTTCAAAAAAGGCAGTACGGTCATCGGGGTCAAGGTCATTGAGCAGACTTGAGAGCTTATGCGCGTGATGCGCCAGGCCTTCAATCATTTGCTCCTGCTTGTCAATAGAAAGATGTTGAAAGGTTTCTTTAGCCTGTTCCCTTGGCAGAAGCCTGAATAAAATTATATCATCTTCTTCATCAAGGCTTTCAATGATTTCGGAAACGTCCACAGGATCCATATCAGCGATCTGTTGACGCAAAGCTTTCCATTCTTTTTCGGAAATTAATTCCTGAAATTGATCAATAATTTCAGTCATGATTGCACTCCTTACTCTTTTAAGCTGTAAGCAGTGCGAGACCACCCCTTACAGCATGTTTAAATTAAATTCTTTCGGTCAGGCTGATCAGGTTCGTCTTCCATGAGATTGTACGATTTTAAAATTTGTGCAAAAGTAAGCTTATTGATGGTATAGGCATGAGTTATGGAATAAAAAAAAAGCCGTAATAAGAAAAATTTACGGCTTAAAATATAATAAGAGTTTTATGCTTTAATCGTTTTCAGCGGCTAAAAATCTTTCTGCTTCCAGCGCCGCCATACATCCGGTTCCGGCCGCTGTAACAGCCTGCCTGAATACCTTATCCTGCACATCCCCACAGGCAAAAATTCCGGGTATGTTGGTTGCCGTTGAATCCGGTTTTGTTTTGATATAACCTGTTTCATCCATGTCTAAAACACCTGCAAATAGTTCACTATTAGGTTTATGGCCAATGGCTACAAAAAAGCCGTCGATGTCGATGGTTTTTTCTTCGTGGGTTTTATTATTGATGAGTACAGCACCTTTCAGGGCTTTCACAAAACCCTTTTCTTCTCCAAAAAGCTCTTTGGTATTATGGTTCCAAAGCACTTCAATATTTGGTGAATTCAACACCCTTTTTTGCATGGCTTTGGAAGCACGTAATTCGTCACGGCGGACAATTAGGTAAACTTTCCGACAGAGTTTGGCCAGATAAGTGGCTTCTTCGGCAGCTGTATCGCCACCTCCAACTACAGCAACGTCTTTGCCTTTGTAAAAAAACCCATCGCAGGTGGCACAGGCCGAAACACCACCACCTTTAAATTTTTCTTCCGTCTCGAGGCCCAAATACTTGGCCGTGGCACCAGTTGCAATTATCAGTGTTTCGGCCAGCATTTCCTTTCCATCTTCATCTTTCACCCTGAAAGGACGCGAGCTGGTATCAACTTCTGTAATCATTCCCCAGCGGGTGTCCGTTCCAAAACGTTCGGCTTGCGCTTTTAACTCTTCCATCATTTCCGGGCCAGTGATGCCTTGCGGATATCCAGGGAAATTTTCTACCTCGGTGGTAGTGGTCAACTGGCCGCCTGGTTGGCTACCTAAATACATAACTAGCTTTAAATCAGCACGTGCAGCATAGATGGCCGCTGTATATCCAGCCGGACCGGAGCCGATTATCAGACATTCAATTTTTTCAGGTGTACTACTCATTTGACTTAATTTTAAATTTTGGATTGAAAGCGCTAAAATAATGCCATTTGATGAAATAGTGTTCAGAAATACTTATCAGGCTGACAAGATGGCTCATTATTGAGTGATATTTAAGCGATTTAGTATTTGCTGATTTTTTGTCAGCTTATCCGACAGTATAAATTTGTTTGCGCAAGTGTTGAGTTTGTATTAATTTTGCATCGCGTTTTCGCAATCGGGGCGTGGTGCAGTTGGCTAGCATTCTTGCATGGGGTGCAAGCGGTCGCCCGTTCGAGTCGGGCCGCTCCGACACAGAGCCTTCACTTTGGTGAGGGCTTTTTGTTTTGATGATTCTTTTGATCAACAAACATTACTTGTGATTTTAGATTACTTTTGATCAATCAAATTAAGTTTATTGTCATGAAAACAAAGCACAAAATTTTAATTGGATTACTGGTTCTGTTTATTCTGATTCAATTTATTCGCCCTGAGCGAAATATAGAAAACAATCCCAGTCGATATGATATTTTTCATAAAAGCGGACAACCTACTGAGGTTGTTGCACTTGTGCAATCGGCATGTTACGATTGTCATTCCAACCGCACAGCTTATCCCTGGTATGGAAGTGTTGCACCGGTTTCGTGGTTATTGGCAAACCATGTGAAAGAAGGTAAATCACATTTGAATTTTAGCGATTGGAAATTGCTTGAAGCTGATAAGCAACGCCATGCGCTGGATGAATTGATTGAGGTACTCGAAAAACAGGAAATGCCGCCCAGGCCTTATCAATGGTTACACAGTGAAACCGATTTGGATCAGACGCAAATTCAATTGATTATCAATTGGGCAACGGACTTTAAAAAGCAACTGAATTAAATTGAAAAAGCAGGTAAAAAAAAACTTCTACCTGCTCTCATTTGGAAAACCTTGAGGTTTAGTTGATAACAATCAGCTGCCTGGCTAATGCACCGTTTTGATATTTCACTTCCAGCATCAGTGCATTTTGTTGATATGGCTGCAAATCAAGCTGTAATTCTGATTTTTCTTCCATATTTATTTCATCCAGAAGTTGGCCTTGTAAATTATAAAGTTTTAATATAGAGGCATTTTCTTCTAGTTTTAGTTGAATAATCCCCTTGGTAGGATTAGGATACACGGTTAATTTTTTGGAGTTCATTTCAACTGTTCCAACAGTAATAAACAGATTTACCGGAATAATAAGTTGCGGATTCACAGGATCATTGCTGTTGACAAGCAGTTCGGCCTGATACATCCCATTTTGCAGTTCGGTGGCATCCAGACAAACTTCGACCAATAAACTTTCGCCGGGCAGAATCGATGCGCTTGTCGGGTTTACAGTGATCCAGTTATCGCGCAAATAATTGGTTTCGATGTCGAATTCCAGTTCGGCATCACCTGTGTTGCTAATTGATAAATCGCTGCAATAAATTTCATTTCCCGACCAGCTTTGTGTGATTTCCTCAGGATCGACAAGAATGGAAGCATATGCTTCTGGCATTGTGATATGTCCGCTGTGATCGTTTGATCCCTTGTAAGTTCCGGCTAAGATGTTGGCAGTTTCTATGTCAACTTCCAGGCGATATGCATTAATAAACACTGAATCGGTAGGTGAGAAATTTTGTTCATAGGATAAGGCCACGAGATCAACTAAACCATCTCCATCAATATCTCCAAGGTTGGCTCCATTCATAAAGGTGAAACCGGTTGGCCTTAGCGGAAATCCTTCCAATTCACCGCTTCCGTCCATTTTATAGGCATGAATAAATCCCATCCCCTCAATCATCAGATTACTTCCAAAAATCAGTTCGTGTTCTCCATCGGCATCGATGTCGGCCACACTGATAAATCCTTCCAAACCTCCCGATTTTGTGATGGGGAAGTTATCCATCATGCTGCCATCAGGATTGAAACCGTAAAGCATTGGAGCCGCATCTTCGCCAGTGGGTCTGCTCATGAATATACTGTAATTGCCATCCCCATTCAGGTCAACCACTGTTGGTGGCGAATAGGTCCAGTAGTTTTCGGGCACGGCAACAGGCCAACCCGCACGATAACTGCCATCCGATTCGCGGGCATAAAATTTGGGCACATCTCCATGTGTTGAGCCAACGATACTCAAGTTTCCGGTTCCGTCAAAATCAACAAGCAGAGGTGATTGATACGAAAAACTGTAGTTATCAGATGCAATGGGAAATCCACTTAATGCATTGCCGCTGGCATCAAAGGCGTACATTGTGCCATCAGAAATGGCTGTTATTATATCCATAACGCCATCGTTGTTGATGTCGGCCACTGATGGCGTAATGGCTGGAGTGCCATCAAGGGTTTGCGGCCAGTTGGCACCAAAGCTGCTTCCATCCTGATTAAGAATATGCAAATTGTTGGAAGTACGTGTTTGTACGATTATTTCACATTGGTCGTCACCATTCATGTCGGCAATCACCGGACCACAAATGATCCAATGGCTTTCGAAACTCAGGGGCCAGCCACTGATGTCGTTTCCTACTGCGTCCAGGTAGTAAACTCTGCCGTTGTTTGGAACGCCACCTGTAACACATACAATTCCGATAGTGCCATTTCCGTCCATATCAGCTACCGCCGGAGGATAAATGGCTGTTCCGGTAAGGCTTTTCTGCCAGAGCAAACTACCATCTCCTTTATATACATTAAGCCGGTTGAACGAAGCAGCCAATATTTCATCCTGCCCATCCTGATCAATGTCAGCAAGGGTTACACCCCTGAAATTTTTAAAATTGGGACTGGCTTCCATTTTTTTGGGGAAACCCGGAAGCTGTTCCAAAACAGAGGTTTTATTGAGGTTGTTGTCCACATCAACAGCTTGGGTCATTACTTGTCCAGATTCATTTAGATAGGCTTTAAATGCTTGTTGGCCATGGGATTGCATAATTAAACCTAAACTTAACAGCATCAATAAGTAAATATTTTTCATTTGATTTGTTTTTAGGGTTATTATTTGTGAAATCCTTTAAGGATTTCGCAAAAGTAAATAAATGACAGGTCAAAGTTAAGGGATTAAATAGTTTTTTGAACTAATTTGCGGTCTGGTTTACCGCTTGGTAGCTGAGGAATTGATTTCACGAAACAAAGTTCTCTGGGCATTTCGGCGGATTCCAAAACTTTTTCGAGTAATTGCCAATACTTAAAAATATGAGCGGTAGCTGGTTGGTCCTCAATAACCAGGACGGCAATTTCACCGGCTGTTTTATGGACTTTTCCAATCAGTACAAATGCTTTATTAAGGTATTGTGACAGCTTTTGCTCGACCAGTTGAGGATGAATTTTCAGGCCGGCACTGATAATTACCTCATCCCAACGACCTAATATCCGAAAGTTTTGATCAGGAAGCAATTCAACCAAATCGTTGGTGATTAATTTTTTGATGCCCAGCCCCTCAGCCTCGATAACCAGACAACCTCTTTTATCCCGTGTTAATTGAATTCCGGGCAAAGGTTTAAAAATGCTTTCCAACGGAGTATCACTAATTTTCCTTAAAGCAATATGACTCATGGTCTCAGACATGCCATAAGTGTGATAAAAATCAGTTTTAAAGTTGCAAAGTTGTTTCTCCAATGCTACAGGTATCGCACTCCCGCCAATGATAATGGTTTTGAAATTGTTAAACTTTTCAGGATTTTGTTCCAATATTTTTGCCACCTGAAGCGGAACCATTGCAGCAAAATCAATTGGATCGTTGAGGTCTTTTACCGGATTGCTGTCGGTTTTGCCCGGAATAAGATTCATTCCCCACACCAAAGCTCTCAGGATCATCATTTTACCTGCAATATACTTTGGTGATAAACAGAGCAAGGCATTCATTCCTGCCCGAAGACCAAAATAGTTGCCCGTCATTTCGGCACTTACAATCAAAGCTTCTTTTTTGAGTTTAACTAATTTGGGCGGACCTGTTGATCCGGAACTTTGTTGCGTGATCGTCTTTTCCTCATTGTACCATAATTGCATGAAATCCAGTACTTCCATGCTTAATTCGGAAGGAAAATCCTTTGTCAGATTTTGGATAGTGAGCGGTGAGTATACCTTTCCGTTTATTTTTATCTGGTTGTAAGTTTTCATTTTCCGAAACTGTTTTGCCAGTATTTTTCAGGGTTATAGTAAAGCCTGGCATCTCTGATTTCGAGTGGAGACGTGATATTATTGGTGTAAAGTTGTCCGGTTCCCAGGCCTTGTGGCATGTCCGATTTTTTTTCGAAGACCCATTGTGCAATTGCATTCAGACCGATATTCGACTCCAGTGCCGAAGTTGCCCACCAACCGATTTGGCGTTTTATTGCAGTGGCGATCCATGCTTCTGAAATGGAAAAACCTCCCAGCAGACTAGGCTTTAAAATAACATAGTGTGGCTTGATAGTGTCGAGCAAATTGTTGATTTGAGTTGATTTTATTCCAATTAATTCTTCATCAAGGGCTATCGGAATTGGCGTTTTTTGGCATAAATCAGCCATAACTTCCATTTGCCCGGCTTTGATGGGTTGCTCGATGGAATGGATATCAAAAACAGCTAATTTGTTTAGCTTTTGAAGCGCGTCCTCTTTGCTAAAAGCTCCGTTGGCATCCAGTCGGATTTCGATTATTTTAGCACTGTATTTATTTCTGAGTTGTTTAATCAATTCAATTTCCTGCTCAAAATCTATGGCACCAACTTTAATTTTGATACAATTAAAACCGGTTTCGAGCTTCTCACGAATCTGACTTTGCATAAAATCGGGATTCCCCATCCAGATCAGGCCATTAATTGGAATACCGGTTTTCCCTTCAGTAAAGGCATTATGAGCGAAAATTTTTTTGCCACCATTTTGCAGGTCAGATAAGGCTGTTTCAATGGCAAAACGCATGGCAGGAAACCGATCTCCTTTTTCAGTGATCCACGATAGATAACCGTCAGGATTTTCGCATAAGTCTCTCAGCTCATCAGGGATTTCATTTTCATTGTCTAAAGTAAGACCGGGGATAAGGCTAACTTCTCCGGTTCCCCGTACAGCAGGATTATCAGCGTCCCAAACCTCAAGAAACCATGATGCCTTGTGTTGTAGCACGCCACGTGAAGTGCCGGCAGGCCGTTTAAAATGCAAAGGATGATAAATGTAACGTGCTTTTAACATTTTAAAATTGAATTCCTATGCCGTAAATCAAGGTAAAAAGCAATGTTTTAAGGGCCAGTTTTTTCAAAAATGGATCAAGTGCAGCAGTATTTTTTAGTTTTCTTATTTTAATAAGATCAATAACAAAAAGGGGGAGTAACAACAACACCAAATATGCCGGCCAATTGGCCTGAAGAATAAGATTGTAGATTATAAGAGCAACAAACGGGAGGCTTATGAGCATCGTATGATAATAGATAGCCCCATCAACACCCAGCTTTACAGCAAGTGTGCGTTTGCCCTTGAGCTTGTCATTGGTGAAGTCGCGAATATTATTGAGGTTGAGCACTCCTGTACTGAGCAATCCCATTGCAATAGCGGGAAGGAGTACTGTCCAGCTCCAACTTTGTGTTGCGAGGTAAAATGTTCCAGTAACAGCAACCAGGCCAAAAAACAGAAATACAAAAAAATCACCTAAACCTGCATATCCATAGGGGTTTTTCCCCGTGGTATATTTGATGGCGGCTGCAATGGCAGCAATTCCTAATACGATAAACAGGATCGTTTCGATCACAGGAAGCTGAACAAAATAAAAAAGCATGATTAGTCCACTTATCAACGCAAGCATCGAAAAAGTGAACATGGCTATTTTCATTTCGGGGGCTGTAATTTCACCTGATTGAACTGTTCGTTTTGGTCCCAGCCGGTTTTCATCATCAGTGCCTTTACTAAAATCGCCATAATCGTTGGCAAAGTTGGAAAGGATTTGTAGTAAAAGTGTTGTGAGTCCAGCCATTAGCACAGCCTGAAGGTTAAAGGTTTTCTGCGTAGAAGCCACGAAACCTCCCATTGCAATACTGGCCAATGCCAGCGGGAGTGTTCGCAGTCGGGCTGCCTTAACCCATGATTTGAAGCTGGCCATCTGTTATGGGAATTTGGGATATTTATGAAAATCCGGATCCCGTTTCTCCAGAAAAGCATGTTTGCCTTCCTGCGCTTCTTCGGTAAGATAATACAGCAGGGTAGCGTTGCCGGCAAATTCCTGCAAGCCAACCTGACCATCAAGTTCGGCATTGAGGCCGAGTTTGATCATTCGCAAAGCCATGGGGCTGCGCTTCATCATGATTTCGCACCATTCCACAGTGGCATCTTCCAGCTTTTCGAGCGGTACAACTTTGTTCACCAAACCCATTTCAAGGGCTTCTTTGGCTGTATAAAACTGATTGAGAAACCATATTTCACGGGCTTTTTTCTGACCTACGATGCTGGCCAGGTAGCTGCTGCCAAATCCGGCATCAAAACTTCCAACCTTTGGACCCACTTGTCCAAAACGTGCATTTTCAGAGGCAATTGTAAGATCACAAATCACATGTAAAACATGTCCGCCACCCACAGCCCAGCCATTCACCATTGCGATAACAGGTTTGGGCATCGAGCGAATTTTTCGCTGCACATCAAGCACATTAAGGCGGGGAATACCCTGCTCATCGATATAACCGCCTTCGCCTTTAACCTGCTGGTCGCCACCGCTGCAAAAAGCTTTGTCGCCTTCGCCGGTCAAAATGATCACGTAGATCGCTTGATTTTCACGGCAGATATCCAGGGCGTCCGCCATTTCGAAGGTGGTAGTTGGCCTGAATGCATTGTGTACTTCCGGACGATTTATGGTGATTTTCGCGATGTGATTACAGCTTTCAAATCGGATATCTTTGTATGTTTTTAGCGATTTCCAGTTCCTTTTATGTGTCATAAACTTGATACTTTAATTGCCAAAACAAGCAGCAGATGCGTTTGTTCTGAATTTTGTGTTACTGCAAAAATAGCAAATGAGACGCTGATTTATACTTTTGAGGCAGCAATATAGCTGAAATATTGCTTCAATTGTTCTGAACTGATTTCGGGTGGAGTTTTTATTTCCAGTATCACAGGTCTTTTTGAAGGGGCAAAAAATACAGGAAGTTGCTCTTGTAACTCATTCAAATTACTGGCTTCCAGGTAATCCAGCTGATTCATCTCGGCCAGTGGTTTGGCACTTGTCTGGTGCCGGGCCTCAAAATAGTTTTCAAGCAGGCCTGTTTTTTCCGGGCCATCAATAAATCTGAAAATGCCTCCACCCTGATTATTGATCACAATAATTCGTAGCATGGGGCTGAGGTGTTTATTCCAAAGGGCGTTGGAGTCGTAGAAAAACGCCAGGTCGCCAGTGATAAGTAAAGTGGGTTCATCCTTTGCAAAACAAGCTCCGGCAGCTGTGGATGTGCAGCCGTCAATTCCACTGGTTCCACGGTTTGAAAAACATTTTATCTCCGAGTCAAAATCAAAAAGTTGTGCGTAGCGGACGGGGGTGCTATTTGCCAGGTGGAGTGTGTAATGGGGTGGGAGTTCTTTGAAAATTGTGTTAAAAACCACAATATCCGACCAGGGAGCTGAATTTAAAAATTCCTGATGAAGTGTCTTTGAGTAAATATTTACGGCCTGCCATTGTGAGGCAAAATCACCTGAACCAGCCTGAAGTTGGGGAACAAAAGCTTCCAGAAAATCTGCCGGTTTAACAGGGATTCCAAGGCTTAAATGCTGAAAAGTGTCCATTTGAAAATCAACGGAATCAATATGCCAGTGATGCCTGATTGCCGATTGCCGAAGAAAAGTTTTGATCTTTTTGGAGACGATATGACCGCCAAAACTTATCAGCAGATCAGGTTCATAGCTTTTTGTTGCTTTTCCGATCACAGCAAGGCAGCGGTCGATCGTTTGAATAAAGTCAGGATGATTCAGGTTTGAAGTTGTTTCGGTGAGGACAACTACTGAAGGATCCTGTGCCAGTTTTTCGAGCCAGTTTCGGGTATTGTGGTCAGGATGTTGTTGTCCTGCAAGAATCATTTTCCTTTTACTTTGTTGCCAGATTGTATTTAATTCACTTAGCTGTTCGGATGAGATTAAATTTCTGGTTTGAAATGTATTGATGGCTTTGGGCTGATGCGCCGAATCCAAAGGAAAGCCATAAAGTGGTTCTGTAAAAGGAAGATTAAGATGAACGGGGCCGGGTTGTGGTAAATAGCAGGCATTAAGGGCTTCTGAGATAAGCCGGTCGTTGTACCAAAGCTCATCCTTTGAGTTGATGCGTTCGGGCAATTCAAAACTTGCTTTTACATAGTTTCTGAATACTTCTTTCTGTCGGATGGTTTGTCCGTCACCCTGATCGATCCATTCTACCGGACGATCTGCTGTTAGCACTATGAGTGGCACTTTTTGATAAAATGCCTCTGCAACGGCAGGAGCATAATTGAGTGCTGCTGAACCCGAAGTACAAACAATAGCTACAGCTTGTTGAAGGCTGAGGGCCATGCCTAAAGCAAAAAAGGCAGCACTGCGCTCATCCACAATTACAAGACAATCAAAAAAGGGGTCATTACAAAATACCGATACAACCGGAGCATTGCGCGATCCGGGAGAAACAACGAGGTGTTTTATGCCTCTTGCTTTCATAAGTTTAGCCAAACTCAATAATCCGGGTTTATCCGTTTCCATGCTGCAAAGGTCTGGATTTATTTCGAAAATACCGCCAACATCGTCTGTGCTTTCAGTTCTGTTTCCTCCCACTCTTTGTGGGGATCTGAGTCGGCAGTGAGGCCTCCGCCAACATAAATGTAGGCATGATGTGTGAGAACCTGCATACATCTCAGATTTACAAAGAGTTGCGTATTCCCCTTAGAATCAATTGTGCCAAGAAAACCTGTATAATATGATCTGTCGTGTGACTCTGTTTCGGTGATGAGTAAGCTGGCTTTATGTTTGGGTTGTCCGCACACTGCGGGTGTTGGATGTAATACACGTGCCAGATTCAAAGGCGATTTTTCTTCGGACAAAGCAAACCAAAAATGATTGACCAAATGGGCTACCTGACCGGCAGTTTTTGTTTTGAGTTCACCCTGATGCAGCCATTTCATCCGAAAATGCCGCAAAGTTTCGAGAATGTTATTTCGCACATAAGCCTGTTCGTCGATTTCTTTTTGTTTCCATTCTAATTCGGTTACTCCCTTATTTTGAATGGATTGTGTGCCGGCAAGTGCCATGGTTTCTCCCACGCCATCTACAAAATTGACCAAAGTTTCCGGTGTGGCTCCCAGCCAAAAATGATTTTTATCAAGGGCAATAAAATACACAAAAGCTTCAGGATATTTTTCGCATAATCTGGCATAATGAGCTGACCAGTTGTAATTTAAAGGAATATCTTTCGACATCACCCTCGAAAAAACAATTTTATCCAGCTCGGATTGTTGCATACGCTCAATCAACTGCTCAGTTTTTTTTAGATATACTTCCTTTTCAAGTATATGCGGAGATTTTATTTTCGGCTGAAATCCACTTTTTGGATTAGGGACGCTGAAAATTTTCTTTGGATCGAAAGACTTGTAAGCAACATAAGCTAATTCAGGACAGGAATCTGATTCAATGAACGGAGCCAGGATAAAAGCATCTTTTGGTGATTGATCTTCTATCTTTTGTTTCACAAAAACACCATCGTAAAAAAGCTGTGGATCAGACTGACCGGGCAATCTAAAGGCAGCAAAACTATTTTGGTGCTTCAAAAGAGCCTGAATTGCTCCAAAGACATTCATTCCATTTATTTTTGGCTGTTGCGGGGAAGAATAAAATTCGTGAGCCGGCAGCTCGAAACCAATTGGCCGTCTTCGTCTTTGATGTCAATATTCCACAGATGTGTGTTTCGTCCCTGATGGATGATCTTTGCTTCGCCAATAACCTTTCCTTTGCGGCCTGCACGCACATGGTTGGCACTCATATGCGATCCACGCACCTCATATTCATCAAGCCCGACCATAAAAGCCGATCCCAAACTGCCAAGTGTTTCGGCCAGTGCTAAACTGCTGCCGCCATGCAAAATGCCCATGGGTTGCATGGTATTTTCATTCACAGGCATGCTGGCTCTTACATAGCCTGATCGAATTTCGAGGTATTCAATGCCGAGTTGAGCCATCAGGGTGTTGGCATTCATTTGGTTAAGCTCTTCGAGACTTGTCTTTGAGTTGATCATGATGTATTGCTTTAAGTACCCCAGGTTTCCCTGTCGAGACTGCGATAATTTATGGCTTCGGCCAGGTGTTCGGTTTTGATGTGTTCGCTTTGTTCCAGGTCGGCAATGGTTCGCGAAACCTTTAAAATCCGATCATAGGCTCTGGCCGAAAGGCTTAAACGTTCCATGGCGTTCTTTAAAAGTGCCCTTCCTGTATCATCAATGTCGCAGTATAAATTCAGCATTTTGCTGCTCATCTGCGCATTGGCGTGAACCTGAGGGTGTTCTGCAAAGCGACTTTCCTGTATCCTGCGTGCTTGCATCACCCTTTCGCGAATCAGATGGCTTTCTTCTCCTTTGCGACGTTCGGATAAATCTTTGAAGGCCACCGGTACAACCTCCACATGCAGATCGATGCGATCCATGAGCGGGCCGGAGATTTTATTCAGGTATTTCTGAACCAGGCCGGGCGCACAGACGCATTCCTGATCAGGATGATTGTAATAGCCGCAGGGACAAGGATTCATGGCTGCAATCAACATAAAACTTGCCGGAAAGTCAACAGAGATCCTGGCACGCGAAATGGTCACCACCCGATCTTCCATGGGTTGGCGCATCACTTCCAGCACAGAGCGTTTAAACTCGGGCAGTTCGTCCAGAAATAGTACGCCATTATGCGCCAGCGAAATCTCACCGGGCTGTGGGTAAGTGCCGCCACCAACAAGTCCGGCATCCGAAATGGTATGATGCGGACTGCGAAAGGGCCGGGCTGCAACAAGTGAAGAGTTCTGGCCTAAAATTCCTGAAACCGAATGAATTTTGGTGGTTTCCAGTGCTTCTTCCAGGCTTAGCGGTGGTAAAATAGAAGGCAGGCGTTTTGCCAGCATTGTTTTTCCTGATCCGGGAGGTCCGATCAAAATGACATTATGTCCGCCTGCAGCTGCAATTTCAAGCGCTCTTTTGATATTTTCCTGTCCTTTTACATCCGAAAAATCGAATTCATAAGGGTTGTTTCCGTTTAAAAAATCGTCAGAAATGACCGGCTTGGTGGCTTCCAGCGGTTTGTTGCCATTAAAGAAATCGATCACGTCCAGAATGCTGGAAGCTCCGTACACTTCTACCTGATCGACAACAGCGGCTTCGGCAGCATTTTCCATGGGGAGAATCAAACCCTTAAAACCTTCCTGCATGGCTTTGATGGCAATAGGCAGCGCTCCTTTGATGGGTTTCAGGCCGCCATCAAGCGACAACTCACCCATGATGATAAACTCATCCAGCTGGTTGTGATCCACCTGACCCGAAGCGGCCAGAATGCCAATGGCAATGGGCAAATCATAGGCCGAGCCTTCCTTTCTGATGTCGGCAGGAGCCATGTTGATCACGATTTTCTGCTTAGGATATTTATAACCCACATTGTTGAGGGCAGCTTCGATGCGTTGTTGACTTTCCTTTACAGCACTATCAGGCAAACCCACCAGAAAAAACTGTATGCCTTTATCAATATTTACTTCGATGGTGATGGGGATGGCTTCGATGCCAAACAATGCGCTTCCGTGTGTTTTTACAAGCATAACCGGTGAGTCGTTTAGAACCTAGTTTGCACAAAAATACAGAATTAGCTTGTTACCCAGGTTAAAAGTTTTCGTATCGAAGGAAAATTTATTTAGTTGCAGGCTTATATCGGGCTTCCATTAAAATGGTTTGCGTATCATGTTCGTCGATGAGTTTTCTGATGCAAAAGTTAGGATGTTTGTCAGCATAACTTCTTATAAGTTTTAAACCAATAAACTCACCCAGACGTGCTGGTGCCTCATCCGAAAAGTCCTGAGTGAAAGGCCCGTCAGCAAAAAGTTTTTTAAATAGCTCGTAGTTATTTAAATAAAGTAGCTGATCCCCAACCAAAAAAGCCCAAATCTCACCTTCGTGTTTGGTAGCCCAATTCAGTTGTTCTGTTTTGTATCTGAGCAAAACCTCGTCTGATATGCCTGGAACCATCGCTTCGATGAAAAGTAATTTTTTGCCGGCCATAACCATTTCGTCCAAAATGTTTGCAGCATTGGGTTGTGGCGGCAAATAGGCATCATAAATGGCCGCCGCCAGATCACGTGCAATAAAATAGGGATGCATATTATAAGTCATATACTTTGGAATGGCAAGTTGAGTATAGGCTTTTGTTTCGCTGCCCAAATAATTGTCAATTCCAATGGCTATGGCATCCTGACCTGCAATTACAGGTATTTCGTGTTGTACTCCTGAAATGTAAGTATATATTGGTGGTACTGAAATAGCTGGATAAAAATGCTCGAAATGCTGAACTACCGGCAGAAGTTCTTTTTCAAGATTTTTGAGATCGGGATAAAGCTCCCGGACCTGACGGTTTAAGCCAATCAAAAAAGTATCGGACACAAAATCATAAATTTGCTTAACATTCGCGGGATCATTGAGGTCGGCAAGTAAAAACTGCGGAAATTCCGATTGAAGCCTCACAAGCTCTTCCTTCAGCTGAGTGGTATCAGCCTCAAAGAGTGCTTTGCCATAAGTTTTGATTTCGATTTTCTGTGTTTTGAGAGTAGAAGTATCGATTTCAAACTTATTACGGTAACTGCTTTCGCAGGCATAAAATGTCAATGCAAAAAGCAAGAAAAGGATCAAATATTTGTTTTTCATGTAAGTTTTCTCAACCTGATGGATACAAAAAAACCGCTTCAAACGAAACGGTTATTGTAATTTATTATTTTGTATCAGATAATTTTCCATCCAAGCGTTACCATAAAACCTTGTGATTTGGAATCGAACTTTAGAGTAGATCCGTCATTGAGTTTGACATCTGAAATGAGGTTATTCAGGCCTAAATAGTACTGCACATCAAGTGTAAACATCAAAACATCCACACCGGCACCAAACTGAAATCCCCATTGAATGTCATTGATATCAGTTTCTTTGATTGAGGTATAGGTGCTACCTTTTAGCGGATTAATTTTTTTATCGGAAATAATATTTGCTGTTGGACCAGCCTGAGCACGAATCTTGGCCAGTTTAAGATCAGCAAGCGTAAACCCTATGTATAATGGAATTTGAATGGTTTTCAGTTCAACTTCTTCATTCACAGGATTGGGTGAAGTAACGCTGGATGTTTCAAAAACGCTACCGGCAGTGTAGAAGTTTATCTCGGGCTGCACATACCATTTATCTCCCAGTCTGACAAAAGCACCATAAATAAAACTGCTTTTCAAATCAGATTTGATTTCACTTTTGTCCACAGAGAGTTTGCTGGTGGTGTAACCAATTTTAGGGCCGAGCGATATTTGAGCTGACAAGGCACTAGCCATCAACACAAACGTAAATACGAAAAGAATTTTTTTCATGACTTATGGTTTTTGTTTGAACAAAAGTAAGTAATTCAAACAAAAAAGCAAGTGTTTTATAAAACAGTTTTAAAAGATTCAGGCTTTTCCTTGTCAACAATCTTTTATTGAAAACTCATTCGGCCAGCTAATAATTCAGCAGCTTTTTTGGTTAATTTTACGGCCAAAACCAAGTGATATGAATAAGAAAATCCATGTTATCTTACTGATGGGTCTGTTAATAACAACAAACCTTGCCTCGGCGCAGCAAAAGGCTTTTCAGTTTGGATTTAAAGTAGCCCCTTCGATGGGTTGGATCAAGCCAAATACTGTTGATTATGAGCGTGATGGTGTAAAAGCCGGCTTTAACTGGGGCTTTGTGGGTGAGTTTTTTCTGATGGAAAACTATGCCGTTGCAACCGGTTTTAATGTGATGTACGTAAATGGTGCTTATACCTATCCCGACAAGATAACAAACTCCGTTGGCAGTATTATTGGAAACACCAGGCGCGAACTACACCTGAAATATATTCAGCTTCCGGTGATATTAAAAATGAAAACCAATGATTTTGGCGGACTTAGAGTTTATGGAGAGATGGGCTTTGGGCTTGGTTTTAAAGTAGATGCCAAAGCAGATGATCAGTTTACTGAGCAAACCACACAACACGAAGTGGTTACCTCCGACGTGGGAAGTCAGTATCGATTCACTCGTGAGTCGCTGATCCTTGGTGCCGGTGTTGAGTATCTTCTGGGAGGTTCTACCTTTATTACTGCAGGGATTCGATTTGATAATAATTTCATCGATATCATGAAGGATCAGAGCAAGGTGGACAGCTCGGTGGAGCAGAAAGGCATTGCCAATTTGCTGGAGTTTCAGATAGGACTGTTATTTTAAATCTCCTGCCGTGAGAATAGCACTTGCCCAACTCAACTATCATATTGGTCATTTTGAGGCTAATACATTAAAAATTGTTGATACAGCCATTAAGGCACAAAAGCTGGGAGCTGACCTTACTGTTTTTGCAGAAATGGCCATTTCCGGTTATCCACCACGCGATTTTCTGGAGTTTGAGGATTTTATAAACAGATGCGAGGCTCAGCTTGACCGGATTGCAGAGGCTTGTTATGATATTCCAATAATACTGGGTGCACCAATTCGCAACACCACACAAAAGGGCAAACCACTTTTTAATGCAGCAGTTTACCTTTTTCAGGGTAAAAAACAGTATTTCCGAAAAGGACTCTTACCGGATTATGATGTCTTTGATGAGTACCGCTATTTTGAGCCGGCCGATCGGTTTGAGTGCCTGAATTTTAAGGGAAGGAAAATTGCGCTGACAGTTTGTGAAGACCTCTGGAATGTGGAAGACCATCCACTCTATGTGAAGCAACCCATGGAAGAACTTATCCTTGAAAAGCCTGAACTGATAATCAATATTGCTGCCTCACCTTTTGATTACCATCAGGCCGAAAAGCGCGAAAAGGTGCTGCGCAAAAATGTGGAGAAATATCAGTTGCCACTGCTTTATGTAAATCATGTAGGTGCTCAAACAGAACTGCTTTTTGACGGAGGTTCGATGGCGATGGATCGGAATGGCAGGATCATCAGTCGTTTGCATTTTTTTGAAGAGGATTTGCGAATCGTTGATTTAGATAATGATGACGCTCATCCTGTAGATGATTTGCCCGGAAAGATAGAACGCATCCACGATGCCCTTGTGATGGGTATTCGGAATTATTTTGAGAAACTCAACTTTACGAAGGCTGTTTTAGGGCTTTCCGGAGGGCTTGATTCGGCAGTTACCATGGTGTTGGCTTCCAGAGCTTTAGGAAGCAAAAATGTACATGCAGTACTCATGCCTTCTCAGTTCAGTTCGGATCATTCGGTGCAGGACGCGCTTGATTTGGCCAAAAACCTGGGTTCTCCGTATCAGACTATTCCAATAAAGGAGCTATATATTGGCTTTGAGAAGGAGTTGAGTGAGAGTTTTCAAGGTAAGACCTTTGATGTGACCGAAGAAAATATTCAGGCCCGAATACGGGGCGTGCTGTTGATGGCTTTATCCAATAAATTTGGTTATATCCTGCTCAATACCAGCAACAAAAGTGAAGCGGCAGTGGGTTATGGAACGCTTTACGGAGATATGAACGGTGGATTATCAGTTTTGGGTGATGTTTACAAAACAGAGGTTTTTGAACTGGCAAGGTTTATCAACAGAGATCGGGAAATCATTCCGGAAAATACCATTAACAAACCGCCTTCAGCAGAATTGCATCCCGATCAAAAGGATAGCGACAGCTTGCCTGAATATGAATTGCTCGACAGGATATTACATGCTTATATTGAGCAAAGGATGGGGCCTGAGGCCATTGCTAAATTAGGATTTGACCCGCAGATTGTGGCTCGTGTTTTACGTCTTGTGAATTTGAATGAGTACAAAAGGTATCAGAGTCCGCCCATCCTGCGCGTTTCGCCCAAAGCTTTCGGAATGGGCAGACGGTTGCCTATTGTGGCCCGATATCTTTCGTAAGGCTTTAGAGGTTGATGGCTTCAACTGATTTGATTTCCGGTAGGGCTTTCCGGATGGTGTTCTCAACACCATTTTTGAGCGTCATAGTGCTGTAGGGACAACTGCCACAAGCTCCCGTAAGCTCAACATTTACGACCAAATCGTCTGTAATATCCACAAAATTGATATCACCTCCATCCTGTTGCAGATAAGGTCTTACCTGCTCAATGATATTTTTCACTTTTTGCGTGAGCATTTCTTTTTGTTCTGTCATAATCTGTATTTGTTAGTGTTATTTAAACTTTTCTCTAAGACGGGCAGCCACTTCATCGAATGCTTTGGTAACAGGGGAGTTTTCGTCGAGTGCAATCGGACTCCCGCTGTCGCCACTGGCCGCGATTTTTTCATCAATAGGAATTTGACCTAAAAAGGGAATACCTAACTCATCAGCAAATTGTTGTCCGTGGCCATCGCCAAAGATGAAATATTTTTTTTCAGGCATGTCCGAAGGGGTAAAATAGGCCATATTTTCTATTAATCCGAGCAAGGGGATGGTGAGTTTTTCCTGTTTAAACATATGGGCGGCACGTTTTACATCAGCAAAGGCAACTTTTTGTGGTGTGGTAACAACCACCGCTCCGTTAACTGAATAAGACTGAGCCAGAGTGAGTTGGATGTCGCCCGTTCCCGGAGGCAGGTCGATCACCAAAAAGTCGAGCACACCCCAATCAGCATCGCTTAATAACTGGTTCAAGGCACTGGTAGCCATTGGGCCTCTCCACACCAGGGGTTTGTCGCTATCAACAAAATATCCGATGGAGAGCAACTTGATTCCGTGTTTTTGGATGGGAACAATCACAGGCTTGCCTTCTTTTTCATAAACACCCGGTTGCATATTTTCGGTGCCAAACATCATGGGAACAGAAGGCCCGTAAATGTCGGCATCAACAAGTCCTACCTGCGAACCGGCACGCGAAAGTGCGATGGCAAGGTTTGCAGCAACTGTGGATTTCCCAACGCCGCCTTTTCCGGATGCTACGGCTATAATATGTTTTACGCCGGCAAGCGGGCCACGGCCTTTGTCTTTTTCAGCAATAGGCGTAATTTCAAGTTTTATTTCTTCGCCAAATGCTGCTTTGAGGGCTTTGGTGGCTGCCCCCATCACAATGTTAACTGAAGCTTCACCAAGTTTTGGGAAAACAAGCCTGAATCGGATGCTGTTGTCAGCAACTTCAAGTTCGTCTATCATGCCCAGGTCAACGATATTGTCTCCTTTGGCGAAATAGATTACACCTTTTAAAACTTCAATTACACTGCTTTTTGTGAGTGTCATGAGATGCTTATTTAGACTGGTTAAAAATAACGATTATTTATTAGCGACAAAGGTAAAGCTTTCGAATTTATTTTGAATTCTAAATAAGCTATGTGATATAAATCACGGATTAGCGGTCAGATCTTGAATTCAAAACCAGCTAATTGTCCGGCTTAATTACCAAAAAATTTTAAAAACTCCGACTTTTTCCAGCTTTCGAGTACTGCCTGTTCAGCCAGTTTAGACCGCGCTTTGTCGTTCAGCATCAGAAGTCCGATCAGTCGGTCATTATGAAAATAGGCCTGGTAAAAACGATCGTTTACCTGTATGGTTTGCGGTTTGTATGCTTTGTTATTGATCGGTGCATTCATCGAGAAATAATACTGATCAAAAACTTCCATTTTGAGCCTGAATGGTCTTTTATTGTTGATTTGTTTGTTGCCACTTGCATTGCTTCCGGCCAGCATCCCCTGCCATTCTGCATCATGCCAAAGCCCGCTGATATAACCACCCGGATGCTCGGCTACATCACCGGCAGCAAACACATCCGGATGTGAGCTTTGAAGGTATTCGTTCACCAAAACACCTCTGTTGGTGGCAAGTCCGGCTTGTTGTGCCAAGGTTATTTCTGGTTTGGTCCCGATACTAAAAACTACCATATCGGTAACAATCTGGATGATCTCACCAATTTTTACCAGGTATTTATCGTTGCTGGTTTTGCTGATTCCTTTCACTTTTTCGTTGCAGATAACTGTTACGCCATTTTTTTCGAGCAACTTGTGCAGGTGATGCCCCAATTGTTCGTCGAAGTGTCGGTTCATCAGCTGAATGCCATTATGAACCAGCGTTACCTGCTTACCGGCCTTTACAAACTGATCGGCCAGTTCGATGCCCTGCACACCTCCGCCACCAATGACTATTTTATCTGCATTTTTGGAAGCCCGTATCAATTCCTCGGCATCTTCGGCAGATCGTACCAAATAAATATTACGTTTTCCATTGCCTTTAATTTCTGGCCATTTCGGTCTTCCTCCTGTTGCCAAAATCAACTTGTTCCACGAAAACTGGTTACGTCTTTCGGTTTGTAAACTTTTAGTTTTTAGGTCGAGACTGGTTACAATATCCTTTAGCAGTGTAATTTGCCTGTTTTCGTAGTAATCTGTGTCGGCCAGTGCAAACTGGTTCATCGAAGACCCTGTGTAAAGATTTTTGTCGATACGGGTTCTTTTATAGGGTAAGCGGTCTTCGCCATTGATCAGTAGCAAACTGCCTTCATCATCATTTCTGCGAATTGTTTCGGCAGCTTTAAAACCGGCTATTCCGGCCCCGACGATGATGTAATCATATTTTTTGGTCATGAATGCTTTTTTACAAAGGTAGAAAAACTTCCTTATTTAGAAATAATCCACATAAGCATATAAGAAGTATTTCTGGTTTTCGGCTTCACTTTTTTACTGGGACAGATTTTGTAATTTAGCCGCATTATTTGTAATATATGGCAAAGCATAAACAGTCGGACAAGGATGTGGAGATGTCTTTTTGGGAGCATATGGAAGAGTTGCGCTGGCATATCGTGCGTAGTGTGATCGCTGTTGTTGTGCTTTCGATTATTGCTTTTTTGAACCGCAAAATGGTTTTTGATTTCCTGGTACTTGCTCCGGGGAAGGCGGATTTTTTTACTAACCGCATGTTGTGCAAAGCCGGCGAATTACTCAATATTGAAGCCATTTGCATGGATGATCTTAATCTTCAGATCATAAACATAAATATGTCGGGACAGTTTTTGACGCATATGTATATTTCTTTTATTACAGGTTTGGTATTAGCATTCCCGTTTGTGCTAAACGAGATCTGGCGTTTTGTGAAGCCGGGATTACGCGAAGGTGAAGCACGATATTCCAGTGGGGCAGTTTTTATTAGCTCGTTGTTGTTTTTTCTGGGCGTATTATTCAGCTATTTTTTAATTGTACCCCTTACGATCAATTTCCTGGGCACTTACCAGGTTAGTGAAACGGTGACCAATCAAATCTCGCTTCAATCGTATATCAGTACGGTGATCTCTGTGATTTTTGCAGTGGGTTTGGTGTTTGAGCTTCCGATTTTGATTTATTTCCTCACCAAAATTGGTCTGATCACACCTGCCTTTATGCGACGCAACCGTAAATATACTATTGTGATCCTACTGATCATTTCAGCCGTTATTACCCCTCCGGATGTTTTCAGTCAGATTCTTGTTGTTATTCCTCTCATCGCGCTTTACGAAATGAGTATTCTTGTTTCGGATCGTATTGCCAGGAAACAGTCGAGGATGGAGAAGGGCTAATTTGGAGGCTGCCTGGAGCAAGGATTTTTTATTTGCACTTTACTCCACGTGAAAGTTTTTCCTTTGCCCACATTTTGTCTTTGACGGAATCGTCCTGTTAGTGACTAGTGGTGGCCGGCATGGTAGTTGATTTGAATGACAGCATATTATTTTCACCAATAAGAGAACTTATTCTTTTTCGAAGCCTTAACATATTGAATTCACCCGATAAGTACAGAAAACCTATTTTTGCAAAAAATGATTTAAGATGGCGGTTTTGGTTAAGCAATTGTCGAAACGATACGGAACACAGCTGGCACTGGATCAGGTGAATCTGGAAATAAAAAAGGGAGAGGTTGTAGGGCTTTTAGGGCCTAATGGAGCAGGAAAGTCAACCCTGATGAAAATCCTGAGTTGTTTTATTCCTCCCGAAAGTGGTACCGCCAGTGTGAACGATTTTGATGTGATAAACAACTCCATGGACGTACGCAAATTGGTTGGGTATTTGCCCGAACATAATCCTTTATATACGGATATGTATGTGCGCGAATACCTGCATTTTGTGGCAGGCATCCATAAGCTGGGAAAGAGAACCGGCCAACGCATTGATGAGTTGATTGAACTTACCGGACTCACCATCGAAGTGAATAAAAAAATTGGGGCACTGTCCAAAGGCTATCGTCAGCGTGTGGGTCTGGCGCAAGCCATGATACATAATCCGGAAGTGCTGATACTGGATGAACCAACCAGTGGCCTCGACCCCAATCAGTTGGTAGATATCCGGGCTTTGATCAAATCGCTTGGCAGGGAAAAAACAGTTATCCTTTCCACACATATCATGCAGGAAGTGGAAGCCATCTGCGATAGGGCCATCATCATCAACAAAGGCCGCATCGTAGCTGATGACAGCACGGCCAACCTAAAGCAGCAACAAAAAAACAATCTACTCGAAGTTCAGTTCGAGGAAGATATAAAGGCAAACTTGCTGCGTATGATCAAAGGGGTGAAAAATCTGCGTGAGATCAGCAACAGGCACTGGCTGATCGAATATGATGAAAAAATTAACCTGCGTAAAAATCTTATGCAATGGGCGATGGATCATGATATCAATATCACAAGCATTCAACAAAAAAGCCTGAGTATGGAGGAAGCCTTTCAGGAACTCACAAAGGGATAAGTTTTTTTGATTGTTTTTTTGTTAGTATCTGGTGACTTGTATTTATTGATCAACATTGCATTTTTTTGTGCAAAGCTGTTTACCTCTTGATTTTTGGTGATTAAGGCTGGCCGTTCGTCTCATGAAAGTTTTTAGGATTACTCAATTCCTGGTAAACATAAAGTTGCCTTTGAACAAAAAAAACCGCCCGGGAGGGCGGTCAAATTATGAAAAACAAACAAAACAAGTTGTTTAGAACTTACCAAATGATATGCCAAAAACTGAACTATTTGAGATACAATAACATATATTATACACCGGGTTTTTAACGTCTCATATCTGGAAGAAAATTCCTTATACTGGAATAGGCACACATTACCATGAAATGATATTGCACTTAACCAATTTAAAGTATTGAAATACAGTGTATATAACCTGATTTGAAAAGCGTATGGTAAAATTATCTGGATTCCAATTTATGGAATTTTTATTATTGAAAATTTTTTAGCTTTAAGGTTTCATTCAGGCATAGAAGTATTTCCGGTCAATTTAGCCAATCGTCGCTGCTTGATTCAGAATGGGTTTACAATACTTAAGATAAAGATTATGAGCTAATTTGCGTACCCGGTTTGATATTCAAAGGATTTACAGGACATCAATAAAGTTGGCTTTCACAGTGGAGGCTCAGATTTTTGATGTAGGCCTCTAAGTAGATGTACTTTTTGACAAACACCCTCCTCAAATACGCATCAACAGACCTTCCTGAAGTTGCATTATCATATTCATCATTAGGTCAATATATTAGCTTTTTTAAGGATTGCAAAGGACTCCTGTTCACTAATAATATTGGACTTTTGGAAGTCCGGTAACTTAAAATTATCTACCGTTCACCCATCTGATTCATACTTGTTATTGGGCTTCGTTACCTTTGTTAACAAAGAATTATACATTATTCATTAAATTAAGTTTAAACCATGAAAAAAGTCCTACTTTCTTTTTTGGTTTTTGGATTTTTGGCTTCGGGCTTACAGGCTCAACAGCAGGATCTTAAAATCAAATCTGCCAAAGCAGATAAATTTGCCGGACTGAACGAACAGTCAGCAAGAACTAATGCAACTCCTTCGGTGGTAGAAATGCCGGAAGTTACAATTCCTAATGATGTAAATGTTGTTACACAAATTCCAATTGGTACTTCAGCCAATGGGTATGGCTTTTTTGTTGACAGCCGCACGGCCAGTGTTTGGGTTGATAACAGATTGAATACAGTAAGCTTTATCCACAGACAGGAGATTCCAAGTGGAAATAATCTGGGATATGATATTTCGACAGATGGCGGCCTGAACTGGGAGAATAACATCAATGTATATGATGCAACTGCCACAGGAGCCAGCCCGGCACGTTATCCTATGGGTGGTTTTATCAATCCCGAAGGCAATACTGACCCTGCCAATGCAGTGCAAACTTATATTGCCCCTACCTTGGATGGCAGCCAGGGTACTGCAGGTTCATGGGGTGGAATAACAGTTGGAGCTTCACCATTTGGTAATCCGGCACAGCAATGGCAGGATAACTGGGCATCTGATGGCAGCCAAAAATGGTTTCTTCCTGATGCTTTCCATATCACCCAGCAGGGTACTGCTTTTTTTGTTGATGCATTGTCATCATGGGACGGCACGGAATCAACCTATCTGGGCAGCATCACTGTTGGTAAAGGTTTTTATGATGACGAAACCGGTGAGATGGAATACACTTTGCAAACAATAGATGTACCGGTTAATCCGGAAGATGGCATCAACGATATTGAAATCGCTTTTGCCCCTGACGGACAAACTGGATATATCTCCATCTTGACTAATTTGGAAGAAACCCTTCCCTATACTTCCTATCATCCTGTGCTCTACAAAACTACCGATGGAGGCGAAACCTGGACAGCTGATCCAATAGAAGTGCAATTGGGTGGTGCTGATGGTTTGGCAGCCATTCAGGAGCATCTCACTGATGAATACCTGGAAGCTTATTTTGATCCGGAACCCGTACCTCCAAGAGATGAGATCGCTTATTATATTGGTTACAATCAGGATTTTCTGGTTGATGCCTGGGGAAACCCACATATTGCAGGAACCATTATGCTGGCCGATTTGGAAGAAGGAACCATCGCAACCGGAGGTGGATTTATTGCTAATTTCCATATCTGGTCACCCGATGGTGGCGAAACCTGGGAATCTTTTAAATTGGCAACCCTGAATCAGTTTAGTGCAGAAATTGGTGATGTGGTACAATACAACCGTCCTCAGATTTCATCTTCATGGGATGGTTCAATTGTGTTCTTCTCCTGGCTCGACAGCGATATTGAAGATGCAGAAGATAACTCTCGTCCTGACATTTATTTCCGTGAGTTCTTCCCTTATATGGGCGAAAATGGAACCCATGGAGAAGAAGTGATCAACGTAACACAGTTTTCGGCAGCCATGTGGACAGCCAACTGGGCCACCATGCCATACTATGTATTCACAGAAGAAATGGGCGATAATACGGTTAAATGCACCATTCCCTGGGTTTATCAGAAACTTGACAATCTAAATCCTGATGTACCAGTACAATTCTATTACATACCCGATTTTGTAAAGACCTATGCCATCACCGGAACTTCAGAGCTTAGCAACGAAGCAGTAGCTTCTGTAAGCCAGAACTATCCTAACCCCTTTGCAAAGGAAACCGAGATTACCATATCGCTCGTAAAAGCCAGTGAGGTAAAACTTGCTGTGTATAATATTACAGGTCAGGTGGTATTGTCAGAAGATATGGGATACAGAAATGCTGGCAGCTTTAAAGCAAAAATCAGTGCTGAAAACATGCCAACAGGCGTATATTTCTACACTGTGGAAGCCGGATCACAAAAGGTGACCCGCAAGATGATCGTGCAATAAACCGCGCATAAGATTTTTTTAGTTAACACTCCGGGTCAGCCTGAATTTTTTTCGGGCCGGCCTTTTTTTTGCGCTATTTATAAAAGTATATTATATTTGTGACGCATAATCTTTTTATTTATATAGTGTTAACTTAAATTTTAATCTTATGAAAAAGGTTCTACTTTCTTTTTTGGTTTTTGGTTTTGTGGCTACGGGCCTTCTGGCTCAACAGAGTCCCGATCTGAAAATCAGATCTGCCAAAGCAGATAAATTTGCCGGACTGGAAGAGCAGTCTGTAAGAACAAACGTAACTCCTTCGGTAATTGAAATGCCGGAAGTTGCAATCCCTAATGATGTAAACGTTGTAACCCAAATTCCAATTGGCAGGTCAGCTAATGCCTATGGGTTTTTTGTTGGCAGTCGCACCGCAAGTGTATGGGTCGACAACCGACTCAACACCGTTAGTTTTACTCATCGTCAGGAGATTCCGAGTGGTAATAATCTGGGATATGATATTTCGACTGATGGCGGCCTTAACTGGGAGAACAATATCAATATGTATGATGCAACGGTAACCGGAGCAAGTCCTGCCCGTTATCCTATGGGTGGTTTTATCAATCCCGATGGCAATACCGATCCTGCCAATGCAGTGCAAACCTATATTGCCCCTACCTTGGATGGCAGCCAGGGCACAGCTGGTTCCTGGGGTGGGATAGCAGTTGGATCAATACCCTTTGGAAATCCTGCACAGCAATGGCAGGATAACTGGACTACCAGTGGCAGCCAAAGATGGTTTCTTCCTGATGCCTTCCATATCACCCAGCAAGGTACGGTATTTTTTATTGACGAATTAACTGAATGGGACGGAACAACCTCAACTTCTCTAGGAAGCATCACTATTGGTAAAGGTTTTTATGATGACGAAACCGGTGAGATGGAATACACTTTGCAAACAATAGATGTACCGGTTAATCCGGAAGATGGCATGAATGATATTGAAATCGCTTTTGCCCCTGACGGACAAACTGGATATATCTCCATTTTGACTAATTTGGAAGAAACCCTTCCCTATACTTCCTATCATCCTGTGCTCTACAAAACTACCGATGGAGGCGAAACCTGGACCCCTGATCCAATTGAAGTGCAATTGGGTGGAGCAGATGGTTTAACCGCCATTCAGGAGCACCTGCCGGATGAATACCTGGAAGCCTATTTTGATCCGGAGCCAGTACCACCAAGAGATGAGATCGCTTATTACATTGGGTACCATCAGGATCTTCTGGTTGATGCCTGGGGGAACCCTCATATTACCGGAACTGTTATGCTTGCTGATTTGGAGGCAGGAACCATAGCAACCGGAGGTGGGTTTATAGCCAGTTTCCATATCTGGTCACCTGATGGTGGAGAGACCTGGGATAGCTTTAAACTGGCAACCCTGAATCAGTTTAGCGCAGAAATCGGTGATGTGGTACAATACAACCGTCCGCAGATTTCATCTTCATGGGATGGTTCAATTTTGTTCTTCTCCTGGCTCGATAGCGATATTGAAGATGCAGAAGATAACTCTCGTCCTGACATTTATTTCCGTGAGTTCCTCCCTTATATAGGCGAAAATGGAACCCATGGCGAGGAAGTGATCAACGTGACACAGTTTTCGGCAGCCATGTGGACAGCCAACTGGGCCACTATGCCATACTATGTATTCACAGAAGACATGGGTGACAATACAGTAAAATGCACCATTCCCTGGGTTTATCAGAAACTTGACAATCTAAATCCTGATATACCAGTACAATTCTATTACATACCCGATTTTGTAAAGACCTACGCCATCACCGGAACTTCAGAGCTCAGCAACGAAGCAGTAGCTTCTGTAAGCCAGAACTATCCTAACCCCTTTGCAAAGGAAACCGAGATCACCATCTCACTTGTAAAAGCCAGCGAAGTAAAACTTGCAGTATATAATATTACAGGTCAGCTGGTTTTATCAGAAGATATGGGATACAGAAGTGCTGGCAGCTTTAAAGCAAAAATCAGTGCTGAAAACATGCCAACAGGCGTATATTTCTACACTGTGGAAGCCGGATTACAAAAGGTGACCCGCAAAATGATCGTGCAATAAGCCGATCATAAGATTTTTTTGTTAACACCTAAGGTCAGCCTGAATTTTTACGGGCCGGTCTTTTTTTTACGCTATTTGCAAAAGTATAGTATATTTGTGACGCGAAATCTTTTTATTTATATAGTGTTAACTAAAATTTCAATCTTATGAAAAAACTAGTACTTTTAGGATTAGTAATGGGTTTGGGCTTTATGGCTACGTCTCAGACAAACCTTAACCTCAAGCAGGATCTACCCGAACACAAGGCCATTGACAAAGTTATGGTAGGAATTGAACCTGCCAAGGCTTCTGGTGTTGTGATAAACCAGGAAATTGACACCCCCGTGTTGCCTCCCACAAAAGATGTAAATGTTGTAAGTATCATTAATATAGGTACTTCAGGAAATGCCTACAGCTATGGATATGCTGGTGGGCAGAAATCTATCGTATGGGCAGTACCGGAACTTAATATGGTAACAAACTTCCATAGGATGGGTGGCACACTTGATCCGGGTGGCTATAGCGGAGATCTTGGATATGATCTTTCAGTTGACGGAGGACTCAATTGGGAAAATATGATTGAGATGTATATTGCTGAGAACAATGCTGGTGGTGAATATTATACTGATGCAGCCCGATATCCACATCACGGGGTATGGAATCCAGAGGGCAATACCAACATCGACAATGCATGGATGTCCTATTTTGCTCCTAATCTGGATGGATCAAACTCAACAGATAGTTGGGGAGGTTATAGTTATGGTGCGGTAAATATGGGCGATCCTTCAATTAGGACAAAGAATCTTCAATCTACAGCAGCTCCCTATTACCAGTACATACCTGACGGCTTCGAGATCACAAAAAATGGCCGCGTTTTTGCCTTGGATGTGAATCAGGATTGGTCAAGTGGTTCAGTTGTTTATCAGGGATCACTCATTCTAAACAAAGGAGAATGGAACGAGGGAGAAGAAGATTTTATCTTTGATCAGGAATTGCTTGATGCACCAGTAGCTGCAGCAACTACCCGTCCTTCACACACACAGATAGCATTTGCTGATGATGGTCAAACAGGATATATTTCCTTTTTGGGCGACAATGAAACCGTTGATATAATTAGTGAAGCACCAGGGTATTACCCAATCATAATGAAAACCACGGACGGAGGCGACACTTGGTCAGACCCACAAGGAATCCAATTAGGAGGGCCCAATGGTATTGCAGGCATAATCAATGATTTACTAACAGATGAGCAGATCGCGCAGCTGTATGAAGAACCACTTCCTGCACGTGACGAAATCCCCTATACATCCGCATTCGATCATAATATTTCAGTTGATGCCAATGGTAACCTTCATATAGGTGTAGTAATTGGAGTAGTAGGATCAGATGATTACTCAATTGTATCAGCATCACATTTGTTTGCAGCCTATGACATATATACTACTGATGGCGGAACTACCTGGCATGGTATTAAACTGGGTAGTATCAATCAGTTCCGCGGTACCTGGCCGGGTGACTACACAGAAGATAACCGTATCCAGACCACCCTGTCGCCGGATCGTAACACTGTATTTGTGAGCTGGCTGGATACAGATTTGGATGACGCAGAAGACAATGGCCGTCCGAATATTTTCATTCGCGGAGTACGACCCAATGCATGGGGGACAGCAGATATGACCTGTACAGAGGGAGTAGATGCACCCACAAACGTTACAATGTTTAGTGAAGGAATGTGGAGTTCCAGTTTCTTTGTTGCTGCTCAAATGTCATTTTATGATGGGAATGCCTATACTATTCCGATGACCTATCAACCTGTACCACCTGATGTTGATCCGGGAGTGGAAGTACAATACAAATACATCACTAACTTTAGTTTTACAGAAGCTGATTTTTGTATAGTAGGTACCAATGAAATAGCAGCAGCTGCCCAGATGGAAGTAAGCCAAAACTTTCCAAATCCATTTAACAAGGAGACTAATGTAACGGTAAACCTGACACAGGGAAGTGAACTCAATTTGTCAGTTTATAACATAACCGGACAAAAAGTATCGGAAAGGAATTACGGCTATAAACCAGCCGGAAGTCAAATTACTATGACAATCAGTGGCGATGAATTGCCAACCGGCGTATATTTCTACACCGTTGAAGCCGGATCGCAAAAAGTGACCCGCAAGATGATCGTGCAATAAACCTCATAAAAAATCTTAAGATTTGGAAACCGTCTCAAAAAAACGAGACGGTTTTTTTATGTACATTTTATAATTATAGTATATTTGTCATTCAATAGGACTAGTTTTTAAGTAATATTCACAAAAATTCAACATGATGAAGAAAGCTCTACTTATTATGAGTGCATTGCTAATAGCCGGAAGCAGCCTGCTTGCGCAAAACCTGAAACAAAGTGATCAAATTCGTTTTGAAGAGCGAATTAATCATGCCTTGTCGATAGACCCACTTAAACCATCCAGCGTTCCTTCTGCTCAACAGGATGAAGTTCCCATTGTACTTCCAACGAACAAAAACATAAACGTTGTTAATATTCTGGACATTGGCACATCAGCTAATGCTTATGGATATTATGCCGGTACTCGCTCGATGGTGTGGTATGACAAAAATTTAAATGCAGTTGCCAATATTCATCGTATGGGTGGAGCCGGCGACCCTGGTGGTTACAGTGGCGATCTTGGTATTGATTATTCGCTTGATGGCGGAGAGAGCTGGGCAAGTGATGTAGAAGTATATATAGCCGAAAACAATTCCGGAGGCGAGTACTATACTGATGCAGCCAGGTATCCTAATATTGGCATTTTTAATCCAAATCAAAGTACTGATCCAAACGAATCCTGGATAGTTTTCTTTGCGCCAAACCTTGAAGGACCAAATGGAGGCTGGGGTGGTTATAGTTTTGGCGTTGCCAATATGGACGATCCATCTATCAGAACTAAAAACCTGCAATCCTCACCAACAGGGGTCTATCAGTCCTTACCTTCCGGATTTGAAATTACTTCGGATGGTAAAGTTTTTGTAACAGACCTAAATGATGATCTTACTGCCACTGTTTTTCAAAACAGCATTATAGTTGAAAAAGGAGAATGGTCAGATGTAGCAGAGGATATTGTTTATGAGCAAGAGTTGATAGACCATTTTACTGATGCAGAACTTGGTAGTCCTGCTGATGTAAAAATTGCGTTTGGTGCTGATGGCCAAATTGGGTATATGACTGTTTTGTCAGATGATGGAAGTGCCGAAGCTATTAGTGGTTTCAAAGGATTATATCCTGTTATCTTTAAAACAATTGATGGCGGAATCAACTGGGATGATATGGGTGGTATTCAGCTGGGAGGTCCCGAAGGTTTAGACGGTATCGTAAATGGATTACTCACTGACGCACAAATTGCAGAACTTTACGAAGAACCACTGCCAGCAAGAGACGAAATTCCGTACACAACTGCTTTTGATCACGATATCATTGTTGATGCTAATGGAAACTTACATATTGCTGTAGTAATTGGTATTGCTGCCGAAACAGCTTACTCCATTTCTACTGGTATTGCAAACATTCTTGGGGCATATGATATTTATACAACCGATGGAGGCGAAACCTGGCATGCTATTAAAATGGGTAGTCTGCTTCAGTTTCGTGGAACCTGGGGTGACATCAGTGATGATAACCGTATTCAAATTACAGCTTCCGATGATCGTGAAACAATTTTTGTAAGCTGGAACGATTCTGACCTGGAAGATGCAGAGGATAACAGCCGTCCAGATGTTTTTGCTCGAGGTATGAGACCGAATCAATGGGGAACAGCTGATTTGACCTGTGTTGAAGGCAACCCGGAACCAACTAACGTAACACTCTTCTCAGCTGGTATGTGGAATGCCACTTTTGTCAGTGTGGCTGCAAACACACGTGAAGCAAATGGCAGGTATTATATCCCAATGGTTTACCAGGCATTACAGAATGGAAGTGATGTAGATCCTGTTCAGTTCAAGTATATCAAAGACTTTTATTTTACAGATGCAGATTTCTGCGTTGTTGGAAATGAAGAAATTGTCGCTGTTAAAGGCCTGGAAGTTGGTCAAAACTTTCCTAATCCTTTCAGTAATGCAACTAGTATTCAGTTAAGTTTAGCTAATGCAAGTAATGTTAGCCTTGAGGTATATAACATCACTGGCCAGAAAGTTATGACTATGGATTATGGCTACAAAACAGCTGGTAGCTTCACCCTGATGGTCAATGCAGATAAACTACCAACAGGCGTATATTTCTACACTGTGGAAGCCGGATCGCAGAAAGTGACCCGCAAGATGATTGTGCAGTAGATTTACATTTTTTATATAAAAAGAGGATGGTCAATAATCAAAGACCATCCTCTTTTTTTTTTCTTGGCAATTAATTGATAAAAAACAATTGACTATTTGAAACGATTCAAATACCATTGTATAATTTCTTCCACGCACAAATGTTCCTTACCAACTGGTTGTAACTTGATATTTACTTCCATTCAATGTGAATTTAACTTTTGCTGAAAGCGAATAAATAAAAATAATTTTGTCAAGATGTACAAAGATTCTACCAAGTTCACCGCCTAAGGGATGTAAGTTAATGTTTTTATACTTCATGAATAGTTCCACCAATACTCATTATTATTAAGGTGGCAGTTATATGATTAAGATTAGGAATTTCTGGTGTAAGCAACCTAATACAATTATTTAGTGCACCTCGTAAGTATTTCAAGATTAATTTGAAATATTTCAAGACCTTTACACAATAAATAAACTAATATGACAGTAATTGAACATCAACTTAATCCTTGTTCATATCCATATACTCCTGAAATAATGTGCATGCATTTTTTAAATATAGGCTTTTTAGCAGTTGACAATCACAATCCTCTGTGCTAGCTTTATGATACAATTTATATCATATTACTCAACAAAATTCATCTTTTGGCTGGGGAAGAATAAGTTTGACATATTTAAGCCGTTCTACAAATTAGGTCATAGTAGAGCGGCTAAAGATTTAATATTATGACTAGTATGTAATAAACTACAAGAATTAGTTATACAGCAAACTAAAAGCTGAAATGTGAGGCTCATCTTATTGGCAGTTAAATATCAATAGTAGGGCCCTTTAATAAACGAAATTGCTAATTAAAAAATTAATACAATGAATACTCCAAAAAGATTAAATTACTTATTTATTACCCCAATTATTTTAGTTTCCATTTTTTTCATGGCATTTATTCCAAGAACTGATAAATACGTTCAGCAGGAAATTGACATGGATGCGTCACCTTTTGAGTTACCATCATCACGCAATTTAAGTGTCGGATGGAAAGAGGTAAATGTTTATCAACGGCTTAGTGGTGTATACTACATTAAATACTCAGATTTGGTTAGCGGAATAGATCCAGATCATCATTTAACATATGGTTGCGGATATTTAGATATTAACAATAACACAGTAGGCTGGGATTGTAATGTAACTGAAACATGGTTTTCTGCTAGTGGAGCGCTTCCTCATTGTGAGTACATAAAAGTTACTTCAAACTCAACGCCAACTCCAGGAAATCATGCAATTCATACAATTAATATTAGAGTAAAGGATGATGAAGGTGAAGAGTCTAACTGGGGTGGGATAACTCTAAACATATTTTATACACCTTTTCCTAGTGCCAGTCAGCCTCAGCACCCTTGTATGGGTAGCTAAAACAGCCTTTTTCTGAATCAAATCGTTATTTTGTTGGTAAATTTGAAAAAAAGAACTGTCATTACTCATGAGAATCTATTTTCATCGATTAACAGTTTGTTTTATCTTTTTTCTCTGGTGCCTACTAAACATTATATTTGTTCTCTGAAACTATTGACAGTAAAAGCCGGAAATAATGTGGTTGCTAAAAAGTTGATGATCGACTAAATCACATTAGACTAATATCAAAAAAGGCTGCCCTAAACACGCAGCCTTTTTTTTTTGCTTTGCACGCGCATGGCACCATTGTCATGCTTATCACAAAAGCGCACTGTACTCTATGTGGTAAAAAAATGCGCTGAAATCAAAAAGCAGAAAAATATTTCCCCAGGAACAGGATAGTAATTTCAGAACCGCTTATCGAAACCGAGCAGGATAGATTATGTAGGTGCAACCCTGTTTATATACCATTGCAATGCGATATAAACAGCAAATCATTATTTGGGAAAGTATGTGGAATAGCACAAATGTAGTCATATAGCTTCCAAACGCAACCTTTCTGGCTGGCAGGCTCAATATTGGGGACTTTTAGAGTCTGATTAACTAAACGAATAAGGTTATTTGTTTTCCGAGATCAAATCTTTCACTTCAAATGTCACCGGGCTGGGTGCACTGGCTTGTGTGAGCGGCGGGCGTGCGGCGGGAAGGGCAGCTAAAACAGCTGGAAAACTAGCGGGGCAGCCCAAAAAGGCTGTTAGTGTAGGGCAATACTAACCTAATCGCCATTTGAAACAATAATCCCATTTATGTTTTGAAAAAGAAAATTTGTCCTGTATTGCCCTATACCCAAACCCGCATAGTTTTCCGCTGTTATAGCTGCTGCAGGTGGATAGCATCGCTCACACTTGATTTTTGGGAACTTTTGATCAAGCAAAAGTTCCAGAACAAATAAAGATATAGCGAAACCTCCCAACAGCATCGTCGGGAGGTTGCGCTATCCGGCCAAACCAAACCTTCTCTTCAAGTATCACCGGGCTGGTGCCCCCAAGAATTGGCCTGTTTGCCGCCAGGTAGATCTACTGCCAGGTAGAGGGTTTGGGGCAAAAAGCAGAAAAATATTTCTCCAGGAACAAGATAGATATTTCAGAACCGCTTATCGAAACAGCGCTGGATAGTTTATGTAGGTGCAACCCTGTTTAAATACCATTGCAACACGATATAAACAACATCCCAATCAGCCAGCCTATTATTTTTGATATGCAACCGGTTGCGCAATTAATCTGTTCACTATTGTGTCTTGCATACTGTGTTAAACTGTGTTTGACTTATCTTTGTAAAGCACACGATTACCTTAACACAATTACCCATGCGCAAACTATTCACGCTTATCTTTTTAGTTGTTTCGATAGGGCTTCAGGCTCAGGTCATCACAGCTGATCCAACATTTGTAACAGATAACGATGCCGTCACCATCACGTTTTATGCTACCGAGGGCAGTGGCGGACTGGCAGGTTACACTGGTGATGTGTATGCCCATACGGGTGTGATTACTGAGAATAGCAGCAGTGGCTCCGATTGGAAATATGTTGTTTCTGACTGGGGCGAAAACCTGCCAGAGACTAAACTTGTACGAATGGCACCTGATGTTTACACCCTGAGCATAACACCAGATATACGAAGCTATTATGGCGTTCCGGCCAGTGAAGAAATATTACAACTGGCTTTTGTGTTCCGAAGTGCTGCTCCTGTGGGTGGCGCCTACCTCGAAGGTAAGACAGCCGAGAATGGCGATATTTTTTATGAACTCTATCAGGGAGGCTTGTCCGTTACAATCATCAGCCCCGAAGCACCACAATTGTTGCTCGAACCTGATGAATCGCTGGAAATTGTTGTTGCCTCTGTGGATGCCGAAAATACAAGCCTGTTTGTGAATGGTCAGTTAGTAGCGGAAACATCATCCAGTGTACTGAATCATACCATCCCTGCTGGCAGCACAGGCTCAAACCTGGTAAAAGCAATTGCTACCGCCGGAAATGAAATGGTAGCCGACAGTTTTATGTATTTTGTGCGTCCTGCTGTGCCGGTTGCTTCTTTGCCGACTGGCTTACAAAATGGAATCAACTACCTCAGCGACACTTCTGCAGCACTTGTACTGCAAGCACCTTTTAAAGAATATGTGTTTGTAATTGGCGATTTTAGCAATTGGCAGCTCGATGCAACAAATTATATGTATCGCACTCCCGACGGACAACATTATTGGATTGAAATTACCAGCCTGGAGCCCGGAAGAGAATATGCGTATCAGTATTTTGTGGATGGCGAACTGCGCATTGCCGATCCTTATACAAATAAAGTGCTCGATCCCTGGAATGATCGTTATATTCCCTCTTCTACCTATCCTGATCTTATGCCCTATCCCGAAGGCAAAACCAGTGGCATCGTTTCAGTTTTTCAAACGGCCCGTCCTGAGTATGATTGGACAGTGACTGATTTTGAGAAACCAGCACCAGAAGACCTGGTGATTTATGAGTTGCATATCCGTGATTTTGTAGAGACCCGTGCCATTAAAACAGTGATGGATACACTCGACTATCTTCAGCGGCTTGGAGTGAATGCCATCGAATTGATGCCTGTCAACGAATTTGAAGGCAACGATTCATGGGGTTATAACCCTTCATTTTATTTTGCAACAGATAAAGCCTATGGCACAACAGAAGATTATAAGCGGTTTATTGATGCCTGTCATCAGCGGGGCATAGCGGTGATCCTTGATATGGTACTGAATCACAGCTACGGACAATCGCCACTGGTACAGCTTTATTTTGATGCTAATGCCGGTGATTACGGCCAGCCTACTGCCGAAAATCCCTGGTACAATCAGGTTTGCCCACATCAGCCTTATTGCTGGGGTTATGATTTTGACCATGAAAGTGAATATACCAAGGCGTTTATTGACCGCGTGAATCGCTTTTGGATAGACGAGTTCAAGGTGGATGGCTTCCGATTCGATTTTACCAAAGGCTTTAGTAATGTAAATGGTGATGGATGGGCTTACAATAGTCAGCGTATTGCCATTTTAAAACGGATGGCGGATGAGATATGGGAAACAGATCCTGAAACTTATGTCATTCTCGAACATTTTGCTGATAATTCCGAAGAAAAAGAACTTTCTAATTATGGTATGATGCTCTGGGGTAATTTGAATTACAACTACAATGAAGCAACGATGGGATGGCTGCCCAACTCCAACTTCTCAGGTGTGAGCTACAAGCAACGCGGCTGGAGCCAGCCGCATCTGGTGGGCTATATGGAAAGTCATGATGAAGAACGTCAGATGTATAAGAACATCACTTTTGGCAACCAAAGCAATCCTTCGCATGATGTGCGTGAACTGAATGTGGCAGTAAAAAGGAATGCAGCAGCAGCAGCTATGTTTTTACTGGTTCCGGGGCCTAAGATGATCTGGCAGTTTGGTGAGCTTGGCTATGATGTGAGTATTGATTACGAATGCAGAGTCTGCCCTAAGCCTGTCCTTTGGAACTACCAGCAAAACTGGGACAGACGCTTGCTTTACAATTATTATAGTGCCTTGATAGACTTACGAAAATCACATCCTGTTTTTCGGACGGACGACTTTAGCCTGGATGCTGGTGGTGCAGCTAAGGTGCTTAAGCTGAGAGATGAGGATATGTCAGTGATTGTAGTGGCAAACTTTGATGTGAATGAAATGGAGAAAGCACCAGGTTTTTATGAAACCGGCATCTGGTACGACTACTTTAGTGGTGAAGCCCTGGAAGTGACAGATACACAGCAGACAATTGTATTGGCAGCCGGCGAATTCAAAGTGTTTACCACGAAGCAACTCGACACACCAGGATTTGTTGGTCTTGATGATTTAAACAGTTCAGCTTCGGCAGCGCTAAAGCTGTATCCTAACCCTGTATCAGATGAATTAGTAGTTCGTTTTGCCCTGCAACAGACGACTATTGCAAGTTTGAAGTTATTTAACATTACCGGACAGGAGGTGTTGCATTATGAATATGGCGGGATGCCGGCTACAACTCAGGAGTTGAAGCTTAATGTGAGTAATGTAATTCCCGGAATTTATCTTTTGCAGCTGCAACAAGGCGATCAAATTAGCCAGACAAAAGTGATAGTGCAATAACACTTAACATCACATCCTGATCAGCGTATTATTTTCTGACGGGAGGTTTTGTCCAGGGTTACCTTTTAAGCGAAACCCCTGCCTGCCTTTATCAGATGAGCTTGGTGTATTCAGGCAGAATGGCTTACGCTAATATGGCAATTAAATGAAGGGAAACCCACATCAACCCAGAATGGGTTGAGCTTTTGTAGTTAAGTTATTGAAAGTGCATATTCACCAACCCAGAATGGGTTGCGCTTTTGTAGAATGTTTAATAAAAGAAGATTTATATCAACCCAGAATGGGTTGCGCTATTGAGAAATCCCAATCAACACAACCCATTCACCCGAAACAGCTCATGAAAAAACTAATTCAATCTGAATCATTACAGACGCTAAAATTTACTTTTAACCCTGGCCGTAATGATTCAGATTTACAAGAATATTAGTTCGAACTTTGCGAACATAGATCTGATGATTTGTATTCGCTGCCTGGTGCTATCGCTTCAAAGGAAACTTTAATAAAACCATTTGTAACATTTCCTACAGCTCCTGCTTCCATTTTCTTTTGTGAGCTGAGGGTTACGGTGAAATTCTGTGGCACTTCGGGATTTTGCATTTCCACCTTGCCGGTTTCATCATAGTAGAAAAAACTAGTGACCGTATAATCACCATCCACCTCAAGTTTGTAGGTTACATTGATACTTTCTTCAGTAAATTCGGTAGAACTAGTCTTTAAGTTGCAGGACATTGGACTGATTTCATCATCTTTTTTGCAAGATGAAAAGGACAAAATCATCAGAAAAATGCTACTCAGCAGGATCTTTGTAATTATTCTCATTGTTGTTGATTTTTGATTAATAAATGTGATTAAGATGTCAAATAAATTTTGACTTTTCAATTATGTACCGGATATGTGTGCCTTCTCCGGCCAAAATACCTTCGTCCCAAACCTGTAGTTTAAATACCAGTTTGCGGCCAGTAACTTCAACCAGTTCGCTTTCGCAAACTACTGTATTTCCAATTTTACTAGCCTTAAGATGCTTCATATCAACTGCAAAACCTACTGTGGTTAGTTCGTCAGGAAGCTGATGATTTATGCTTGAAAGTGCTGTCAATTCCATCAGGGCAATCATGGCAGGGGTGGCCAAAACCGGCACGAGTCTGGATCCATAAGCCAGAGCAGTATCTTTTTCTTTAACAATAAGTTGTTGATTACCTTTGGTATGCGGTAGTAGTGTAACCCCCATGATTAATCGATAAATATCAGTTCAATTTTTTGCTTCAAATCGGGGTGCAGGCTTAGTGCAACCGGGCAGCTTCGCGAAATGATTGTAAGAATTTTTTTCTGTTTATCGGTATAGTGCTGTTTCGGGAAAAGCAATCGGATATGTACTTCCGCAATTCTCCGTGGATTGGACTCCATTATTTTAGTTACTTCGGCCTGTGTGCCATCCATATTAAAACCATGTTCGCGTGCTGCAATACCCATGATGGTGAGCATACAACTTCCCAGTGCTGTGGCTACCAGATCGGTTGGCGAAAAAACTTCTCCCCGTCCTTTGTTGTCAACCGGTGCATCGGTAAGTACAATTGTTCCTGACTGCAGGTGGGTCATCTCAGTTCGTAAGTCGCCGGTATAGTTGATTTTTGATGTCATTCAAATAGGGTTATGGAGCAAATGTAGCAAAATAATGTAATGGTTATAAAAAAAGCCTCCCGATATCACATCGGAAGGCCCAAACCAAATTAAAACAAAACGTTGGGATTAGGATTATTTCTTTTCAGCCTTTTTATCGTCTCCGCAGGCTTCTTTTTTTGCTTTTGTATCGCAGCATGAAGATTTTGCATCTTTGCAGCTGGAATCTTTAGTCTTTTTCTTTTTGTCGTCCTTTTTGTCTCCGTCCTGATTAAGGGCGATTTCAGCATTATTTGAGGCAACAACAGTTTGTATTCCGGCAGTTCCAAAGGCAAAAAATGCTACGAAAGAGAGAATTAAAGCGGCTTTTTTCATATCAGTATTTTTTTTAGATTTTAACTAGAGCAAATGTACATCTGTGGAGAGGTACTGCTTGTTAAGTGGCTGTTAATAACTGTTAAGGAAATGTTAATGCAAGAGTATTATTGAATTCGAGCCGTTGCTATATATAAAATATATTTCAGTATGAACATTTTAATTTAAGTTTGCTTTGGATTTCGCTCTGTTTTTGAATTATGAATATAAGATTTTTTAACACCATTATCATACTGGCTTTTGTGGCATTGCTTGGCGTTGTTGTGATGCAGGTGTATTGGGTGCAGAATGCTATTGAGCTTAAAGAAGAACAGTTTGATAACAGCGTGCGCATTGCAATGAAGTCCGTTTTGAACAGGTTGCTGGAAGATCAAACTGATTCGGTTATCAAACAGCTGAATTCAACACACCCTTGTGTGAATGAGAAGACAGAGGTTTCCGATGTAATTTCACCAAAGGTGCTCGATTCACTGATCAAAGCCGAGATGCAGTGCATGCGTGTAGGCGATGCCTATGAATATATGATCTACAATCGAAGCAATCATCGGATGGTGATGGGAAATGCCAGGCTGTATGTTGATGAGCTTTATATTTCGGAACATCAGCAAAGTATTGAGGCTTTGTATAGTCCGGGCGACTATTATTTCAGTATGTACTTTCCACACAAAGTGCAACAGGTATTTGTTCAGCTGTCGGTATGGATGTTGTTATCGGCTATGTTTCTTCTTGCAGTGATCATTGGTTTCTGGTACACCGTTTATACAGCGATCAAACAGAAAAAAATCTCAGAGATGAAGAATGACTTTATCAACAATATGACGCATGAATTTAAAACTCCCATTGCCACGATTAACCTGGCCTCCGAGATGTTGCTGAAACAGGTAGTGCATAAAAATCAGGATAAAGCCCTCTCGTATGCAAGAGTGATTCATCATGAAAATGAACGGCTTCAACATCAGGTTGAACAAATATTGCAGATTGCATTGCTTGATAGAAATGAAATTCAATTGCAGCAAAGCCGTTTTGATATATGTAAGCTGCTTAACGATCTGATTGAAGGATTCAATATTAACGCAGAACAAAAAGGTGGAAAAATAGTGTTGAAAACTGACTGCAGTGAAGTATTAGTGGATGGCGACCGCTTGCATCTGGCCCAGCTATTTTCCAATCTGCTCGATAATGCCCTGAAGTACAATGATAAAATTCCATTGATACAAATTTATGTCGCGGTTGAAAATGAAAATGTAAAAGTTTCGGTGACGGACAATGGAATTGGTATTTCGGCAGAAAATTTCGGAGTGATTTTCAAAAATTTTTACCGGGTTCATACCGGAAATATTCACGACGTAAAAGGTTTTGGCATAGGACTTTACTATGTTGAAAGGATTGCAAAACTGCATGGTGGAAAAGTGCAGCTTGAAAGTGAATTGCATAAAGGTAGTACTTTTGTTGTACATCTGCCCGTTGTGGGAAAAAACACAAAACAATGACAAACACTGAACAACTCTCAATTTTATTGGTCGAGGACGACCCAAATCTACGTTTGATTTTACAGGATTTTCTGGAGTTGATGCAGTATAAAACACATACAGCTTCTGATGGTTTGGCTGGTTTGGCTGTTTTTAGGAATCATACGATCCACCTTTGTATTCTGGATGTAATGTTGCCAAAAATGGATGGATTTGCGTTGGCACAGGAAATCAGAAAACACAGCCCAAACATTCCGATAATCTTTTTAACGGCCAAATCGCAGAAAGAAGACCGGCTAATGGGCTTTCAGTTGGGATGCGATGATTATATTACCAAACCTTTCAGCACGGATGAGTTACACCTTCGCATAAAAGCCGTAATGCGTCGCTGTATCAAACAATTACAAGAGGATGAAAAGTTTCAGCTGGGGAAATTTCGGTTCGATTCAAAAAATCTGCTGTTGCATTCCGATTTTGGCGATCAAAAACTCACCCGTAAGGAAGCTGCATTGCTAAAATTGTTGTGCACACACAAAAATCAGGTACTCACCCGCGATGAAGCTTTACACTCAATCTGGGGCGATAACGATTATTTTATTGGTCGCAGCATGGATGTTTTTATTGTGAAACTTAGAAAATACCTGCGAGAAGATCCAGATGTCAGCATCACCAATGTGCATGGAGTAGGATTTAAACTGGAAGTGAAAGATTAATCCGTATGACAAAAGATTCAAAAACCATGTCGGGAATTGTATTGCTGACAGTGCCTACGATCATTTTTGGAGGAAACTTTATACTCAACCTCTTATCTGGTGCACATCAAGAGTTTGAGCTCACTGGTTTTCAGGTGGCCATGTTCAGGGCAGGCCATGGCCATGCGGGCGTACTTGTGATACTTGCAGTAATTGCTCAGTTACTGGCTGATCATTGTCATTTGGGTAAGACGTGGATCTGGATGGTGAGGATCGGATTTCCCCTTTCGGCCATAATGGTAAGTGGTGGTTTTTTTGTTGCTGCTGCCGGTTCGGGCCGTACCGAACCCAATGCCTTGGTTTTTATACTTTATGCGGGCATGTTCTTACTTGCCACCTGCCTGGTGGTGCTTGGCATTGGCCTGCTAAGGAAATAATCCTTTCAAATCCGGAAATTCGGTTGCACTATCCTTACATTTTGTTTAAGCCGTTCCTGCGTGTGTTGCATTAAAGTTTTGAGGACGAAGTTAATGTCGTTCCAGTAGTTTTTCGAAATACGCACCAGGAGGGTGTGATATCAGCCAGCTCGTTAGGCACACTATGCTTCACTACATATCCGGGCCTCCCGGCTCATAATAAATCACAGGCCTGAGCAGCTTGTCAAATGTAAAATATTGCATCAAAACCAAATCTTTTCCGTTATCCAACAAGCCATACAAACGGTCAAAGTCTTCTTCGGCAGCTTCCATTGGGATCCCGAGATTTTCGTAGTACACTAACTTACGATAAGTAGTAAGCTGCTGTGTATCACCCTGATGTGTAACCAAGGTTAAGCGGTGCATAAAGGGCGAACTGATGATAGAATCCTGTCGTTTGCGTGGGAGGGTATTTGTCAGTAAGGCTTCGAAACGGACATCGTCAAATGCAGTCAGAAAATTTAAAACACGAAGCGTGTCGTAAGCTTCCACCTCAAACTGATCAACAGTACGGATCAGCTTATAACTGTGCCTGCCAACATTGTCAATGCGAAAACTCATATAAGGTTCTTCATTAAACTCAAGCGAAACGGATTTTATGTCGGCAAGTTTTTCGTTGAAAATGGTGTGATCGCGCCAGTCGTCCTCTACCGGGGTATAACGTGTCATCACAAAGCCCCTGAATCCGGGCAGATACATCACAAAGGCTTTTTCGGCACCTTCGCGAAGCATATACGTTCCCAAATTATCTTTGGTAACATCTCCAACGTAATAAACTTTGGTTCGTTTTTCGCGTGGGAAAAGCTTTATTCTGTCGAAAAGATTAATCAGATGCGTGTTCTGATACACTTCAACCTTTACACCGATACTTGCCATACGGCCAACAACATTTTCGTGACTGGCAAGCGAAACGGGATTACGAACCCGAAGGCGATACATGGTTGTGAGCAACTGATCTACTTTGCGCGGATGTGCTTTGTATTTTCCGTTTAAAACCCAGCCTTTCGCTTTTCGTTCCAACAATACGGAATTTGTATCAAGGTCGGCCAGGAAAATTTTTGTTACAGACGCTGTATCAAATACCGAGAAATCGGCTGCTTCACCTTCGAGCGTTGAAAGGTAACGGTTATTCCAAACCAGCATAATAGCGATTGAAGCGAGTAATATCACGAGAATTACAACATAACTTTTTCTTTTACTCATAGATGAACTACTTTATCGTGTGAAACGTTTTTTTCTGAGCCAGGCAAAAAGTAATCCGCTCAGTATGATGAACAAAACAGGCAAAACTGTATTAAAGAGTTGCCATTGTAATCGCCCGACACTTACTTTATTGGCATCCAGCAGCCGAAGTTTTAATTCGCGCGAGCGAATGCTTATCAAGCCTTCACCCTCAACCAGATAGCTTATGGCATTTAAAAGGAAGTTCTTATTCCCAAAAGTCTGACGTGTGTATTGATCGTATCCTAAGGGTAAGGGATAGCCCTGTTGCAAATGAAATTGATTTCGGGCCATATCGCCATCGGCAATGACGATCATGGCTGTTGCTTTACTTTCTTCCCGAAAGCCTATTTCACCGCTCGTACTTATCTCGGCAGGCATCCTGTTGGCATACAAGGAAGGAAATTTACCTTCAAGAAGCCAGGCTGTCGTTTGTCCGCTTCGGTTGAAAACTCTGGGATCGGGGTCGCTCTGCAAAAGTGCCAGCGAAATGAGTGCCGGTGTGCCAGCCATACGTGTGTACCCGGATGTTTTTAACAAGGGTGTTTTTTTGATACCTTCACGGATCACTGTATCAATACTACTCACAAACTCAGCTTTAACCGCATTCATGTTTCTTACCATCGGATGCCCGGAAGCGGCTTCGAGCAAAGGAAAATAATACCACCTGTAAAAATCAATCTGAGGCCGCCCGCCTGTCTCTCCTGTCCTGATTCCGAGCGCAGCCGAATTCAGGTCGAGCAGCAGGTTTTTATTGAGCTTTACGCCATACTTAAAAAGCTGATCATCAAGGTTTACATTCAGATCAACACCAACAGTTGATTCAACCATTTTCAGGCTGTCCATGGAAGCCTGCACAGGATCTACCATCCAGAGTATTTTGCCTCCGTGCATGAGGTACTGATCCAGTATAAACTTGTCTTTTTCGTCAAAAGGCTGTTTTGGTTGTGCAATTACGATGGCGTCATAGTTAAGCAGGATGTCTGATCTTCCGCTTTTATCGGGTTCTGACCGGCGTGTCAAGGCATTAAGCCTTCCGTTGAGTGCAATAAAATCAACCTGATAATTCTGTAAAAGGGTTTGCGTAAAATCGTACAGTTCATCTTCATTCAGTTCGCCATGGCCTTCAATAATGGCAATAGCAGGTCGTTGAAACCGGGTAACTTTTTGTATGACATCAGCAAGTTTGTACTCCAGATTTTGCGCCGAGGCATTTAGTGCAGCTTCGGGACCCATATTCAGCTGTGTTTCCAAAAAATCAACAGCTAACTCTTTGTCCCGATAATTGACCAGTGCACCTGGAAAGATAAGCTGTTTTTTCATGCCTTCGTTGGTACGAACCTGCAAATCAGTAGGATTGAGACCTGATTCAATCAACAATTGATGGGTTGCCTGCCGTTCCTGCTCGTCTGTACTCTCAGAAGGGTTGACAAATTTGTATTCAACAAATTTACTGTAAGCTCTGAATTCATCAAGCATCTCGCGGGTTTCACGTCTGAGTTTTTTGAATCCTGCCGGAAAATCACCCTCCAGATAAACCCTGAAATACACATAATCATTCAGTTGGGAAAGTATATCGCGGGTTGCCTTCGAAAGGGTATATCTTTTTTCGCTGGTGAGGTCGATCCGGGTAAAAACAAAGCTGCCAATGATGTTGAGTAAAACAATCAACACAAGCACTATCCCAAATTCTGAAAGTGCTGTTCGGCGCAAGTTGGCACGTGAAAAGCCGGAATGTTTTTTTGTATTGTTTTTCACCATTTTCTGCTTGCCAGACTTAGTTTTGTTAAACTTAAAAAGAAAACTATCACACTCAAAAAATAAAGTACATCACGGCTATCAATCACACCCCTGCTGATTGAGCTGTAATGTGATGCGATGCCCAGGTTACGGATAAACAGATCGACAGGGCCAAAAAGCGACAGGCTGTAGATCATTTCAAATCCCAGATAAACAAAGCCACTCACAAATACTGCCAAAATAAATGCGACGAGCTGATTATCGGTTAAAACGCTTGAAAATAATCCTATTGACACAAAGGCAGCGGCCAGGAAAAACAAACCGATATAAGAACCCCAGATTCCTCCGGCATCCAGATTTCCGGGTGGTAAACCTAATTTATAAACAGTAAAATAATAAAGCAATGTAGGCAATAGCGCAATGGCAACAAGTGTAAGGCTGGCCAGGTATTTGGCCATTATCAGCTGAAAATCGGAGATTGGTTTGGTAAGCAAAAGCTCAATGGTACCAGATCGTTTTTCATCGGCAAAACTGCGCATGGTGACAGCCGGAACCAAAAACAGAAAGACAAAGGGAGCCAGTATGAAAAGCCCGTCGAGATTGGCATAGCCAAAATCGAGTAGGTTAAATTCGTTGGGGAAAACCCACAAAAACAAACCCGTGATCAGCAGAAAAACGGCAATCACCAAATATCCGATCAGCGAACTGAGAAAACTGCTGATTTCCTTTCTGTACAATGCAATCATAGGTTGTGCCTCCTTAATGGTGGACAAAAATACATTTTTTGAGGCATTTAATGTGTATGGCGCATTTAATGGGATAATTTTTAAGGCTTTTTAACCACTTAACCGAATCGAAAAAACTTCTTTTTTGTAAGGTTATTACAACGGAAAAAGTCAGGTTTCACATTAAAGAAGTCTTTCATTTACACAGGTTTCAATTCAAATTCTTCCTGATGAGCGGGCAGAACAATCTTGTTGAAACCTTTCTTCTTCAGTATCCTGGCATAATGCTTCCGGGCTTCTTCATCACCATGAACCAAAAAAAGCTGCTGTAGTTTGTCGGCTTGCTGGCATTGGAGATATTCCGTCATTTCTTTGTAGTCGCCATGGCCACTGAAGGCATCAATTTTAAAAACATCCGCTTTGACATGATGTGGGTTGCCAAAAATGGAGATGTCCTTTTGGCCACTCAGGATCTTTGCTCCCAGCGTCAGAGGTGCACAATAACCAACCGCCAAAACGCTGTTGGCAGGATTTTCAATATTATTGGCCAGGTGATGCTTTACCCTTCCGGCCTCCATCATGCCCGATGCAGAAATGATCACACAAGGTTCTTTTGATTGGTTCAGTTTTTTGGAGTCATTCACATTTTTGATGTAATGTAAGGTACCAAAACCAAATGGATCGGCATCTGTTTCCATCACATCTTGCACCTCTCTGTTAAACTGATCGAAATACATCCTGAAAATATCCGTTGCATTTACCGCCAGCGGACTATCCACATAAATGGGGATTCGTGGCAGTCTGCCTTCGTTGTAGAAATTATTCAACATATAAACCACTTCCTGGGTGCGGCCGATAGCAAAAGAAGGTATGATTAACTTGCCTTTTTTCTCGACACAGGTATATTTGACAATGCGAAGCAATTCATCCTCAGCACCTTGTTTGTCCTGGTGAAGGCGATCGCCATAGGTTGATTCAGTGATCAAATAATCGCACTGCGGAAAATCGTCCGGAGGACGTAACAGGTAGTTACCCGGCCTTCCGATATCGCCCGTATAACCAATGCGGGTCATACCGCCCATTTCATCCACTTCGAGCGTTACAACGGCACTGCCCAGCATATGGCCTGAGTTGGTAAACTTCACCTTCAGGTTGTTATCTATCCGAAGCTTTCGGTTGGGTGCTACTCCAATGAACAACTCCATACAGTGTTGCGCATCTTTTTGGGTGTAGATGGGCTCGACAGAAGGTAATCCCTGACGAGATCTTTTCTTGTTGAACCAGTGCGTATCATGTTCCTGTATAAAACCCGAATCGGCCAGCATGATGGCACACAAATCACGGGTGGCATGGGTGCATATCACCGATCCCCTGAACCCTTTTTTGTAATAATAAGGTATCAAACCCGAATGATCGATATGGGCATGGGTAAGGATGATATGATCCAGCATTTCAGGTGCAAAGCTGAGTTCGCGATTCATCTGATCTGTTTCGAGGCCTTTGCCCTGAAAAGAACCGCAATCCAAAAGGATTTTTTTCCCATGATCTGTAGTGATCAAATGCTTGCTGCCTGTTACTTCTCCTGCAGCACCAAGGAATTGAATTTTCATAAACTTGATTTGATTCCCCTGCATCCATTGCGATGCAGGGTAAAAATTTCCTCTAAGGTACGAATACTAAGAGTAATTATGGATTAGGGTATCAATTTTTTGCACCGCTTACTCAACTCTCCAGCTTTTATAAGTGCATTGATTTGGATTTCAGGGTTTTCGAAATGAAATCTATTGCCACAATTGTACATTTCCGTAAATGGATTTTTGTGAATAATCCGTTTGAGCAAACTATCAGGATGTGGTGGTTCTTTCAGGGCGGCATATTCCGATTGCGTATAAGAAGTGAAGGCAGTTTCGGGCCCGATGCCGAGCCTGTCGAGCCAGTAATCATCAGCTAAAGGTGCTGGAAGCGAGCTGTTTTCATCAGTACGTATATCAGATGGAGCCGGAAATTGAGTGATTTGATTCAATGCTTCTGAGTAGGTTACGGCAATTAACCGGGCGTAATCGTCATTGGTCTTGTAAACGATAGTTGGCGGACCTTGTCCAAAATCTGGTTGCACAAGCACCGTTCCTGTTTTGGGTTGGCATGAGATTATCAGGAAGAAACTTACTATTCCGGGAATAAAAACACTTCGGTGCTTCATGGCATTTTTGTTTAAAAAGCGGGAAACAGCCGAAGCTGCTCCCGCAATAAAATTGGAATGGTTAATAGTTTATTGTTCCGCTTACTGCTACCTGCCCGGGACCATTGCAAGTTGCCGGATCAGGATTATCGTCACCTTTTTTGTTACACGAAGCTGCTGCATGCAGTAAAAATGCTGTTACAGAAAAAGTTACAATTTGAAAGGTTTTGGATTTGATTAACCTCATAATTTATTTTTTAATAAAGGTATAAGTTGCGCCATCTTTTTGATGTTGCATTTTGAGGGTATAAACACCAGATTGGAGCCTATTAATGTCAAGCTGTTGTGTTTCGCCCGGGCGAATTTTTAATAATTCCAGGTCAATTAATTGTCCTTTAACATCAAATATTGCTGCATCATTAAGTGTTTTCTGGGAGAGATTCTTGATATGAATCACATTGTATGCCGGATTTGGATAAAGCAATAATGATTGATTTGCCATGTTTTCTGCTGTTCCCAGGGCTGTACGATCAATATTGATTTGAAGCAGATAGGTCCCCGTACTTCCTAAAAAATAGGGTGACACCAAAAAGTAAACCTCTCCTCCCTGCGGCATCACCAGGGGTGAAGTCATCACGTCGTCATACGATCCGTGCCAACCCAGGCCAGTATTGTAAGACCAAATTACATCGTTGGTATACACCTGTCCGTTGCTGCTGTTGTAGGAGTCGTGTGCACGTCCTGTAATGGTATAACTGTAATTCGTTGGTAAAGAAATTTTATAACAATCATAATCCAGGCCTGAATGATTATTACTTCCGTCAGTAGTAATCACTGTTGTGTTGTTTGCCCATGTAATATTCAAAGGGTTTGCTGTGGAGGTATGGTCATTGGGTTCATAGATATCAGCGCTTAAACCTGCAGCCTGAATGATGGTTGTTATTGGATTGGGATAGTAGCTGGAGCCGGTTAACTCCCAACCAGCACCAGTAGCAGCATGTTGCACTGCCAGATAGTAATTTCCGGGGGCTAAATTTGTGCCGTTCGAGGCAAAAGTCACTTCATAATAATAGCCGGCTTCAAGGGATACATTGGAAAAGGTTTGAATGGTCTCTGCAAAACTGCCATCTGAGTGATAAAGCGAAAGATCCAGGTTGCCGTAAAAAGTTGAAGAACCATAATTGGCGATTTCTACATATACAGTGAATGGCTGATTTTGAATGATTTGATTGCCAGATGAAACTTCCATTGCACAATACAATTCAATCTGATTGCTGTTGTTGACTGTTAAGGAAACGAAGTTGTTATAATCTCCATTACCAACAATATTCCAATCTTGTCCTGTGAGGCGGCAAAGAATTCCCAGGTAGTAATTGCCCGGTAGCAGATTATTCATTCCGGAAGTGTTGAAGGTGAGTCCGTTTGTAAAATGTGTTTGTGGGTCCATGGTATAGCCTTGCAGCGTTTGAACGAAATCGATCGGATTGTATTGGCTATCGAATACCATAGCAGCAAAGTCGCCCTGAAAAGTTGAATTTCCTATATTGGCAATATCGGTGTAAATACTAAAGGCATTGCCAATATTAATTGGATTGGGTGAGATAGTAACAGGAGCATAAAGTACCAGATCACTATCTGATCCGCCTCCTCCTGATTCGGGTTGAACGCCTGTCAATGCCTGATGCCCTGAATTATATCCACCTGTTCCACCACCTGTTCCGGTGCCTCCCGGATTAAGTGCATCAATCAAAAAATAGCCATCAAAGGCCCCTCCCCAGCCCCAGTTGAAATGAAAATAATTGCTGTTGTTGTAGCCATCGCATACAAATGCATGGCCTCCTCCACTGCCAAATCCTGCATATAAAACCGGACGTCCCCCATCCAGCTCTGATTTAATCAGATTGGTCCATTGGGCTGTTGAATATCCATTATCACGTTTAACACCCTGTAAGTTTTGACTGTAGCCAAAATAGTCCTTTAGTGCATTTTCGGAACAAGCAGGATCGTCTAGTGCTATCACATAGGCTCCGCTCGATTGTGGACTGTAATTCATCTCAACACTCACTCCGCAGTGATACATCAGCGTCGCAACTGCATTGTTGGGGCTGTTTACGGCATTGGGCATGTCAGCCCATTGATAAGTTGTAGCACCAAAGTTTGCTGATAAAGTTCCATATTGCGGATGGGTGAAGGAGTGCATGCCAGTCCCCTGTGCCGGATGATTCCAGTATTTCATAACCTGTGCCATTGCTGTAGCAACACATCCTGTTACAGAACCTCCCGGGCATAAATCGTTTACATAAGGTGTTTGATTCCAAATGGTTGTGAGTAAAGGATTTACGGCCTTACTAACTGGATGATAATTGCCTGAAAGCAATAGTTCCCAACTTTGGGCTGCATCTTCCTGCTGTTCGAGACCCTCTTCGATGGCATAGGCCAATTGACGTTTGTAATCTTCGATCCATTTTTGAAAAGCATAAGGGTATTCTACCTCAATGTTGTTGTTTGAACCATATCCCAAAACCGGATAGGATACATCATCTGCTGCTACCAATACAAAGTTCTGGTTGTTTTCGGCAAACAGATAAATCAGTGGCGTATCCTCCAATATTTGAGGATTGGTATATTGCTGAATTGATGCAGTATAAATTCTTAGCAGCTCTACCTTATCAGCATGATGCGTTGATGCTTCACTTTTGAGGAAGTTTATGGCTACTTGTTTTGCTTTTTCAGGACTGACCGAATGGGCAGATGCACTATACCAGCCAAGGAGCAGGATGATAAGGCTCAGTAAATACTTTTTCATGATTATGGGCTTTGGTAAGGATTACTAAAATAGCACCATATTATAAGCATGATCAAGCAAATTTGAGCAAGCGTAGTAAAAGATTGATTAAGTGATAGAATTTATTTAATATTTGAAAAATAAAAAAGAGGCTGCCTTTTTGAGACAGCCTCCTTTATCTGTATTAGATTTGATGATTAATTCTTCACAATTGTAAAGGTAGGAACTTGTCCGGCCAGATACAGATGGATGGTATAATTGCCATCTTCACTAACCTGAATATTGGGCCCATCTTGTTCAAGGGCTTCCGGAGTTCCGCCGAGATTGATTGCCCAGTCGTCGTTAGCTCTGAACTTAAACTCTCCAACAACAAGGTCAACCGTTATGGTGAGGGATTGGTTAACAGCATCCCAGGTCATATCCTGGTCAGCATCCCAGCCACCCGGAGTAGCACTTCCGATCAAACCCCAATGATTTGCTGAATAGGTATAAGCATTAGGATTACTCAGATCCAGAATAAAGTAATAATCGGCTTCTGTTGCAACCGGAATATTGTCGCCACCATCATTAAGCGTTTCGTCACCAGCTGTACTCCCATAGTTGTATGCCCAATCGTGATTAGCTCTGAACTTAAATTCCTCAGCGGTAAGGTGTAATCCACCTCTCCAGGTTTTGGTATAAGGATCATAGGTCAAAGCAGTTTCATCGTCCCATCCAAGTGGGGTAGCACTTCCGATAACACCCCATTCAGTTGCAACAGCAGTGTAGGTCAAGGATGAAGCATCAGCATTGATTTTGTAATATCCTCCTGCAGAAACAATATTTTCGCCGGCAGGGTCTAATACACCATCGCCACCGCCATAATTAGGTCCGTCCCAGTTGGGTTGAGTAGCAAGTTTCCACTGGTTGGAGGCATTGGCCATATACACATATCCTTCCAGGTTATCTGAAGAAGTTTCCAGACTTTGGATAAAGGGTGAGGTAGCAGGATCCCAGTCATTCATCCCAGATTCGGGATAGCTGGCAGCTACATAATCGCCAGGTACATACCATGTTCTGGTAAGTATCACGATTTCAGGCGTTTCGAATGATAAAATTTCGCCATAGGCTGTGCCGGCACTATTGGTGGCATAAGCCCTGACATAATAGGTGGTATCATCCATTAATCCGGTCATTTCCGAAACAAAAACGCCTAGTCCGGTGCCGTCTGTTGTAAATGAACTACTGTCAATTGTAGGCATGTTGTCGAGGCTGAAGCACACACCTCTTGCAGTGATTTCTGCACCACCATTGGCGAGTACTTCTCCACCACTTTTTGCAGATGTGCCGGTAATATCGGAAACGGCTGCTGTTGTAACGGTTGGAAGAATTGGAAGTGTGGTAAAAGAAAACTCTTCACCATAAAGAACTCCGCCACCTATAATCACATAAGCGCGAACAAAATAGGTTGTAACATAGTCGAGGCCGGTGATGGTTACTGTGAAGGAAGCCTCCTCCAGTTCATCGTTGTAAACGACTTTGTTGTCTTCAACCGTTGGATTGGTTTGGGTGCTATAGCATACACCTCTTTCGGTGATTCCATCGCCTTCAGCTATTACAAAACCAATCACTGTAGCTGATTCTGAAGTGACGTTTTTAACCTGTGCGGTTGTTAGCTGGGCATCGAGTTTTACATTTGGGTTTTCTTTGGTACAGGAGACAATCAGCAGGGTAACCGCAACCAATAAACCCATTATTTTATAAACTGAAATTCTTTTCATAGTTTTATTTTTATTTGTGATTCTTTTCAAAAACTACAGATGCTCACTGTGCTATAAACACAGTGAGGCAGACTGAGTATTAGAATTTAGTTTTTATCAATTTTACAGGTTCCGGTTTCATCATTGATGATAGTCAGGGTAATGGTGTAGTTTCCGGCCGAAATTGGAATGTCAGCACCACCCTGTGTTAATTCTTCAGGTGTTCCGCCAAGATTCCATGCCCATCCATCATTTTTCCTGAATTTGATAAATCCATCAATCAGATCAAGTGTAATGTACCAGGTACCATTTGCAGGGTTGTAGTCCATTTTTTGGTCAGGAGCATCCCAACCATTAGGAGTAGCCGAACCTACAAGGCCAATCATATAAGCTTCCATATTATATGTAAGTGCTTCTATATCAGCAGTCATATGGTGATAGCCAAGGCCGGGAGCAACAATTCCTTCACCGTCAACAACAAGTACGGAGCCACTGCCACCATAAGTGATGTCAGTATCCGGATTATGCAAGGTAAATGGCTGATCAGGATCTACCTTCACATAACCACTATATTGACTATTGCCGGCAGCTGATTCAATTTTTTGGTCAACACCAGAACCAATCAGATCAAGGCGTGGCAATCCATAAACGAATACCGTGGCTGTTTTGGTTTCAGAAAAATATTCAAATGGATCAGTACTGGTTCCCGGAGCACCAGTACCGGCATCAACTGCCAGTATGGAGCGAATCCTGAAATCAACCGATGTTTCCACATCAGCAGGCAACAGCCTGAGCAATAGACCATTCAGGTCACTTACCTGGAATTTGATTTCATCAACAGAAACTCCTGAGAATATTCTAACAGACTCAGCAAAGTTTGTTCCTGAAATGGCAGCTTCCAAAGAATAGTTAGCTGAAGCCTGGAATCCGGGATCTACAGCGCTTCCTTTGAAAACAACGGTGTCGGATGCCATTGAACGATCAAAGATCATATCAGGAATGCTATTGATTGTGGGCGGATTTGGATCAGTGAGCATTATCACTTTATCCTCGTCTTTTTCACAAGCTGTAAAAAGGCCTGCTAAAGCAATAACACTTATTATTAAGATCAATTTACTTTTCATAGTTTTATTTTTTAAGTGTTAATATTCAGGATTTTGTACAATATTTGGGTTGGCAGCAACTTCTTCTGAAGGGATGGGGTAAACATTCAGGTGATTGCTGGTTTGGGTACCGTTATAAACGCCACCTTTCCATGCCCAGGTATAAGTACCTCCTGTGAATTCACCAAAACGAATCAGGTCAGTACGACGTTGTGCTTCATAATAAAATTCACGACCACGTTCGTCCAATAAAAATTTATCATCAAGCTGAGCTGCTGTGATATTTCCGGAAGCATTGCCAAAAGCACGCTCTCTGATCCTATTAACATCTGCAACAGCGGTGGCAAGGTCGCCGGTTCTGTAAGCAGCCTCAGCCCGCATCAAAATGGCATCGGCATAACGGAAGATCGGAAAATCAGTATCGGCATAAGCCGGATTGCTGGGAGGTGTAACAGGGTCGCCTGCATAACGTGCAGTAAATTTGTACACACCAATTCCGTAGTCGCCACTTGATGAGGCACTTGGGATATCAGGACTTTGTTTAACCCTAAGGTAAACCCGTTTGTCATTACTTTGGGTAAAGAATGGATCGGTGTCCCATGGAACAGGATTTCCGCCGTAAGTAGCCAAAGTGTCGATCATAACATTAAGGAAATGTTTGGTAGACCTGTTTCCGTTCCAGTTGGTATTGGAGGTCAGCCCGTGAAATTCTTCGGCTCTCAGATAAACAGCGTCGGAGCTGGATTCGATGATGAAAGTTGTTCCAATATAACCCTGGATATGTGTTCCGTCCTGTGCCCAGGCAAAGATCATTTCCTGATTGCCTCCGTCACGGCCGTTATCGGCACTGAAGTTTTTGCGGTAGTCCGGATCCAATGAATAGGCTCCGCTACTGATTACTTTGTTGGTATAGATGAGAACACTGTCATATTTTGGTGTTCCGGTATAAACCCCAGCATTCAGATATAACCTGGCAAGCAACATCCAGGCAGCACCCTTATCCGCATTGGGATAGGAAAAACCAGGCTCGCCCAGTTGATCTTCGATACTGCGTAGCTCATAAGAAATATAGTTGAACAACTTAGTGCGGGCTGTATTAAAATTAGGATCGAGTTGTGAAGGATAGAAATTTCCAACAACGTCATCCTCTGTGGTAAAAGGAGGATTTCCAAACAGGTCGAGATACCAGTAATAAGCCAGCGCCCTCAGGAAACGAGCCTCAGCACGATAGCGAATTATTTTAGGGTCGGTACTTTCTTTGGTAACCCTGATGAAATCGTTGGCATAGGTAATACTCAATCCCAGACGTTGGTAAACAGCGGTGAGGAAAGGATTACTTGAACTCCATGTTTGGGTGTTGAGGTCAGCAATACCTACATCACCCCATGCGCAGATGGCTTCGTCAGTTGGTAACTCCTGAAGATTCCATAAGGCTCTCATGGTTGTAAAGAAGTTTTCGTCGGAGGCAGTGATATCAGCACCGCCATTTGCACCTTGTCCGGCAAGATTGAAACTGGCATAAATTTTTGCCATATATTGCTCCATATAAGCAGGATCATCAAACAAGTTGCCGGATAGAATGGTGTTTGGATCTTTAGGTTTTACATCGAGGTCCTTCATACAGGAAGCAACCATCAAACCCATAAAGATAACTGCTAGTATTAATATTTTCTTTTTCATTTGTTCTATTTTTTTTGATTAATAACCAATGGTAACACCTACTAAGAAAGTGCGTGGCCGGGGATAGAAATTATTATCTATACCACCATCTACTTCCGGATCCAATCCGGAATACTTGGTAATTGTGAACATGTTTTGTACTGTGAAGCTCACACGGGCATTCATCTTGCGGTAGAAATCATTAAAAGTATATCCTACTGAGAAGTTATCCAGTTTAAAGAACGAGCCGTTTTCAACAAAATAGTCGCTCGTGAACTGTCGTTTAATGAAACGGGTGTCTTCAAGTAATTTTGTCTGATTGCGCCAGTAGCCAATCTGATACATCTGGTCGATGGAGGCTCCTGCTGCAACAGCATTGTAAACATAATTGCCAAGGCTGATACGTGAAGAAGCAGCAACATCAAGGTTTTTGTAGTTAAAATAGAACGATAGCCCCATCAAATAGTCTGGTGCAGGGTTCTTATAAATGTATTTGTCTGAATTATCGCCACCAACAGCACCGCCATCACCCGAAAGGTCAACATATAAACCTTCGATGGGATTGCCATTGGCATCATAAACCTGTTGATTCACAAAGAAGGAATAAGCAGGATAGCCAACTCTTGTTACCTGATTTTGGCCAGTGAAAGCATCTCCGTATAACAGTCCAATGAAATCAGGATCATCTGATGCCAGCAGTTTTGTAATTTCATTTTTATTATAGGTTAGGTTAAATCCAATGTTTAACGACATATCCGGTTTTGAAATCGGAATAAAATTCAAATTCAATTCTGCTCCTTTATTTTCAAGACTTCCGATATTTGTTAACAAACGATTGGAGAAGTTACTTCCGGTTGGAACTGTAATTTCATTAAGTAAATCTTCAGTAACCCTTTTGTAGAGGTCAAACGAACCTGTAATCCTGTCGTTGAAAAATCCAAAATCAATACCTATATTTTGGGTTGTAGTTTCTTCCCATTTGATGTTAGGGTCGAAGGCGTTTGGTCTTAAAGTTGGAATATAATGTCCGTTATACAGGTAATAATTTCCTTGTGATGAAGTGTTGAAAGTAGCCATATATGGATAATATGAACCAACATCCTGCTGACCAGTGATACCCCAGCCAATACGTAATTTCAGATCGGAGAGCACTTCAACATCTTTCAGGAAAGCTTCTTCTTTTATTTTCCATGCGAAAGCAGCAGCAGGGAATATACCCCAGCGATTGTCTTCCGAGAAACGTGATGAACCATCGTTACGAATTGTAAAAGTCACTAAGTATTTGTCCATGAGTGTGTAATTCAATCGTCCAAAGAACGAAACCAGATAGTTCTCATTGTAAAAGCGTGAGCTGTCAGTACTTTGATAGGGATGATCAATATCAACAATACCGCGGGTGTAATTGTCGCCTTCAACTTTAAAATGTTGCCACGAATAACCGGCAGTAGCATCGATACGGCTTTGGATTTGCTTCAGATCTTTGGTATAGCTCAGGTAAAAATCAAGCAGGTCGTTGCTGTTTTTGCCCGTATAGTCAGTTAGTCTTCCCCAAAGTGGACTTGTAAGCACTGAAGGAGAAGTGGTGGGCCGGTTATTATGACCTTCGCTCTTTGTGAAGTCAGTAGCTAAATTCAGATTGGCTTTCAATCCTTTGACAAAAGGCATGCTATAGTCGAATTGAATGTTTCCGATGAATCTGTTTACAACTGAGCTATTGTCAACAGCCATTGCCTGTTCCACCGGATTAGGTGTGCCCAGGTTAGCATCATAATTCGACCATTGAAAATAGCCTGCTGAGTTCGGGTTTCCATCCATTATCGGACGGGTGGGGCTCATATTAATAGCACTTCCCACAGCACCATCATCACCAAAGTTATGGTTTGAGTTCATGCCTTTGGCGTTGATATTCACCTTAAGGGTGTTGTCAAAGAATGATGGGTTGAGATTTACTGAACCTGTAACCCTTTGCATGTCTGTGTTTTTCAGGATACCTCTTTGGTCGGTATATCCCAACGAAACGCGATAAGGCAGATTTTTGTAAGAGCCGGAAAGCCCGATATTGTGGTCATGTGATACTGCTGTACGGTAGATTTCGTCCTGCCAGTCAGTGTTTTCTTTTCCCAGTTTCAGGTAGCTGTCGGTACCAAACATATCACGATAGTCATAGGCAATCTTACGCATTTCATCGCCTGAATATACATCAATAAATTTTGTAGGTGCCGAAATAGAAACATTACCATTGTAGGTAAGTTTCAGCGGTGTACCAATGGAGCTTTTTTTCGTGGTAATTAAAATAACTCCGTTAGAAGCACGTGAACCATAAATGGCTGTTGCAGAAGCATCTTTAAGAACGGTGAATGTTTCAATATCGTTTGGGTTAACAAACGTTAGGAAGTTTGAGCTTCCCGAAACATCATGATTGTCGATAGGTATTCCGTCAACGATAATCAAGGGGTCGTTTGAGGCTTCGAGTGAGGAGCCACCCCTGATGCGAATAGTTGATCCGCTTCCGGGCGCACCACCTGCTGAGGTGATTACAACACCGGCTGCTTTACCAACAAGAAGATCCTGAGGAGAGGTGATAACTCCCCGGTTGAACTCCTTTGTACTTACTGTTGAAATAGAACCTGTGGCATCGCCTTTCTTTACCTGGCCATAACCAATCACAACTACTTCGCCAAGCCTGGTAACTGCTGGTTCAAGATTAACTATGATTTTGGCTGAAGATTGTACCGTTATCATCTGTTTTTGATAACCTACATAACTAAACTCCAGCACGCTCCCTACACTGACATCAATGGTAAAATTACCATCAATATCCGTTGTAGTGCCGGATGTAGTGTTTTGTACCAAAACAGTAACACCAGGCAAGGAACTTCCATCTTCGGCGTCAACTACGGTTCCGCTTGCTGTAATCTCCTGTCCTGCGACTGTCAGGGAAAATACAGCTAGAAGTAAAACCATAACACCTTTTAGAAAAGTAAAATGCTTGTTCATAAATAAATGATGTTTAAGGTTAGTGAATGAATTAATGAGTTAAAATTCTTGTCATTTTTTTTGATTGTGTAAATTTAGATAAGATATATTTTAAGGATTAAGAAATTGTTAATATCTATTAATTATTATCATTTCAAACGATTGCGTTATTCAGTGTTTTTATTTTTGATCGGGTGTAACGAATAAGTAGTATTTTTTAGAGGTTTATTGTTTTCTTTACAGGCAATAAAACGATACTTTTATAACTGTGCTCTTAAGTTGCTAAAACACCCGGTTTTTTAGCTGATTATTCATAATTCATGGCTTTGTATTTTTTTTGCTTCTTTAATTTCATTCATAAAAGGGTAAAGTTTAGTGGCTTCAAAAATGAAAATGAGAACTTTGGGTTGCGTAAAGATACAAAATTAAAGAATTAATACCTGAACTTTTTTTTTCATAATATTGGCTGCTCATAAAAAGACCGGACGATGCTGTTTCAGATTAAACAAAATTAGATTATGAAAACGTATTTCACCTTTAGCTTACTGTTTCTCACTTCAATAAGCCTTTTTTCGCAACCGGTATCACCTGTAAGCACCACACCCGGATGGGCAAAGGATGTTATTTGGTATCAGATTTTTGTTGAACGTTTCAGAAACGGCGACCCTTCAAACGACCCGACTCCTGAAACCATGCACGTTTCATCAAATTTTGAAGACATCCCTGCTTCCTGGGCTATTACGCCCTGGACATCCGATTGGTATAAACCCGACAACTGGGCATCGGAGCTTAGCTCTGATTTTTACGGGCAGCTTCAACTCAGGAGGTATGGCGGTGATTTACAGGGTGTGATGGATAAGATTGATTATCTGGTTGACCTGGGAATCACGGCAGTGTATTTTAATCCCTTGAATGATGCACCTTCCTTGCATAAATACGATGCCCGTAATTACAGGCATATTGATGTGAATTTTGGCCCTGATCCTGAAGGCGATTTAAAGCTGATCATGTCCGAAGATCCGGCTGATCCCGACACCTGGCAATGGACATCAGCCGATTTAATGTTTTTGCAGGTGGTGGAGGAACTTCATCAGAAAGGGATTCGCGTTATCCTGGATTATTCGTGGAATCATACAGGCGTTGATTTTTGGGCATGGAAAGACATCCTTAAAAATCAGGATTCTTCAGCGTATGCCAAATGGTACGAAATCAGCCAATTTGATGATCCCGGCACTGCAGAGGATGAGTTTGAATACTCCGGTTGGATTGGAATAAGTAGTTTGCCTGAGTTGCGAAAGGTTGATACCCGGGTTCGGCATTCATCAGGAATTCCATATGAGGGAGACCTTGACCCGAAGGCGAAAGCCCATATTTTTGAAGTTAGCCGCCGATGGCTGGCACCTATGGGCGATACAAGCAGAGGTATTGACGGCTTCCGACTGGATGTGGCCGATCATGTTCCGATGGGTTTTTGGCGAGATTATCGCAAATTTGTTCGAAGCATCAATCCTCAGGCTTACCTGGTGGGCGAGTTGTGGTGGAAAATTTTTCCTGATCATTTGATGGATCCTTCGCCTTATTTGAAAGGAGATGTTTTTGATGCGGCGATGTTTTATCAGGTTTATCGGCCGGCACGGTATTTTTTTGCAAAGACAGATTACGAAATTACTGCCGGGCAGCTGGTGGATAGTCTGACGTATCAATGGTCGCGACTTCGGCCCGAAGTGATCCAGGTGATGATGAACACAGCTTCCACACACGATTCTCCCAGGTTGTTGAGCTCTTTCGGGAATCGCGGAAAATACAAATACCGTGCGAAACCCAGCGATGATCCTGCATACGTTACAGCAAAACCTTCGGCTGAAACGTATCAGCGGTTGAAGCTTTATTTGTTGTTTCAGTTTACAATTCCGGGTAATCCGCACATCTGGAACGGAGAGGAAATGGGTATGTGGGGAGCCGATGATCCTGATTGCCGGAAGCCCTTGTGGTGGCCTGAAATGAATTTTGAACCTGAAAGAATCTCAAACATCAGTCCGCTTGTTACCGGTTATGATACGGTTGGTTTTAATCAGGAGATGTACGACTACTATAAACTACTTACCAGCTTAAGAAAAAAATGCAAATCTCTGGCTACTACCGATATCAGTTTTGTTTTGGCAGAAGGTAAAAAAATGATTTACCTCAGAGGTGCACAAAACGAAAAGGTTTTGGTGGCATTTAACCTTAGTGATGAGGCAATGACCTATACGATTCCCCGGTCGGAAAAGAAAACTGTTTTGTTTGGAGATGAAGCATGTCTGTCTGGAGATGAATTAATTCTTGAGCCACTTCAGTCGGTAGCGGTTTTGCTCGAAGGCAGGTCCGACTAGGATTTAAGTGTAATGAATCCATAAATCAGTTTCCCGACTTCTTATATTGTTAAAGTGCAAACGATTGAAATTTGTAATACAATTTGCTTTTGCATCTCAAACTGCATTAAATTTGTACCTTTATAGCCTGTATTAATACTGTCAGCAAACCAAAAATCGAAAAAGCACTTACATGAAACGTCAGATCACCATCAAAGATATTGCATTAAAACTGGGATTATCCACCTCAACCGTTTCCAGAGCGCTTAAAGATCATCCCGATATCAGCCCCAAAACAAGAGCTGCCGTCAAGGAGCTTGCTGCATTACTTGGCTACCGGCCTAACCGCATTGCCTTGAATCTGAGGAATAATTCCACGAGTACGATTGGATTGATTATTCCCGAAATAGAGCATTATTTCTTTTCAGCCATCATCAACGGCATCGAAGAAGTGGCATACAAAAATGATTACAGCGTGATGGTGTTTCAAAGCAACGAAAGCTACAAACGCGAGGTGATCAATACACAGGCTGTGCTTACCAACCGTGTCGATGGTGTACTGGTGTCCTTTTCAAAGGAAACCAACGACTTTTCTCATTTCCAGAAACTGATCGATAACGAAATTCCGGTGGTATTTTTCGATCGTGTGATCGATGAGTTGCAGGCAGATCAGGTAGTGGCTGACGATTACCAGGGAGCTTTTCTGGCTGTGAATCATCTGATAGAAAAAGGTTGCAAGCGTATTGCACATTTTGCTGCTCCTCAGCATCTGGCTATCGGCAAAAGCCGGTTGTCGGGCTATCACGATGCCCTGCTCAAGCACAATATCCCATTCGATCAAAGTTTGGTTGTTTTGGCTGATACTTTTGATAGTGCCCGTAAATCGGCTCACGACATTTTGCGCCGCCCCGACTATCCCACAGGATTTTTTGCGGTGAATGATATGGCTGCCATTGCTATTATTAAGGAAGCCAAACATCTTGGATTGCGGGTGCCGGAAGATATTAAAGTTGTTGGTTTTGAGAATAGTAAATCAGCTGCCATTAGCGAGCCAGAGCTTACCACCGTAGATCAGTTTGGATTTGAGCTGGGACGCGAAGCTTGTCAGTTGTTGCTCAAAAGACTCAAAAACGAAGAGAACGAAACAAGCTTTAAACCCATAAAAAAAGTAATCAAAACCAGGTTGGTGGTGAGGAGTTCGACCTGAAAATTCAACAATTAAGGCATTGCGTTGCTGCCATCCTTGAATTCATGAATTTGTTGCCAAAGCCGGAATGAATATGCACAAGGTAATGGCATCGTAATTTTGTTATTTTAGCATATCTTCCAACTAAATCCCACTATCGCGGGCCATCTTTTTTTTTGACGTAAAGGAAGTGTTTTGTGTTTTCATGGGATTCATTCTACCCTCATTTACAATAAATAAATAGAAATGCTCCCACCCAGGTTGAGCAAGCCATGTCAACAGTCGAAAGATTCAACAAAGTTTTCAAAACCCTTCAACAGCAAGTAATACCAAAGGGAAAGAGCACCTTTAGTAATTATTTCCTCATAAATAATTATCCCTTCAAAAACTGTCTCATAATAACGGATAGCCAGGAAGAGAGACTAATACCAGAACCAGTACTGAACCCCCAAAAAAAACTAAAAAACCAAAGAACGTACTGATTTCTTTAGCTTTTGCAAATTCCGGACGATACTGACCCCCCATTCCGGATCAAGCTGACCCCCCATTCCGGCATACTGACCCCCTCCAAAATTTGGGTTTGTTAATGAGTTCTGGCATGCAACAACGTTGTGCCTTGCT
>JAQVLA010000025.1 GCA_028704385.1 Bacteroidales bacterium | reverse complement strand
AAAATCTAAACTTCATTAGAAAAAGTTAGATAAACAAACCATCTGTCCAACTTTTTCCAACGATGCTGCAATAAACTTAGAAAATCTTAGAATTTTCAAATGTAGTACGCCGAAGGTTTACATTACACTAAGAACATGGCAGAAGCAATAAGAATTGAATCAATGGAGAATTTTAAAGATTATATTTCGAATCTTGATTCCATGGGAAAGGAGGATTACAATTTTGAGAATGTGATTTTTGCTATTGAAGTGAATGCAGAAATTCTGTTCCCAAATAATGAGCTCCTGAATGCAAATTTTGGAAATTCTGTTTTTGAGAAGAAAGTAAATTTCTTTGATACGAAATTTAATGGCAAAACGGATTTCTCAGAAGCTGAATTTAAAGACAAAGCTTTTTTCATCGGTTCTAAATTTGAGGATAGTGCGATATTCGCAAAAGCTAAGTTTATGGATGAAACTCTCTTTACCAGATCAGAATTTAATGGTATGGCTATTTTTGAGGAGGTGATTTTTAGTAAATTGATTCATCTTTGGGGGGCTTCATTTTCGAAAGAAGCTGTTTTCAATGATACCGTTTTCGAAGGTTATGCTGAGCTTTCTGGAGCGAAGTTTTTAGGCTATGCGCATTTTAAGAATGCCCAGTTTTTGGATAAGGCGTTTTTTGGTGAAGCTGTATTTGAAGGTTATTCACTTTTCCAATTGGTAAGGTTTATGGATGGAGTTGTTTTTAATAAAACTGTTTTCAAAGGAGAGCTTGACCTGCGTGGCTCTGTTTTTATGGCAGAAAGCTTATTCACTGGTGTCAAAATTTATAAATCAGATCGGGAAAGTTATAGAATAATAAAACATGAACTATTAAAAAGTAATAACATAATAGATGCTCTAGGTTTTTACCGGGACGAGATGATTTGTTATTGGGAAAGTTTGTTTAATAATTCTAAATGGAATGTAATTAAAGGAAATAACTTTATTCACAAAGGTTTCAAATTTTTGCACACCAAATTCCTGACTAATTTTAATGAGAAAGCAATACTCTTTTTGAACAGATATTCAAATAATTATGGATTAAGCTGGACACAAGGGGTTAAATTCACGGTGTTGTATGTTGGTTTTCCATTTTTCTTGCTTTACAATTCTTTATTGGCAGATCCGTATTATAAATCCATTTTTACAGATTTTGATTCATTTGTTTATGTTTTGGATCAAGGCTTAAAGTATTTTGTGCAGTTTTTAAATCCTACGCATGAATTTGATTTCATGAAAGACTATGATCCCCAACCTAGAGGCTTTGCATATATGGTTGATGGGTGTTCTCGAGTTTTCATCACATATGGCTATTATCAAACTATTCAAGCGTTCCGAAAATTTAAGTTTAATTGAAAGAAGCAGCTAATTTGCATAATGGGTACCAGTCTGCACGCAAATAAATCAACATTCTTCTCATTCTTGTCTTCTGCATCATCTTACAGGAAAATATTTTTGGGACTAAGCCTTAGTTCAAAAACCTTAACTAAAAAGCTGCTTAGTTAAGAAAATGGCCTCAAAACTTAAATAAGGAAAAAGTTAGTTAAGGGATTTTAATAAGGCCGATTGTATTTGATGACGTTTTTGAACGCCTTCGTCAGATCTATTAACCTAGCTTGACTTTATTAAGAGTAAATCATGATATCAGCCAATGGTTCAATTTTATTTATCCGGAGTTGAAGAAACAGCTTAACTGGGAATTAAAGCTTTTCGATGGGATCGTACAATCACAAAAGGGTATATATCCTCTTTTTAAGTAGATGACATAAAACATAAGGACAAAATGTGGGTAGATTAAGATTTACCCCTGATGATTTCAGATACTGAGAGAAAGCTTTTTCCCCTCGATTGAGCATATTTATGTGAATCATACCGGACACCAATGTTTATTTGATGTTTCTCCAGAGAGGGTAAAAGTATATCAGGCAATTAGTTTTGTTGTTTCGTTTTCACGAATATTATTTTTCTTATTTTTATTGTCAAAGAAATTGGCATGAAAACAAACACGTATTTATTGATTTTGCTTATTATTTTCAGTGTTTGTAATAGCGTGCATGCTCAGACTCAAAAGCTTGTTTTTTCGCCACATTGGCTGCCTCAGGCACAATTTGCCGGCTACTACGTTGCCGAAGAAATGGGCTTTTATAAGGAAGCAGGCATTGAGGTAGAGATTATCCACCCTTCGGCTTCTGTAAATGCCATGCATTTTCTGCAATCCGGACAAGCTGATATCATCTCTCTTTTTCTGGTCACGGGGCTCGATAATCGGTTTAAAGGTGTTGATCTGGTTAATATTGCCCAGTTTTCGCACAATTCAGCATTGATGTTTGTGGCCAAGAAAACCAGTAATATCAATACCCTTAAAGATTTTAAGGGGAAAAAAGTCGGAATCTGGCGCAGTGGCTTCGAGGAGATTCCAAAAGCGCTTATCCATGAGCATCAACTCGAAGTTAATTGGGTGCCAATCCTTTCAACCGTGAATTTGTTTTTGCTTGGTGGCATTGATGTCATGACGGTGATGTGGTATAACGAATATAACCAAATCTACCTCAGTGGGTTGAATGAAGATGAACTCAGCACTTTTTTTCTTTCTGACTATGGTTACAACATCCCCGAAGATGGAATGTATGTGCTTCAAAACACGCTCAATGAAAAAAATGATGCCCTCAAAGCTTTTGTGGAGGCAAGTATCAAAGGCTGGCAATATGCTGCTAAAAATCGTGACTTTACCCTTGATGTTGTAATCGAACGCATGCGCCAGGCTAATATTCCATCAAACAAGGCGCATCAAAAGTGGATGCTGGAGAAAGTGCTGGAACTGCAGGAACCCATCGGGCAAACAAATCTTGAAAAACCCGACTTTGATCAGGTACATGCTATTTTGAAAGGTCAGTATCCCCAATCTCCTGATATAATTTTTGAGGATTTTTTCCGCCCGATACGATAAAAAACCACGAATAATCATGAAACGGAACACTTTGTCATTTCGTATTATTTCAAATATTCTGTTGATTACATCTACCTTATTTGTGCTTATATTTTCTGTCTATTATTTTTATGCGCGCAATACCATCAGTGAGGCTTCAAAGGTTAATGCCATTCAGCTTGCCGAAAATATCGAAGCTCGTATTGAACAGGAATTACAACCGCTCGAAAAGGTGCCTCAAATGTTGAGTGCAACGATCGAAATGGGATTTTTCCACGAAGATTCGTTGATACATGTGCTGCAAACAATTGTTCGCAACAACCCGTCAATTTATGGAGCATGCATGGCTTTTGAGCCCCATTTTTTTGAACAAAAAGGGCTTTATTTTATGCCTTATGCCTATCGTGGCGCCGACGGTATTTTTTCTGCTTATCTGGGAAGTGAGACCTACGAATATTATTATATGGACTGGTATCAGATTCCTGCCATGCTCCGAACACCGTATTGGTCAGAGCCATATTATGACGAAGGTGGTGGCAATATTTTGATGGCTACCTATGCGGTTCCTGTTTATTCAAATCGCGACAATAAGCGTGTTTTTGCCGGCATTGCCACAATAGATATTTCGCTGGATAAACTTACCGATCTTGTATCTTCTGTGAGCATTTTCGAAACAGGTTATGCCTTTATGATCACCCGAAACGGAGTGGCAGTAACACATCCCGACAAAAGCATGATTATGAACAAAAGCATTTTTTCCAATGCTGAAGAATGGGGGGCACCGTTATTACGCCAGATTGGAAGGGAATTGCAAAGAGGTGAAAGCAAATTCAGAAGCTACAACCTTCCCGGAAAGGAAAAACGCTGGATCTACTACACCAATCTGATTTCAACACGCTGGTCGATCGCTGTGGTATATCCCGAGCGCGAAATGTATGCTTCACTCACTAAAATGAACAGGTTGGTAATATTGCTTTTCATTGCCGGGCTGCTGCTTTTGGTATTGCTGATCACCAAGATAGTAAACAGGCTGGCTTCACCACTGGTTAAGTTTGCCGAGGCTGCCCGACTGATTGCTAAAGGAAATTTTGAAACACCACTTCCCGAAGTGAAAACAAAGGACGAAATGTTGGAACTTCGGCAGGCCTTTGTGCAGATGCAGGAACAGCTGACACTTTATATTGAAAACCTTAAGAAAACCACCTCCGAGAAAGAAAAAATTGAAAGTGAGCTGCGAATCGCCAGTGATATCCAGCTGTCGATGATCCCACACAGCTTTCCGCCATTTCCTGATTTGCCGCAGGTCGATCTTTATGCTTCGTTGAAATCGGCTAAGGAAGTGGGTGGCGATCTCTATGATTTTTTTCTGATCGATTCGGACAAATTCTGTTTTGCCATTGGTGATGTTTCGGGCAAAGGCGTGCCGGCCTCGCTTTTTATGGCAGTTACCCGCACCCTGCTGCGCTCCATCGCCGATAGGCACAAAACGCCCGATGCTATTATGAAGGTACTTAACAAATCACTGGCCCTCAATAATGATTCCTGCATGTTCGTGACCTTCTTCCTGGGAATACTTAATCTGAAAAATGGTGAGCTTTTTTATTCCAATGCCGGCCACAACCCACCACTGTATATTGCCAGAAATGGTGAAACAAATTTTATGGAGATGGGAACTTCCATACCTCTCGGATTGAATGAAGAATACGATTATAGCTGTATGAGTGCTCAAATGATGCCGGGAGATAAAATTTTTGCCTATACAGATGGTGTGAGTGAAGCCGAAAATGCCACCCATGAATTTTATGGTGAAAAACGGTTGCAGGCATGTATTGCCAAAAATTATGAGGCAAACACCAGGGAAATTATTGACCTTATGACCCACGAAATAGATCAGTATGTGGATGGATATATGCAATCGGATGATATTACCATGTTAACGTTAGTTTACAATGGACAAAAGGGCAAAAACTGAATCGCTCGAATTGCGTAATGATATGCAGGAGTTGGAAAATATCAGCAGTTTTCTGGTGGGTTTGGCCGATTCCTGGTCACTTCCGATGGCATTGATCTTGAGCTTAAATCTGGTACTTGAGGAGGCATTTTCAAATATTGTAAGTTATGCCTTCGATGATACCGAAGTACACTACATCAAAATTCTTTTTTCGCTGGTTGACAAAAAGCTGATCATGTGTATTGAAGATGATGGCAAGCCCTGGGATCTTACATTAGCTGAGGATCCTGATTTCGACCTGCCCCTCGAAGAGCGTGCTGTTGGCGGGCTTGGCATTTTACTGATTCGTAAAACAATGAATGAGATAGCTTATGAAAGAAACGCAGGGAAAAACATACTGCGACTGACGAAATACCTCGAATAGTGTAATCTTAACACTAAAAACTATGCTTAAAAAATTACGTGAACTTTGGTTGGCACTCGCCTTGATAATCGGTGCATCAGCCATATTGTTATTGTCGGATTTGGATCAGAAAAAAGAAAAACGGAAAACGATATCAAATTTCCCGACCATCACCATCATGCAAATTTCATCTACACCCCTGCTCGACAATCATGTGGCAGGTATTATGAGCCGTTTGAGTGAAAAAGGCTTTGTTGCCGAAAACAATGCCAATATCAAGCACTACAACCCGCAGGGAGATATGCCTATGGCCAATACCATTGCCAGGGACATTGCCAACGGGCCTTCGGATATCGTTATCACTTCGAGCACACTGGCTTTGCAAACTTTTGCAAATGCAAATCAAAACACAAAAAAATTGCATGTTTTTGGTGCTGTTACGGATCCTTATGGAACCGGAACGGGCATCACCGGTCCAAAACCCGGCGATCATCCGCCTTATATGGCCGGTATTGGAAGTTTTCAGCCAGTGACAGCAGCATTCAAACTGTTGCATTCACTTCATCCCGGTATTAAAGAAGTTGGAGTAGTCTGGAATCCTGGCGAGCAATGCTCGGAGGCCTGCACTATGGATGCGCGCCGGATCTGCGACGAACTGGGGATTACCCTGGTTGAAGCCATTGCAACGAATACTTCAGAAGTGTCAGATGCGCTTAACTCTTTGCTGGCCAAAGGTGTAGAAGCGATTTGGGTGGGGGGTGATACTGTTGCCATGGCTTCGATGAATATGATAGTTAATCAGGCAAAAAAAGCCGGAATTCCAGTCTTTACCAACGATCCGGTTGACAGCAGTGCGGGTGCACTGTTTGGTCTGGGAGCCAACTATTTTACGGTCGGACAGCTCACAGCTGATATGGCGATCAGCATCCTGCAGGGGAAACATCCCTCACAAATTGCTATCGAAAATATTGTTCCCGAAAAGTTGGGATTCAATCAGGAGGTGCTCGAAACGCTTGGTTCAAACTGGCAGATGAGTGAGGAAGTGTTGGCACGGCTCGAACAGCAGGGAAATGAAGGCGAAACGAAACAAATCGTGATAGATTTTGCTTCCGGACAGTTACCCGCCAAAAACGATCTCATCGAAGCTAATTTAATTAAGAATTTGCATATGAAATATGATCGCCCGGCACAGATAGCAATGATCACGCTGCTCGAAAATCCTACGCTGGAGCAGGCGGCTAAAGGTGTAGTGGAAGCTTTTCGGGAGAGCGGACTGGTTGATAAAACCGATTTTGTGCTTAAGAAATACAGTGCCCAGGGCGAAATAGCACAGCTTACTTCTATCATGGATGTTGTGGTGCGCGAAAAACCCGACCTGGTTATAACCATCACAACACCTGCTATGATGGCTGCTTTCAAAAGAATTAAGGAGATTCCTGTTGTGTTTACAGTAGCTTCCGACCCCGTGAAACTGAAATTGCTTGAGAACAATCCGCCTTCAAATATTTGCGGGGTGCATGATAATCCTCCTGTGGAAGAAGTACTGCAGATGGCTATGCAATACGATTCTAAGCTTAAAGCTGTCGGGATTATTTATGATGCTGCCCAAACCAATGCTGTACTTTCAGTTGAGAAGTTACGTGTTGCTGGTAAAAAACATAATATCAAAGTTGAAGAAGCTACAGCATCGGTGGTTTCTGATTTACCAATGGCCACACAATCCGTTATTCAGCGAGGTGCCGAAGCGATCATCCTATCAGCAGATAATTTGGCTTCAACAGGTTTTTCATCCATTCATCGCGTTGCTTCGGGAGCTGGTGTTCCAATCTTCGCAACCGAACCCGAATTGGTTCCAAGAGGGGCTACCGGAGCTTATGGCGATAGTTTTTATGAATGGGGCAGACAATCGGGTAAGATAGCCGTAAAAGTGCTGGCTGGTCTGAGTCCTGCTGATTTGGGATATACTGAAACAGCCTTAAAGCAACGTATTGATCCCAAAATTCTGAAGAGTGTTAACAAAACTGCGCAGCCATTTCGTCTATGTCTGGTACATTACAGCGATACTGAATTTGCTGAACGTTGTCATGAAGGATTGATCGATGGCATTGAAAAAGCCGGCCTGGTGCAGCACAAAGATTTTCAATTGAAAGTATATAATGCTCAGGGAGATATGTCAACACTTTCGGGCATAATGGCGAACATTAAATCAGAGAAGCCTGACCTGTTGATGGTGATTTCCACACCCTCTTTGCAGGCGGCTTTGCGCCAGGTAGGTGATGCGACAAAAATTGTTTTCACAGGAGTAGGCGATGCTGTAAAAGCCGGTGCCGGAGTGAGTGAAACAAATCATTTGCCTTTTGTTACAGGCATTACCACGCGATCACCATTCAAGGGTATGGCGAGGATTATCAAAGAAACCTTACCTCATACCAAAGCGGTTGGCACTTTATTTACACCAGCTGAAATCAATAGTGTGCTTTACAAAACTTGGTTTGAGGAAGCTCTTGCCGAACAGGGTATTTCGCTGGTTACAGTACCCGTTACCTCCAGTGCTGATATTCCTCAGGCTGCAGCCGAATTGAGTCGAAAGGATATCCAGCTTGTTTGTCAGGTGGTTGACAACCTCACCAGGCCGGGTTTTGCGCTTATTGCGCGTAAAGCTGCTGAGAACAATAAGCCGGTATTTGTTTTCGACAGCGATCAGATGCGCGATGGTGGAACTTTATGTCTGGCACGCGATTATTATGATGCCGGTCTCGAAGCTGCCGAAAAAGTGATACAGGTGCTGCAGGGAACCCCTCCATCGGCCATTCCTTTCAACAATACCAAATCGGAGAAGCTCATAATCAATTCGATTTTGGCTCAACAATATCAACTCAATATTTCTCAAGAGATGTGGGATAAGGCACAAAGTTTCGAATAACAATCAAAAACTAAGACAGATGCAATTAACCGAAAAGATTTCAGGAAAATATTTAATCATCAAGTCGAAAGGAAGGCTTGATGCGAATTGGTCTGAATATTTCAACGACTACTTTTTTGATCTGATACGCCAGGGCAAGCACTATTTGATTGTGGATGCGGCAGAAATGGAGTTCCTGAGTTCGGCTGGTATTCGTTCGCTGTTACGCATAGCGAAAGAATTACAAAAAGTGAAAGGAAGCTTTGGGATTTTCCAGGCAACCGAATTTGTAGCCAAGACGTTAGAAATGACGGGTTTTAAAAGCTGGTTGCTGGATATTTTACCCGAATCTGAAGACGGAGGAGCTGTATCAGAAAGGCCACAAAAGCCTCACCTGGCTTATTATGAAATAAATCAAAAGGCTGTGCTTGAGTTGAGCGCTGTAACTCATTGGAAGTTTCCGGAAAAGCCTGATAAGAAATCCATTGGCAGACTTAGTTTTGGCGCGGAATCTTTTGCTTTGGGTATTGGACGGCCGGATGACCACAACGCTGACGCTTTTGGTGCGGCAGGGGAGTTTTTAGTTGTTGGTGGCCAGGTAATCTTTCAGCCGCCAGAGCTAAAATCAAAACCTGATTTCCTGCTTTCTGAAGGGGATTTTGTGCCGGAACTGAATATTTTACAGACTCTTGCTTTTGCAGGCGGCATGCGCGGATTGATACGTTTCAATCCTCCCGAAGGTGCAACAAAGATTGGCCTTTCGGAGCTGGCAGAGGAGGCTTTAGTGCTCAGTGGTGCTACAACGGCAGCCATTTTGATTCTTGCCGAAACAGACGGCCTCGTGGGAGCACAGCTGATCAACAGCCCGGGCAATCTAAAAGAAAACGACTGGCCTGAGTTTCCACAGATCAGAGAATGGCTTACTTTTAGCGGCGAAAGGGCTTTTGCTGCCAGGCAGGTGCTTGCCTTTGGTGTAGTGAGCAGGGCAGCTGAAAATCCTGTCACTTCTCTTTTGCATCCGCTGCCCTCTTCCAAAGGGCTTAAAGGGCATATTCATGGTGCCGTATTTCCATATCAGCCACTTCAAAATGGAGTTATTGAATTGAAGCAAAGTATCATGAAGTTTTTAAATGGCCCCCCACCACTGGCACTTTTGCATCTGATTGATGATGACCGTGAAGCAGGCGGTCTTGGCGAATCAGGCTTTGTACGCGGGGCTTGTTGGTTTTCACCCATTAATTTCCGGGAGGCAATATCATGAATCTGGTCATTGGTGCTTTTACGATAGGACTCATCCTCTCGCTTTTGTCGCTGGGGATGCTGATCAGCTTTAAGATGATCAAATTTACCGATATCACTGTTGATGGCTCCATCACACTGGGGGCATCGCTCACGGCAGTGCTCATCGCTACGGGCTGGAACCCCTGGTTGGCAACCTTGATGGCATTTTTTGCCGGTCTGCTTGCCGGTGCGATTACAGGGGTGTTGCATACCAAATTTAAGATTCAGGAGATACTGGCCGGAATCCTGATGATGACAGCTTTGTACTCAATCAACCTGCGTATCATGGGGCGCAGCAATATTCCGCTGCTCGATACCGGTTCGGTTTCAAGTCAGACGGAGCAACTGCTTACCACTATTTCAGGCGGAGCCGACAAAATGAATGTGTTTGGATGGGAGGTGCCTGTTGCCGATATGGGGGCATTGTTTAGCAGTTTGGTGTTGAGCTTATTGCTGGCTATTGTATTGAATTATTTCCTGAAAACTCATTTTGGAACGGTATTGCGTGCCACCGGAAACAATCCGCAGATGGTGAGGGCACAGGGTGTAAACAACAATACGATGGTGGTTTTTAGTTTGGCACTTTCAAACGGACTTGTTGCGCTTTCAGGGGCGATATTAGCGCAATATCAAGGCTTTGCAGATGTTCAGATGGGCATAGGCATGATGGTCTGGGGTTTGGCCAGCATTATCATTGGCGAGGCGCTGGTTGGCAAATCGAGCATCGGAATGACGATAACAGGGGCCATTTTGGGCACTATACTTTTCAGGTTGCTTATTGCCATAGCCTTGCGTTGGGGCTTAAATCCAAACGACCTGAAGCTTGTAACGGCAGTATTTGTATTTCTGGCGCTTGTGGCACCGGCGATGTTTAAAAACCTAGGGAAACGTTTACAAAAAGTGAGAAGCCATGCTAACAATCAATAATATCAGTAAAACATTTTTCCCGGGAACTATCAACGAGGTGAAAGCTTTGCGTAAGGTAAGCCTTCAAATTAAAGAAGGCAGTTTTACGGCCATCATTGGCACAAACGGTTCGGGCAAGAGCACCCTGCTGAACGCCATTGCAGGCACGTTTATTCCCGATGAGGGCTCTATTAAAATCGATGGCACTGAAATCAGTCGATGGCCCGAATACAAAAGAGCAAGAATGATAGGAAGGGTTTTTCAGAATCCTTTTGCCGGCTCGGCTGCCGATATGACAATTGCCGAAAACATTGTGATGGCGATGCGACGGGGACAATCGCGCCCACTGAAAATTGCCGTTCATAAAAACATCAAGGCTGCCATTGCCGAGAAAGTTCAAATGCTTAAGATGGGTCTTGAAGACCGCCTTGATAATCCAATAGGAACGCTTTCGGGCGGGCAGCGGCAAGCCTTAACACTGCTGATGGCTACCTGGCTCAAACCAAAGCTTTTACTGCTGGATGAGCATACAGCTGCGCTGGATCCCAAAAGTGCCGCCAAGGTTGCCGAGCTCACAAAAATCATCATCGAACAGGAAAAGCTCACCGCATTGATGGTGACTCATTCCATGCAACAGGCGGTAGATCTGCCCGATCGTATTGTGATGATGCATCGCGGACAAATTGTGGAAGATTTGCGTGATGAGATGAAGCATCGCGTGCGCGTGCCCGATTTATTGGAAACCTTTAACATCATCCAAAAAAGAGAACTTTTTGACGAAAGCGTTGCAAGGCTGATGAAGGAACAGTATATTTAAGCGGACTTGTCGTTGTTCTCGTTATTGTAATAGTATTCATTGTTACATTTTGGCAAAACAAAGCTAAAACCCTGTTAATTAAGACTTAACGAACTAAAAGCTAATAGCCAATAACCAACAGCCTTTTAAGCAGTTGTTTTCTCCCTTCGGGGCAATGCAACAATAAGGGTGTTTGAGGTTTCGATTAAATTCAGCATTGTACTTCCTAAAAACAATGTTTTGAATTTGCCTTTCTTTACTGCCCTGCAAAAACCAAATTATAAATGAGAGTATGTAATAAACCTGACAATTTTTGGCTTGTGTTTGATTTCGCCATTCACCTGCGAATTGATTCAGCCTGCCTGAATTTTCTGAAAAATCTACCAAAAGTGTAAATTGTCTTCATTTAAGTGCAGATTATTGTGAGGTTGAACTAATTGACAGAATTGTCAAGACATCTGTTCACCTTGTTATAATCTTCTTCGTTATCGGCAAGCACCATTAAGGTGTCATTGGCTTTTATTTCCGTTGATCCACCCGGCCTGATGTATTCCTCTTCGCGTTTAATCATAATAATGAAAGCTGATTTTGGGAATTGTAAATCAACTATTCGCTTATCAACGGCCAGAGAATCCGGTTTTATAATAAATTCCTGCATGGAAGTTTTGGGCAGGTCAGCAAGAAATTGATCGATCTCAGTAATCTTTTTAACCCTTTCAGGCAAAGCAACATGCAGCCATTTAGCCACAATGGAAAGTGTTGTTCCTTGTATTAGCACCGAAGTGACAGAGATAAAAAACACAATGTTAAAAATCATAGATGCTTTATCAATTCCGGCCAATAACGGATAGGTGGCAAATACGATTGGTACAGCACCTCGCAGTCCCACCCAGGAAATGTATAACCTTCGTCTCATTTTCATTTTAAAAAACACCAGACTTAGAAAAACACCTACCGGACGGGCTATAATTATTAAAAACAGTGATATAAGCAACCCAATTCCCATATAGGGGAATACTTCGGATGGATTAACCAATAATCCCAGTGTGAGGAACAACACGATTTGCATGAGCCAGGCCAATCCATCATACATTTTATGAATGGTTTTTTTGTGGATCAGATCCTGATTACCCAGATAAACTGCACAGATGTATATGGCCAGAAATCCGTTGCCTCTTGCAAAGTCTGTTGCCGAAAAAGTGATGAACATCAAAGCGATAACCAATACAGGATAAAGCCCTTCAAAATCAAGTTTGATGTTGTTAATAATCCATTTACTAAGCTTTCCGAAAACGACACCTGCCACACCGCCAATACTCATCTGCAACAGAAACAAAGGTATCACTGATGCTAGACTTTGATCCTGATGTATTACGAGCGTCAAAAATGCAATTGTAAGCACATAAGCCATCGGATCGTTACTTCCACTTTCCAGCTCCAGGGTTCCACGGAGATTTGTTTTCAGGGCCAGGCTTTTTGATCTGAGAATGGAAAACACAGCCGCTGCATCGGTTGAAGATACTATGGAGCCAAGCAACATGCTTTCGTATATGGTAAAATCTGTTACCAACCACACAAAAGTCCCCAGCGAAATTGCAGTGAGCAATACACCGATAGTGGATAAGGCAATACCTTCTTTTAAGATTGGCTTCACGGAAGACCAATTGGTATCCAGACCACCCGAAAACAAGATGAAATTGAGCGACACTATGCCAATAAATTGTGAAATTTTGGGATTGTCGAAATTAATGCCGCCAATCCCATCCGAGCCGGCCAGCATTCCAATGGCCAGGAAAAGGATCAGTGTTGGAACACCGAATTTATAAGAAGTTTTTCCGGCTAATATGCTTGCAAATAACAGTATGGAGCCAATAAGCAGGATGTTCTCTATAGTAAGATACATAGTGAGGTTTTACGTAAAAACGGACAAATTTAAGATTCTTTTTCAGATACATTTATCTGACCAGTTGGCTTTTCTGATATATGAAGGTAAAAAAGTAAAGTAATCAAAATTGTGTATTTCCTTGGTTTAGGAAATGGTTTTCAGATTGCTTATAACCAATCAAATTTAAAAAAATGCAATGATAAGTTCGATCTGTATAGCCTTTTTAAACCAAAAAATCTGTGAAAATTGATTTTGTGAATTTATATTGACATTACTTTGAAAAGGCAGTACTTTTATGAGTCATAAGCAGTTAAAACCAAATTAAAACATCATGAAACGAATTTTTACATTGGCAGTGTTGCTGACATTGGCTGCATTTAATTTGCAGTCTCAAACATGTCATAATTATTGGGCTGTGGTATCACCTGATGGCAATTACCTCTATTTTTCATCCGACCGGTTAGGCGAGGGAATGGATATTTATCGAAGTGATATTGATGGAAATAATTTGCTACATCTTACAAACTTAGCAGGTGATGAATTTTTTCCGGCAGTTAGTCCCGACGGAAGTAAGGTATTGTTTCAATATGGAGCCTATGGCTCAAACGCTGAGATTTATGTCATGAACAATGATGGCAGTGAAATCACACGTTTGACAAACAATTCCATTTATGATGGAGCTCCCTCCTTTTCGCCCGATGGAGCGCAAATACTTTTTTCGGCCTGGGATGCTGATCCTTATCCCGAAATTTTTCTGATGGAAACGGATGGTGCTAATCGAAATCAGCTGACAGCATCGAGTGGGGCTTTTTGGAACGCTGCTCCAAGGTATCATCCTTTAGGCCAGAAAATCTATTTTCAGGCCAGCTTCAATGCAGATGACCATTTGGCAATGATCAATACTGATGGTTCGGGTTGGACAGATATTACCGAAGCCAACGATTTTGGTTATGCTGATGCCAATATCTTCTTTAATGTGGATGGTTCAAAGATGACTTTTTTTACCACCGAAAACCTGGGATATAACAATGGCGGCGACCTGGTAATGGCCAATGTTGATGGTACAAACTGGACCTATCTCAGCAATGCCTCGCCAAATGAATATTTTTATCAGGCCAGTTTCCATCCAAACAACGGAAAGCTGTATGTGACCTACATGCCATCCACAAGTGAGAAATGGAACATTTATACCATGAATCAGGATGGAAGTAATATGGAACCATTGACCAATTGCAGTCTGACAGGTCTTAATGAGGGGGCATACATCGCAAAAGTTGTGCTTTCGCCTAATCCGGTGTTTGATAAGTTAAACCTAACCGTTACCGGAATCATGGGTATTCGGAATGTGGAGATTATATCGCTCACCGGGCAAACGATTCAAACTATTGAATGGTTAAATATTCCAAGTCAGCAGATTGATCTTTCGACCTTACGTGAGGGCATTTATTTTTGTCGTATTTCGGGTGAAAACACAACAGTGACGCGGAAATTTATGGTTGTTCGGTAGTGCTCTATGAAGTTTTCATTGTTATTGTGGTTGTCAAAGTTGTCATTGTTAAAAACCAGCTATATAGTACTAATAATATTTTGCCTTGGTATCAACACGCCAAAGGCTAATAGCCAATAGCTAAAAGCCTTTGGTCGGGCAAATCGCTTATCAATTACTACAATTTATTCCTCCAGTGTTTTCCTGTAATCCCAAACCTTCTTGCCGCCATACGCTGCTCCCAACACCAGCAGTATGCCCACACCAGAACCAATGGGAGCCCCATTACCTGCGGGCTGGTTGGTATCACCGCCATGCCCTGATGGTGGCGGAGGTGGCGCGCCTTGCGAGAAAAGAATTGATGCGTTTAGTGCAAAGAGTGCGAAAAGGAGTATTTTTATCAATGCTTTCATGATCGTATTATTTTAATGGTTTTCAATCCGTTTTTGTCTTTAAATAGCTGCTTGGTAAACAACAACTTTTTCAGTAATCATTTGATTAGCCCCTATAAGCCTGACCATATACACCCCAGCAGTTTTAGGTGCTGCAATTTGTTGCTGGGCAGCAGGATTAAGGGTGGTGTTCAATATTAGTCTGCCATTGATATCAAAAAGCTGAAGTTGAGTAAAGTCATCCATTCCGGTTAACATCAAGATATCACCCTGCTGCCAGATGAGGATATTGGAAGCGATGCTGTTTTCGGGCAGGTCAACCATGCCAAAATGGAGGTAAAAACGATCGGCGGATTCACCGGCATCACCAAGGAAAACATAAGGGGCATCTACAATTTTGTGAAATACACCCAACAGCCGGTCTTCGAGGAAAAGGCCTGAAGCTGCAAGTGATTCATCATTTTGCTGCAGACTGATGGTGTACGTGCCCTCAGCAGGAAACAAAGCTGCCAGAGCAACAGGCGATCCAGCGTTGGCTGTGGGAATGCTGTTTATTGCAAGTTGAGCACCATCAGCAGAGAAGCTGTACAATTGTGGCACCTGCGAATCGAAGCTGTACATTTTGAGGGCATCCAGTCTGTCGCGGGTGTGTTGGCTTTCATTTTGTTGGGTGATGCTGGTTTCGTCATAAAAAGTTTCATTACCCAAACGCAAACGAAGGCCTTGCGTCTCCTTTGCTTTGCCAATACCACTTTCAAAATGCGTGCGCATATCATTGGTAAAGGTGAAGTTAAGATCGTCAGCTTCCATTTTAACCAGCACAAAAAATCCCTGGAAAGGAGCAATGTAAGCATCAGCACTACTGCCATCTATGTATTCATAATTTGCGCCACCAACTTTGTTGGGATTATACCAATAGGCATACACATCCTGAAATTTTGAAGTTGCTGTGTGATCAACCAAATACCAGTCGATAAAGGAAGGATAGGGGTTGCCAATAAGATTCCAACCAGCTGTGTAATCCCATGCTTTAGCACCGTCATCATTTTCCAACCTAAAACTATGATCACCTGTATTGGGTGTTCCGGTAATGGTTTTTTCAACAGTAGCAGTTTGATACGAAACCAGATAACCTTTGCCGGCTACAAAATTGTCGCTCACGTTAACTTCTGCAAAAGTAGGTGAAGTGGTAGTATTTTTATAATTGACCCAAGTGCCAGGCGAAGCTTCCAGCCATGCATAAAAATCATCGTTATCGGCTGGATTCCATTCATTATCGCTGATATCCGCCACTGCCGGACCGCTGATCATTTGCCAGGCGTTGCTTCCTGATAAGCTTTTGTGCATATTGATGGTGCCTGTATTGCTGATGCTTCCCTCTGTTTTCAGTGAAGCTAAATTGTTTAGTGTTAGTGTGCCTTTATTTTCAAGGTAATTGGAAACAGTGAGTTTACCTTCTTCCGGAAGGGTGATAGTACTTCCATTTTGAATTATCAGGTTTGCTGCTAAATTTTCACTGAAATCATCAAAATCAAAAGTTCCACCAATAAAAGCAGAGCCAGACACATTGATCCCAATTTCAGCATTGGTCTCAGCCGGAAGCCATAAATTTCCTGCTCCGATGCTGCTTCTTTCGGGGAAATATACAGTTACATTGGGTACGGTGCTGCTCCAGTCATACACACCAATGTTTGAAGTAAATGAAGGCGTTCCATTGCTCCAGTTCGTGCCAGTATCCCATTCATCACTTTCACTTCCAATCCAGGTGGTATAGGCACTGGAGGCTACCCAGTCGGCTGGTTCCATATTGGTGAGGGTGCCGTTATTGGCATTGGAAGTCTGGTCGTAAAGTGTTGTGCCATCAAGGTGGTCAAATCTATAGTAAGCAACTAATCCGTTTTCATTTCCAGCTAAATTTCTCATCATATTTTCGCGAATTTCGGCTTCGGTGCGGGCGGTGTTCCAGATTCTTACTTCATCAATTTTTCCTGGGAAATAATGCCCTGAAATAAGCGAGCCTTGCTTTAAGGCTGCACCAATCAAAAAATTTGGAACATTTGGATTTGAATCAATATCTCCGGTAGCATCCAGAATACCGTTTACATAGAGCGAAACAGAACTATTGTTTTTAACTACAGCAACATGGATCCAACTACCCGTGTTGATTGATGCATTCCCCATTACAGATTGCCAGCCGCCTACATCAATTCCTAACTGTAGTTTCCCTTCATACATTCTGAATTGAACGTTATCATTTAAGCCTGCATCGCTTCCCCAACAAACAATCACCTCTTCTGGACTTGGACTAGTTGAATTTATCCATGCTTCAACAGTAACGGCTGCATTATTATAAGCAGGGGATGGGTTAAATCTAATATGGTCATTACTACCATCAAAATCCAGCGCCTGCCTCGAGCCGGCAAAAGCACCGGAAGCTTTCCATGTTGGACCATATGTAAGAGTTCCGGTGTTAGTTCCGCTTGTCTGGTTATCTGTCAGTGTTGTTCCGCTGCCGTTGCTCATCTTGTAATACGCAACAAGGTTGGTTTCGTCTCCGGCAAGTTCTTTATACATATTGGCTTTTATTTGGGCTTCGCTGCGGGCAATATTCCAAACTCTGACCTCATCTATCCTCCCGATAAATGGTCTATCGGGATATTCTACATTTCCATGATTTCCAATGTAGAGCGGATAATCAGTTGCAGCAATGTCCAGTGTAAATGGGGTTGTTTTCACCAGTTTTCCATTGATATACAATTTTACATCTTTCCCGTCATAAGTCCCTGCCAGGTGCGACCATGTGTTGAGTTGAATGCTCCCCTCATCACTAAGAACAGCTGCTGTATTGACATAAGTATTTGAAACATAAAACTCAACCTGTCCATTTCCTCCGCATCGTAAGTTATACCCATGAGTAACCGATGAAGACAGTTTATTTACTATTACATTGTCCCAAAAATTTGTGGAGAATGCGGTTGGAAAAATCCATGCTTCAAGCGTAATTGCTTTACCTGTAATATTTACAGAAGCTCCATTTCCACAATCTACATATTTCGTCCCGTCAAACTGTAAAGCGTAGCCACCAATTTGAGCAAACGACACTGAACTTAGGAACAACAAGGTAAGCAGCAGGGGTAAAATTTTCTTTTTCATGGTATTTGGTTTTATGCGTTATGATAGTTTTTGGTTATTTATTTACTTTCATTTGATGTTGCTGCAGCAGCTTCATAAGTTGTTTGCCGCCGGGCAGGGCAGCAAAAAACTCATCAAATCCATAGTGCAGTGCTTTATGCATGATTTCGGATGAATAAGGCCCGACACAGATCAAAAGTGGATCGGCATGACGTATTTTATAGCTTTGAAGACTGTCGGCAAAAGATGTCGAAAGTAAGCTGCTGTCGGCAATTAAAAGTTCGAACCGGAAGGCCGGGTTGTGCAGCATAACTTCAAATGATTCCAAATCGGGCAGGTGAATCACTTCCGAAAAATTTCGCCTGAGCTGTGTGACGAATTTCTGATTCAGGGAAGATGGTGGCGTCATAAAAATTACCTGTGCATTGTACATAGCTTTGAATAATATTATTTTCAGCTTGCAAATGAAGGGATTGCCACCACCTTTGTCAATAAAATCAGGTGGCTAAAATCTTATATTATTCTTATGTGGTTTTTATAACTTGCTATATAGCAATAAGATGGCGTCTTAGTTTTAAGAGGTTTTTTGGAGGCCTTTCAGGAATTCTGAAGCCTGAAATCAGAGTTGAATCAGGAAATTGGTCAGGTTTTGATCTGTGTTAAGCTTTAGTTTTTGGCGCACAGCAAAACGTTTTTGATCTACCGAACCAACAGTGATGTGTAGCAGTTCAGCAATTTCTTTACTGGGCAGGTTAAGGCGCAAAAGCGCACACAGGTGTAGTTCGCTGCGGCTAAGTTGTGCGTTGATGGACAGCAGCTTTTCATAAAATCCCTGGTGCATCTGCAGAAACACTTCTTCGAAATCGGCCAGGGGCTCGCGTGATGATGCTTTGTCAAGCTGATTGAGCAGGGTGCTGTAGGCTTCCTGATCGCGGCGACGCGACATGGCATTTTTAAACGACTCCAGTTTTTCGCGGGTGGTTTGGTTGAGTTGGGTGAGGCTGGTTTGTTTGAGCGATTGCAGCAAAAGCTTGTGCTCTTTCACTTCATTTTCGAGTTCAAGACTTTTTGCCAGCTCGGCCTGCAACTGCCTCTCCAGTTCTGCTTTATTCAGCTGTTCGGTCTGGTGTAGGTTTTGAGCTTTTAGCTTTAGGGATTCTTCCTCGACAAGCAATTTTTCCAGCCTTACTTTTTTGCGTTGAACAAAAAGTATTCGGTTAATCATCAGGATAGCAAGCAGCAGGAAAATGCTGGAGAGCAACAGGATATTGAAGCGAAGCCGTTGTTGTTTTTGTTTGGTTTCGGATAAGAGTAGCTGTTGTTGCAGTAATTTCTGTTCCGATTTGATTCTTAGCTCATCAAAAAGTTCGTTGGTGGCATCAGCAGTTATTTTTTCGAAGGCTGTTGCTTTTTGTGCTGCTGTCTGCAGGGCTTCGGCCAGTTTGCCATCGGTTTGTTGCCATTGTTGAAGTATTACAAGAGCCTGATAAAGTTGATAATCTGCTTCATTGGCTTCAAACCATTTGATAGCGTTTTCGGCCAGTTGATAGGCTTTTTGTTTTTCGTCCTGATCATACAGCAATGTGGCTTTCAACAGCTGTGATTCGTAAAAAAGCGGTGGAATTAGCAAACGGCCTTGCAAACTGTCGATTTTTTGCAGCAGCACAAGCGCGCTGTCGGGCTTTCCGGTTTCAGCCATTACCCTGGCCTGATTAAAAGCAAATGAAAAGATCAGCCTGCTGTCGTTTGATCTGGCACAGGATTGATACTGCTGATATAAACTATCGGCTTTTTTAAAATCGCCCCTGCTAATGTGTATAGCAATTTCGTTCATCACCGAATAGCAAACTCCTGTTTGGTGTTTTTTTTGCTGAAACACCTGCTTTGCTTCCTCAGTAAGCTGCTGCGATTGGCCAAAATAATAAGTGTGTTTAGCGTGCTCGATCTCCTTAAAAAGACTGCCCAAATTTCCATTGATAATTGCCATGCTTAGTTTTACAATAGCGCCATCCACGGAGGTTTCAAATGCCTTGTCATAAGCAGCAGCTTCCAGATATAACTTAAGAGCCATTACATTGCGGCCTTTATCGAGCCACACATTACCCGTGTTCATCAATACAGAATTTATAGAGGCAGAATCTTGTATTTCAACAAAATAGATTCTGGCTGCTTCCAGAAAAATCAGTGCGCTATCCAGCTGGCCCGTTTCGCGATAAAGCCCTCCAATTTGTTCCAGACTGCGGTGTTCCCAAAAAGTGTTTTTGTGTTTTTTGAAAAATTTACGACTTTTTTGAAGGTAATACAAAGCTGAATCGGATTCGCCCAAATTAGCATTTGCAATGGCGTAAGCAAAGTAAAGTTTACCATAAAGTTCAGGTTTCACTGTGGTGGTGTCCAGTTGTAGACCTTCGCGGGCGAAATACACAGAACTATCGGCATTGCGATACCAGTATTCAGCAGCCAGATCGTAGTAGTATTGTGCTTTTTGATTAATGTCGGGACTGGTTTTGAGTTGTTGTCTCCAATAATGTGCAGAGTCGATTTCTGTAGCTAAAAGCGATAATGTAGCAAATATAATAAGGAGAATCAAAGCGCTAAAACGGGCGAATGCGTATTGCTGCCAGCCTGATTTCATGGATATGTAAGGTTTGTATCAAGCACAAAAATAGAAGATTGAATTTATTATTAAGAAAAAATTAACAAGTAAAATACAGATAATAGGATAACAAAATTGTAGAACTTTCGGTTTATATTTTAACAATTCCCTCAGTTTATCAAAAATTGTAAACCAGGGGTTTTGTTAATCTGTCCAAAGAATACTGCCTTTAAGTTTAGCAAATAATTGATATATAACTAATTAAGCTTGGCAGTAAATTAACTATCGTGCAGAACTGGGATCAAAATAAAAGTCAAAATAAGCTCAGGCAGTACCAATCAGCCATTTTTGGATATAGGCATATAGCAGACTTTTGTTTACAGGTTTAGCCAGGTAGTCGTTGCAGCCGGCACTTACGGCCTCACGGATGGAAGCGGGAGTGGCATAAGCAGTTAGCATGATTACCGGAATGGCCGGGTAGCGCTTTTTTATTTCACAGGTAGCATCAAATCCCGAAAGTTCAGGCATCATGGCATCCATTAAAACCAGATCGGGCTGGTGTTTCTTGCAAAGGGCTATTGCTTCGGCACCGGTTTTGGCATGATATATCACAATACCTGTTGGCTTGAGCGCTAATGCAAAAAACCGAAAATTTTGGAGATTATCTTCTGCAATCAGCAAGGTATGCGATTTAAAATCTGGAGTATCCATGTTTGCTTTAAATGAAGATTGACAATAGTTTTAAGCTTCATAGCCTAAAAATTAGAATGTTCAGGACATAGCTATAATGCTTCACGCAAAGCTAATCATATCGTAATGATAATTGATTCAATCCGTGTGAAATAGTTTTGGTTTTAAACTCTTTAAATCACTGATAAGATTATTTCGGCAAAATCTAACAATGATAACCAGAGAAGCACGACAACACGGATAACTCTTCAACCCATCAACCTCCGCCTAATCATCCGAAATCTCACTCAGCTTTCTACGGTAAGTCGAAAACACATTGGCACGCGACACATAACCCAGATAACGTCCTTTGTGCACTACAGGAATATTATACTTGCCCGATTCCTGAAATTTATGTGCCACTTCAGCCATGGGTTCGCCGGGATCGATGATATACTGTGGCTTCACCATCAGGTTTTCAACAGTAGTATCGTACAGATCCGTATCAAACATAATGTTGCGCACATCGTCCATGAGGATATGCCCTAAAAAAGTTTCATCTTCATCCACAACCGGGAAGATATTGCGCTTGGATTGTGCAATGATCCCCACCAAATCGCGCAAATTAGTGCCAGGCCTTACCACACTGAAATTCGTTTCGACAAGCCGTCGCAGGCTCATCATATTTAATATGCTGCGGTCTTTATTATGGGTAAGTAATTCTCCACGCTCTGCCAGTTGATAAGTGTAAACCGAATTGGTGTTGAAAGCTTTTACGGTGGCAAATGAGATGGTACTCACGATCATCAGCGGCACAAAGAGTGAGTAACCATTAGTAATTTCAGCAATCAAAAAGATTCCAGTGAGCGGTGCATGAAGGATGCCTGCAATCATACCTGCCATACCCACCAGTGCGAATTTACCGGCATTGAGATCGCCGAGTCCAAGCTGATTTGTAAATAAGGCAAAAAATAATCCCGTGAAAGCTCCAATAAAAAGTGCAGGGGCAAAAACACCTCCCACGCCTCCTGCACCAAAAGTGAAAGCGGTGGCAAAGGCTTTGATTAAAATAATGGCCACGAAAAGTAAAAAAATCACCCAGCCGATATCTTTGTAGGGGAAGAAAATACTGTTGTTGTAGAGTGCACTATAATTGCCCTGCAAACTTTGGTTGATGGCTTCGTAACCCTCGCCATAAAGTGCCGGAAAAAAGAAAATCAGCACACCGAGCAGCACACTGCCAATCAGAAAACGTTTCCACACACTACCAAAACGTTTAAAGAAGTTCTCCGTAAGAATATACACCCGTGTAAAATAGGCTGAAATGAGGCCTGCCAAAACACCGAGAGCCATATAATACACTGTATTGGAAGGGTCGAAGGTTTCGTGTAATTCAATGGGATACATAACTGCCTGTCCCATCATAAAATAAGAAGTGAGCACTGCCGTGAGTGAGGCTATTAACAGTGGCACCAGCGATGCCATCGAAAGATCAATCATGATTACTTCCAGCGCAAAAACAATCCCGGCAATGGGCGACTGAAAAATAGCAGCCATGGCCGCGGCACTCGAAAGGCTGATCATCAAAGTGATCTGCTTAAAGTTGAGACGCAGCAGCTGTCCCAGATTCGATCCGATGGCTGCTCCTGTTGAAACGGTTGGCCCCTCCAGCCCTACCGAACCTCCAAAACCAACCGTAAAAGCACTGGTGATGATAGCCGAAAAGGTGTTGTGCCTTTTGATGATGCCGTTTTTACGGCTGATTGCGTATAATACTCCCGGTATGCCGTGACCAACATCCTGCCTTACAATGTATCGCATAAAAACAATCGCCAGAAAAATCCCGCCAGTGGGATAGATGAAATAGAAATAGTTTTCGTATTGACTGGTAAATCCGCTTGTTAGTAAATCTTTTATCAGATGAGCGGCATGTTTTATGATGATGGCTGATAATCCTGCCAGGATGCCCACAACCACACTAAGCACATACATCCATTGCTTGTCGCTGATATGGTTGCTGCGCCAGCGTAAAAATCGACGTAAAAGGATTTCAGCTTTCAAATGGTTTTGATTTAATGGGGCGAAATTATCAAATTGCTTTCATTCTGGCAACTAAGAGTATGCCTCTTGTAGACTGATCAGCTTATCTGGCAAAAAACAATCCTTTTAGTATCTTCGCAGCCTAACACGACTACTATGAAAATCATCAGCTATAACGTAAATGGTATCAGGGCGGCCATCAACAAAGGTTTTCTTGATTGGCTCAAGGCCGAAGCACCTGACGTAATTTGTTTGCAGGAAATAAAAGCCATGCACGAGCAAATCCCTTTGTTGGATTTTGAAGCAATTGGTTATCACCATTTTTGGTTTCCGGCTCAAAAAAAAGGCTACAGCGGCACAGCTTTACTTTCAAAAAAACAACCAGATAATGTGGTTTACGGGATGAACCTACCGCAATATGACAATGAGGGAAGATTTTTGCGTGCCGACTTTGGTGAGCTGAGTGTGGTAAGTATTTATCACCCATCCGGAAGCAGCGGTGATGAGCGACAGGCTTTTAAGATGCAGTGGCTGAGTGATTTTCAGGATTATGTATTAGCGCTTAGAATGGAACGACCTAAACTGATACTTTCGGGCGATTATAACATCTGTCATCAGGCCATCGATATCCACGATCCGGTGCGCAATGCAACTGTTTCGGGCTTTTTGCCTGAAGAGCGCGAATGGATGACGGGTTTCTTGGAACAGGGATTTGTTGATAGTTTCAGGGAGATGAACAAAACACCACACAACTACAGCTGGTGGAGCTATCGTGCCAATGCCCGTGCCAATAACAAAGGCTGGCGTATCGATTACCATATGCTTTCAGAAAATTTGCTTCCCGATCTCAAATCGGCTTCCATATTACCCGATGTAAAACATTCTGATCATTGCCCGGTAGTGGTAGAACTGGCTGATTAAAAACTACTTCTCAAGTACCACAAAGGCACTGGCCATTTCTTTTACATGCGAAATGCTGAGGTGAATATGTTTTACCTGCTGTTTTTCGATGAATTCTTTTACTTTTCCGTGTAAGTGAATAATTGGTTTGCCCAGCTCGTCATTTATCACTTCTATCTCGTGGAAGGCCATGCCATAGCGATAACCTGTTCCGAGGGCTTTAAAAAAAGCTTCTTTGGCTGCAAAACGGGCTGCATAATGTTGATATTTGCTGGCTTTGTCATCGGCATAAGCCTGTTCGCGCGATGTAAAAAGTTTTTCTTTTAAACTTGTGCTGTTATTGAGTTGACGTTCCATTCGGTTCACTTCAATAATGTCGTTACCAATGCCAAAAATCATGTTTATAGAATTTAAGCAAAGTTAGGTCATTTTTGATCAATTGGAATCTTGAATTCTCACACAGAACCATTCGTTAATTTTGTGTGCCTGCAAGTGCATTAAAGGTGGTAAATAAAGTATATTTGCTGATGTTTTTGATTGATCTGGTTTATAACCTTAGTGTATTAGTAGCCATTAGCGTATTATCAGGTTTTATTGATTTGCGTTATAGTCGCACAAAACTGAATGGCAAGGTGCTGCAGGGGATGCTGTTCGGGCTGGCTACAGTAATCGGCATGATCTATCCATTTGTGCTTACCGAAGGAATAATTTTCGATGGACGTACTGTGGTTGTGAGCCTTGCAACGGCATTTTTCGGTCCGGTCACGGGTTTAATTTCAGGATTGATTGCTTCTGCATACCGGATTTTCATCGTTGGTGGCACAGGAGTTTTCATGGGTGTGCTTACCATTGTTGCGGCTTTTGTTGTCGGATTGGGATTTTACCTGTATAAGCAACATAAGGCTTTAAAGACTTATAACATTGTACAATTGTACCTGATGGGTTTGTTGGTACATATCATCATGTTACTCCTGATCTTTACCCTTCCGGGGGCTTATCAAAAAGAAGTTTTTCAGATGATTTCTCTCACCGTAGTAGGTGTTTATCCGCTTGTAAATGTGCTAATTGGAAAAATTCTTTCAGACCAGGAGATGAATAAGAAGCTGATGCATACATTGCGCGATAGTGAGGCGCAATACCGGATGTTAATCACCCATCAAACTGATCTGGTGGTGAAGGTAGATATGGAAAACAAGCTCCGGTATGTAAGTCCGTCCTATTGCAGGCTTTTCGAAAAATCTGAAGAGGAACTTCTGGGTAAAGATTTTATGCCCCTGATACATGAGGACGACAGAGCGGCTACTGATTCAGAAATGAAAAAGCTTTTGGTGCCTCCCTATTCTGCTTATATTGAACAAAGGGTTGGTACACCTAAAGGCTATCGATGGTTGGCCTGGTCGGACAAGGCCATCCTCGACGAAAACGGAAAACCTGCTGCTGTGATTGGTTTGGGTCGCGATATCACCGATCGCAAAAATGCAGAACTGGAAAACCGCCGGAATGAAGAGCGTTATCGCCAATTATTTAATGCTGCTCCGCTGGGTGCGATACTGGAAGATACAGACGGAATGATATTGGAAGTGAACCAAACTTTGTGCGATTATTATGAATATGAGCCGCACGAATTGATTGGTAAACAAATCTTTGTGTTGGTACCCGAACCGTCTCATAAGTTGGTGAAAGAAAACCTGAGTACTATTCTCCATAACAAAATGCTGCAAAGTACCATTGAAGGAATCACAAAAAGTGGTGCGATAAAGAAATTCGAGCTGATCGAAACAGTGATTACACTTCCTGACGGTAATCTGGGGATTTTGTCACTGGCCAAAGATATTACCGAACAGGAACTGACCAAGGTACAGCTTCGCGAAACACAAGTGCGTAATGCTGCAATTGTCAGTGCAATACCAGATATAATGTGCACCCTGAATGCTGACGGAGTAGTGGTGGATGTCGTTTTGAATCCGGATGCAAACTTCAGAGGCTGGAACGAAAATCAGGTGCTATATAAAAACATAAAATCCATAGTACCAAGCAGTTTGGCTAACAAGCTCTTGCAAAGTCTTTCAAAAACCTTGCAAACAAACGAGTTGGTGTCATTTGAACATGCTATCGGACTGGGACACAATCAAACCTGGATTGATATCAGAATGGTAACAAGTTCTGAAAAAGAAGTACTTATTATCGTTCGTGATATCAGTAAGCGTAAAAGACAGGAAATAGAAATCCTTAACCAGAATAAATTTATCGAACGAATGCTCGATTCCATCCCTAACCCACTTTTTTATCTGAATCGCGAAGGGGTTTATCTGGGAATAAATAAAGCTTTTGAAGACTTTTATGGCGTAAGAAAAAAGGATATAGTTGGGAAAAAAATATATGAATTGCCATTTGAGGCTGATCCAATCGAACGCGATTTGAGTGATCAGGCAATTTTTAGCGGAAAAGAACACCAACAAGTTCTGGAGCGGGTTATTCAACTGAGTGATGGCTCAACACGCGATGCCATCATTACCAAATCTTCATTTCCGGATAGCAGCGATCAGATTGGCGGACTGATTGGAATTATCATGGATATTACCGACCGGAAAATGATGGAGAAGGATTTGATGCAGGCCAAAGAAAAAGCCGAGGAAAGTGATAAACTCAAAACTGCTTTCCTGAATAATCTTTCGCACGAAATCCGCACGCCTCTTAATGCAATCGTAGGATTTTCGGAGCTTCTTGACATGGGTTATTCCAGCGACCAACAGGAAAAATTTGTCCGTACTATCAACAGCAATGCCGAACAACTGTTGCATATCATTGATGATGTGCTGGCCATTTCGCGGATGGATTCAGAAAGGATGCCGGTCGAAAAATTTGACTTCAATGTGAGCGATTTATTGCTGGATCTGTATGATACCTTTGAACCTGAGGCAAAGCAAAAGATGCTGAAATTGTCGATACCTGATTTGCCGGATATCACCATCGAAGCGGATAAAGGAAAAATTAAGCAGGTGCTCTCCGGCTTGATTTCGAATGCGTTGAAATATACTGATAAAGGGAGTATTCATTTTGGTTGCAAACCTCAAAACAACGAACTTTTGTTTTATACCAGGGATACCGGAATCGGAATCCCGGAATCGGAAAAGGTAAAAATCTTTGAGCGGTTCTACAGAAGCGATGAAGTGCAACTAAAAGCCATCAGAGGTAATGGCCTCGGACTGAGTATTGCCAAGGGCCTGGTTGAATTGATGCAGGGCAGCTTACATTTAAAATCGGATCACGGAAAGGGAAGCGAATTTTCCTTTACTGTCCCGTTAAAAGTTTCCCCGTCGCCTCAGAAAAAAAAGATTCAGGAAACCAATCCTAAGCTTTCTTTTTCAAATGTTTTGGTTGCAGAAGACGAACAGGACAACTTTGAATTGATCCGCTTAGGGATTAAAAATATTTGTAAGCAAATCGATCATGCACATAACGGAAAAGAAGCAGTAGCAATGGTAAAAACCAATGACTACGATCTTGTGCTTATGGATTTGAAAATGCCGGTTATGAACGGGCTTGATGCAACGGCAATTATTACAGCCCTTAAACCCCATCTCCCTGTTGTGGCCGTGTCGGCATTTCAACTTGCTGAAGAAAAACAACGTGCTAAAAATGCCGGTTGTGTTGCCTTTCTGGAAAAACCCATTCAGATGCAGCAGCTTTTTAAGGTCTTGGCTGATATCGGTAATTAAATCGTAAAAGTTTGATACAAAAGCATTTTCAGCTTTTTCAGATCATTTTTTAAAGTAGCTGCACATGGATGGCTGCCGTTTCGGCAACTTTACTTTCTTCCCACCCAATCATGGCATTAAAGCATTTGAAATGTGAAAAATGTGAGATGTCGTCCACTTTCAGTTCTGCTGCCTTTATCAAACCCTGATCGAGCAGAAAAGCTCTGCGTACTCCTTTAAGCAGGGGATTGGCAGGCGTAAACCATTCATTGCCATCAAAAAATGCAATATTGCAATAGGTCGTGTCGGTGAGCAAATCATTGTGTACAATCAGCACATCATCTGCCTCTTTTTTTTGTTGGTGTAACTGATTCAGGCTTGTTCGGTCTGAAAATTTCAGGCTGTAGTTCAAATGATTGGCTTCAATGAGTTGGAGTTTATGAATGGGTTTATACTCATAAATCTGATATTCGGGCTGCCCCATTTGTTTGCCATACAGTATCCTGCATTTGTATCTGCCGATTAAGGGAAACGGAGAGGCTTTGATCCATTCCCAAAGCTTGTGTTTTACACCGTTTCCAAAAAGTATCTCAGTGGCAGAATCCATCCTGGCCTGGTGATAATCGAGCAACGGAAAATTGCCGTCCACCAATAATATGCTTTCCAGTAGTGGAAATTCCTTATTGACTGTCATGCGATGTTATGGTTTGGCTGATTGAAAAGTAAAAGGCAGATAAACCTTTTGTAACAGTTCTTCGTACTCGGTTTTGACATTGCTGTTTACCGTGATTCCACCTCCTGCTTTGTAAACAAGGCCGTCTTTTGTTTGTTCCACAAAGCGAATCATCACACCACTATCGAGATTCTGGCCGTCAAATACACCCATCACGCCGGTATAATAACCTCTTTCGTACTTTTCTATTGCTTGTATGAGTTCAACAGTACGTTTTTTAGGTGCCCCAGAAATGGAGCCTGCCGGCAAAAGTTTCTGAAAAATATCACCCAGGTGCTGACAAAAATCAGCGGGCAACTCACCACTTATCCGGCTGCTCGTTTGCCATAAAGCACCTCGATGGGTTTCCACTTTCTGGAGAAACCGAAAGCTATTTACCCGGACATTTACTGCTACGCTGTTCAAATCATTCCGCAGCAGATCGACGATGGTATAGTGTTCAGCTTTTTCTTTGGGGTCTTCAAGTAATTGTTGATCAGTTCCTTCCTGGTCAGCCTGGATGGTTCCTTTCATCGGGAAAGTGCTGATGATGCCGTTTTGTATCTGCACAAAAGGTTCGGGCGAAAATACAACGCATTCATCAGCCAGCCAAAGTTTGTATTTTGCCTGGCTGTGCTCAAAAATTTGTTTAAGGCTAAGGTTTGTCTCCACCCGAACCGGCATCGTCAGATTTATTAAGTAGGTGTCGCCCCGGCCAAGGTGAAACATAAGCTGTTCAAAGGCTTGCAAATAGTGTTTTTTGTCCGCTTCTGAAGCGTGAAAAAATGCATTTTCCGGAAGGGCTTCCTTTTTCCCGTAATCAGGGCCAATACCATTGATTTCGTAGCGGACTTTTTGCCAATCAACAGCCTCCAATGGAATGATCAGGGGTTTTTTGAGCTCGAAATCAAACACGAAAAGAAACGGAACCCTGGCTTTGCCAAGTTCGTTCATCTGCTCAAAGATTGTAATGGTCTGATTCATGCCGGCAAAGATAGGGGATTCACTCTTTTTAGGGTGAGGATTTGGAGCTGTTTGGCATAAACTTAGTATTCAGGTGCTTTTTGTACTTTTGTGCTCCCAAAAGCATATTATGAAAACCCTTTTCTCGCTGGCCGTATTTTTTTTCTTCAGTGTTTCGCTTCTCGCACAGGACACCCTTCGCATCATGCATTACAACCTTTTATATTATGGCGTGGTAACCGGCTGGTGTAACAACAGCAACAATGATCCTGACGACAAGAATGTTCATCTCCGTGCCATTCTGAACGAGGTGAAACCGGATATTTTTACCGTAAATGAAATAGCCGCCAGCGAAGCTGTTCAAAATGAGCTGATGCAAAACACCCTCAATGTTGGTGGGGTAAATCATTATCGCAAAGCCATGTTGCGTAATCAGGCTGGTTCGGATATAGTAAATATGCTGTACTATGATTCCCGGAAGCTGCGACTGAAGAAGCAATACACCGCGCAAAACTATCTGCGCGATATAGATGTGTATGAGTTGTATTATTATTCAAATGATCTGCCAATGGGCGATACCGCATTTGTTGTTTGTGTGGTAGCGCATCTGAAGGCAGGAAGTTCCGGTTCCGATGCGGATAAACGCAAGGTGATGGCCGAAAATAGCATGCGTTGGCTTGCTCCACGTTTTGCTAGTGAAAACGTGCTTTTTATGGGCGATTTTAATCTGTATTCCGGTTCTGAACCTGCCTTCCAAACGATGACTTCCTACAACAATCCTGAGATTAGTTTTATTGATCCGATAGGGCAGGGGGGCGAATGGAATAATAATTCCTTTTATGCGGGCATACATACACAATCAACCAACAGCAGTAATGATGCCGATGGATGTAAAGCCGGTGGCGGAATGGATGATCGTTTCGATTTCATCCTGATTTCGGATGAGGTACGCTTTGGAACAAAAAAGGTGAGGTACGTGCAGAATTCCTATAAAGCTTTTGGTCAGGACGGACAGCATTTCAACGGCAGTATCGGCTCAGGTAACAATGGCGTTGTTTCGGCTCTGGTGGCGCAGGCACTTCAGCAAATGTCGGATCATCTTCCGGTAATTTTGGACGTGAGCGTTGATAAAACCCTGGATGTTAACGAGTTTTCTCCTCAGACTTTTATGGCTGTCATACAACCCAATCCTGTTGCCAACAAACTGAAACTCTCCTATTATGTGTCAGGATCAGCTCGTATGCAGCTTCGGCTGATGGATATTTATGGTAAGGTGCTTAACACTTTTGCATTGCAATCCCAGCCCGGCAGAAACACTTTTGAGACTGATATTCAAGCGTTGAGGACAGGAATATACATCTTACAACTTGTTGATGATAAGGGAAATAAAGAGGTGCTGCGCCTAATCAAATCTAATTGAAACGGATTTAAATTACACAGCCGAATACCTGGGCTAAAGAGATTTTAAGGCTTGCTTTCACCTGATTAATATCCTGTGCCGAACCCAGCTCTTTTTCCATTGAAGTAACACCCCGATCAGTAAAACCACAGGGATTGATATAGTCGTAAAACCGCAAATCGGTATTCACATTAAAAGCAAAACCGTGCATGGTAACGCCCCTGCTGGCTCGAACGCCGATGGCACAAATTTTCCGTGAATTGCCTTTAACTTCCGGATCGAGCCATACACCGGTAGCACCTTCTAGGCGCGAAGCTAAAATGTCAAACTGCTCCAGCGTGCGGATTACAGCTTCTTCCAATCGAGAAATGTATTCGCGTACACCAATGTCAAAACGATCCAGATTGATTATTGGATAACCTACAATTTGCCCGGGCCCGTGATAGGTGATATCGCCTCCGCGGTTGATGCGATAAAAAGATGCTCCTTTTGAGCGCAGAAAATCTTCATTCACCAACAGATTTGTTTCGCTGCCGCTTTTACCAAGCGTATAAACATGCGGATGTTCCACAAACAGCAGATGTCCGGCATCGTTCCGGTCAACTTTATTTTTGATCAGCTCCTGAAACAAAGTTTCCTGATAATCCCAGGCTTGCTGGTAATCCATGTTGCCAAGGTCGCTGAAAAGGAGTTGGTGGATCATTACAAAATATGTTTTTCGGCATGATAAGAACTGCGTACCATGGGGCCGCTTTCCACATGACGGAAGCCCATCTTCAGGCCTTCTTCTTCGTACATTTTGAATGTTTCCGGTGTCACAAATTCCTTCACAGGTAAGTGGTTACGGGTAGGTTGCAGGTATTGTCCAATTGTCATCACGCTTGCTCCGGTAGCACGGATGTCGCGCATGGTATCAAGCACTTCTTCTTGTGTTTCTCCCAAACCAAGCATCACACCCGATTTGGCGATAAGGCCTGTATCAGCAATGGTTTTGAGTACTTTGAGGCTGAGGTCGTATTTAGCACGGCTGCGCACCCAGGGCGTCATCCGGCGGACGGTTTCCAGGTTGTGCGAAATCACTTCCGGGCCGGCTTCCACCACTTTCATGATGAGTTCTTCGCGTCCGTCGAAATCAGGGATCAGCGTTTCCATCGTGGTGCCCGGACTTTCTCTTTTGATGGCTTTGATGGTGAGTGCCCAAATTTCTGCTCCGCCGTCTTTCAGGTCATCACGATCCACAGAGGTGAGTACCACATGCTTGAGCTTCATCAGCTTAACGCTTTCGGCTACCCGATCAGGTTCCTGCCAGTCGGCAGGAAGCGGACGACCGGTTTTTACATTGCAAAAGCCACACGAACGGGTACAGATATCACCCAAAATCATCAGGGTGGCAGTGCCTCGTCCCCAGCATTCGTGCATATTAGGGCAATGGCCGCTGGTGCAAATGGTGTGTAGTTTGTGCTGATCAACGATTTCTCTTACAGATAAATAGGTTTTTCCGGCCGGCACCTTGGTTTTGAGCCATTCGGGTTTGCGCATCAGTATATTGGTACGTTCTTTTTCCATGAACTTGTTCTTACTTTTGATGAATTGCAAAATTAAGCATTATAACCGGAAAAGATGCCCGATTCTTTGTGAAGCTGAAAGCTCAAAAGTAA
>JAQVLA010000024.1 GCA_028704385.1 Bacteroidales bacterium | reverse complement strand
TGAGCCTTATCCTTCAGAAAATCTACATTTTGTCGCATCACAAAACGCCATACAGCATGATCCTGCCAGGTGTAAGCGTTGTATGGCTGATCAATGATCAATTGATAAAGGTGTTTGGGTAAACGGGCTAATACTGGATTGTCAGTCATGGTATCTAATTTAGAATGATTTTAGATAAGCCAAAAATAAGTAAAAGGAATTACATGATTGCAATCGGTTGCAAACAGCCCTAATAATTTTTCTTAAGAAAACTTAAAGCTCAATCATTCCCAATATTACCAAGCATCGGAACAAAGCGAAAAGCAACATGCTGTTCCTTTATTGCTTCAATACATGCCTGTTTTATTTCACAATAATCTCAGTATTCAAAAGTCACCATTAATTTACCACCTAAAAGACAAGCATTTAATATATTTAAAGCTGTAGTTTTATTCTCTTAACTGTCTTCTAGCTATTCTTTCTCGTGCTTCAATCAATGTTTGATGAAGTTTTGCTTCTAAAACTTTTTTCGGAGGCAATTCTGTCCAATACTCAGCAACCATAATTCCATCTTTATGCATTTCAAGAAGTTCTATTTGTTCATTACTTGTAACAGCACAAAGAATTAATCCAATTGGTGAATTCTCGCCCTCATGTTTTTCGTAATTATCCAGCCACTTTAAATACAGTTCCATTTGACCTTTATACTTCGCTTTAAACTTATCCACTTTTAATTCTATGGCTACTAGTCTTTTTAATTTCCGATGGTAAAACAACAAATCCAAATAAAAATCTTCACCATCAATTATCATACGCTTTTGTCTTTCAACAAATGTAAAGCCATTGCCCAATTCTAAAATAAATAATTCAAGTTCTTTTAAAATTGCAGCTTCCAGGTCAGTCTCCAAATAACCATCCTTTAATCCAAGAAAATCAAGAAAATAGGGATCTTTAAAGATTCCCATCTCAAGAAGACTATTATCAAAAATCTGGATGTCAGCATTTTCTGTTCTTTCGAAAATCTTTTGTTCGATTTACTTTCTCAATTCCCTGACACCTATTAGCTTTTTCCATGCAAAATTCCCATAGAAATCTCTCGCTTTCTTATCTTTAATTGGGATAAGTATCAGAAAATGAGACCAAGATAAATGTCGTGACAGTGTAACGACTTTTTCAAATTCGGGAAACTTTTCAGCAAATTGAATCATTCTCCAAAGATTTTTCTCTTCGTAGTTCTTTCCAAATCTTTCAACCAATTCTCGTGACACAGTAACGACAGTTTGTTTCCCGTATTCTGCTCTCCTATTTTTCAAATTATAGGTTAAAATTCGGTTTCCGACATGCCAGAAAAGCAAGGTTAAAGAACTGTTTACGGTTGAAATTATTTGAGTTTTAGTATTCTCAATAAGAGTGACTAGCTCGTTTAGCAAATACCTGTCTTCAGATTTTTCCTTTGTCATTTTATAAATCTTCAGTTCACTTATACGAAGATACAATTTATTTTGGCTCATATTGAATAGCATAAGAATCATTGAGTATCCTCCGAAAAAGCTAGCTCCAATTACTTTCAGCAGAACAGTCGGTTATCAGACTGTTCAGGGAGATTTACAAAAATTCAAAATTTAGAATCAATCAGCGAATATCATTAAAAACTTCGTTAGAAGCTTTTTACAGCGGACTCCTTATTCACTTCATTTCAACGCATATTACTGCAAAAAAGGAAGAAATTTATCATTTAACAGTCTATCTTGGTTAGTCAAAAAAACCATTTGAATTTATTTTAGAATTAAGAAATGCAAAGAATGCAAAAGACTGATTATCTATCACTTTATACATCCATCTAGAAACTTAAAGCTCAATCATTACCAATACTACCAAGCATCGGAACAAAGCGAAAAGCACCATGCTGTTCGTTAATCGTTTCGCCGTTTTCCTTTTTGATAATTCGCAACATATCCTGCTGATCGCCGGCTCCCAGAGGAATCACCATTATCCCGCCTGGCTTAAGCTGATCGAGCAAAGCCCGTGGAATTTCGGGAGCAGCTGCCGTAATCAGTATCCTGTCGAAAGGGGCATAACTTGGCAGGCCTTCGTTACCATCTCCCAAAAACAGATTGAGTTTATAAGGTAAATGCTGTTGCACAAAGGTCTTGGTTTTTATAAAGAGTTTTCGTTGCCTTTCGATACTATATACCTTGGCTCCCATCTCGGCAAGCACACTGGCCTGATAAGCCGAACCTGTGCCTATTTCGAGCACCTTCAATCCTCTTTTAACCGACAAAAGCTGTGTTTGAAAAGCAACGGTATAGGGCTGCGAAATGGTTTGGCCCGACCCAATCGGGAATGGCTTGTCCTGATAAGCAAATTCCAAAAATGAAGAATCTAAAAATACATGTCTTGGAATTTTCTCCATGGCCTGTAGTACTGATTCATCTGTGATCTGCTTCTGGCGTAAGCTTTCAATCAGTTGTTTCCGTAATCCTTTGTGTCGGTAGGTATCCTGCATAATACTTCTTCAGCAATTTAGAGTGAATCTAAAGTTGAACAGGCGAAATTAGGAATAAGCACTCGACAAAAAAAGTTACTTTTGCGCAAAAGTATCGCTTATGTTGAGAATAGGGGTTTTGGGAGCCGGCCATTTAGGCAAAATTCATTTAAAATGTATCCAACAAATACCAGAATATGAGCTTGTTGGATTTTACGACTCAGATATTGCCAATGCACAAAAGGTAGCCGATGACTTTAACCTTAAAGCTTTCGACTCTATCGAGGCTTTGATAGATGCAACAGAGGTCGTGGATATTGTTACACCAACAGTTTCACATTTCAGTTGTGCGGCTCAGTCCTTAAATAAATCGCGCCATGTTTTTATAGAAAAACCTGTTGTTGCAACGCCAGCCGAAGCCAATGAGTTGATCAAGCTTGCTCAGGAATCAAAGGTAAAAGTGCAGGTTGGTCATGTTGAACGCTTCAATCCGGCTTTTCTGGCGGTTCAAAACAGCCTCAACAACCCCTTGTTTATTGAGGCCCATCGCCTGGCGCAATTCAATCCCAGAGGAACAGATGTTCCGGTTATTCTGGATTTGATGGTACATGATATTGATATTGTTTTGAGTTCGATCCGATCAAAAGTGAAAAGCATCAGTGCAAGCGGAGTTGCCGTGGTAAGCGACACACCCGATATCACCAATGCCCGTATCACCTTCGAAAACGGAGCAGTAGCCAATCTTACGGCAAGCCGTATCTCGCTTAAAAATATGCGTAAGGCACGATTTTTTCAGAAGGATGCCTACATCACAGTAGATTTTCTAGAAAAACAGAGCGAGATTGTTCGCATGAAAAGTATCAGCGAAGAGCCCGACGACCCCATGGCAATGGTGATTGAGCTGGGCGAAGGCAAAGGATTGAAACAAATTTCTTTTGAAAAACCTGAAACAAGTCCGGTGAATGCCATAAAAATGGAGCTGGAAAAGTTTTATGAAGCCATCATAAACGACCAAAAACCTGCTGTAAGTATCGAAGACGGAGTGGAAGTACTCAGGCTGGCTTATTTGATTCTGGAAGAAGTAAATAAAAATGTAAGTCAGATCAAATAATTGTTGCAATCGTGTGCAATAAGGCAATCAGGCAAATCGTTAAGAGGTGAAATAAGGTGATCCAAAATTTTATGCAGGGGATTTTACAAAGCACAATTTTTCTTTTACTATTGACGGGGTTAGGGCTCGTTTCGTGCAACAAGTTTGAAGGAGATCAAACCGTTCCGGCCTATCTGCGTGTTGATACGGTGAAACTGGAAACTGATTATTTCTCGCAGGGAAGTAACTCACATAAGATCACTGATGTATGGGTTTATGTGAATGATCGTCTTGTGGGAGCTTTTGAGTTGCCAGCCGTTATACCAGTTTTGGCACGTGGCAGGCAAAAGCTCGAGATCAGGCCTGGCATCAAACTCAATGGGATCGGCAGCACACGGGCACCCTATCCATTTTATCAGCCGTATGTTATAAATGATTTCAATTTTATTGAAGACAGCGTGGTAAAGGCTAATCCGGTTACTTCTTATTACAGCACTGCAATTTTTGCCTGGATCGAAGATTTTGAAAATGCAAGCATCTCACTCGAAAAAACCAGCCAGAGTGATACCACCATATACAAGACCAGTCCGATCAATAATCCGGAAGCCTGGCTTTCCGAATATTCCTCCTACTCAGGCGAAATCAATCTGGACGAACAACGAAAACAGTATAAAATAGCTTCATTCAACGCATTTCTGCTTCCAGGAAGTGGTAATCCTGTATTGCTCGAAATTGACTATAAATGCACCCGTTCCTTTGGTGTGGGATTATTTGCAGAAATGAATGGAACAATTGTTGATTTACCACTGGTTGTTGTTAACAAAAGCGAAAACTGGAACAAGATTTACATCAACATTGGTCCGAATATCAGTGCCTATTCCAACGCATCCAATTTTAAAGTTTATTTCGAATCCGGTATCTCTGAAGGTTCAGCAAAGTTTTACCTGGATAACATTAAATTAATCTATCGAAATAATTCCTGATGAATAGAAAATTACAAGTCACAAAATATTTAATCCTCGATTGGCTGGCAGCGGTTTTGGCCTGGGCATTATTCTATTTTTTCAGGAAACAATCCGAAGACCCCAGCTTTCATGAATATTTCGAGGCAATTTTTGATGATCCCAATTTCTGGTATGGCATCATTTTCATTCCGATGGCTTGGTTATTCCTGTACACCATCATGGGTACTTATCGTCACATTTACCGAAAAGCCCGTTTGAAAGAGCTGGGTCAAACCTTCATTATCACCCTGATTGGTGTTACGGTAATATTTTTTGTGGCTATTCTGGATGATGTAATTGTAACCTATAAATCTTATTATCAGTCATTTTCAATACTTTTCATTCTTCATTTCCTGTTTACTTATGCAGGCCGGCTGACCCTAACCTCGATAACGGTTCGTAAGATTCACCGGAAAGAAATTGGTTTCAACACCGTAATCGTTGGAAGCAACGGAAATGCACTGGCTATATACAAAGAGATTGAAAATCAGGAACGTTCGGCAGGTAATAATTTTGTGGGTTTTGTAAGTGTTTACGACAAGGATGATTACAAAATCGGTGAATATCTGCCACGGCTTGGATCGTACAAAGACATCAAAAAGCTTGTTGAATCGCATCAGATTGAAGAGGTTATTATTGCTATTGAGCGTTCCGAAACAGATACCATTGACAATATTATTGCATTGCTGGAAGATACCCCGGCCGTGATCAAGATCATCCCGATCATGCAGGACATTCTGTTCGGTTCGGTCAAACTTTCCGGAATCTGGCACGCGCCACTCATTCAGATATCACCTGATTTGATGCCCGCCTGGCAGCAATCTGTAAAAAGACTTATTGATGTGATCGTATCCATTATTGCTATGATCTTTTTGATTCCCCTGTATATTTTCACAGCACTTGGAGTGATCCTATCTTCCAGAGGACCAATACTTTATTCGCAGGAACGTGTTGGCTTGAGAGGACGACCATTCAAAATGCACAAATTCAGGAGTATGTATTCCGATGCAGAGAAGGCCGGGCCGCAATTATCAAGCGAGGATGATCCGCGAATTACGCGCTTTGGGAAATTTATCCGTAAGGTAAGGCTGGACGAAATACCACAGTTTTATACAGTTCTCAAAGGCGATATGTCGTTGGTAGGACCGCGCCCCGAGCGGCAGTATTATATTGATCAGATTGTGAAACGCGCACCGCATTACCGTTTGCTTTTAAAAGTAAAACCAGGCATAACAAGCTGGGGGCAAGTAAAATACGGTTATGCCTCCAATGTGGATGAAATGATAGAACGGCTGAAATACGATATTCTATATATCGAAAATATGAGCCTGGCAATGGATGTTAAAATACTGATTTATACCGTTTTGATCGTTCTTCAAGGACGCGGCAAATAGTTAAAGCTGCCCATGTTCGATCAGGGTAACGATGGTTTCGATTAATTCATCTTCTCCTTCGGGGTCGTAGTCCGATTTTAAATTGTATCCCCATAACCTTGCAAAACCCTGATAGAAAAAGGCTGTGAAACCACCACGTAACTCTTTCACCAAATCATAGGAAGTATTACCCGTTTCGCGGTCGATGAGTTTCAACAAAATTTTTCCCTGAGTAAAAGTGAGATTGCGCAGTTCGCCACCAAACTCTTCGTTGATCTCTTTCTCGGCTTGTCGCATGATACGCCTTCTTTCGCGATCATTAACGGCATTCACAAGTTGTTTGTCATATTCCCTCAATTTGATGCCCGCTAACTTGGCGTATGGATAGGCCTTTTTAACATGATAAATCAGGCGTTCAACTTTTCTGATGTCTCTTCGATTGTCGAACAGACGCATGGCATATACATTAACTTCTGGGAGCGTCAGAATTAGTGTGGTATCGCCGTGTTCAACCTTGGCTAATACCACCAGGGTATCAGTGAGATCAGTTGTATCAACGATTTGCTGCGACCAGGCTGATGTCTGGAACAGCATTACAAAAAGTAACGAAATGATTGAAACACGCATCATGCTGCGCTTTAGAGCAAGTTCTGTGCCAAAACTCCGGGAGTTCAGGCTACTTTTAATTTGGATAAACCGGCCTTATTGAATTTTCTCTCGGCATACTCCCTGTTTACAACCAGCTTTTTCACCGATTTCTTCGAAGGCAGTTCAAACATATCATCCGTAAGGATCGCTTCAAGGATGGAACGCAGACCACGAGCTCCCAGCTTGAACTCAATGGATTTTTCAACCACAAAATCCAGCACTTCGTTTTCTATTGTCAGATGAATGCCATCCATCTCAAATAATTTGGCGAACTGCTTGATGAGTGCATTTTTTGGATCGGTTAAAATCCGCTTGAGGGTTTCGGAATCCAAAGGGTTCAGATACGTTAAAATAGGCAAACGTCCTACTATCTCAGGGATCAGACCAAATTTTTTCAAGTCGGCAGGAGAAACGTATTGCAGAAGATTCTGTTTGTCCACCTGAATTTTTTTGTCGCTTCCATAACCAATCACATTGGTGCGGGTTCGGGCAGCAATAATCCTTTCGATACCATCAAAAGCCCCACCGGCCACAAATAGAATGTTGCTGGTATTCACCTGGATCATCTTTTGCTCAGGATGTTTGCGCCCACCCTGAGGAGGCACATTCACAATCGTGCCTTCGAGTAACTTGAGCAAAGCCTGCTGCACACCTTCGCCTGACACATCACGTGTGATACTGGGATTATCACTTTTACGGGCAATCTTATCCAACTCATCAATAAAAACAATTCCTTTTTCGGCAGCGGCCACGTCAAAGTCGGCTGCCTGCAACAGTCGCGACAAGATGCTCTCAACATCCTCGCCCACATAACCCGCTTCGGTGAGTACGGTGGCATCTGCAATAGCAAAGGGAACATGTAACATACGGGCAATGGTGCGTGCCAGCAAGGTTTTGCCGGTTCCGGTTTCGCCAACAAGGATAATGTTCGATTTTTCTATCTCAACATCATCTTTGGTATCAGGCTGTCCTATCCTTTTGTAATGGTTATAAACAGCTACGGCTAGCACTCTTTTGGCTTCGTCCTGGCCGATGACATATTGATCAAGAAAGTTTTTGATTTCAAGCGGTTTGAGCAATTTGAAATCAGGAATAGCCGGGTGACTTACATTATGTTGCAGTTCTTCCTTCAAAATCAGTTGAGCCTGGTCAACACATTGATCACAGATATGTGCCTCCATGCCTGAAATAAGTAAGGCGGTATCTTTTCTGGGTTTACCACAAAACGAACAATAATCACCTTTTTTCGCCATTTATCTACGCTTTGTTTTTAATTAAAACTTCATCGATCATGCCATACTCTTTGGCTTCTTCTGCCGTCATCCAGTAGTCGCGATCAGAATCCTTCCATATCTTTTTATAGTTTTGGCCACTATGCCTGGCGATGATTTCGTAAAGTTCCTTTTTGAGTTTTTGTATCTCACGGGCCGTAATTTCGATATCGGAAGCCTGACCCTGTGCACCACCCATCGGCTGGTGGATAAGCACTCGCGAATGTTTAAGGGCAGTACGTTTTCCGGCCGCACCGGCACAAAGCAATACAGCACCCATCGAAGCTGCCATCCCGGTGCAAATGGTTGCCACATCAGGATTGATGTATTGCATAGTATCATAAATGCCCAGTCCGGCATAAACTGATCCGCCAGGTGTATTCAGATAAATCTGGATATCCCGTTTTGAATCGACCGATTCCAGAAAAAGCAATTGGGCCTGAATGATATTGGCCACATAATCATCTACCGGAACGCCCAAAAAAATGATACGATCCATCATCAGTCGCGAAAAAACGTCCATTGTTGCGATGTTTAATTGCCGCTCTTCGATAATGGTGGGCGAAATGTAACTCTGTACCTTTGAAGTATATTGTTCTAAACCGAGACTATTGATTCCCAGATGTTTAGTTGCATATTTTTGAAATTCATTATTCATCTGCAGTTTCGTTTTTGTTGTTATTCTCTTCGTTAACTTTGGCGACAAAATCGGTATATGACATTGTTTCTTCCTGCAACGTCATCTGCTCTTTGAGGTAGGCAGCCAGTTTGCGCTCGAATAGTTCATTATGAATCCGTTGGTGTTCATCTTTATTTTCAAGTAAACTATCCACTACGCCATCCATTCTTTTGCTCATCTCCTCGTCCAGATTACCCATTCCCAGATTGGCAAAAAGATATGATTTCATGCGATCGCGAATTTCATTCTCATTCACCTTCAAGTCTTCACTACTCTTAAGTAATTCAGCTTCAATGATTTGCCATTTTATACTATTGGCGTATTTGGTTTCATATTCAGCCTCTACAATATCCTTATTAAGCTTGCCTTCGGAATTGTAAACCAGCCAGCGTTTCAGGAAGTCATCCGGAAGTGGGGCATCAAAGGTTTCGATCAACTGATCAACAGCTTTGGTAAAGAAATAACGATCCGATTCGCTTTCGTATTGTTTTTCAATTTCCTCTTTTATCTTTTCACGAAAAGCCTGTTCGTCTTTAATTTCTGCTCCCGGAAAAATCTTCTCAAACAAGTCTTCATCCAGTTCGGCCTTTTCTTCATGTATCACCTCATCAATTATCATGTTGAAATCAGAGGAGGTGATATGCTGTTGATCTTCTTTAAGCTCCAGAATTTTTGCTGCTGCCTCATCGCTTTCGAGGGCTTTTGAGAAGTTAAAGATAAATTCGGCTCCTACTTCCTTGCCAATCAGCTGTTCGCGTGATTCTGCCGATTTGATCTGATCCATATGGAAGGTGAACTCTTTACGAAAACCATCTTCAATTTCATTGCCTTTCTCATCTGCCTGGGTCAACACTACGCTCACACGATCGTTGGAACCAACAGTTTCGGGCTGGGTGATAACCGGATTGTTGTTCCGTATGTTATCTATGGTTTTTTGTATTATTTCTTCGGTTGTTTCGATACGAACATAATTGGCAACTTTATCGTTGAGATTCAACTCATATTTTGGCATCAATGCCAGCTCAAATGTAAAGTCGAATTGCTCGCGCTGATCGTTATCATCAAAAAACTCCTGCCCTTTCATCGGCATGGGGTAGCCCAATACTGGCAGCTTTTGCTCGATGATATAATTGTTGAGATTATCCGAAACCAATTGATTCACTTTATCTGCCAAAACAGCCTTGCCATACATCTTTTTCACGAGTCCAAACGGCACCTTGCCGGGCCTGAAACCAGGCATGGAAGCTTTTCGCTGATAAGATTTCAACGAATCGTTCACCTCTTTTTCATAATCATTTCTATCTATACTGATCTGGATTTTTGCCGTTAAGTCGGACAGTGCTTCCTGTGCAATATTCATAAGGTTTGGATTAAATTATGGCTTTTTAAAATTTGACCAATCAACATAACTGGTAAGCCCGCGGTTTAACATAAACAAACGCGAAAACCCTCACCCAAAGTAACACAATACTCCAGCTTGCTTTTAAATTTGGTCCGGGTAATCCAGGTTTTCACTACCAATTTTTCAATGTGCGGATGAAGGGACTCGAACCCCCACGCCTTTCGGCACCAGATCCTAAGTCTGGCGCGGCTACCAATTACGCCACATCCGCCTGGTAAGCCTTTTGCTTCTTTTTTGCGGCTGCAAATATACGATACTTTTTTCAGACAACATCTGAATAACCCCTAATCCCGTTTTTTTTCTGCTTAACAGCATCCAATGTATAGCCTGTAAACTAAAATAGGTAATTTTGCGTTTTAGGATTGCAAATAAGGATTACCTGATGTTACAATATTTCCAGGCTTCCTCAAAGTTGAAGCTCACATTAGTCATTTTACTTTTTTTATCCATTAAGTTAATTGCTCAGGAATCGCCGGGAATTACACAGGGTAATTTCGCGGGCTCGGCTATGACTCGTATCAATCCTGCCAATATGCTTCAAAGCAAGCTATACCTCGACATCCATCTGATTAGTGTGGGAGCTTTCGGACAAAATAATTTTGCTTATATCCCACACCGTGATTTCAATTTTTATCCCCTGATCAAAAACAAAGAACAACTGCCAATCTACCCTCAAACAGATGGTAATTTTCTGTATTACGACAACACAAGAAACAAATCCGGAAGTGCCATTTCGAATAATTATGGGCTGGCAGCTTTTTTACAAACAGGCGATCATGCATTTGCCTTTCATACAGCTGTGAGGACCTACAACAGTTTCGACCGAATACCTTATGAAATACCTGTACTTGGAGTGCAATCGCTGGGCTATATTCCCTTGCAAAACATCCGATTTGAAGATCATGATTTTGATGTGGCTTCAATGGCCTGGGGCGAGATAGGACTGAGCTATGCCTATGCCTTTTCAAAGTATTCCAACGTACACTGGGCAGCCGGTATTACGGCCAAGTACCTCCTGGGATACGGCGCAGCTTTTGCCAGCATCAACAACCTGGATTATATGGTATTGGACAGGAAAACGATCAACATTTTCGACCTCAATGCCGACTTTGGTTTTGCCCTGCCTGTTGATTACACCACCAACGACTTTCCGGATGGCGGCCCAACTTTCAAAGGAAGAGGCCTTGGTTTTGATTTAGGCATCACCTACACCTTAAAAAAAGAAGGCTACCAAAAATTTAATAACCAGCGTATCTGCGAACAAAGTTATAAAGACTATTTCTGGCGCTTTGGGATTTCGATACTTGATATTGGTGTTGTAAGTTTTAAAAACAGTGCCCAGCTCCACCATTTCCGTGGTGTGAACACCGTTTGGGAAAATATGGATGAACTCGAATATAACAACCTAAACGATCTGATGGACACACTGAGTTTTCAGCTCATGGGTAGTGCAGGAGCCTCCTATGCCGGAGATAAGTTCAGTATCGGACTGCCCACAGCACTCAGCATTCAAGTTGACTACCACTACAACAAAAACTGGTACTTCAACGCCATGATGATACACCCCTTAAAAATCTCGAAATACAGCGTACGCCGGCCTGCCCAGATAGCAGTAACACCTCGCTACGAAACCGATTGGTTCGACTTTATGTTGCCCCTGAGCCTGTATGAATATCGCATCCCAAGAATTGGTGCCGCTGTAAGACTGGGATTCTTCACTATTGGCACCGAACGACTTGGCACCCTGTTTGGCGTTTCCGACCTCAACGGGCTGGATATTTATGCCAGCATCAAATTCAATTTCAGAAAAGGCGTTTGTCTGGGTAATCGGGATACAGGTGCTTGCTTTAATGACGATGGTTACAGGCCGCGTAAAAATAAGTTTCTGGGAATATTCTAGTTAAAGCTTTTTCACATCAAGTGCTTCGCGTAAAGCATTGCCAACCAGCATAAAGGCCAGCACCAAAAGCATAATGGCAATTCCCGGCAAAACGGCCAAATAAGCTGCATCCAGAATGATAAAAGCATAATTTTCTTTAATCATACTACCCCACGAAGGTGTGGGAGGCTGCACGCCCAAACCCAAAAAACTAAGTCCGGCCTCAATCAGGATGGCAGACGCAAAGTTTGCTGCCGATATCACAATCACAGGGCTGATCACGTTAGGCAAAATATGTCGCATGATAATCCGTAAGTTATTAAATCCCAAAGCCCTTGCTGCATCAACATAATACAACTCGCGCACACTCAAAATCTGTCCCCGCACTACACGTGTCACCTCAACCCACATAGTGAGGCCAACGGCTACAAACACCTGCCAGAAACCCTTACCGAGTGCAAAGGTTATGGCTATGACCATCAGCAAAGTTGGTAAAGACCACACCACATTGACCAGCCACATCACAAAATCATCTGTTTTGCCACCAAAAAATCCCCCCAAACTTCCCAGCGTAATTCCAACAACAAGGCTGATCAGCACAGCAATAAAACCAACTGACAAGCTTATGCGTGCCCCAAGTACAAGCCGGCTAAGCATGTCGCGTCCAAACTGATCAGTACCCAGCAAAAACCTCATTTTTACAACATAATGCTGATGTAATGATTCAACGACTTCATCCCCATCTTGAGCACTTAGCTTAAACTGACTTAATGGATATCCAACGATCAGTTGATCAATTCCTTCGGGATCAAAGAGTTTAAGGTAAACGCTATCCTGTTGTATCCATAGAGAATCAAAGGGAACGTAAAAAGCGGTATCCGGCCGGCCTGATAGTAAAGTCGCAAACAAAGATTTCTTTTTGGCAGGCATTTCTTTGAATAAAAGCAGAAAATCCGCTTCAAAACCGGGCTTTTGTGTGGTGATCTCCAGAATTTGTCTGTTGGCATGAGTGCTCTTGTCCGGAATCAACCAATAAGCAAACAAAGCGATTGCTGCCATAAAAAGGATCAGCCACAAAGCAAAATAACCAGCCTTGTGTTTCTTAAATCTTTTCCAGGTGATCCTGGCAGGTGATTCAATGGCAGACACCCTTTTTCGTGTAAACATTCATTCGGCTTTGAAGCACAAATGTAAGAGAATTCCTGTTTGGACTAACCTGCCCGGACGAGTTCCACACTGTTATCAAAAACAAGTTAATAGCACTATCATGGAAATAGTGGAATTTTTCTTTTCGTCTGTTTTGTTTTTGAAAATGGTTGTATATTTGCAGCCTCAAAATGGTGGTCGTAGCTCAGCTGGTTAGAGCATCAGATTGTGGTTCTGAGGGTCGCGGGTTCGAATCCCGTCTTCCACCCCAAAAGTGATAATCAAAAGGTTATCACTTTTTTTATTATGATCGGGATCATTAATAAAACCTATTTTTTATTGATGATCAATGCCCCTATCACGCCTGGCACCCAACCAGCCAGTGTAAGTAATATCACAATCACCACACTGCCACAGCCCTTGTCAATGACTGCCAATGGTGGAAAAATGATACACAACAATACTCTCCAGATCGACATTTCAAATGTATTTTAGTAACACCATTAAAATAGTTCTTCCTCAACTGCCGGAAATTCATGTCTGCTGCCTTCGCTGATCAAAGGATTATGTCCGTCTGTGGCAACAAAAATAATCAATTTGTTAATATGGATTTCAGCCAAAGATTATATATCATCCTTCAGATTTTTGAGTCAGTTGTTGGCAATTTTCTCACTTTCAATCCCTGCTAAATTAGGAAATAATATGTTCATATCGTACCTGATTTTGGGAGAGTTAAAACCGTTTTTTTTCTACACCCCAAAACGGCGCTATCGTAAAAAATATTTAGCCAAAACCAGATGAACTCCTTTTCTGTGGAATCCTGCCAAGTGCTTCATTACAGTCAAAAATTCCGTTTCTTAGCTCCGGTATGTATCACAATTTAATCATTATTCAAAGTAATCGTATATTTGCCTTCCTCATATATTTCGATTATGAAACGGCATTGTTTTCTGGTTACCCCCGTTAAAATTGTATAACTGATTTCACATTGCAAGGGACAGAAATAATTAACGATACTATAGCGTTTCCCGGATTGAATAATATGACCGGATGACTTTTCAATCCTCAGATCCGTGGGTGTAAATTCTGTAAAAGCACTTTTGATAGATAAATTTATCGCATTATCATGTGCGTTAGCAGCATCATTCTTTACAACTTTGTAATCCATAATGCCTGAGACGGAGGTAACTTTGTAAGTGATATCGGGGTCAGTATCTCCGACATATTCATCGTTTTTCCAATAACCAAACAATGTGTTTTTCTCTCCATCCGAGGTATATTTGAACTTGCCTTTGCCATGTCGCTGGCCTTTCTTCCAATACCCTTGAAAAAAATCGCCATTTTTGTAAAAGTATTTCCCTTTTCCATCGGGTAAGCCGTTTTTGAACGCTCCGATATACGTTTCTTCTCCGGTTGATTCCCCTTTTCCGTTAGCCAGCCCGTTCTGGCATTTCCCTTTATAACTTCCTGAAATTTTTTCAAGAAGCACTTTGCACGAATCAGACTGAGCATGGATATCAAGGACCAAAACAAATAGAATGATTATTAAACTTAGTTTTCTCATATTTAGGTTTTTTGCAACTAAACAGCAATAAGTCTGCTAATACAATTCAATCCTAAAGCTGGATCCAGCTTTCAGATTTCTCACTATTGGGCTGCCAAGTTATTAAAAATCTACTTGCCTCCAAAAGGCTTTTCAAGCAGGAATATTGATATATAGAATTCGGTCAGACAAGTCAATTTGCCTTTAAAACCCCAAGGGAGAGAACCTAAAACTGCTGATTTCTATCTTTCCCCTTTAGAGATAGGGGTTAAAAAGATAAATTCAGCAATTCTTCGACTTTTCGGACTGGGCTCATAATCCAGTTAAACAAATTTTCCAGCCGGCATTTTCTCGATGCCCCGCAAGCATGTTTTCGATTTGTTGATAATGCATTCTTTTGGACTACTATGATTCAGCCTGGTCTTTAGGCTTTAACTTTCAAAATGTCGTCCAATGATACTAAATCCAAAGAAACCAGTCGTTCCCGCGAAAATTTCTCATTACTGGCAAATACTTTCCCTCCTGCCGTAACGTAGGTATTGTTGACTTTGGCTTCAAACTTCTGTTCCTTGTATTTCCTGTTATTGATAATCGTCAATGTGGTTCCTTTTATAAAAAAATAATTCTTTCGTTCGGATGCAGGAATATTCTCGGCAACTTTTTCAATTACTTCCTTCAAAATCAAATAATCCGGAATAATCGACATGATCACATCCTGAATGATTAGCTCCATAATACTCTTACTATCAACCTTTAACCCTCCAATTAAGAAGGAGCCATTAAAGCCGGCCCCCGAATTGATTTTTGCACTATACAAAATGCCATCATCAATTATCGTAGCTTCAGGTGACTTATTCTCTTCCACAAATCTTCGTATAGAAACAATTACGTAATCGTTCTTTTCCGCGTCATACTTAATAATATGACCAGGCAATTCTTCCAGTTTATAGGTTAAAGAAGACAGATTCTTAATGAATGTCCTGTTTTTGAATGATTCAGGAAGTTCTTCACTTTGAAAGGGTTCGGGCTTTTTACCGATACCAAATAATCTGATGGATTCATCAATGGATAAATAATCCGGCTCTATAACAAACGGATTATTCTTTAAAAATGAACTTGTTTCAGAAGATGTTAATACATCAATCTTTTTGGATTTTAATTCGTTGAATTGAAAATCCGAGGTGATTTTTACCATAGCATTAAGTTTTAAGTTAAACATTTCACCGGTGTTCCGCGTATATTACTTGCTGCAGTTTGCGAATTACTTCACTGTTGAAAAGCACAAAACAGTGCGGGTGATAATGTTGATTATAAAAACAAAAACCCGTAGTTTATAAGTCCGCTGCTGAACAAATCCCCCTTTACACGGATCATCTTTTATGACGTAAAGGTAATTCTTTCCTTTTCCTGATACAGTCATCGGGCTAAATAATTTCATTCCTGGTAACCACAAATTCTGTGGATCGGGCAAGGCATTTTATACAGCTTTCAGTCAGCTAGTTCTTCGCACTTAAAACCATGCTCAAGCAAAATCCTGACAATGACTCCGGAAACTTCCTCCTTACTGTCAATTCGCAAAATTTTATCGCAATCTTCCAGGTCAAAATTCCACTTGATCTCATTAAGATTGTCCAAATGGGGTTGCAACATGGCTATATCTTTCTCTGCGGATACAGAAGTTTTATACACAAAAATCATAAATACATTTTCCTTATTATTACACTATTCTTTATTTAATTATCCGTGATTAAATCTAATACTTTTTCGGGTGCTACCTGATTATTCATCCAGATATCCTCCAGCGTAGCAGCACCTTCGATGGAGATGTTCTTCTCCTCCAAGCTTTTAACGGCTTCGGATGAATCAAGCTGTAATGCCTTGAAAACATCCTCAATAGGTGCTTTTACAATCCTTTCCAATACAATCGTATCCACTTTAGGATTGTTTTGTTGTTGAATGATAAACATTATGGAAATCACTCCAACAGCGATTGCTGCAGGAACAAAAACACCCTTTTTGAAATGGTGTTTCAGGGCATTCCAATTGAGTATGATATGTAAAATAGCACCGATCAAAAAGAAAAGCCCCAGAAATTCGTGTACCACCTCTGTATAACCATCGAAGAGATGAAAAAACATAAGCGTCCCTGTTGTACCAACAACAATGAAAATCAAGGATATTATTGGAGTAACATAGTTTCTGTTTAGTTTCATGGTAAAATGTTTTAATAATTGAGTCAACTCTGAAAAGTCAATTTGCCCCTAAATTTCCCAAGGGGGACTTTCTAAAACTAATGATTTTTAGCTTTTCGGCGTGGGCACAATTATTTGAATTTTGAGAAGCTGTTCTTCCGAAGTGATAATTAAAAACAATTACTATCCTCATTTTGCATAATTTAAATGTCATACAAAAGTGAGAAGCTTTAAGGCTTCGGGACGATAACAATTGTTAAGAAATCATGTAATATTCGAAAAAAGAAGTCCAACTATTTCTATAGTCTTTTTCTGATCCGGCTCAACGAAACTGAAGTGATTCCCAAATAAGAAGCAATATAATGCTGTGGAACCCGCTGAATAATATGCGGGTATTTTTCCAATAAATCTTCGTATCGCTGTTGAGGATTATTCTTCAGAAAAGAATAAAAATGCTTTTGTGCCTGTATAAGCCTGTTGAATAAATGCGCTTCAAAATCCATCTTCAGTTCGGTAGAGTTTGCGATCGCATTTTTAAACCTCTCCTGCGAAAGAGTGAGTAAAGTACATGGTTCCAGACTTTCGATGCTATATAAACTGGCTTGATTTGTCATGAAACTTTCAATGGAAGAAACACTATCCCCCTCAAAGAAAAACCGGGTAGTAATTTCTTTGCCATCGTTGTTCACCCAGGTTCGCAGGCAGCCTTTTTCCACAAAATACATGGTTCTGGAAATCTCACCCTCTGCCAGTAGTGTCGTTCTGGCAGGAACTTCCAGCTGATCAAAAAGAGGTCGAAACTTTTCCCATTTGTATACTGAAGCACTCTCTTTGCTCATATTACTTCCTGTTTTATTGTGCTTTACGTTTGAATGAAGTCAAAATTCGGCTCTCAAAACTAAAATTTCAACTCAGAATCTTTGCAAATGTAAATGCTTCTGAAATTTCCGAAAGCAATTCTGACCAATAATACTATCAAACATAGCATCGGAATTTCTATGTCCGTATCTCTTCTAATGAAGTTTCATTTGTTACATACTCCCCCTTACCGCTGTGCGAATCAGCAATCAGAAGCTAAGGGTCAGTCCCAACCCGCTTTCAGTCTTTGATAATTTTAGCTCACTCCTATCCCAAAATGAATCGGATTCTAATCCTTCGTTAAAGGTATCAATGGCTTGCCTGGCTTTTTTGTTAAAACTACGATTCAAAGGAATTGCAACAGCAATCAAACCCGCTCCAATGCCTGCCAATGCCCAGTTAGGCTCGCCACCTGCAATGGCTGTTCCAATCGGATAGCCGATCATAAAACCTCCGGCATAACTAAAAACCAAGGCAGCAGCATAAGATGTCTGTGCCTTTTTGATCTGCTCATAGGCAAGTTCATTGGGTTTCATGGCTTTTGCAAGTTGATTCACATTCAATCTTCTGAAACCCTGATAATACTCATAACCACCAAATACCTTTTTCGCTGTGATCGAATCCGTGACAGCCTGCCCAAAGGCACAGCTGAAACTCATGGCAAGAAAAAAGGTAATAATCGTTATTTGCTTCATTTATTTCAATTCAATTTAAGTTTATATCAAATATTTCGGTTCTATCCTCCTCAATATCAAATCGTGTCATCCGTACGTGTTCTGCAAAAACAGGTTCCATACCTGGTTTCACATTCCTCTCAAAAAGTTTTGTTGGTCTCTATCACTATAAAACAACAACAATTCCTATACCAATGCCAATGCCACCTGAAATACCTCTGAAATTTGTATTATTATTTTCTTTGGGTTTAAGAGATACAGACGCATAGGCCAGTCCAACATCAAGTGTAACTTTTTCATTCAAAAAAATTCCCAAACCACCCCCGATTTGATAGATGAACATCCCATATAAAGTCTCCTCGGAAGAACCGCTCGCCGGATCAAATTTCATTTTCAAATTACCAAGTCCGGCTGTTCCGTGGAGGTATGGTTTAATATTACTTGATCCAAAATAGTACCGTACAAATGGAGCAAAGGCCATTGAAGTGGTTTTCATGTTGTCATCATCTACATCTTTTTCTGAAGTATATGAAATGGGTACCTCAAGTCCTACGGCAAACCCATCGGCAACAAAAAACCCAACCATAGGCGAAAACTCCAAATTTGTAGTTTTAGGCCCGTTTTCACTCCCATCATCATCTTTCAATTTCGAATTGAGAAAGGTGAGATTCAGTTTAGATTCACCGCCTACTAAAAAGTTCCCTTTTTCAGTTTGTGCATTGGCTACAAAACCAATACTAAACAAAACTAATCCAATTGATAAAATTTTAATATTTCTCATGTTTTAATTATTTAATAGTACCTACTCTTAAGATTTTCGGTTTACTCTCCCTACTCTTTTTAGGTTTTTCCTATTTTGTTTATATATGATTATGAAATTTGGTATTCAATTTCTTTATAACTTATTTAAATATCCATCAACCCTGAACATGCACATCCAATACAGCATATAATGCATGCTTTTTATTGTCCAATATTTCTAATTTTCATATTGCATCTATTACTGCACGTCTTATCACGTATTACTAGTCTTGAGACTGGAGTTACAGAGTATTGGTTAAGAGTGCAGCTAATTTAGAAAATTCATTTGTAAAAATAACAAAATTTTATTTCAAATTTATTGATATACTTGATAATCAACCTTATGGGATTTTGGCTTGGCTACCAAGTTAAATATTGATGTTTAGGCATCAAGTGACAGGTATTTCGACATCTCGATATCGACCGATGATCCACAATTCGAGCAATAGCAATGTAAATGAGATACTGTATTCAGTGATAAAAATTTGGGCGATAGCAAATGATTACCTATACCACCACATCATACTCACGCAGGGCATCATTCAGCGAAGTCTTCAAATTGGTGGAGGCTTTGCGTTTACCAATTATCAGGGCGCAGGAAACCTGATACTCCCCTGCCGGAAACTTTTTGGTATAAGTACCCGGGATCACAACAGAACGAGTTGGCACAATCCCTTTCATTTCAACAGGATTTGGGCCGCTTACATCAATGATTTTCGTAGATTTGGTGAGCACTACATTGGCTCCCAACACCGCTTCCTTTTCTACTCTAACGCCTTCGACTACTATGGCTCTGGAGCCAATAAAACAATTATCTTCAATTATTACCGGGGCAGCCTGAACCGGCTCCAGCACGCCTCCAATGCCTACCCCGCCGCTGAGATGAACATTTTTTCCGATCTGTGCACATGAACCTACCGTAGCCCAGGTATCCACCATTGTTCCTGCACCCACATAAGCCCCAATATTCACATAGGATGGCATCATTATCACTCCCTTCTCCAGAAAGGCTCCATACCTGGCAATGGCATGTGGGACAACACGCACACCCAACCTGGCAAAATCTCTCTTTAAAGGGATCTTGTCGTGAAACTCCAACATCCCCACCTCCATCGTCTCCATCTTTCGTATCGGGAAATAAAGGATCACGGCCTTTTTTATCCACTCATTCACAATCCATTGTCCGTCGCTTTGCTCCGCTACCCGGAGTTTTCCCTGGTCTAATAAATCGATTACCTTTTCAATTGTATTTTGAATATCCTGCTGCTGAAGCATTTCACGATTTTCCCAGGCCGCCTCAATTTTTGTTTTAATGTTTTTCATCCGCCTATTTTAAGCCCCGAAAATACAAAAAAGCAGGCTTACACCAATGCCTCAATCCCATGCATCAGAATGTTTTCTTAATTTTGCAGTCCTAATAAAGAATTAAATCTGGAATGGGAAGAATAATGGCGATAGATTATGGCAGAAAACGCTGCGGAATTGCTGTAACTGATGAGTTGCAATTAATTGCCAATGGTTTAACAACGATCAGGAGCCATGATATTTTCGACTTTCTTAGCACATATCTGGCTCAGGAAAAAGTTGATGAGGTAGTTATCGGCGAGCCCAAAGACATGCAAAATAAGCCATCGGAAGCTGCCCGTTATATTGAGCCATTTGTGAACCGGCTAAGAAAGACCTTCCCCGATTTAGCTGTTCATCGTTTTGATGAACGTTTCACTTCTGTAATGGCTTTTCAAAGCATGATAGATGCCGGGCTGAGCAAGAAAAAAAGACAGGACAAAAGCCTGGTGGATACCATTAGTGCCACACTGATCCTGCAATCATATATGGAATCTCAAAAAAATCATAGAAAATGATTCTACCCATCGTTGCTTACGGTCATCCTGTTTTAAAGCAGGTAGCCAATAACATAACTCCTGATTACAAAGGACTTACTGTCTTGATTGCCAATATGTGGGAAACCATGTATGAGGCATCAGGCGTTGGTCTGGCTGCACCGCAGATTAACAAATCCATCCGTCTTTTTGTGATTGATGCCACCCCCTATGCTGAAGATCACCCTGAAACTAAGGAGTTTAAAAAAGTATTTATCAATGCTGAGATTATTAAAGAAAATGGCGAAGCCTGGACGATGGGCGAAGGCTGCCTGAGCCTGCCCGGCATGAACGAAGAGGTGAGCCGTCAGCCGGAAATTAAAATACGCTATCAGGACGAAAACTTTGAAACACACGAAGAAACCTATTCCGGAATTTTAGCCAGAATCATACAACATGAATATGACCATATTGATGGAATTCTTTATGTTGATCGACTTCCTGCCTTGAAAAAAATGCTGTTAAAAGGCAAACTCCGCGATATTTCGGAAGGAAAAGTTGAGGTGGATTATAGAATGATCTTCCCAAAAATCCGTAAAAAAACCCGTTAGATATGGCAAAACAAATTTCTTACATGGGATTAGTTATCCTACTGATGCAGGCTTTTTTCGTATCCTGTAGCGGTTCGGATCAAAAAACCAAAACAGTTGATCAAGCCGGTTTACAACAAAAGATTGCCCAAACTGAGCAATATATTATGTTGGACAATGGCACAATTATAGTCGATTCTGCGCTAAAACTCATCGAATACTATCAAAGCTACCAGCAAAACTGGCCCGATGACAGCCTGTCGGCTGAATATCTCTTCAAAGCCATCGACATCTCCATAAATCTACCCCGTGCAAAGGAGAGCCTGCAACTGATCTCAACCTATCTCGAAAATTATTCCGGAACCTATTATGCCGGTGTTGCCTTGTTTCTGGAAGGATTTATTTATGATCAACAAATTGGCGACACTGTCAGGGCACATCTTTCATACGAACGATTGATAAAAGAATATCCCGACCACAGTTTTGCTGATGATGCCCACAGTGCACTACAGTTTTTAGGCAAAAGTCCCGAAGAAATGATACTGGAATTTGAGCAGAAAAATCAATAACTTAAAAAAACCCGTTCACAAAAAATGAACGGGTTTTTTAATCTTATATTTATGCTTTACAAGATGAAGCTCAGTCCGATACGTCCGCCGGAAGCAGCATTACCACCACCGAATTCAAGGTTAACTGCCCAACGATCGTTCCAATAATAACGACCGCCGATTTGTGCATCAATACCAAATCCGGAGGCATGACTTCCGCCATAACCGCTGGCGGCATTCCAGATGACCCAGCCGGCACTTATTCCAGCGTAGAAATCCCATTCACGCGGAATATTCAGCAAAGTGTTGAAATGATAATTTCCGTTGGCAAACAATCCAATGATGGTATGTCCGTATTTATCTCCTCCCCATTTTTCATTGTACGAACGGAACGAAGCATTAAACCCGACTGTGATATCGGGATGCACACCAAAATCCATTCCTACATAAAACGGGACTCCCCAGTTCGAAAAACCGGTTCCAAAATTAAGCTGTTTGCCACCATCGCCGATCGGGCTTTGGGCAAAGCTTAAACTTGCTGAGAAAAAAAGCACTAAGGCCACAATTAGTTTTTTCATAATTTTTTGAGGTTTTAATTAAAATGATTATTTAGCATAGCTCACCGCGCGTGTTTCGCGGATTACGGTGATTTTTATTTGACCGGGATAGGTCATTTCTGTTTGTATTTTGCGTGACAGATCGTAAGCCAGTTTGTCGGCATCGGCATCGGTAACCTTATCAGCACCCACTATCACACGCAGCTCACGGCCTGCCTGTATTGCATAGGTTTTGACAACACCGGGATAAGCCAAAGCCATTTCTTCCAGTTTTTTCAGCCTTTGGATATAGGCTTCAACCACTTCGCGACGTGCACCGGGACGGGCACCCGATATGGCATCACACACCTGAACGATAGGTGCAATCAGGGTTTCCATCTCGATTTCATCATGGTGAGCACCGATGGCATTACAAACATCAGGCTTTTCCTTAAACTTTTCGGCAATTTTCATCCCAAGGATGGCATGAGGCAATTCTTCGGCATTCTCTGCAATCTTTCCGATATCGTGCAACAATCCGGCGCGTTTGGCAATCTTGGTGTTAAGTCCCAATTCTGAAGCCATCGTTGCACTCAACTTGGCCACCTCAATTGAGTGCTGCAAAAGGTTTTGACCATAGGATGAACGATATTTCATCCGGCCGATCATCTTGATCAGCTCACCATGAAGGTTAAGGATACCCAGGTCGATCACGGTCCTTTTCCCTGTTTCCAGGATCTCCTGTTCGATTTGTTTTTCTGTTTTCTTCACCACCTCTTCGATACGGGCAGGATGGATACGGCCATCAGTGACAAGTTTTTGAAGGGAGATACGGGCAATCTCACGCCGTACCGGATCAAATCCTGAAAGCAAAATTGCATCCGGACTGTCGTCAATAATGATCTCAACGCCGGTGAGTGCTTCCAAGGCCCTTATGTTACGGCCTTCGCGACCGATGATACGGCCTTTAATTTCATCACTTTCAATATTGAAAACAGTGACAGTATTCTCTATAGCGTGTTCGGCAGCAGTACGTTGAATGGTTTCAACCACTATCTTTTTGGCGGCCATATTAGCCGTAAGTTTGGCTTCTTCTGTAATATCCTTCACCAAAATCATGGCTTCTGAAGTAGCTTCATCTTTCATCAGTTCAATCAGTTGTGCTTTCGCCTCATTAGCCGATAGGCCTGAAACTTTCTCAAGCAACTTCACCTGTTCTTCCTGCACTTTGTCCAGCTCTTCCTGACGTTTGTTCAGTATGTCGAGTTGTGTATTTAAATTCTGACGTAATGCACTAAGCTCTTTTTGTTTGCGCTGATAATCCTCCATCTTTTGCGCAAATTGTTGTTCTTTATTCTGAAGTCTGTTTTCTGTTTTTTGGATTTCCCTGTTTTTCTCGGAAATCATTACTTCATGATCAGATTTCAGCTGAATAAATTTTTCTTTGGCTTGCAGAATCTTCTCTTTTTTAATTACTTCGGCTTTCTCTTTGGCCTCCTCCAAAAGCAACTCACCTTTTTTGGTAAGTGCTTTTCGAAGCACCGTAGCCGCCGACAATGCTCCCAGGCCTAATCCGGCCAGCAGCAACAGGGCATAAATCAACATTTCCATAGTTAATAGCTTTTCAATAGCCCGAAATAAAAGGAACAGGAATAAAAAAATGCCCGACTTAATTCAAAGGAGTTGGTAAACCCCTCTCAGACACGTTTAGGGCAGCCTGACCGCGCAAACTTCCACTGTTTTGCCGAAGCAAAACTCCCTAAGGAGTGAGGCCTGTTTTTGTGATCGATGAGCAAACCCTTATGATGGTAATGTTGAGTTTACAATCACGGTTTGAATTAAGCGGGCAAATATCTTCAAAGAACGAATGTTGCCATATTACAATGTCAAATGGTCTGTTAACAGCGCGTCCAGCTGATACAACTTCTCATCCAGACGGTTATTACTAAAAGCAAGCTCATCCTTCAATACTGCTTCTGAAGTGGCCAGTTGAAGTACTGTCATAGCCAGCAGATCCTGATGATCTTTGAAGGCATAAGCGTTGGCATAAGCCTTTATCCGATCATTTATCTGTGCAGCAGCCTTACGAACCCGTTCTTCCTCCTCTGCCTGTATCCGCAATTTGTAGGTTCGTTCTGCAATGATGATATTGATCGTAATTTCATTCATATTTCTCGCTGTTCGCTATCCTTTGTTCAATAATGCAACACAATAGTCTATTTCCCGCATCAGCCCTTGTATGAGCTTTCGTCCTTCTTCTACTTCCTTCTCGTTTCCGAGCGCGTTTACAATAATTTTTTTATTTATTTGATCTGTTAATTGACTGTGCGATTGTTGAAGCTCCGCCAATTCAGACTTCAAGGCTTCGTTTTCGTCAGTCAGATCTGCAACCTTTTTGCTTAACTCTTTATTGCGCGCTATCAACTGTTGTATCTTAAGTTCGATACCGGCAAGAAGCACACTGGTTTCAGCCATCGCAATTCTGGTTTTAGATCTAAGTACAAAAGTACAAATTTTAATGGTGCCACCGCAAGAAATGCCCGGATAAAATAGAGTAAACCAGGTTGATTTGATATTAACATTTTGTTTATGTGCAATTTAAAACTGCTTTTATAATATTCCAAAATTGAAAATAGTCAGTATTTTTTTACCTTAGCACGTCAAAAAAAATAACCAGCATTACTATGTGTCAGGCTATAATATTTATAAGTAATTATGAATGAGTTTTTTATCCATTACCTCTGGGAAAACAAACTACTCAAACCCGGATTGCAAACCACCGAAAATGAATCCATACAAATTCTACATCCCGGCCATCGTAACGCAAATGCCGGCCCCGATTTTCTTAATGCCCGAATAAAAATCGGTGAAACCATCTGGGCCGGAAATGTTGAAATACACACTCTGGCTTCCGACTGGTACAAGCATCATCACGATCAGGACAAGGCATACGAAAATGTGATTTTACATGTGGTTTATAAAAACGATAAAACCGTTTACGACAGCCAGCGAAAACCCCTGCAAACTTTGGAAATAAAAGACAAATATCCTTCAGAGATTTTACTCAAATACCGAAAGTTTGTGGATAGCAAACAGTGGATAGCCTGCGAAAATCAACTGCATGAGGTACAATGGTTCACCTGGCTGTCGTGGCTCGACAGGATGATCGCCGAACGCCTGGAACATAAAACAGCCATCATTTCTGATTTGCTGACTCAAAACAATAACGACTGGGAGGTGAGCTTTTATCAGCTCTTGCTTAGCAATTTTGGTTTTAAGGTAAATCAAGCTCCTTTCGAACGCTTAGGGAAAATTTTACCGCTATCTGTTTTACTCAGACATCGAGACAATCTTTTTCAGCTTGAGGCTTTGTTATATGGGACAGCCGGACTGCTAAACAAAGATTTTGAGGATGAATATCCTGTGAATCTGAAAAAAGAATTTCAGTTTTTGAGTCATAAATACGATTTGTCGCAGATGCAGGCACAGGAATGGCGTTTTATGCGAATGCGGCCAGCTAACTTCCCAACGATCCGACTGAGTCAGCTTGCCGCATTGTTATACAAAAACGGCCAGTTGTTTTCAAATATCCGTTATGCCAAAACTACGGATGAAATTGTTGCTCATTTCAGTGTTGAAGCATCAGATTATTGGACAAATCATTTTCAGTTTGATAAGCCCTCAGCCGGTAAACCAAAAAAACTTGGCAAAAATGCGATCCATATCTTACTAATTAATACGGTAGTTCAAACCCTCTTTGCCTTTGGCAAATCCCATCAGGACCAGGCAATGCAGGATAAGGCCCTGATGCTTCTGGAAGCACTGGATGCTGAAAATAATAACCTTATCCGAAAATTTGAGCAGGCAGGTCTAAAAGTAAACAATGCCTTGCATTCGCAGGCTTTGATTTTTTTGCATCAGTCCTATTGCAAGCCAAGACGCTGCCTTGAATGTAGGGTTGGACATGTTTTGTTGCGTGATGTTTAAAAAATTAAATATAATCCATTATGCATTTGATTTTGTGCATATTAATCAGGATTACAGCCAGTTCTTGAAACTTTTATTTGTGAATGGCAAACAAATTTCTAAAATTTGTCCGCTTCAAATGTAGCTTTTCCTGAGTTTAGATTACAATTTTGCTAAATACTGAACCCCAAAAACCACCTTTATGAATAATTTCCTCGCTGCTATTGATTCCGCAATTCAGGCTTATAATAATTATGTAGGCGGCTACCTGATTTTATTGATGCTCATCCCAACTGGCATCTATTTCGCCTTCAAACTCAGATTTATAAATATCACTAAGATTGGACATGCTGTGAATGTTATTCGTGGAAAATACGACAGCAAGGAAGCTGAGGGTGATGTGAATCATTTTAAAGCACTCACAACGGCATTATCAGCTACCGTTGGCACAGGAAATATTGTTGGTGTTGCACTGGCCATTTATTTGGGTGGGCCGGGAGCTGTTTTTTGGATTTGGGTTACAGGTTTTTTAGGTATGATGCTTAAATACAGTGAAGTAACGCTAGCACAGAAATACCGCAAATTCAATAGTGATGGCACCGTTTCAGGCGGGCCGATGTATTATATGGAATATGGTTTAAAGGACAAACTAGGCAAATGGGCCAAAGTGCTTGCAGTTGTTTTTGCTATCGCCACCATTTTATGCTCCCTGGGAACCGGCAATATGGCACAGTCTAATTCAATGGCAGATGCGATGCTTACCAGCTATGCCATCCCTAACTGGATATCAGGTGCAGTGATTACCTTTTTGGTTTTGCTTGTGGTAATTGGTGGTATCAAACGAATTGCAGATGTAACTTCCCGTCTGGTTCCCTTTATGGCTGCCATCTATATTTTGGCCACTCTGGCTGTAATTTTTGGAATGTATGATCATATTCCTTCAGCTTTTGCACTCATTTTCAGAGATGCATTCACAGGCACCGCTGCAGCAGGGGGATTTGTGGGAAGCACCTTTATCATGACCCTGATATGGGGCGTGCGTCGGGGCCTGTTCTCAAACGAAGCTGGTCAGGGTTCGGCACCTATTGCTCATGCAGCTGCGCGTACCAAATATCCGGCTCGTGAAGGTATTGTTGCCCTTTTGGAACCCATGATTGATACCATTGTGATTTGTACCATGACAGCCCTGATGATCATTGTTACTGATGCCTGGAAACTGGAAACTATGGGAGTTGGAATGACCGTAGAAGCCATGAATACAGGTTTACATCGCTTTGGAATTGATGGGTTTGGCGGACATATCATTGCTTTTAGTCTTTTGTTGTTTGCATTTAGCACCATCATCAGTTGGTCGTATTATGGTTCAAGAGCTGCCATCTACCTGATCGGTGAAAATGCCGTGAAACCTTACCTCTATCTTTATGGTCTTTTTGTGTTTTTTGGTTCCGTATGGGGACTGGATATCGTATGGCATTTTGTGGATATGGTGATCACCTTTATGACCATCCCCAACCTGATTGCACTACTGCTGCTATCACCGGTGGTCGTAAATGAAACAAAACGTTATTTTAAACATATGGAAAACCTGAAGAATCAACCCAAGTAAAATGAAGAGGCTGTTTCTGCTTTTATTTTTTGTCTTTTTGGTTTTACAAATCAAGGCAGACACAATACAAAAAGTAGTTGAAGCAGATTCAGCAATGACCATTTCTTCAAAAATTAATCAGGCCTTTACTCCTTTTGTTGATCAACTGGCCGCAGCCTTATTCTGGGATCCTTTTGCAGCCATAGGTTTGTACGACCCAAAGGTTTATGATGAGAATGGCCAGGTGATTTTGGATGAAAACGGTTCTCCCGTAAAAGCCCCATTAAAGCTGATTGTGGTGTGGCTGATGGCTGGAGGATTGTTTTTCACTTTTTATCTCAGATTCATTAATTTAAGAGGTTTCCGACATGCCCTCGGGCTGGTGAGTGGCAAATACGACAAAAAGACCTCTAAGGGAGAAGTATCTCATTTTCAAGCTTTAACAACTGCCTTGTCAGCCACGGTAGGTATGGGAAATATTGCTGGTGTAGCCGTTGCCATCTCCATTGGAGGGCCTGGAGCTACCATCTGGATGATCATGGCCGGATTGTTGGGTATGTCGCTTAAATTTGCCGAATGCACACTTGGATTAAAGTACCGTATCATCAATCATAAGGGTGAGGTGTCGGGAGGTGCCATGTATTATTTAAAAAACGGCCTTTCACGCAAAGGACTGATGCCATTGGGAATCGTACTGGCAGTAACTTTTTCGGTGATGGCCATCGGTGGATCTGTGGGAGGAGGCAATATGCTTCAGGCGAATCAGGCTTTCGAGCAGCTCACAATATTTTTTCCGGCTTTAGCGAACTATGGTTTTTGGTATGGCCTGCTGATGGCCTTTTTTGTTGGACTGGTGATTATTGGTGGGATAAAAAGTATTGCCAGTGTTACTTCACGGATTGTGCCTTTTATGGCTGTGCTTTATGTGGCTGCTTCACTCATTATTATTGCCATGCACTTTGATCAAACCGGACATGCATTGCAATTGATCTGGAACGGAGCTTTTGATGCCGAAGCCATGAAGGGAGGTGTGATCGGGGTGTTGATCTTTGGGTTTCAGCGGGGTGCCTTTTCCAATGAGGCCGGTGTGGGCTCTGCTTCCATCGCACATGCTGCTGCCAAAACAGATCAGCCGGTAAGCGAAGGTATCGTGGCTTTACTCGAACCTTTTGTGGATACTGTTATCATTTGTACCATGACGGCATTGGTAATCATTTTTTCGGGAGTGTACGAAGACACCAGTGGCATACAGGGTGTTAGTTTAACCTCAGCAGCATACGGTTCGGTTATTTCATGGTTTCCTTTTGTACTGTTGGGTGCCGTTACGCTCTTTGCCTTTAGCACCATGATTTCCTGGTCGTACTACGGACTGAAAGGCTTTGATTTTCTGTTTGGCGGCATCAGCCAACGCTATTTTGGTTCGCGCAAGCCTGCAGGAATGCTGTTCAACAGTTTCTTTTTGCTTTGTATTATTATTGGCAGCGCAGCCAGCCTGGGTCCGGTGATGGACTTCTCGGATATGATGGTGCTTTGTATGGCATTCCCTAACCTGTTGGGTCTTTTTATCCTGGCACCTGAAGTGAAAAAGGATCTGGCATCCTACTGGAAAAAACACAAATCGGGAACGGCATGAAATTAATCACGCTTGTTGTTATCTGTCTGGTTTGGTTTGCTGAAGCAAGGGCGCACCAAGACAAACAACTGTTCGAAAAGATTGCACTGATAAACAATATCACAGATCTTTTTAACAAGCAATATAAAGCCGGAAGCGGCATCGGATGCAGTTTTGGTTTGCAAGGCAATATACGCGAATGGGATTCAACTTCAAAGTTCACGCTAAGTTATCAATATGATGGAGTGGACTGGAAATCAACTCAAATACAAGCCGAAGCTGATAATTTATCTTGTCTCGAAGCCAGATGCAAAGGAAATCAGACCTGTTTTACTTTGACAAATTCCAAAAACAAAAGAAAAACTTACCGAAGCGCACAACTTTTTTGCGTGCCAGACGAACAAAAACAGGTGCTGAATGCTTTGCAATCGAGCCTGTTGCTTTTGAGCCCGTATTTTGAATGAATCATTTTGCTTTGGCAGGCACAAAATCCATTGATGCAGAATTTACGCAATACCTCAAACCGGTTGGTGGCGGACCGTCAGTGAACACATGCCCGAGATGGCCATCGCATTTGGCACATTTTATTTCTGTACGCATCATCCCATAACTGGTATCAAGCACTTCCCTGATTTTGTCTTTTCCAATGGCGGCAAAAAAACTGGGCCAGCCCGAACCGGATTCGTATTTTGTGTCTGAATCGAAGAGCTGGGCACCACAGCCGGCACACACATAAGTGCCATCTTCTTTGTGATTATAATATTTACCAGTGAAAGGTGGCTCGGTGCTGCACTGTCTTAAAATCCTATATTTTTCAGGGCCAAGCTCTTCGAGCCATTCCGCTTCTGATTTCTGAATATTTATTTGCTTCATTTCGCTAAGAGGTATTTGATAGGACGAATCATTTTGCTGACTCCTGACTGTGAAATCAAAAGCCAACAAAAGCATCATAAGAACTAATAATCTGCTTTTTGACATCTTTCTTTTACTTTTCCAAATAACAATCCGAATTTGTATTTTGTTTACGGCTGATTGTACCTTAGCCTTAATTTCACTACTTTTATGGCAAAAAAAATGATCGAAAAAATACAAGAAGCTGTTGCCTATATTCGTTCGCAAACCGACCAGCAAGTAAAAACGGGAATCATCCTGGGGACAGGGCTTTCGGGTCTATCTAAAATAGCTGATATTACGCACAAAATACCCTATACGTCCATCCCTCATTTTGTAAGAGCAACTGTGGAAGGGCATCACGGGCAGCTTTTGTTTGGTACCATTGCATCGCATCCGGTGGTGATGATGCAGGGCAGATTTCATTATTATGAAGGCTATAGCATGGAACAGATCACTTTTCCTGTGCGTGTGATGAAGATGCTCGGCATCGAAAGGCTGCTGATCAGCAATGCCAGTGGCGGCTTAAATCCTGAATACGAACCTGCTTCACTTGTTTTGCTCGATGACCACATCAATTTCCTGCCCAATAATCCGCTGACAGGCAAAAACCTGGATGAACTTGGCCCGCGCTTTCCGGATATGAGCCAACCCTATGATCAGAAGATGAATAATAAACTATTAACTATTGCACAGTCGATGGAACTTAAACTTCACCAAGGTGTTTATGCAGCCTGGATAGGTCCCTGCCTTGAAACACGTGCCGAATACCGGTTTTTAAGGATGGCCGGCGCCGATGTAGTGGGTATGTCAACTGTGCCGGAAGTGATTGTGGCCAATCATATGAAGCTGCCTGTTTCAGCTATCTCTGTTGTTACTGACCTTTGTGATCCGGATAATCTGAAACCGGTGGCGCTGTCAGATATGCTTGAAAATGCTGCAAAAGCCGAAGCTAATTTTATTCGGTTGATACATACATTTTTTGAACAAGAGTGACTACACGTTTGCAAGAGGCAGCAAAACAGTAAGTGTACTTCCTTTGCAGGGCTCACTTTCGACCAGAAGTTTACCATTTTGTCTGGTAATAAACTCCTTACTCAAAATCAGTCCGAGACCTGAGCTGGGTTCGCCTGCTGTTCCGGGTCTGCCAACTTTCTCTTCGATAGCAAACAGCTTGCTTATCAATGTCTTGTCCATACCAATACCGGTATCTTTTACAACAATACTAACGAAGGCATCATCGTATTGCTCTGATTTAATATGTATTACACCTCCCTGATGCGTAAATTTTATCGCATTGGAAATGAGGTTGCGCAGCACAAACAACAGCATTTGCTCATCCGCTATCACCATTACTGGTTTAAGAGAAGTGGTAACCTTAAGTTCTTTGCTTCTGACAGATTCCTGAAACAGGGATAATACTTCCCTGACAAAACGTTCAGGAGGCAGGCTTTTCAGTTCTATCCGCACATCATCACGTTGCATACGCGACCAATAGAGCAGATTTTCGAGCAAGTCCTGCAAAGAGCGGGCTGATTTATTCATACTATGCATCAGGTGGCGCATTTCATCGGCAGAAATATCACCTGGCTGTTGCAGGATAAGTTCTGTCAACGCTGTGAAAGCTCCCATAGGCCCCCGCAAATCATGGGCAATCACCGAGAACAACTTGTCCTTTTCGGCATTTAGCACGCGTAACTTCTCTTCATTTTGTATGATAGCCTCCTGCATCTGATGACGAAAAGTGATGTCGTGAATTACCAACAATACACCAACCATCCTTTTCTTGCTCTCTTTTATCACAGAACTGGAAACCAAATAATAATGAAAAACCTGCTGGTTTGCGATTTCCAATTCAATCGTTTCGGCATTTTGATCTTTTAAAAGGGCCGTAAGCTGAGGATAATCCTTCCATAATTCATCAGCCAGTTCACCATACGGCATTCTGTCCCAATTAAAAATCCTGACACCCTCAGGATTAACATCTACAATTCTGTTTTGAACATCAACCACAACCAATCCATCTGTCATACTTCTGAATACATGCCTGCGGGCAATGGGCATCAGATCGAGCAGGCGATAACGCAGCACACTGATCGACATAAACAGCCCCGTAAAAGTGAAGGCAAAAGGAGTAGGATCGATATTTTGCACCGGCGAAAGACCCAGCAAATAAA